>NZ_JASDDG010000009.1 GCF_030407495.1 Arthrobacter sp. APC 3897 | reverse complement strand
CCGTGCCGCAGCGTCGCCGCCCGTCCCCCGCCCGGGCCGAATCCGGCCTGAACCCGGCCGGTCATGCGCGAACCCGCCATCCCGTCAACCCGCTGCCCTGGCAGCCCGTCAGCCGATGTTCTGCACAGCACTCCTGGCCCGTGCTCCTGCACTGGAGGCTGTCTGGTCATTCAGGTTCAGGGTCTGCTTCACCAAACTGATAATGCTGCGGGTTTCATTGGCGGCATTGCGAAAGCGGTTCTCCACAGCCTGGTACTCCTCCGAAACGCCGTCGGCGGAGAAATCGGACATGGCCGAGTTCACCGTTTTCTCCCGCTCGCCGATGAGCGATTCAAGGCGGCCAACAATGGACTGGATTTCCCCCTGCACGGCGGCGGAGGTGTCGGTGTCATAACTCAAACGATCCTGGGACATGGCAAATCCTTTCGAGAATTATCAATTAGCTGCCGGGAACATGCAGAGACCACGCCGGATATATCAGCGGGAGGAACCGAAGCGGGCAGCATCAAAACTTGCCGCTCCCTGCTGCTGCCGGGCGTTGTCCGCGGATTCCTGGTCTCCCGTTTGGAAGGACCTGTCCATCTCGGACTGCCCCAGCAGGATGGCGGCGAGGGAGCTGTTCAATTCGTTGGCCACTTCATCCGTACGCGCCTTGAACTCGTCGAACTTCACCCGGCCCGAACCGTTGAATTTGCCCTCCAGCGGAGCGACTGCCTGCACCAGCGAGCGCACCAGCTGCCCCAGGTCCTCGTGTGAAGCCCCTGTTTGCTGTGTCAGCGTTCCCAGCGTTTGTGAACCCATATCGAATTTCATTACTGCCCACTTTCGGCGCGCGCCGCGCCCTCGTCCGTTCCTGTTTCCTCCGGCATCGGATCCGCAGCGCCCCTTTTCGGGGCTGCCCGTCCGCCTGCCTGTGGCACCATCCAACGCGGGGGCATCCCCAAAAGCCATGCACTGATACGCACCTGTGGATAACCATCCGGGCTCCCAACAAGCCCGGGATGTGCGTCATTTTGAGCCGGTCCGGAAAAGAAGATCTCAGCGGCGCGTCGGCGGAAACCTTGCTATGCGATACCGCACCTGCTAGGCCTATTTGTACGGATGAGGCGTTTCGCCCGGGAAAGCCCGGGTTCGAAACTGCAAAGCGCAGGACGGTGAAGGGATGTACGGAATGGCCCGGAAGGAACCACGCGTCGAAAACGTGGATGAGAAGGACATACAAGTTTCCTCTCCCAAGGACTGGGCAGCGGGAATTCCCGCCGTCTACCACTCGCTGAAACCCGCCGTGCAGCATATGGGTGCCAAGCGGGCGCTGGAAGCCACGTTCAAGATGAACCAGAAGGACGGCTTCGACTGCCCCAGCTGCGCCTGGCCGGATCCGTCGCACCGCAGCAAGTTCGAATACTGCGAAGAAGGCGTCAAGGCCGTCACGTGGGAGGCCTCCCCCGTCATCATTCCCTCCGATTTCTGGGCCGAGCACAGCATTACCGAGCTTCGCGGCCGCACCGAATACTGGCTGGGCATGCAGGGCCGGCTAACGGAGCCGGTCTACAAGCCGGCCGGTGAAGACCATTACCGCGTGATCAGCTGGGACGAGGCTTTCCGCATCGTGGCGGACAAGCTCAACGGGCTGGAGTCTCCGCATGAAGCCGCCTTCTACACCAGCGGCCGCACCTCCAACGAAGCGGCTTTCCTGTATCAGCTCCTGGTGCGCGGCTTCGGTACCAACAACCTCCCCGACTGCTCCAATATGTGCCATGAGTCCTCCGGCTGGGCGATGGGCCAAACCATCGGCATCGGCAAGGCCACGGTCGCCTATGATGACTTCGGCAAGTCGGACCTCATCATCCTGATGGGCCAGAATCCGGGAACCAACCATCCGCGCATGCTGACCGCACTGGAGGAATGCAAGCGCAACGGAGGCAGCATCGTTGCCGTGAACCCGCTTCCAGAGGCCGGTATGCGCCGGTACAAGAATCCGCAGAAAGTCCGCGGGATTGCCGGCAAGGGAACGGAGCTTGCCGATCAGTTCCTCCAGATCCGGCTGGGCGGGGACATGGCGCTGCTGCAGGCCATCTCCAAGCGGGTCTTCGAAGCCGAGGAGAAGAACCCGGGCACGGTCCTGGACCATGACTTCCTGGAAAAGCACTGCGAGGGTCTGGCAGACCTGAAAGAACACCTGCTGCACCTGGAGGACCGGACCGTTGTGGAAGCAACCGGCCTCCCCATCGAGGAAATCAACGAACTCGCCGACCGGTATCTGCGGGCCGAGAAGGTCATCATCTGCTGGGCCATGGGCATCACGCAGCAGAAGAAGGCCGTGCCCACCATCAAGGAGATCATCAATCTCCTGCTGCTGCGCGGAAACATCGGCAAGCCCGGTGCAGGGGCCGCCCCCATCCGCGGGCACAGCAATGTCCAGGGTGACCGCACCATGGGCATCTGGGAGCAGATGCCGCCGGCTTTCCTGGATGCCCTGGGCAAGGAGTTCAACTTCGATCCCCCGCGGGACCACGGCGTCGACGCCGTCGAAACCTTCCACAAGATGCAGGAAGGACACATCAAGGTTTTCGTGGCCCTGGGCGGAAACCTCATCTCGGCAATCTCCGACACCCAGTTTGCCGAGGCTGCCATGCAGAAGACCGAGATGACGGTGCAGATTTCCATCAAGCTGAACCGCTCCCACCTGATCACCGGCGAGGAGGCACTGATCCTGCCCACCAAGGGACGCACGGAACTGGACGTCCAGGAATGCGGTCCGCAGTTCGTCTCGGTGGAGGACACTGTCTGCGTGGTGCACGCGTCGCGCGGAAACCTGACCCCGGTGTCGGAGAATCTGCTGTCCGAACCCGCCATCGTTTCCCGCCTCGGAGCGCTGGTGGTTGGTGACAAGATTGATGCCGATTGGGAGGGTTACGAGAAGAATTATGACCTGATCCGCGACCACATCGGCCGCGTCGTCGACGGCTGCGACAACTACAACGAGCGGATCCGCCACGATGGCGGTTTCGTCCTGCCCAACGGGCCGCGGGATTCGCGAACCTTCCCCACTCCCACCGGCAAAGCGGTCCTCACGGTCAATGACCTGGAGGCCGTTGAACGCCCCGAGGGCACCCTGATCCTGCAGTCGCTGCGCTCCCACGATCAGTGGAACACCACTATCTACGGGCACAATGACCGCTACCGGGGCATCCGCGGCGGCCGGCACGTGCTGTTCATGAATGCCCGGGACATTAAGGATCTGGGGCTGGCGGACGGCCAGTACGTCGATATCCACGGCGTACACCACGACGGCGTGAAGCGGGTCCTGCGCAAGTTCCGGGTGGTTTCCTACCCCACGCCGCAGGGCTGCGTTGCCGCTTACTACCCCGAAGCCAATGTTCTGGTCCCCATGGATCACGTGGCTGAAGGCAGCAACACTCCCGTGTCCAAGACTGTCCTCGTGCGCGTTGAGCCCAACCTCGACCCTGCGCACGAACAGGTCGAAGACTTCAAGACCAGGGCTCCGGCCTAGGGTCCGTCTTCAGGACCATTGCCAAGACTGCTGAGCAGAAACGGCGGGAGCTTCCTTCCCTGGAAGCTCCCGCCGTTTCCTTTTGCTGCCGCGCTACTGGGCGGAATCCTCCCACTCCGGCTGGTCGCCCTTTCGCGACGGGTCGTTCGAATCGTCCAAACCTTTTGCCGCGAGCTCAAAGACAGTGTCAGCGGCGGTTTGAACTGCTTCGTCAGCGGCCTTCCGGCCGCTGGTCTTGGACAGGCCGGCGGCGTAACCCACAAGGAAGGTGCTGACGAGACCGGCGTGCGGACCCACGTTGTCGGACGACTCTTCAGCCAGGTCCACCAGCATTTTGTGGTCCACTTCCAAGTCCAGGATCTGCAGCGCCTGCGTCAGGCGGCGGCTCCATTCGCTCAGGTTGCGCTCTTCAAGGCCGGGGTTGGTGCTCATGAGTTCTCCTTTGGTGCGGGATGGTCCAACAAGACTTAGCATCGGGTACAGGATTGCACAACGTTGGTTTTCGGAGGTCCTCCACCGGGTTTTCCCCAGCTTGGCCCGTCCGCACCCAAATCTGCTCCGCGGTGCAAGGATGTAGCCAACGTGTCCAAGGGCGAGGGGACCTTCATGGCCAGCGACTACGACAATCAGCTCATCGAGTCCGTCACCGTGCGCCGGCAGCGGCTTCTCACGGCCCTGCTCTTTGGAGAGAACCCGAACGAGCGCCGCTGGATGGACAGCGTCCGGCTCTTGCTCCTGAGCCTCGCGGCGGCCGCCGTCATTGCCGCAGTCTGCGTGGGGTATTCCTTTGTCAGCACTCTGCTGGCTGAAAACCGCGCCACGCAGCAGGACCGCACGCAGCGCCAGGGCAGTTCCCTGTCCCAGCCGTTGCCCCGGCACCACGGGTTCGGGGCCTGAACGCCATGGCCCACGCTTTTACCCGGGTCACCCTGATCGGTTCACGGAAACACGTTGACCTGCTCCTGCCCTCGGATGAACCGGTGGGACTGCTGCTCCCCCGGATCCTGGACCTGCTGGAGGATGTCCCCTCCGGGCAGGTGGCGGCCAAGGTACTCGTTGCCGGTGACGGCACGGAACTCAACGCCGGCCAGTCCCTGAACCGCGCCCGGGTGCTGGACGGTTCGTCACTGTTGCTGTGCAACGCCGCCGAAGCCCCGCCGGCCGCCGTCGTCTACGACGTCACCGATCTGGTGGTGGCTGAAACTGCTGCCGCGGGCGGGCGGTGGAACCGGCGCTTCAGTGCTTTAACGGCGGGGATCTTCATGGCAGCGGGGATCTGGGCCGGCGCGGAAATCCTGCTGGCAGCACTGGTTCCTGATTCTGCCTGGTGGATGCTGCCGGCCCTGTCACTGCTCGGACTGGGCGCCGGCACCATCGCCGGGCGGCTGCAGCCGAGCAGCGCCCTGGGCACCACTCTGCTGGGCGCGGGATGGCTCGCCGGGCTGGGCGGCGCCCTCCATGTTTACGACGGCGATCCGGCGCGGGTTCCCGCCGCTGCCCTGGTCGCGGCCGGGTCCTCGGTGCTGGGGCTGGCCGGTCTGGGAACCTTTGCCGCGGCGCCGCGTGCCTTCTTCAGCGGTGCCGCAACGCTGGTCCTTGCCGCGGGGACGTGGGCCGCTGCCGGTGCGCTCACGGGGGATGCCGTCCGGGCCGCCGCCCTGGCTGCATTGGCGGGCACCGTCATCCTGGGGCTACTGCCCACGCTGGCGCTCGTCTCCTCCGGCCTTGCCACCTTGGATGATCAGCGGGCCAAGGGCGGTTCCATCACCCGCACCGACGCGCGGGCTGCGGTGGCCACAGCGCACCGAGGCCTGACCCTGGGAACGGTCATCACAGCGCTGTGCCTGGCTCCGGGCCTGTGGCTGCTGGGCAGTGACACCCGGCAGCAGAACTGGACGCTGCCGCTGCTGCTGGTCCTGACCCTGGCGCTGTTCCTGCGCACCAGGTCCTTTCCACTGGCCGTGCAGCGGATCGCGCTTTACCTCGCCGTCGCCGTCGGACTGGGCGCCGCCGTACCGGCAGCCCTGCGCGCCCTGACCGGCTTCCCCTGGACCGTGGGGGTGGCCGTGCTGCTCATCGCAGCGGCAGCCGCGGTCTCGCTGACGTGCACCCTCCCCGACCATACGCAGGCACGGTTCCGCCTGCTGGCCAAGCGGATGGAAACCGTGTCCATTCTGGCTTCCGTTCCCCTGACCGCCGGCATGTTTGGCCTGTTCGGCCAGCTGGCCGGGAGCTTCTCATGACCAGGCCCCCACCCGCCGAATCCACGCTGCGCCGCGTACTTGCCGGCTCCGCCGGGCTCTTCCGCGGCGATGACTACCCGGACCGCCTCGCAGAAGCAGCAGCCGGTACTCAGCTGCCGATCGCCACGACCCGCCGGATCGCAGTTGCAGGATCCCGGGGCGGGGCCGGAAGAACCACGGTGACGGCGCTTCTGGCCAGGATCTACGCGGCCATGCGGGCCGACGCCGTGGCCGCCGTCGACAATGCGCCGGAAGGCGGAACGCTGGGTCTTCGCCTCGGGGTGCCGGACGCTCCGCCGCTGGACGCTGTTGCTGCCCGGCTGGAGGCCGGGCAGCCCGCCTCAGTGCAGCAGTTGGCAGCGCTGCTGGCGGTTGCGGGGCCGCCCAATCTGCTGGTCACCGGGCGCCGGAACCCCCATGCCCCAACGGCCACCAATCTGCGGGGTGCCGCCGCCCGCAACACCGCCGGGACGGCGGCGCCGGCATGGACACCGGCCGGACCCCTGGCCCGGAATCTCTCCGGCGGCCCGGTTCCTGCCCACGCGGCAGCCTCTTTGCTGTCCCGGACCGTTTCCCGGTACTGCCCCGTCACGGTCTTCGACTGCGGCGCAGGACCCGCTGCACCGGCTGCCCGCTGGGCCTTGGAAAACTCCCATCTGGCCCTCTTCGTCACCCCGGCCGGCACTGCGGCAGTGGCGGACGCCGTCCACTACTCCGCTGCCTGGCACCTCGACCCGCTCCTCGGTTCCGTGCCCCTCCTGGTACTGGTGGTCCAGGGCACGAGGGACGGCGCAGAGTCCGCGTCCCGGCACGCGGAAAGGCTTCGCCGCAGCGGCATCGCCGCAGCATATCTGGGCTATGACCGGCATCTGGCAGCCGGAACCGCTGTGAATCCGTCTCTGCTGTCCCGCCGGACCCGCCTTGAAGCGGTGTCCCTGGCAGCACAGGTCCTGTCCCTTGCCGTGTCAGGAACCGGCCCGCGCCGGCCCGCAGCTGCAGCAGCAGGAGCAGGAGCAGGATGTACGGGCTCTGCAGGATTTACGGCATCGGCAGAATTTGCAGGACCGGCTCAGGCAGGGAGAACTCCGGCATGAGCACCAGAGTCCTCCACCGGCCCGCACGGACCACCGCTCCGGCACGAACCATGGCAGCGTTTTCCCTCGATGCCCCGCCTCCCGTGGAAGGCAGCAAAACCGGCATGAACATGATGTCCCTGGTTCCCCTGCTGGGAGCGGGCGTCTCCATGACGGTCATGATGCTTTTCCGCGGCTCACCCCTGGCTGCCGTGGGAGCACTGATGATGATCGTGACCATCCTTGCCTCTGTCCTGATGATGCTCAGCCAGCGCGGCAGACAGGGAAAACAGCGCCGGGAGCAGCGGGAGAACTATCTGGAATACCTGGAGCGCTGCCGTACTGCGCTCCGCTCGGACGAACAAGCCGCGCTGGCCGTCGCCCGGACCTCCAGCCCGCCCCCGGATGCCCTGTTCGACATCATCAGGGACACCAAACGGCTCTGGGAACGCCGCCGGCATAATGAGGACTTCCTTCATGTGCGGATCGGCACCGGCTCCCGCCGCAGCCGTGACATCACCATCCACACCTCCGGCTCGGCCCTGGCCCAGACCGACACCTTTATGACCACCGAGGCGGAGATCCTCAAACAGCGCTACGAATCCAGTCCCGAACTGCCGCTGACCGTTCCGCTGGACTGCGCCGGAAACGTCTCGGTGGTGGGGTCCCGCCGCTTCACTGCGCGGGTGGCCAGGCTCCTGCTCACCGAAGGGGCCGCCTTCCACTCCCCCGAAGACCTGCACCTTGCGCTCATCGCACCGCCGGACCGGCGCGATGACTGGGAGTGGGCCACCTGGTTGCCCCATTTGGCGGATCAAAGTTCCCGCCACGCCACGGGTCCCGTCCGTCGGCTGGCTCCCACCGCGGAAGACCTCAGCGGCGTCCTCAGCGAAGACCTGCACCGGCGCTCCACCCGGGCAGCCGAATCCCGCAGGGACTTCCTGCGCGGCGGCGTGGGCACCGCTTTGCCCCGGCTCCTGGTGCTCAGCGACTCCTACGGTCTGCTTCCGTCCGAGCTGCAGGTGCCGGATCAGGAAGCCTCGGCCGGTTCGCTGGGCATCACCACGGTGTTTCTGGTGGCCGAACGCAATCAGGAGCCGGGAGAAGTCTCGGTGCGGATCAGCGAAGACCCCGACGGCCCGCGCGGGGCGTTCATCGTGGAAAACTACCGGGCGGACGCGGTGCTTCCCGCCGTCGAACGCGGCAGGCTGGATGATCTTCCGCTGCCCCTGGCGGAGGCGCTGGCCCGTGAGCTGGCGCCGCTTCGGCTTGCACCGGATTCGCTGGAACATGACAGCAGCGAAACAGCCCAGGGGTTCCTGGAAATGCTGGGGCTTTCGCCCCGCCTGGATGAAGCGGACATCCGGCGGCTGTGGAAGCCCCGCGGGGAGGCGGATTTCCTGCGGGTCCCCCTGGGACCGGATGACCGGGGGAGGCCGGCCCTGCTGGATCTGAAGGAGTCCGCGCAGTTTGGCCACGGGCCCCACGGCCTGTGCGTGGGTGCCACCGGGTCCGGCAAGTCCGAGATGCTGCGCAGCATGGTGGTGGGCCTGCTCGCCACGCACTCGCCCGAGGTCCTGGCCATGGTGCTGGTCGATTACAAGGGCGGGGCCACGTTTGCCCCGTTCGCCGGCGCCCCGCAGGTGGCCGGCGTTATCACCAACCTCTCGGACGACGTCAGCCTGATTGAGCGCGTATACGCCAGCCTCGCAGGTGAAATCCAGCGCCGGCAGGAAGTCCTGAAAGCGGCCGGAAACCTTGCCAGCATCACCGACTATCAGCTGCACCGGCAGGAACTGAAGCTGCAGGGACGGGAGCCGGCCCCGCTGCCGCACCTGGTGGTCATCATTGATGAGTTCGGCGAACTCCTCACCGCCCGCCCGGATTTCATCGAACTTTTCCTGTCCATTGGCCGCATCGGCCGCTCCATCGGCGTGCACCTGCTGCTCTCAAGCCAGCGGATTGAGGCCGGCAAACTCCGCGGCCTGGAAACGTACCTGTCCTACCGCATTGGGCTAAGGACCCTTTCGGAGGGCGAGTCCCGCACCGTGCTGGACACCCCGGATGCCTTCCACCTGCCCCCGGTGCCCGGCTTCGGATACCTGAAGGTGGACACCACTACCTACACCCGGTTCAAGGCCGGTTATGTTTCCGGTCCGCTGGAGGCCGCACAGGAAACCGGGCAGGACGACGCCGTCCTGCCGCCCCGGGTCCTTCAGGTGCCCCGCTATGCCGCGTCCCTTGAGGCACGGCCCGCGGCCGACGACGCGTCCCCGGCAGCGACGTCGTCCTCCAAACGCACCACCGGACCCACCGTCCTGTCCGCGCTCATGGACACTCTTTCCGCGTTCCCGCGGGCGGTGGACCCCATCTGGCTGCCGCCGCTGCCCCGCGGCATTGCACTGGACCAGGCGGCCGGCGGGCTGTCCACCGGGAAAAACCTGCGGCTTGCCTGCGGCGGATCTCTGCGGATTCCCGTGGGGCTGCTCGATGATCCCGCCAAACAGTGGCAGGGCGTGTGGGAGCTGGATTTGGCAGCCAACGGCGGCAATGCTGCCATTGTGGGCGGCCCTCAAACAGGCAAAAGCACCGCGCTGCGGACCATCGTTGCCGCGCTGTCGCTGACCCACAGCCCCGCGGAAGTGGGAATCTACGGCATCGACCTGCTCGGCAGTGCCCTGCTGCCGCTGGACGGGCTTCCGCATGTGGGCGGGGTGGCCGTCCGCACCAACCGGGAAGTGATCCGCCGGACCGTGGACGAACTGGTGGCCATGCTCGCCCTGCGGGAGCACCTCTTCGAGAAATACCAGGTGGATTCGCTGCCCACCCTCCGCAAACGGTGCGCCGGCGGCGGGATCCCGGAGCTTCCCAGCGCCGACATCGTCCTGGTGCTGGACGGCTACGGGCAGCTCAGCGACGAATTCGAGGACATCGAGAAGCCGGTCCACGCACTGATCAGCCGCGGCGCAGGCTACGGCATTCACGTCATCGCCACGTGCTCACGGATGAATGAAATCCGCATTTCGCAGCAGAGCTTCTTCGGTAACCGGATTGAACTCCGGCTGGCCGATCCCGGAGAATCCGCCCACGGACGCAAGATGGCCGAAGCCGTCAGTCCCGGAAGCCCCGGGCGGTCACTGACCGGCTCGAAGCTCCAGGGACATTTCGCCCTGCCGCGCATCGATGCGGGAACAGATGACGGTTCCGCTGCGAGCGGCCTGCAGGATTTAGTGGCTGCCGTAGCGGCGGCCACCCGCGAGCGGGCCATGCAGGTCCGGATTCTGCCCGCCGCTGTTTCCGCCGAAACGGTCCCCACCCCCGGCGCAGCGGCCGCCGTGCCGCTGGGTCTCCGCGAAGCCGATCTTGGCACCGAGATTCTTGACCTGCACGGCCGGGAGCGGCATCTGCTCATCATGGGCGATGACGCCTCAGGCAAAACCAACGTCCTGCGGTCCGTCATCCGCCGCATGATGTCCCAGCAGCCCCGGGACATCGTGTTTGCTGTCTTTGATCCCCGGCGCAGCCTCGCCGGCGAAGTCCCGGGCGATTCCCTGGGCGGCTATGCCACCAGCGCTGCCCTGGCGGAGAAACTCGCGGCGGCCGTCGCCGGAGAGCTGGAGAAGCGGGCCTCGGCTGCTCCGGCGGAGCTGGCCGGCCTGCCGCGCATCGTACTGGTGATTGATGACTATGACGTGCTGACCGCCGGCGGCTCCTCGCCGCTGAGCCGGTTGACCCCGTTCCTGCCGCTGGCACCTGAAATCGGGCTGCACGCCGTCCTGTCGCGGCGGGTGCGCGGGGCCAGCCGGGGAATGTATGAACCGTTCTTGACGGCACTGCGCGATTCCGGCAGCGCCGCACTGATCCTCTCCGGCGACCGGGCGGAAGGAACCCTGATTAACGGGGTGCGGGCCCGTACCCTCCCTCCGGGCAGGGCGCAGCTGATTCAGCCGGGTAAACCCGTCCAGGTGCTTCAGCTGTTCCTGAACGAGGAGTCAAGCCGGGTCCCGGGATGAGGACCGTCAGGTTTACGAGTCCGTCGTGGCGGCGGCCGGCTGCGGTTCCGCTGCGGCGGACATGCCTGCGGCGGCCTGTCCGTTGCCCTGGTGGACTGTCTCCACATCCACCACCAGCACCGTAATGTTGTCCCGCCCGCCCGAGCGAAGCGCCGCCTCGACCATGGCGGCACAGGCATCCTGGGGGTTGGCAACGGAGGCCAGGATCTGCTGCAGCTGTCCGTCGCTGACTTCTCCGGTCAGCCCGTCGGAGCAGACCAGCAGCCGGTCGCCCGGTTCAACGGGGACCAGCCAGTAGTCGGCCTGGGTGTCGCTGCCTGTTCCCAGTGCGCGGGTCACGACATGGCGGCGCGGATGGATGAGGGCTTCATCAGGAGTAATCTGGCCCATATCCACCAGTTCCTGGACTTCACTGTGATCCACGGTGATCTGTTCCAGCACTCCGCCGGTCAGCCGATAGGTGCGGGAGTCTCCTACATTGAAGACCAGCCAGCAGGGAACGCCGTTCCCCGAAACAAGGACCGCTCCGGTGACCGTGGTGCCTGCGCGGCCGCCGGTGGCCTCGCGGATTCGGGTGTCGGCTTCATGCAGCAGTGCCCGCAGTTCATCGGCTCCCACCTCCTGAAGGTGTTCACCCACAAACGGCGCTTCCCCCAGGGTGCGGACGCAGATGCTGCTCGCCACTTCCCCGGCTTCATGTCCGCCCATGCCGTCGGCAACCGCGAACACGGGATCCGCTGCGATCAGCGAATCCTCGTTCTGTTCCCGGCGCAGTCCGCGGTCTGAGGCGTACCCAAAGACTGCACGGAGTTCCAAACCCGGGGATGTCGTTTCGTCGGAGTTCATTCACGCCCTATCCGGAAGCTGCCCGCTGTGTGGACCACAGCAGTGACACATATTACGCCTTGTCACATCACCCTAGCGGAATCTGCGGGATAGCGGCCCGATGCCGCCTGCCAACACTCCGGGCAGTGTCCGCAGGCACCGAATCTGTGCCCTGCAGAACCAACCGGTCCCTAGTCCAGGATCAGGCCCGGTCCCGTTCCGCGGGCCAGGGTTACCGGATGGATTTCACCGAACCCGCGGACATTGCGGGGCTGGTGCGGGATGAGGACAAACCGGTCATTGTTCCGCAGTGCGGCTGCTGTGGAGGCATCCGTCAGCACCGTTCCGGGCTCGGCCAGGGACGTTAGCCGGGATGCCAGGTTCACGGTGGGACCGTAAATATCGCCCAGCCGGGACAGCACCCTTCCCCACACAAGGGACACCCGGGCCGCCGGCAGCAGTTCGTCTTCGGTGAAGGCCTTGGCCAGCGCCAGGGAGATTTCAGCGCCCGCTTCCGGGGTTTCCGCGTTGAAGAGCACTTCATCGCCGATGGTTTTCACCAGCCGGCCGCCGCCCACCGAAATGATCTCGGCGCATTTGTGCTCGAAGCGCTGGACCATCTGGGCAAGGGTCTTTTCATTCATCTGGCGGGACAGGGACGTGTAGGACACCAAGTCTGCGAAGCCCACCGCACGGGCCAGCGGCAGCGGATTGTCATCCGACGCGGAGCCGTCATGGCTGGCCAGACCGGCCTCGGCCCGCAGCGCCAGCCGCTGGACGGCAGAGTTCATCTGCCGCTTCCAGGCGTACACGAGGGTCTTTTCCAGTGGTTCGATCAGGGCCGGCAGGGCAGCCACGAGTGCTTTGCGGGCCTCGGCGTCGGGAATGCCGCGCTGGACCACCATTTCCTCAACGAGCGCCTCGATCTGCCACACCACCATGCGGTCAGTCATCTGGCCGATCGAGCGCATGATCGAAATGGCAGCCTCTTCGGTCAGCTGCTCATCCCGGACAAGTTCAATGACCGTAGTCAGGGCCTCGCGGTCCTGCTCCGTGAAGAACACGGCGTCGTCATCCAGGTTGGGAAAGCCCATCGCGCGCCACAGCTTGCGCGCGGACAAGAGGGAGACCCCTGCTTCAGCGGCGGCTTCACGCCGTTTGAGGGTTCGCGGTCCGCCAATCAGCTGGGCCTCCAGCTTCCGCACGTCCTCGCGGTCAATGACACTTGAGCCGGCGGCGCCGGGCTCACCGGAACCGGCAGACGTCCCGGAGCCGTGCTCCGCGTCCGGACCTGCACCTTCGGGCTGGACTCGGGGTCGGACAGCGGGCATGGAGAGCGTCATGGGTTCGGGATCCGCACCGACGTCGCGGCCTTCCTCACTCATCGCCCCTCCCTTCGTAGTCGTATTCCCCATCTCCATCAATATCTACACCATCAAACATGGCGGTCATGGGCAGCTGCCCTATGGCCGCAAGCACAATGGCCTTGAACCGGTGCACTTCGGGGACATGTTCATAGTGCACTGCCTGACCGTAGCCCACATCCACCACCAGCGTTCCGGAGCGCTGCATACGGTCCGGTACGGTTTGCCAGGCCTCCAGCTGGAAGACCGAGGCGAGCGCCAGTTCGCGTTCCCGCCGCCGCAGCACGCCCTGCCGGTGGATCAGGCGCTGGTTGGTCACGATGTACCGCGAAAACGCCCAGCGCAGCACCGGCGGCACGCAAAAGCGCGCCAGCAGGACCGCTGCAATAACGACGACGGCGGTCTGCAGGTAGCCGCGCCAGTCGGCCAGCTGTCCGGGCAGGGCGTCCCGGTCCAGATAGCCGCAGCCGAAACCGGCCGCCGCGCACACCATCACGGCCAGAGCCAGCGGCCAGAGCAGCTGACGGGCGTGCGGCCTGCCCGCCACGATGATCCGCTCCCCCGGCGCCAGATTCAGCCGGATGCTCACGCCTGAACGGCCCGCAGGTGCACCACGTCGCCGGCAACGACGGCATGCCGCTCACCGGTGCCGTCCACCAGGACCAGCGAGCCGTAGGCGTCCAGGGCCACGGCGCGGCCGGTCAGGGATTTGCCGCCGGGAAGTTCGGCGCGCACCTCCTGGCCCAGGGTTGCCATCCGGGCACTGATCTTTTCCAGCAGCGAGGTGCCGTCCGCCCACGGGCGGGAGGCATCGCCGTCGACCGTCCGGAACTGGGCGTATTTGTCCACCAAATCGCGGATGTAGTCCTCCAGCAGGATGTTGCGGTCCGTGGTGGAGGCGTATTCCATGAGCAGCGACGTGGCGGTGGGGACGGGCAGGTCCTCATCAGTGAGGGAGACGTTCATGCCGGCGCCCACCACGACGGCGGGAGGGGCACCGGAGGAGTCCATCACCAGCTGGGCGAGGACGCCGGCGAGCTTCCGCCCGTCCACCATGACATCGTTGGGCCATTTCAGCCGGGCCTCGACGCCGGTGCGCCGGGCGACGGACTCGGCCAGGGCCAGGGCGGCCAGCAGAGAGAGCCACGCGTAGGACTGGGTGGGCAGCGGACGGCCCCCGGCATTGACCGGGCGGAGCAGGACGCTGACGAACAGCGACGAGCGCGGCGGAGCCTCCCACGTGCGGCCCAGCCTGCCCCTGCCTGCCGTCTGCATCTCCGCCGTCAGCACGGAAAGGTCAGGCACCTCGGAGGGGCGAAGCTGCGCCAGCTCTGCCAAGTCAGTGTTGGTGGAACCGGTCTCCGCCACCACAGCCAGCTGTGCCAGGGGTCCCTGCGGCGCCACGAGTGCCGCCCGGAGGCGTTCCTGGTCAAGCCCTGGTCTTTCCATGCTGGAGTAACGCAATTGCATGCCTTTGATCTTACGCGGGCCCGCCGACATAACCCTGCGGCCGGATCCGGCCGCAGGGCGGGTCATCCTAGAGGAAGAAGTCCTGCATGAGCTTGTCCTCGGGCGCACCGAGTGAATACGGACGGAAATCGGTGATGCCTTCTTCGCGCAGCACCTGCTCATCCGTGTAGAAGTTGCCGGTGGCTTCGCGGCTGGGGCGGGTCAGCACGGCGTGGGCGGCGTCGGCCATGATGTCCGAGCTGCGCGATGCCGCTGCCATGGTCTCACCGCCGAGGTTGCGGATGGCAGCGGTGTCGATCGACGTGACCGGCCAGAGCGAGTTGACCGCAATGCCGTCCTTGCGGAGCTCTTCCGCCAGGCCGAGCGTCGTCAGCGACATGCCGTACTTGGCCATGGTGTAGGCGAGGTAGGAACCTGCCCATTTGGGATCCAGATTCAGCGGCGGCGAGAGCGTGAGGATGTGGGGGTTCTCCGAGCGGCGCAGGGCGTCCAGGGAGAACTTGGAGAGCATGAACGTGCCGCGGGCGTTGATGTCTGCCATCAGGTCATAGCTCTTCATGGTCATGTCATCGGTGCCGCGCAGATCGATCGCGGAAGCATTGTTGACGACGATGTCGATCCCGCCGAAGGTCTCCACCGTTTCGGCCACGGCGCGGGTGACGTCGTCGTCATTCCGCACATCGCCGATGATCGGCAGGGCCTTGCCGCCGGCCGCGTTCAGCTGGTCAGCGGCGGTGTACACGGTGCCCTGCAGCTTGGGGTGGGGCTCGGCCGTCTTAGCCATGATGGCAATGTTGGCTCCGTCGGCCGCAGCACGCAGGGCAATGGCCAGGCCGATGCCGCGGCTGCCGCCGGACATCAGGATGGTGCGGCCGGCGAGGGAACGGTTCTGGGAATCAGGTGTGAGAGAGGTCATAGCAACAGGCTAATGCACGGAAGCCCATTATGTTACTCACCAGTAACATCGGAGGCGGGTTCGGTTCGCCGCACTCCCGGCAAGGGAGTTCCGCAGCCGCACCGCTTCAGGCGATGTTCAGCGCGTCTGCCTGCATCCATGCTCACGCCGCTGAACCGGATCCTTCGGACAGATCCGGGGGAATGCCGGAATCCTTCGTGCAGATCCGGAGCTCATACCGACCCAAAGGCCAGTTTTGGGCCGGTGATCTGCACGAAGGATCCCACCCGGATAGTTTTGGGCCCGTGATCTGCACGAAGGATCCCGATCGGACCTAGCCAGGCCCTGCGCAGCCGGGAGTCAGCCCTGCACGAGGTGGAGCGCAAAGAGCACCACCACCGTGGCCAGCACCAGCCTCAGCAGGAAGTATGCCTGCGGAAACCTGCGCGCCAGATGCAGCCACACCCCGGATTCACCGGCAGGCCAGGACCGGGACTCGCAGCGGATGACCGTCAGGGTAAAGAAGACTGCCCCGGCCACCCCGCACCCTGCGGTCAGAGCACCCACCAGATCCGCGTTTCCGGTCAGTCCGCCGCCCAGCAGGACACCAAGCGCCAGGCCGAGTGAGCTTCCCCGGCCCACGAAATCCAGATACCGGGCCATGCCGGGGAGAAAGACTGCACGGAAACGGCCGGGGACCTCGCGGCGGAGCATCCGCCGGACGGCTGCACGGTACAACCGCTCGGTGCGGGCCAGCTCCTGGAGCGTGGTGGCCGCCGCCACCGTCTCGGCGAGTTCCGGCAGCAGGTCCGCCGCCGGGATGCGCTGCGCCGGCGAAAGGGCCGGCCGGCTGATCAGCTGCAGCAGAGCCTTTTGCGACGCGGCGCGTTCGGAGTCAAGCGGCCGGGATAGGAGGGCACGCCTGGTTCGCCGAAGGAATTCGGCATCGCTGCGGCGGAGGGGGGCTGCCGAACGGACAGCCAGCCCGGAACGGACAGTCGGCCCGGACCTTTCCGACCGCGCCGAACGCACAGCCCGGGCAGCCCGGGAAAACCCTCCACCGGCCGGCGCTGCTCCCCAGCCGAGTTCCTGCATCCGGGCATCGACCAGCTCCAGATAAGCGTCCCGGACCGCCGGAACCCCGGCGTAATCCCAGCAGGCGCGCGTCAGGATCCAGACACCAAATCCGGCAGTCACCAAAGCAGCTGCCTGCAGCACCACCCATAAGTCCGTTTCCATCACGGCGTCCAGCACCTCCCCAGTGGACCGGCAGCCCCTGCAGGTCGGGTGAAATCCTTTCACAGCACCCCTTACTGTTACGGCTGCACCGTCACCGGATGACGGACAAGAGACACCCGCCCCGCGGACACCCGGCCAAGGGCAGCGGCGCGACGTTGTAGGATCCCTACACCGGGGACGGGACTTTGACCTCACTAGACTGGATAAATCGCCGCGCGCGTTGTGCAATTCCTACTTAACGCAGAAATGCCGCACGGCACCTGACCCCACCACTGCGCACTCCGGAGACCAGATGAGCATCGA
This sequence comes from Arthrobacter sp. APC 3897, assembly GCF_030407495.1. Classification (GTDB taxonomy): domain Bacteria; phylum Actinomycetota; class Actinomycetes; order Actinomycetales; family Micrococcaceae; genus Arthrobacter_B. The sequence continues at coordinate 90,061 of NZ_JASDDG010000009.1, read as the reverse complement.
CCAGGACCTTGATCTGCAGACCACAGCCGGCAAGATCGCTGAGTACCGCCGCCGCCAGGAGCAGGCGCAAATGCCGTCCGGTCCGGCCGCCGTCGAAAAGCAGCATGCCCGCGGCAAACACACGGCCCGCGAGCGCATCGAAATGCTCGTTGATGCCGGGTCCTTCGTTGAATTCGATGCCCTGGCCGTCCACCGGTCCACCGCGTTCGGCATGGAAAAGAAGAAACCGCTGGGCGACGGCCTGGTGTCCGGCTTCGCCACAGTGGACGGCCGGCCGATTGCCGTCTACAGCCAGGACTTCACCGTCTACGGCGGATCGCTGAGCCAGGTCAACGGGGAGAAGATCGTCAAGGTCCAGGAACACGCCCTGCGCACCGGCTGCCCCGTCGTCGGCATCCTGGACGGCGGCGGCGCCCGCATTCAGGAAGGCGTTGCCTCGCTGGCCATGTTTGCGGACATTTTCCGCAACAACGTCCATGCCTCAGGTGTGGTCCCGCAGATTTCCCTCATCATGGGCCCGTCCGCCGGCGGGGCGGCCTACTCCCCCGCACTGACCGACTTTGTGGTCATGGTGGACAAGACCAGCCACATGTTCATCACCGGACCGGATGTCATCAAGACTGTCACCGGCGAGGACGTGGACATGGAAACCCTCGGCGGCGCCCGGCAGCACAACACCAACACCGGAACCTCCGCGTACCTGGCCTCCGACGAAGAGGACGCCATCGAGTTTGTCCGCGAACTGCTGGACTTCCTGCCGTCCAACAACCTGGCCGAGGCTCCGCTGGCCGCCTTCGCTTCGGACATGGAATTGAACGACGGCGATCTCGCCCTGGATGAGCTCATCCCGGATTCCGCCAACCAGCCCTACGACATGCGCGCCGTCATTGAACAGGTGCTCGACGACGGCCACTTCCTGGAGATGCAGGCCCTCTACGCCCCCAACGTGATGATCGGCTACGGCCGGGTCGAGGGGCATACCGTGGGAATCGTGGCGAACCAGCCGATGCAGTTTGCCGGCACCCTGGACATCGCCGCCTCGGAAAAGGCAGCCCGCTTTGTCCGCCACTGCGACGCCTTCAACATTCCCATCCTCACCTTCGTGGATGTGCCGGGCTTCCTGCCGGGCAAGGACCAGGAGTTCCAGGGCATCATCCGCCGCGGCGCCAAGCTGCTCTATGCGTACGCCGAAGCCACCGTCCCCAAACTCACCGTCATTACCCGCAAGGCGTACGGCGGCGCATACATCGTGATGGGCTCCAAGAAGCTCGGCGCGGACCTGAACCTCGCCTGGCCCACGGCCCAGATTGGCGTCATGGGCGCCCAGGGCGCGGTGAACATCCTCTACCGCGGCCAGCTCAAGCAGGCGGCCGACGCCGGTGAAAGCGTTGAGCAGGCACGCGCGGATTACATCACACAGTATGAAGAGGAACTGCTCAACCCGTACCAGGCTGCCGAGCTCGGGTACGTTGACGCCGTCGTCGCGCCCTCCGAAACCCGCCTCCAGCTGATCCGCGGGCTGCGCGCCCTGCGGGACAAGCGGGCCTCGCTGCCCGCCAAGAAGCACGGGAACATCCCGCTGTGACCGCCTGGGACCTGCCGGACACCTGGGGCCGGGAACCGCAGAGCGCACCGCCGCAGCCGCCGCTGTTCTCCGTGCTGGGCGGAAACCCCTCGGAGGAGGAGCTGGCGGCGCTGGCCGCCGTCGTCATGGGCCTGAGCGCCGGCGACGGCGCGCCCCGCCCCGCACCTGAATCCGCCCGCCGCACCTGGCACCGGCGTCGGATGCTCAGCCTCGCACCCAAGCCCGGCCCGGGATCGTGGCGGCGCAGCTTCCGGTAGCAGACAGCGCTCCGCGGCGCGCGTTTACGTTACATTGCCGTCTCAATCGCCCGGGGAAGTCCGACGGAGCGGTTAGGCTTCACGTGTGACCCAACAGACCCCTTCATCAGAACCCCTGTCCTTCGCTGGCTCGCACAACCGTCAGCCGACCGCCATCGACGCCGTTGCCGATGCGTTCACCGAGACGCTGCTGCACCTGGATCCATCCCTGGCGACGTCGCTGGGCATTCCCGGCCGTGAAACCGAGTACGCGGACTACTCCCCGGCCGGACTGGAATCCGTTGCCGAAGCCATCCGGGAGACACTGGAACGCCTGGACGGCCTGCAGCCGAGCGATGACGTTGACCGCGTCACCCTCGACGCCATGCACGAACGCCTGGGCCTGGAACTGGAAATCCACGAGTCCGGCTGGAACCTCTCGGACCTGAACAACATCGCGTCCCCGGCACAGGAAATCCGCTCCATCTTCGACCTCATGCCCACCGGAACCGTGGAGGACTGGCAGCACATTGCCGGCCGCCTGCACAACGTTGCCGATGCTGTCTCCGGCTACATCACCTCCCTCCGTGCCGGGAGTGAGCGCGGCCTGCTGCCGGCCCGCCGCCAGGTGCAGATCGTCATCGAGCAGACCACCAAGTACGCCGAAGACGGCGGCTTCTTCGACAGCTACGCCACCGGCGCCGCACTGGCCGACGGCGGCGACCTTCCCGAGAGCCTCACTGCCGCCCTGCGCACCGGCGCCGACTCTGCCCGCGCCGCGTACCGCAACCTGGCCGCGTTCCTGGAGAATGAGCTGCTGCCCATGGCTCCCGAAAAGGATGCCGTGGGCGCCGAGCGCTACGCCCTGATGTCCCGCCGCTTCCTGGGTTCCGCCGTGGACCTGGAAGAGACGTACCGGTGGGGCGTGGCTGAACTGGACCGCATCATCGCTGAACAGGAAGCCGTGGCCGAGCAGATCAAGCCCGGCGCCACCGTCGAGGAGGCCATGCGGCTGCTGGACGAAGATCCCGAGCGGCAGCTGCACGGAACCGATGAGCTGCAGGCCTGGATGCAGGGCCTGGCTGACCGCGCAGTGGCGGACCTCGCGGACACCCACTTCCAGATTGACGGGCCCATGCGCGAAATTGAGTGCATGATTGCCCCCACCCAGGAAGGCGGCATCTACTACACCGGTCCCAGCGACGACTTTTCCCGCCCGGGCCGCATGTGGTGGTCCGTTCCCGCCGGTGAAGACACCTTCACCACCTGGAAGGAAACCACCACCGTCTACCACGAGGGCGTTCCCGGACACCACCTCCAGATCGCGACGGCGACGGCGGCCCGCGGCCTGCTGAACAACTGGCGCCGCAACATCTGCTGGGTCTCCGGACACGGCGAGGGCTGGGCCCTGTACGCCGAGCGGCTCATGGACGAGCTGGGCTACCTCAGCGATCCCGGCGACAAGATGGGCATGCTGGATGCCCAGCGTATGCGGGCCGCACGCGTGGTCTTCGACATCGGCGTGCACCTGGAACTGGAAATCCCCGAGCGCTGGGGTTCCGGCACCTGGACTGCCGAGAAGGGGTACGAGTTCCTGAAGCAGAACCTCGCCATCTCCGAGGGACAGCTGAACTTCGAGTTCACCCGCTACCTCGGCTGGCCGGGACAGGCCCCCGCCTACAAGCTGGGCCAGCGGCTCTGGGAGCAGATCCGCGACGAGGTGCGCACCCGTGAAGGCGCGGACTTCGACCAGAAGCGCTTCCATACCCGTGCCCTGGAGCTCGGGTCCGTGGGGCTGGATACGCTGCGCCGGGCACTGCTCGAGGCATAGCCCCCGCTCCTTTAGGCGCGATATTCATCACAACAGAAGACGGAATAACCCCCGGGACAGGCAATCCACCGCCATATTCCGGGGGTTTTCCCTTGAACCGGCGCGGACCGCACCAATTGCCCGCCGTAACATTTCGCAACAAGCAATCCCCTCTGGTAATGACTTCCACCTAGCATCTTTAGGTGACCACACAGACCCCCTCCCCCAAGACTTCCGCCGGCCGCAGGCTGCCCCGCTGGATGACTGCCTTCGGACCGCAGATCATCATTGCCCTGATCGCGGGCCTGCTGCTGGGCCTGCTGGCCAAGAACATGGGCACCGTTGGCGACGGTGAGCCCAACTGGCTGACCACCACCCTGAACACCATCGGCACGAGCTACGTCTCGCTGCTGAAGGCCGCCGTCGTCCCCCTGATCTTCACCGCCGTCGTCAGCTCCATTGCCAACCTGCGCGAAGTGTCCAACGCCGCGCGCCTGGCCTGGCAGACGCTGCTCTGGTTCGCGATCACGGCGCTGATCGCCGTGGTGATCGGCATCCTGCTGGGCGTGATCATGCAGCCCGGAGCCAACGCCGACGCCGAGCCGCCCGCCGAATACGCCGGCGGCACCGGAAGCTGGATGGGCTTCCTGACCGGTCTTATTCCGGCCAACTTCCTGGGCCTGACCGCTTCCTCCACCGCCGTTGACCCGGAAACCGTCACCACGGCACTGAACTTCAACGTGCTGCAGGTGCTGGTCGTCGCCATCGCCGTTGGCATTGCCGCACTCAAGGTCGGCAAGCCCGCCGCCCCGTTCCTGGCACTGAACGCCTCTGCGCTGGCCGTCATCCAGAAGGTCCTGTGGTGGATCATCCGGCTGGCTCCGCTGGGCACCGTGGGCCTGATCGGCCGTGCCGTGGCCACCTACGGCTGGGACACCATCGGTTCGCTGGGCATGTTCGCCATTGCCATCTACGTTGGCCTGGCCATCGTGCTGTTCGTGGTGTACCCGGTGCTGATCCGCTCGCACGGACTCTCCATCCGCCAGTGGTTCTCCGGCGCCTGGCCCGCCATCCAGCTCGCTTTCGTTTCCCGCTCCTCCGTGGGCACCCTGCCGCTGACCCAGCGTGTCACTGAACGCAACCTGGGTGTTTCCCGGGCCTACGCCTCCTTTGCCGTGCCGCTGGGTGCCACCACCAAGATGGACGGCTGCGCCTCGATCTACCCGGCCGTCTCCGCGATCTTCGTGGCTCAGTTCTTCGGCATTGACCTCGGCTTCACCGACTACCTGCTGATTGCCCTGGTCTCCGTGCTGGGTTCGGCCGCAACCGCCGGAACCACCGGCGCCGTCGTCATGCTGACCCTGACCCTGTCCACCCTGGGCCTGCCGCTGGCCGGCGTGGGCCTGCTGCTGGCCATCGATCCGATCCTGGACATGGGCCGCACCGCGGTGAACGTGGCCGGACAGACTGTGGTCCCCGCGATCGTCGCCAAGCGCAACGGCCTGCTGGATGCGGACATGTACAACGCCAAGCGCAACGGCGATCCGTTCGCCGACGACTCCGACGAGACGGCCGACGAGGTCACCGACGCCGTCGAGGCCTCGGTGCCCGCCTCCGCCCAGGCGCGCTAGTGTACTGATTGTTGTCCCTGTGAAAGGCCGCTCCGGATGTCCGGGGCGGCCTTCCGCATTCCGGCCGCCTCCGCCGTCCCCGCTAGGCTGGAGGGGTGACTGATCTGAACCTCATCCTCGCCTCCGCCTCACCCGCCCGCACCAAGCTGCTGACCAACGCCGGCATTACCCACTCCGTGCTGGTGTCCGACGTCGATGAAGACGCCGTCACCGCCCGCTACGGCACCCCGGACCCGCATGACACCTCGCTGCTCCTGGCCCGTGCGAAGGCCGAAGCCGTTGCTGCGCTGCCCGAGGCCGAGGGGTCCCTGGTGATCGGCTGCGATTCCGTCTTCGAATTCGAGGGCGAAGCCCACGGCAAGCCCTGGGAGCCCGAAGTGGCCCGCGAGCGCATCCGCCGGATGAGCGGCAAGGTGGGCGTCCTGCACACCGGACACTGGCTCGTCGACTGCCGGGACACCGACGACGACGGCGGTTCCGGCGCCACGCTCGGCGGCGTCAGCTCCGCCTCGGTGTACTTCGCGAAGCTCACCGACGAGGAAATCGACGCCTATGTCGCCACGGGCGAGCCGCTGCAGGTGGCCGGGTCCTTCACGATCGATTCCCTGGGCGGGGCGTTCATCGAGAAGGTCGACGGCGATCCGCACGCCGTCGTCGGGCTGTCCGTCTCGATGCTGCGCGAGCTGCTGGCCAGTGCCGGCGTCAAGATCACGGACCTCTGGGACCGGTAAGCTCCTTCCGTTCCTGCGGGTTCTTTCCTCTTCTTTGCCGGACCGGAATCCTTCGTGCAGCTCCCGGGCCCAAACCGCCCGAGACGGCGCTTATGCGGCCGGTTGCTGCACGAAGGATTTTCCCGAAGCCCATTACCTGCACGAAGGACCGGGAGTCCACCCTCCCATCCTCAATCCGCGCTGCACTTTCGTGAGGACAGCAGCCTTTCCGCGCCTCATGTCTTCCTTGCTGATCTTCACCTGGTGCCAGCCGGCTTCGGCTGTGAGCAGGTCGCGCCGATGGTCGCTGTGCTGCTGCTCCGGCGAAAGGTGGTGACCGCCGTCGTACTCAAGGCAAGTGCGGAACCGCTCGCAGGCCAGATCCGTCCACACCACCGGATACCCCTGAGCGCTCATCAGCGGATAGTTCGGAACAAACTCCGGCATTCCTGCATGATGCAGCAGCAACCGCAACCAGGACTCCGGCGGGGAGTCCACGCCCACCCGCATGAGGGACAGTGCATCGCGTGCACGCTGAAGGTACGGCAGCCATTTTTTGGAGTTCACATAGGCAGTCAGTTCGGCCAATGGAATCACCGCGAATCGGGGCGGCCCGAACGGACGGTGGTGCCCGCTCACCAGATGGTCCCCGGCAACCACGAGCTCATCAACGGAAAGCACTGAAGCCAAATCGAGCCAGGTCCGCTCCACTGACGTCACAGCCAGTCCGGAGACAGCAACAATCTCCCTGCCGGTCAGCGCGATCCGGTGCCCCGTCACCAGCCTCCGTCTCGGCACCGCCTGCGAGGGCTCCCTGCTCAGATGGAGCGTGGGATCTGCTTCCTCCCGCCGCGGCAGCACCATCTTGTGGATACGCGCGGCCGTGGTGTGACTGATGACGGCCCCGGGCAGGAGCTCGGCATGCGGCCTGCACCGCTCGAGAAGTGTCGGTTCGTCCTTTAGCGGTATCCGTAGTGCCCGGCTCGGCGTTTGAAGATCCGAACCCCTGAGACGACCGGCGCTCACCCCCGCTGCCAGCCCCCGGGACAGCGTAAACGGACTTGAGAGTTCGGGAGGCAACGGACGGCTGGGACGCATGCCTCCATTACGCAACGAATCGGGCCGGAGTGTGGAAGATATCCACAGCCGGCCCCTCCCGGTTCTCAGGTGGGCCCGAGAAGCAAGGCTGTCACCCGCTGTGCAGGGGCAGCTGCCGGGCCGGGCCCATCCCCGGGAACCGCAGCCATTTGTAGGGTCCCCACAATGAACCGGGGCGTCCCACGCAGAAAGAGCACGCAATATGGCTGGAAACCACAAAAGAGCGTTAGGCTCCGAACAGATCAAAAGGAGCCAGTGCATTCAATGAGCCAGTTCAACACCGCACCCGCCGGAAGCCTGCAGGAAACCCCGCAGAGCACTCCGGAGGAACCCCAGGACGCCACACAGACCATGCAGATCAGCACCCGCAGCATCACCAAGATCCTGATCGCCAACCGCGGCGAGATCGCCGTCCGGGTCATCCGGGCCGCCCGCGATGAAGGCCTGGCTTCGGTTGCCGTCTACGCCGACCCCGACCGGGACGCCCTGCATGTCCGCCTCGCCGATGAGGCCTACTCCCTGGGCGGCAGCACCGCCGCGGAATCCTACCTGGACATGGGCAAGATCCTCGACGCCGCCCGCAAATCCGGCGCCGACGCCATCCACCCCGGCTACGGCTTCCTCTCCGAAAACGCCGAGTTTGCCCAGCGCGTCATCGACGCCGGACTGACCTGGATCGGGCCCTCCCCGCACGCCATTTCCCAGCTCGGCGACAAGGTCCAGGCCCGCCATATTGCGGCCAAGGTGGGCGCTCCACTGGTTCCGGGCACCGCCGATCCGGTGAAGAACGCCCAGGAAGTCCTGGATTTCGCTGACCGGCACGGCCTCCCCCTGGCCATCAAGGCAGCCTTCGGCGGCGGCGGCCGCGGCATCAAGGTGGCCCGCACCCGCGAAGAAATCCCCGAAATGTTCGACTCCGCTGTCCGTGAAGCCACCGCAGCATTCGGCCGCGGCGAGTGCTTCATCGAGCGCTTCCTCGACGCCCCGCGCCACGTGGAAACCCAGTGCCTGGCCGATGCGTACGGCAACGTCGCCGTTGTCTCCACCCGCGACTGCTCGCTGCAGCGCCGCAACCAGAAACTGGTCGAGGAAGCGCCCGCTCCGTTCCTGACCGAGGAGCAGAACCAGCGCCTGTACGCCGCTTCCAAGGCCATCCTGCAGGAAGCCGCATACCAGGGCGCCGGCACGTGCGAGTTCCTCGTCGGCACCGACGGCACCATCTCCTTCCTCGAGGTCAACACGCGCCTGCAGGTGGAGCACCCGGTATCCGAGGAAGTCACCGGCCTGGACCTGGTCCGGGAGCAGTTCCGGCTCGCCCGCGGCGAGGAGCTTGGCTACGGCGATCCCGAGATCCGCGGCCACGCCTTCGAATTCCGCATCAACGGCGAGGATCCGGGCCGCAGCTTCATGCCTGCCCCGGGCACCGTGGACACCCTGAAGCTTCCCACCGGCCCCGGCGTGCGCGTGGATTCGGGCATCGAAGCCGGCGAAACTGTCAGCGGCAACTTCGATTCCATGCTCGCGAAGCTGATCGTCACCGGCGCCACCCGCGAGCAGGCCCTCCAGCGTGCCCGCCGCGCCCTGGCGGAAATGGAAATCACCGGCATGCCCACTGTGCTGCCCTTCCATTCCGCCGTGGTTGCCCACCCGGATTTCGCTCCCGAGAACGGTCCGTTCAAGGTCCATACCCGCTGGATCGAGACCGACTTCGTCAACAACATCCCGGCCTGGTCCGGTGAGCAGAAATCACGGAACGACGACGGCGGCCGGCAGCGCGTCACCGTCGAGGTTGGCGGCAAACGGCTCGACGTCGTGCTCCCGGCCGGTCTCGGCGGCAGCGGCGCCGGAGCCGGCGGCACGGGCACCCGCGGGGCCGGCACCAACGGCAAGGCCCGCAAGTCCTCACGCAGCCGCGGCGGGGCCAACCCTGCCGCCACCGGAGACGACCTGACCTCCCCCATGCAGGGCACCATCGTAAAGGTGGCCGTGGCGGACGGTGCGGTGGTTGCCGAGGGTGATCTCGTCGTCGTACTGGAAGCCATGAAGATGGAGCAGCCGCTCACCGCACACAAGTCCGGCACCGTAACCGGCCTGAGTGCGCAGCCCGGTGCCACGGTGTCCGCCGGTGCCGTGATCGCCTCGATCCTGGACTAACCGCTTCGGCGCAAGCCGGTAAGGCTGCAGGCAAAACGGCTCGGCCCCCTTCCGGGGACCGAGCCGTTTTGGCGTTAAGGAACCAGTGTCAGCTGGAGTGGTTCGTGTAGTCCACGTCCTTGGTGTCCTTGGTGACGAACAGGGCGATCAGCGTCAGCACTGCCATGGAGGACAGGTAGACGCCCACCAGCCACGGGCTGCCGTCAGCTGCCTGCCACAGGGCCACGGCAATGAACGGAGCCACGGCCGCGCCGAGGATGGATGAAACGTTGTACGCGATGGCTGATCCGGTGTACCGCACGTTCGTGGGGAACAGCTCGGGCAGCATGGCACCCATCGGACCGAACGTCAGCCCCATCAGCGTGAAGCCGATGATCAGCAGCGTCATCACACCGGCGGTTCCGCCGCCCAGCAGCGGGGAGAAGGTCAGGCCGAACAGCAGGATCCCGGCCGTGACCACCAGCAGCGTCTTGCGGCGGCCGAACTTCTCGGCCAGCGGTCCGGAGACCAGGGTGAAGATTCCGAAGAACACCACGCCGATGATGAGCATGATCAGGAAGTCGTTGCGGGCATAGCCCAGACCGGCCGCGAAGGTTTCCGGATCGAACGCTTTGCCGGCCTTCTCGGCCGCGGCGCGGGCAGCTTCCTCGCTCTTGGCTGCGGTGCCGTAGGAGAGCGTGAACGTGGTCATCAGGTAGAAGAGCACGTACGTGGCCAGCATAATGAACGTGCCGGCGATCATCTGGCGCCAGCTGTACTTGAATGCGCGGCTCAGCGGCATCTTGCTCACTTCACCGGAGTCGACAACCTTCTGGAAGGCCGGGGTCTCCACCAGCTTCAGCCGGACGTACAGGCCGATGATCACCATGACGGCGCTGGCGAGGAACGGAACGCGCCAGCCCCAGGAGTCGAACTGCTCGCTGGTCAGCTGGAAGCTCAGCAGCAGGAACAGACCGTTGGCCAGAATGAAGCCGATCGGTGCACCGAGCTGCGGGAAGGTTCCCCACACGGCACGCTTGTTGGCGGGCGCGTTCTCGGTTGCCAGCAGTGCGGCACCGGACCATTCGCCGCCGAGGGCCAGGCCCTGGGCGAAGCGCAGGACCACCAGCATGGCCGGGCCGAGGATGGCCCAGCCCGGGGTCAGCGCGGTGGGCAGGCAGCCGATCAGGAAGGTTGCGATTCCCATGGTCAGCAGCGAGGCCACCAGGGTTCCCTTGCGTCCCACTTTGTCGCCGAAGTGCCCGAAAACAATGGATCCCAGCGGACGGGCAATGAATGCCACACCGAAGACCGCAAACGAACTCAGCAGGGCCGTCACGCCCTCCGCATTCGGAAAGAACAGGCGCGGGAAAACGAGCACCGCTGCCGTTGCATAAACGTAGAAGTCATAAAACTCGATGGACGTTCCGACGAGGCTGGCGACAATCACCCGCCCCTTGGAGTTGGCCTTTGCCGGCGCCGGTGCCGGCGTAGGTTTCGCGGTGGGATCGATAGTAGACATTGGAGGTCTTTCTCAGTGGGAGTGCGGTTATGTGCACAATGCTATGAGCGACATCCCACCATTCGGACATCGTGTCCACTATGTGGACAGCAGTTCATTCTGTGGACGTTCCAGGGGCCGACGGCGGCGGCTGGCCGGGTGCGTGCCGCGGCTTCCGGGCGCAGGTACGGCGGCTTGCTGCAAGGCGGGCGCAGGGCTCTGGGGGCTTCCTCGGCCTGACCACCGCAGGATCTGTGCCCACACTACTCAGCGGCACCCTGCCCGTCTAGGTGGGTCTTAGCGGGTCTTAGCGGGAGATCCTTCGTGCAGATAACGGCCTCAAACAGGGCCTTCGGAAACCTTCGTGCAGATGACGGCCTCAAACAGGGCCTTTCTCCGGGAATGAGGCCGGGACCTGCACGAAAGAATTTAATGGACCCGTCATCTGCACAAAGGATTCGAATGTGCAGACCGGGCGGCTTTGCGGCGCTCCAGCCAGCCGGAACTGCACAGTCGACGACGCCCGGAACGGCCGGCCCCGGACCGGAACGGACGGGAACCGCCCCGGACAGCAAAAAGCCCGCACCCGCAGTGGAAGAACCCACCGCGGATGCGGGCAAAACGGAAACAGAACCTACATGTGCACGTGCAGGCGACGGGCAGCTTCGGAAATGGACCCGGTCAGCGAGGGGTACACCGTGAAGGTGTTGGCCAGGTCATCGACGTGCAGCTTCTGGGTCACTGCGATGGAGATCGGGAAGATCAGCTCCGACGCACGCGGACCCACCACAACACCGCCAATGACGGTGCCGGAGCCCTTGCGCGAAATGATCTTCACGAAGCCCTCCTTGACCTCCATCATCTTGGCCCGTGCGTTGGTGTGCAGGGAAAGCTTGATGACGTCGCCCTGGTAGCGGCCCTCGGCGATATCCTGCTCGGACACGCCCACGGAGGCAATCTCCGGCGACGTGAAGATGTTCGAGGCAACGTTCTTGAGCTTCAGCGGCTTCACGCTGTCGCCCATCAGGTGCGCAATGGCGATGCGGCCCTGCATCGCGGCCACCGAGGCGAGGTTGAACACGCCGGTGCAGTCGCCGGCGGCGTAAACGTTGGAGGCAGTGGTGCGGGAGACACCGTCCACCTTGATCTGTCCGCGGTCATCGAGCTGCACGCCGGCCTCTTCCAGACCGATGTCTGCGGTGTTGGGAATGGCGCCCACGGCCACCAGGCAGTGGCTGCCTTCCACGGTGCGGCCGTCGTCGAGCGTGACCAGCACGCCGTTGCCGGTGTTCTTCACGGACTCGGCGCGCGAGCGGTTCAGCACGGTCATGCCGCGGGCCTGGAACACGTCCTCAAGGACGACGGCGGCGTCGGCATCTTCGCCGGGCAGCACCCGGTCGCGGCTGGAGATCAGCGTGACCTTGGTGCCCAGGCCGTTGTAGGCGGACGCAAACTCCGCACCGGTGACGCCCGAGCCAATGACGATCAGGTGCTCGGGGACCTCGGTGAGGTTGTAGACCTGCTTCCAGGTGAAGATGCGTTCGCCGTCGGGCATGGAGGATTCCAGCTCGCGCGGGCTGGCACCCACCGAAATCAGCAGCGCCTCAGCCTCGACAATCTGTGTGCCGTCCTTGGTCACAACCTCGAGGGTCTTGTTGTCCAGCAGCCGGCCTTTGCCGCTGATGATCTTGACGCCCACGCGCTCCAGGGTCCGGTGAATATCGTTGGACTGTTCCTTGGCCAGGGCCAGGAGCCGGTTGTTGACCATCTTCAGGTCAGCCACCGCGGGCTGCCCGCTGGTGCCGAAGTCCACGCCCAGGGAAGAGGCCGAGGCAAAACGGGTCATCACGTCAGCGGTGGCAATGAGGGTCTTTGAGGGAACGACGTCGGTGAGCACGGCTGAGCCGCCCAATCCGTCCTGCTCCACAATGGTGACGTCCGCCCCGAGGGACGCGGCTACCATGGCAGCTTCATATCCTCCCGGGCCGCCTCCGAGGATCGCAATTTTTCGGGCAGTAAAATCAAGTTGGGTCGTCACAGTTGTCCATTCTGTCCCATCCCCGCCGCCCGCTCAAACGCCGCAGGGTCCGCCCCGAGCCCAAACTCCATGCGGTGCATGCATAAGTCACGGTAGGTTGGACCAGTGAACAACGATCCTTTTGAACTAGCCCAGCAGGCCGCCGCGTACATTGCCGAGAAAACCGGCGTGCCCACCCACGACATTGCCCTGGTCCTCGGCAGCGGCTGGGGCGAGGCAGCCGAACTGATCGGTGAGACCACCGCTACCCTCGATGCAACAGAGATCCCCGGCTTCTCCGCCCCCGCGGTGCAGGGACATGTGGGGACCATCCGCTCCGTGCTGACGCCGTCGGGCAAGCGCGCACTGGTTCTTGGCGCACGCACCCACTACTACGAGGGCAAGGGCGTCCGCGCCGTTGTCCACGGAGTCCGCACCGCAGCAGCAGCCGGCGCAAAGGTGATGGTTCTCACCAACGGCTGCGGCGGACTGAACCCCGAGTGGAAGCCCGGCACGCCGGTCCTGATCAGCGACCACATCAACCTCACCGCCACGTCCCCGCTGGAAGGCGCCACCTTTGTGGACCTAACGGACCTCTACTCTCCCCGGCTGCGCGAGCTGGCCCGCACCGTGGATCCGTCCCTGGATGAAGGCGTCTACGCCCAGTTCACCGGTCCGCACTATGAGACGCCCGCTGAAGTCCGGTACGCCAAGACCATCGGCGCAGACCTGGTGGGCATGTCCACCGCGCTCGAAGCCATCGCCGCCCGCCACGCCGGCATGGAGGTTTTCGGCATCTCGCTGGTCACCAACCTGGCCGCCGGCATCAGCCCGGAACCGCTCAGCCACACTGAGGTCCTGGAAGCCGGAGCCGCTGCAGGCCCCCGGATTTCCCGGCTGCTCGCTGACATCATCGGCAAGCTCTAACGGCCCCGCTCTATTCCTATCCCCGATCCGCAGGTACATCCCATGACGTTGAATCCCGCCGAGCTGAACGAGCTCGTGACCGCCGCCAAGAGTTGGGCGGATGAAGACCCAGATTCCGGAACAGCCGCCGAGCTGCGGGCGCTGCTCGCGGACCTGTCCGCCGATGCTTCCGCCGCGGCAGCTGCCGCGGAGGAGCTGGCGGACCGGTTTGCCGGCACGCTGGAATTCGGCACCGCCGGCCTGCGTGCTGCGCTGGGCGCCGGGCCCCGCCGGATGAACCGGGCTGTGGTGCGCCGCACGGCCGCCGGCATCGCCTCGTTCCTGCAGGACACGGCCGGTGACAGGTACACCCCCAGCGCCGTGATTGGCTACGACGCCCGGCACAAGTCACGCGCCTTCGCCCTGGAGACGGCCGCCGTGTTCAGCGCCGCCGGCATCGAAACCTTCCTGCTCCCCTGCACGCTTCCGACGCCGGTGCTCGCCTATGCGGTCCGCGCCCTGGACACCGACGCCGGTGTGATGGTCACCGCCAGCCACAATCCGGCCGCGGACAACGGGTACAAGGTGTACCTCGGCGGGCGGACCGTGAAGGGCCCGGGCAAGGGTGCGCAGATTGTCTCGCCGTACGACGCCGAAATTGCCGCCCGCATCGACTACAGCGTTCCGCTGAAGAGCATTGATATTGCCCCGGAGGGCTGGACGGACGTGTCCGAGTCCATCGTGGCGGACTACATCAATGCCGTGGACCGGCTGGCCTCGCGCGAGCGGTTCCCGGAGCGGGACCTGAAGATTGTCCTGACCTCGCTGCACGGCGTGGGCGGGGAAACCATGAAGTCCGTGCTGAAGGACGCCGGTTTCCGCAAGGTCATCCCGGTGGCGGCCCAGGCGCAGCCGGACCCGGACTTCCCCACGGTGGCCTTCCCCAACCCCGAAGAACCCGGTGCGCTGGACATGGCGCTGGCAACCGCCGTCGAACACAACGCCGATGTGGTCATTGCCAATGATCCCGACGCCGACCGCGTGGCCGTGGCGGCTCAGAACCCGGCCGACGGCGAGTGGCGGATGCTGCGCGGCGATGAAGTGGGCGCCCTGCTGGGCCGGCATCTGACCCGCCGCATTACCTCGGGCCATTGGAAGGTCCGCGGGGAAAAGACGCGCAGGGGCGTTGTGTTCGCCAACTCCATTGTCTCCTCGCGTCTGCTGGCGCGGGTGGCCGAGGCCGCCGGCTTTGCCCACGTGGAGACCCTCACCGGTTTCAAATGGATCTCCCGCGTGCCGCAGCTGACCTATGGCTACGAGGAAGCCCTCGGTTACTGCGTGGCACCGGGCCTGGTCCGCGACAAGGACGGCATTTCGGCCGGACTTCTAGTGGCCGAAATGGCCGCTGCCCTGAAAGCACGGGGACGGACGTTCTTTGATGAACTCGATGACCTGGCCGTGGAGCACGGGCTGCACCTGACCGATCAGCTCTCGGTCCGGGTTTCGGATCTGGGCCTGCTCGGAGAGATGATGGCACGTCTGCGCGCCCAGGCGCCCGTATCCCTGGGCGGTTCCCCCGTGGAATCCGCCGTGGACCTGTCCGAGGGCAGCGCCGAGCTGCCGCCCACCGACGGGCTGAAGTACCTCACGGCTGACGGAACCCGGGTGATCATCCGCCCCTCCGGCACCGAGCCCAAGCTCAAGTGCTACCTCGAGGTGATTGTTCCGGTGGATTCCGCGGCGGATCTTCCCGCTGCCCGCGCCGAGGGCCGTGCCCGGCTCGACGCCGTGCTCGCAGACGTGAACACCGCCCTGGGCCTCTAGGCCGGATCGGTTACTCCGGTTCCGGATGCTGCGGGAGGGGTTGCCCCTCCCGCAGCAGGCCGGCGATCCGAGCCGCTGAAATCGGCTTGCTGAAGTAGTAACCCTGTCCGCTGCAGCAGCCCATGTCCTGCAGCTGGCGTGCCTGTTCGGCGGTTTCGATGCCCTCGAAGACCGCGTCCATACCGGCGGCACGGATCATGTTGTGAACCGCTGCCACAAACTGCAGCTGCCCGTCGTCGTCGGCCATGTCCGAGATCAGTGACCGGTCCACTTTGACCGTGTCCACGGGCAGCCGGCGCAGGTAGCTGATGGAGGAATAGCCGGTGCCGAAGTCATCGATTTCCAGGCCCACCCCCAGCGCCTGCAGGGAGCGCAGCGAGTAGGTCTCCACGTCTCCGCCTGAGAGAAGGGCGCCTTCGGTGATCTCCAGGACCAGTTCCCCGGGCGTCGATCCGGTTTTGCGCAGGGAGCCGCGCACAAAGTCCACCAGGTCCATGTTCTGCAGCTCCGACGCCGCAAGGTTGACCCGGAGCAGGAATTTCCCGTCTGCCGGCAGCAGCGGGCGCCACTGTTCGAGCTGCTGGAGCGCGGTGCCCAGCACCCAGCGGCCAATTCCCACAATCAGCCCGGTTTCTTCCGCCAGCGGGATGAAATCGTCCGGCATCACCACGCCGCGGCTGGGATGATTCCAGCGCACCAGCGCTTCCACCCCCTGCAGCCGGCCGCTCTTCAGCTCCACCACGGGCTGGTACGCCAGGAAGAGCTCGCCGTTCGGAACGGCCCGGCGAAGCTCGCGGGCGGTCCGGCGGCGCAGCTGCCTGCGGTAGAGCATCACCGGCTCAAACACTTTGATGCGCCGGTGGACGTCTTCCTTGGCCGCATACATGGCGGTGTCCGCACGCAGCATGATGGCGCTGGCATCTTCGTTTGGCTCCGCGAGATGGATCCCGATGCTGGCCCCGGTCCAGGCATCGATGTCCTCCAGTGTGATGCGCCGCTTGAGCGAGTCCATGATTTTCATGGCTGCCCCGCGGGACTGCTGGACGCTGGAAACCGGCAGCAGCACGGCAAACTCATCCCCGCCCAGGCGTGCCACCACGCTGCCGGGGCCGGATGCCGCCACCAGGCGTGCGGCGATCTCGATCAGCACCAGGTCCCCGGCATCGTGTCCCAGGCTGTCATTGACGTCCTTGAAACCATCCAGGTCAAGCAGGAGGACTGCAGGGCCGGGCTCGCCGTCCTTCCGGGCGGCGACCGCTGCGGTCAGCGCCTCGTGCAGGGAAGAGCGGTTGCCGATTCCTGTGAGCGGATCGGTCATTGCCATCTTCTGCATGGTCAGGTGCGCCTCGCGCAGCTCGCGGGTGCGGGACTCCACCCGCTCCTCAAAGGCGGCATAGACCTCATTGAGTTCACCCGCCAGAAGGTTGATGCCCGTAATGACGGCGTCCACCTGGTCCCGTGCCTTGGATACCGGAATGTGTGTGTTGAGATCACCGGAGGCTATGCGGATGATGCCCTCCACCACTTGGCTCAGGCGGTCATCTTCGGGAGGAAGAGCAGCGGGTGGAACCGACGGAGCATCAGGCAACATTTTTCCTCTGCAGCCATTCCAGGGCATCCTGCTCGTTGGAGAAATAGCGGGTGGGGCAGGGCTGGACAGCTCCGCCCAGAAGGAAGTTGGCGATGACGCGGTCCACGGGCGTCACGCCCACAACCGCGACGGCGGCCAGGGACCGGGCGTTGCTGAACACCGAACGCGCGTGCCGGGTGACAGCTTCAACTCCGGTCAGGACGAGCAGCATCGGCAGCTTTTCGCTGCCTGCCAGGCGCGCCACTTCGTCATGAGCCGCCGCAGCCATGGGTCCGGTGACTGTTTCCCCGGGCGGTAGGATCAGCAGGACGTGCCCTTCGGGCGCCATGGAAACGTCCATTAAAGGCCCGCTCCCTGATACCGCCGCACGGTCACACGCGCAAATGGCTGTTCCCCTGCCTGAGGAACGCGCCTCCGGATATTCACTCCGAACTGCATTGTCGACCGATCTTTGCTGTGCCATGCTTCCCCCCAGAAGCGTCAAAAAGCAGCTGCGCGATTCCGCCGCCGTGTCGTGCTCCGCGCCTACTCCCGATAGTGGTGCTTACAGTCCGTTGATGCTGTCAATAAGGTTCCGGGCCGCCAGTGCCCTGCGTCGCGAACCGTGTCCAATGAAAACCTTCTCAGCATGCACTGCTGCATCCAGTGCTTCATCATTCCGCTCCAGTTCATGCAAAGCAAGGGCCGCAACGTATTCCACTTCCGCCAGCGTATGTTCGGGGAGGAGTTCACGCTGGTCGAGGATTTGCTGAATTTTGACTGCCGCTTCAGCCGGCGAACCTGTCAACACCATCCAATGAGCTCGAACTGTCGAAATCTCCAGTTCGAGGATGGGGCTGCCTCCGGCCACAGAGTTGGCAAGCTCTGCGCGCTCAATGCACTCAAGAGTTTCGTGGTCCAGGATTCCTGCGGAGAGGCGGGCTACCGCGGAAGCACGGTTGAAAAATGCCCACGTATTAACATCATTATCGGGAGCCAGGTTATCCGCAGCCAACTTATGGTAAAGCACACCATTGTCACCATCGCCATTCAAAAAGGCTACGGTGCCCACTGCCCAATATGCCTTGCCTGCTATCAGCTGGTCATCCTGCTGGCCAGCTAACTCCGCCATTCTCAACGCGTGGGTCCACGCTTCGCCACCCTTGTCGCTTTCGGCAAGAGCCGCAACGAGACCATGCAGCATCTCTATCTCGTCCACAGCATCCGCAGGTTCATTGAGATCAATCGCGGCCGCTTCTTTGGCAACAACCAGAGCCTCACCAATGTGGCCCAACGTTTCCAGGGCCCTTGCATACAGTGCCTTGGCACGGGCGGCTAGTGCTTGGTCACCCTGAACAGCCGCGTTTTCGGAGAGTTCCTTGGCGCTGGCTGCAAATTCCTGGATCAGGCCAAGCTCCATCTGGCACTCGGCCAATAGAAATGTCATCCGCCAATACCCGGTGATGTCCTCCTTCACCAGGGCTTTGTTAGCCGCCTCGGTAGCGTTCTCCAAGGCATCTTTATACTCACGCCGGTCCCAATGCAGGCGTGCCCGGTACTCGTTCAGCATTTGATCGACAGAGTTGTCCAATTCCCACTGCACCTAACTCGACATTTCAAGACTCGTTCCGCCTAGAGTACTCCAGTCACCCCCCTGCCACCCGCCGCCCGCCGACTGCTTGGAATCGTACAGGGCGATTCTCAGAAAAAAGCCTAGATTTTACCTCGAAACTATCGATTTATTCACGCCTGTAGGCCACACTTTACTTTGTCGTTATTTACTACTTGGAGGAATCAATGAAAAAGCTTGGAACCACCCTTCTTCTCGCAACCACCATTGCAGTGGTTGGTGCAGCAGCCCCGGCTTCGGCAGCAACGCTCAATTCCGCACCTTCCGTTGTCCAGCCGCAGACGCTATTCCCTGTCAACTTCCTGTAGTCCGCTGCTGGAGTAGGTAACAAGTGGCCGGGTTAGCGTCGAAAGATGCCTACCCGGCCATCGTCTTTCCAGGGCCCAACCGCACCCCGCCTGTGGCAAGATGGTTGGCATGCCTACAGCCATTGCACAGTACATCGACCACACGCTCCTCAAGCCCGAGGCCAGCCGTGAGGACATTCTTAAGGTCTGCGCCGAAGCAGCCGAATACGGTTTCAAATCCGTCTGCGTCAACCCGCTGTGGGTCGGGACCGTACGCAACGCACTCAAGGGCAGCGGTGTCCTGACCTGCTCCGTCATCGGCTTCCCGCTGGGTGCCACCACCACCGAGGTGAAGGTCTTCGAGGCCCGGGGTGCACTGCAGGACGGCGCGGACGAGATTGACATGGTCATTGACATCGCCGCCGCCCGCCGCGGAGACCGGGATGCCCTGGTCCGCGACATTGCCGCTGTGGCCGACGAGGTTCACACCGGAAACGGCATCCTGAAAGTCATCATCGAAACCGCGCTGCTCACCGACGAGCAGAAGGTCCTTGCCTGCGAGGCGGCAGTGGAAGCCGGAGCGGATTTCGTGAAAACCTCCACCGGATTCAACGGCGGCGGAGCCACTGTTGAGGACGTTGCCCTCATGCGCCGGACCGTTGGACCGGACATGGGAGTCAAGGCTTCGGGAGGCGTGCGTTCGCGTGAAGATGCGCAGGCAATGATCGACGCCGGAGCCACGCGTATCGGAGCAAGCTCCGGTATCGCTATTGTTAACGGTGGGAACGCCGCGTCGGACTACTAAACCGCCGGCTACTGAAATCTTTTTGAAACGGAGAACACCATGGCAGGAACACGGGCCAAGCAACCCACGCACTCGGGTGAAGGGCACCTTGTCAGCAACCTCGTCACCTTTATCGTCTTCATGGCGATCTTTGCGGTCGGCCTTTACGCGCTGAGCTGGCTGACCCTGGACAACGTCTGGCCGATGGTTATCTGCCTCGCTCTGGGAACGCTGGCGTACCTGGTGCCGTTCGTCATGGGCCGCTCGGATACGGCCAAGGAGCTGGCCGAAGGCCGGCTGGCCGGCAAGTAAGCAACAACCTCTTCATAACCGTGTGCACGCAGCCGGACCGGCTGCGTGCACACGTCTTTAACCAACAAAACACCAGCCCCGGGCTGCCATCAGTCCCCGATGCCGGTGCTTAACGAGTACTCCACACCGGCGTCCGCGTACTCACTACGCTAAGAAACCGGCAAGCCGGTCTCTTATATTCGAGTCCATGAGCTCCACTATGACGCGCCGGGAATGGCGCCGGGACCGTGCCCGTCAGCTGCGCACCATGCGCATCGGCTACGGGATCGTCGTCGCCACCGCAGTAATGTGCGTGGCCGTTTTCATTGTGGCGCTCACCCAGCCGGTCTAACCGGGCGGTGGCCGGGACACACCGTCCGGCGTCCCGGCCACCGATTCACCCTGCCGGACTTACTCCTTGAAAATCGAGTCCACCACCTGCTGCGCCCACGCCAGGATCTCCGCGTCCACCAGGTCCCGTCCGCCAATCCGGGCGGTTTTGGGCTTGGGCACCAGGACGGCATTGAGGGCCGGCTTCACGGAGGCCCCGGGGTACATCCGCTGCAGCCTCATCACGCGGGACTCCGGCAGGTCCGCCGGGGCAAACTTGATGAAGTTGCCCTGCAGCGCCACATCGGTCAGCCCGGCCTCGCGGGCGCCCACCCGGAACCGTGCCACGTCAATGAGGTTCTGCACGGCCTGCGGCGGCTCGCCGTAGCGGTCCACCAGTTCGGCCAGCACCTCGTCAATCGCCTCATAGGTCACGGCTGAGGCGAGCTTGCGGTAAGCCTCCAGCCGCAGCCGCTCCCCCGGCACGTATTCGTGCGGCAGGTGCGCGTTCACCGGCAGCTCGATCTTCATTTCCGCGGCCTTCTCCTCGGCCTCGCCGCGGTAATCGGCCACGGCCTCGCCCACCAGCCGGATATACAGGTCAAAGCCGACGCCGGCGATGTGACCGGACTGTTCCCCGCCCAGCAGGTTGCCGGCCCCGCGGATTTCCAGATCCTTCATGGCCAGCTGCATGCCGGCGCCGAGCTCGTTGTGCGTGGCCACGGCCTTGAGCCGCTCCAGCGCCACCTCGCCCAGCGGCTTCTCCGACGGATACAGGAAGTACGCGTAGGCGCGCTCCCGGCCGCGGCCCACACGGCCGCGCAGCTGGTGCAGCTGGGAGAGGCCAAAGTGGTCCGCCCGGTCCACAATCAGCGTGTTGGCGTTGGAAATGTCCAGCCCGGTCTCGATGATCGTGGTGCACACCAGCACGTCAAAGCGCTTTTCCCAGAAGTCCACGATGATCTGCTCAAGCTTGGATTCGCTCATCTGCCCGTGCGCGACGGCGATGCGCGCCTCCGGGACCAGCTCCTGCAGGTGCGCGGCGGTCCGGTCGATGGAGGACACCCGGTTGTGCACAAAGAACACCTGGCCCTCGCGCATCAGCTCGCGGCGGATTGCCGCGGAGGCCTGCCGGTCCGTGTACGGGCCTACATAGGTCAGCACCGGATGCCGCTCCTCCGGCGGGGTGGCCAGGGTGGAAGTCTCCCGGATGCCGGTCAGCGACATCTCCAGGGTGCGCGGAATCGGCGTCGCACTCATGGCCAGGACGTCCACGTTGGTGCGCATCTTTTTCAGCGCTTCCTTGTGCTCCACACCGAAGCGCTGCTCCTCGTCCACAATCACCAGGCCAAGGTCCTTGAACTGGACCTCCTGGGACAGCAGCCGGTGCGTGCCGATCACCACATCCACTGAGCCGTTCTTCACGCCCTCAATGGTTTCCTTGGCCTGCTTGGAGGTCTGGAACCGGGACAGGGATTCCACCCGCACCGGGAAGCCGGAAAAGCGTTCGCCGAAGGTTTCCATGTGCTGCTGCGCCAGCAGGGTGGTGGGCACCAGCACCGCCACCTGCTTGCCGTCCTGCACGGCCTTGAACGCGGCCCGCACCGCAATCTCGGTTTTTCCGTAGCCCACGTCGCCGGAGACCAGGCGGTCCATGGGAACTTCCTTCTCCATGTCCGCCTTGACCTCGTTGATGGTGGTCAGCTGGTCAGGGGTTTCCACGTACGGGAACGCTTCTTCCAGTTCGCGCTGCCACGGAGTGTCCTTCGCGAACGCGTGTCCCTTGGAGGCCATCCGGGCCGAGTAGAGCCGGATCAGCTCGCCGGCAATTTCCTTGACCGCCTTGCGGGCCCGGGACTTGGTCTTGGCCCAGTCCGAGCCGCCCATTTTGGACAGCACCGGAGTTTCCCCGCCCACGTAGCGGGTGATCTGGTCCAGCTGGTCGGTGGGCACAAACAGCCGGTCTCCGGGGGCGCCGCGCTTGGCCGGTGCATATTCAAGCACCAGGTACTCGCGCACGGTCTTGTTCTGTCCGGCGCCGGTGGCCCGCTGGATCAGCTCCACGAACTTGCCCACACCGTGCTGCTCGTGGACCACAAAGTCGCCCTCGTGCAGCTGGAGGGGGTCCACGGCGTTGCGCCGCTTGGAGGGCATCTTGCGCATGTCGCGGGTGGAGTAGGTGCTGGCCCGGCCAAGCAGGTCCGCCTCGGTCAGCAGGCCGGTCTTCAGCCCGTCAAAAACGTAGCCGCGGCCGGCGCTGGCGGTGGTGATCGAGATGATGCCCGGCACCGGCTCGGTGTCCACGGACTCGGTGAGCGAGGCCGGAATGTCGTTATCCCGGAACAGCTCCGCCAGCCGCGAGGCCGGCCCGGGGCCTTCGGTGACGACGACGACGCGCCACGCGTCGCGCACGCGGGAGCCGATGAACTCCATCATTTCCGCCACGTCGCCCTGGTAGCCGCGGGGTTCGCGGGCGTTGATGGTCAGGGTGTCGATGTCCAGGACGGTTTCATCGTCCGGGTTGAAGGAGGTGATGGACCACCAGCCCACCGAGTTGGCCAGTGCGGCGGACCGGGTGTCGGCCAGGGAGCGGAAGCTCGCGGCCTCCAGATCCGCGCTGATGCCCGCGGACAGATCCAGCGGTGCGGCACCGCCGTCGGACGCCGTGGCCCACGCTGCGGCGAGGAATTCCTCGTTGGTGGCGGCCAGGTCATGGGCTCGGGCCCGGACCTTTTCGGGTTCGATCACCACGGACAGCGACCCGGCGGGCAGCTGCGCCATCAGCGGCACCATTTCATCCACCAGCACCGGGGCCAGGGATTCCATGCCTTCAACGGCGATGCCGCCGGCTATCTTCTCCAGCATGTCCGCGGCGGCGGGCATCTGGGACTGCAGCTTTGCAGCGCGGCGCATCACCGACGGGGTGATCAGGATTTCGCGGCAGGGCGGGGCATACAGCTCGGTGGGCTGGGTGATGTGCGGTCCGGTGAGGGTGCGCTGGTCGGCGACGGCGAACCAGCGCATCGAGTCCACCTCGTCGCCGAAGAAGTCAACGCGGATCGGATGGTCCTCGGTGGGCGGGAAGACGTCCAGGATGCCGCCGCGGACGGCGAATTCGCCGCGGTGGGAGACCATGTCCACCCGGGCGTAGGCGGCGTCGGAGAGCGCTTTGACGACGTCGTTGAAGGGCCGCTCCTCCCCCACCTTCAGCGTGACCGGCTGCAGGTCGCCGAGTCCGGCAACCAGGGGCTGGACGACGGCGCGCACCGGCGCCACGATGATGGAGATCGGGTGTCCCCCGGGATGGGCCAGCCGGCGCAGGACGGACAGGCGCCGACCCACCGTGTCCGAGCGGGGTGACAGGCGCTCGTGCGGCAGGGTTTCCCAGGACGGGAATTCCTCGATGCCGGCCAGCGGCAGGTAGGACCGCAGTGCTGCGGCCAGATCCTCAGCTTCGCGGCCGGTGGCCGTCACGGCGAGCACCACAGGAGGCGCGGAGGCAGCGTTGGCGGGTCCGGCGTCGTTGGCTGCTTCGGCGAGCCCGTCCACCATTTCCGCCAGCAGCGCCGCGCGCATGCCCTGCGGCGCGCCAATCTGCAGGTCATCGCTGCGGCGCTCGGGGGTGCGAGAGGCGAGGGTTCGCACCCGTGCGTAGGACGGGTCTTCGGCCAGGGCGGCGCGCAGTCCGTTCAGGCTCATGGGGAGGGGCTCCTTGACGTGAGGCAACGCAAATAACCCGAAGTTCACTGAGGAACCCCGGGGCTTTTCTTCCAGACTACCCGCATGGCGGGAACGCGGCGGGCCCCGTCCGCTCCCGGCGGAGAACCCGGCCCGCCGAACGTACAGTCCGCGCCGGCCACCCCCGCCGAACGTACAGTCCGCGCCGGAAAGACCGCCCCGGAAAGGCACGAGCGGGACACTGGATGTGCTGAAGCGGCACCTTCTCCACACTGGACGACGACGGCGTCCCCCAACAGGTCTCCACACAAACAGCCGCCGCCCGTCAGATGACGGGCGGCGGCTGTCTGCTGCGGGGTTCTTCCCTACCGGGTCAGCGGATTACTTCAGCGCCTCATCACCCCGGAACTGCAGATCAACCTCGGCCGGAGCCAGCCGCTTCGACCGGACGTCGCCGCCGCCGCGCAGGTCAGCGTCAGTCCGGGCGAAGGTCAGGACGGCGTGCGCCACGGCGTCGGACATCTGGTCCAGTCCGCGGCGGTTGATGTTCCCGAGGTCATCGCATTCCTGGTGGTAGCAGGGGTCATAGGCTTCCCCTGCCGTGCCGCCGAACACGGCCGCTTCCTCCTCGGTCTTGATGCCTTCGGCACCGCTGAACAGCCCGCCGGCCGGAATGTTGTTGAGGATGAACGCCGAGTAGTCGGAGCGTCCGCTGAACTCGGTGGGAGCCGAGGCCAGCTTCTGCCCGGTGAAGTACTCCTCGAAGATCCTCTCAATCTCGTCGGATCCCGTCGGCCGCGGAGCGTCACTCCCGGGGAACGCAGAACCATCGCCGTCGTACACAAAGCGGACCAGGTTGGGCGAGCCCAGCATGTCAAAGTTCAGGTTCGCCAGGGTGCCGTCCAGTCCGGCCTGATCCAGCTGCGAAACGTAATAGTCGGAGCCAACCAGCCCGTCCTCCTCTCCGCCCCAGAACGCAAAGCGGACCCGGTTCTGCAGCGGGTGCTTCTTGGTGGTCTCGGCGAGCTGGATGGCGGTTTCCAGGACGGCAGCACTGCCGCTGCCGTTGTCATTGATGCCCGACCCCACCGTCACGGAATCAAGATGCGCGCCGACGACGACGGTACGGTCCGCTTTCCCGCGGGGTGTGTCGGCCAGAATGTTGAACGAGTTGGTGGTCTGCACACCCGCGTCGATGTTGAGCCGCAGTTCCAGTCCGTCAGTGCCGGCCAGCGCCTCGCCAATGGCAAAGGTGGTGCCGACCACGGGAATGGTTGACGGCTCACCCAGGGTGCCGTTGACCAGCCCCAAGCGGTCATCATTGGCCGCCTCGTTCCCCTGGTTGAAGATGACGACGCCGGCTGCCCCCGCCGCTTCAGCGTTCGCCGCTTTGATCCCGAAGGAGCATTCGCCGCGCTGCATCAGCGCAATGCTGCCGGCGGCGAATCCGGTGAAGTCCTCCGCCTCGCAGCCGGAGGTGGTGGCCCGGTCCCCGTCGAGGTTGATGTCCACGGCGCTGACGGGTGCGGTGACGTCCCCCGCGCCGGAGTAGGTCATGGTGGTGAAGTCGGTTCCGGCGGCATAGACCGTGGCCGTTGGCGCGGTCTGTTCCAGGGCTTCGCTGGTCACCGCAAACTGGTCGTAGGAGAAATCCTGGCGGACGGGCTTGTAGCCGGCCCGGCGCAGCTGGTCCTCGATGTACTTCCCGGACGCCTCATAGCCCGGCGTCCCGGACGCACGGTTGCCGCCGTTGGCATCGGCAGCGTCCTGCAGCCCCTCCAGATGGTCAAAGACGTTGTGCAGGGTGACGGCGGCACGCAGCTTGGCGCTCTCGTCCTTCACGGGCTTGACCGGTTTCCCCGGCTTTCCGGGCTTTCCCGGTTTCCAGGGATGCCCCGGCTTGCCCGGATGGCGCCCCTTGCCGCCGTCGGTCACGGCGTTGGTGCCGGCCTCGGCTACGGTTCCGGTGCCGTCCGTTACGGTGGCGCGGACCGACCCCGACTCCGCGAACACCGGCCCGGCGGTTCCTGCAGTAAGGACAACAGCGGCTGCGAGCGCAGTTCCGCGGAGGATACGTGGTGTTTTCATGCTTCCCCTCATAGGTGCGAGTGATGTCAGATCCGGCGGAGCGATGGCACCGGCCGGACTTTGGGCACTCCCCCTTGTGCCGTGCGGCTGACGGTAGGACACTGCAGCCCGGCGGGACAGCAAAGACCGCTAATTCGGTGAAGTTGCAGCGAAAAGCCGCGCGGCGGCGCCGTCTCTGTTCCGCCCCGTCCGGCCGCACGCTAGGTTGAGGGGTTTTACCCCCAACCGGAAACCCGGCCCGGACGCTCCCAAGCCGGGCTGCCCGGGCCCCAATCCGGCGGGGTGTTCTGGATTTTCATTCCGCCCACTGCCACGCTGGGAAGGCACGGGCACACCCAGCTCCCTCCGCACGTAAGGACTGCCCCATGGCACGCAAAGCCCAGCTCCTCTTCGGCGCACTGCTTCTGTCCCTTCTGGCCCTGACCGGCTGCAACGACAATGAGTCGGGAGGCGGTTCGTACTCGGCTGACAATGAAGAAGCGACCACCACCTCGACGGCCAGTCCGGAATCCTCGGGCGGGGACACGGCGGCGGCCTGTGCGTCTGCTTCTCCGGGGAGCGCGGCACAGGAAAGCTGTGAGGCGCAGGGCGTTCCCGGTGTCACCGAAAGTCCGGACCGCTGCGGCAGCACCACACCCAGCCCCATTGCCAGCGGCATCATCCAGGGCACGTTCGGCTCCTACTGTGACAACGCCATCGCCACCACCTATGACAAGTCCCTGGTGCCGGACAGTGCGGACACCACCATCACCATCAACGAGACGGACGCGGACACCACGCTGCAGATGATTGCGCGCGGCTTCGAGCCGAATACGGAGTTCAGCGCCACCCTGCATGAGAGTCTGTGCGGCTCGTCCCCCTCGGATGCCGGCCGGGAATACAGCGACACCCGGAACGAGGACTCGGATGATCTGGATCTGAACTTCACCACCGACGCGAACGGCGGTTCCACCGCCAGCGTTACCGTGCCGTGGGTCCTGCCCGACGACGGCATCGGCCGCTCGCTGCTGATCACCGTGGACGACGGCGGCACCGCGAGCCCGAGCGCGGCCGACGACGACGACCGCGCCGTCGCCTGTGTGAGCCTGGAGCGCTGATCCGGGCGCCGGATACGTTTCGGAGCTGAAGGGCCGCGCAGATTAGGATGATTCCGGGCCGGTTGTCCCGTGCCAACGTGCACGGAGCACCGGCAAACCGACATCCCACATCTGGAGGACCCATGGCTTTGAACGCCTCGACCACCCTGCCCTACGACGCCCGGACAGTCACCGACGCGTTCACCAACGAGGACTTCCTGCGCAGCGTCAGCGAACACGTGGGCGGGTCCCTGGTTTCCGCCACGGTGGAGGGCGACACCGCCGGAGCGTTTGTGCTCACCGCCGTCCGCACCCTTCCCACGGACCGGCTGCCGGACATCGCCAAGAAGTTTGTCGGCACGTCCCTGACCGTCACCCAGAAGGAACACTGGTCCGCGCCGGCGGCCGACGGCTCCCGCGAGGCCTCCGTGGACCTCTCTGTGGGCGGGGTTCCGCTGAAGGTCAACGCCGTCCAGCGCCTGGTCCCGGTGGCCGAGGGCACCCGGGTGGACGTGGACGGCAAGGTTAGCTCCTCCATCCCGTTCCTGGGCGACAAGATTGCCAAGCAGGCTGAGCCGATGATCGGCAAGGCGTTGACCATCCAGGCCGGCCAGGCCGGCAAATGGATCGAAAGCCGATAGGGCCGGATACCCGTGGATAACAGCATTGCCCTGCCCACCGCCCTGGCGGTCATCCTCATCATTGCCGGACTGTGGAGCCTGCTTGTCTGGCCGCCGTACCTGATCGAGGCCTACAAGAGCCCCAAGGCCCGGGATGAAAAGGGTGCACCTACCCGGTACCTGACCGTGAACCTGATGAAGGTCTCCACCTCCATGCTTTTCGGCCTGGTCACCATCATCGTGGGATTCCGCGCCCTCATGGGCTGACAACGGTGGGTTAACACCCCCGGTTGGTGCCAGAATGCGGATACCCCGTCTTTCCCGACGGAGGATTTCCCTGCTGAGGAGTTCCATGGCACCGGATTCGCAGAACCACCCTGCCGGCCGCCCCGTGCCGCCCGAGCGCGGGGGCGGCACGGTCCTTGCCCGCTCCAGCTATCCGGAATTCCTGCGCATCGGAGCAATCCTGCGCAAGGAAACGGTTGGCGGGGTGCTCCTGCTGATCGCCACGGTGGCCGCACTCATCTGGGCCAACTCCCCGGCGTCGGACTCCTATTTTGCGCTCCGCGACTTCGAGTTCGGCTACGAACCATGGCACCTCAAACTCAGCGTGGGCGCCTGGGCCGCGGACGGCCTGCTGGCCGTGTTCTTCTTCCTGGTGGGGCTGGAGCTCAAGTACGAGTTCGTCGCCGGGGACCTGCGCCAGATCAGTAAGGCCATTGTGCCGGTGGCCGCGGCGGCAGGCGGCGTCGTCGTTCCCGCCCTGATCTACGCCGGGATCAACGCCGCCGCCGGCTCAGGCGGGCTGCGCGGCTGGGCCATTCCCACCGCCACCGACATTGCGTTTGCCCTGGCGGTGCTGGCCGTGATCAGCTCGCATCTGCCCTCGGCTCTGCGCATCTTCCTGCTGACCCTGGCCGTGGTGGATGACCTGATTGCCATCACCATCATTGCGTTCTTCTACTCCGAAGACGTGCATCTGCTCTACCTGCTGATCATGCTCGCCCCGCTGGCCCTGTTCCTGTACCTGGCGCAGACCAAACGGCGGTTCTTCGGCACCCGCCCGGTGGCCGCCTGGCTGGTCCTGCTGCCCATCGGCGTGGCGGTGTGGGCACTGATGCACGCGTCCGGGGTCCATGCCACAGTGGCCGGGGTGCTGCTGGGCTTCTGCGTTCCGGTACTGCGCAGCAACCCGGGCGGCACACCGGTGCAGCCGCAGCCGGGCAAACCGGGGCTGGCGGAAATCTTCGAGCACCGCTTCCGCCCCATTTCGGCCGGTTTTGCGGTGCCGGTGTTCGCGTTCTTCTCCGCGGGCGTGGCCATTGGCGGATTCAGCGGGCTGGGCTCGGCGCTGACCGATCCGGTGGCGCTGGGCATCCTGGCCGGTCTGGTGCTGGGCAAGCCGCTGGGTATCCTGGCCACCACCTGGGTGGTCACCGCTGCCACCCGTGCCCGGCTGGATTCCAGCGTCCGCTGGATTGACCTGACCGGGATCGGCATCCTGGCCGGCATCGGGTTCACCGTGTCCCTGCTGGTCAATGACCTCAGCTTCGAACCGGGGTCCGAGCACAATGACCACGCGAAGGTGGCCATCCTCGCGGCGTCAGTCACCGCCGCGCTGCTGGCCGCCGTCCTGCTGCGGATCCGCAACCGGCATTACCGGCTGGTGGAGGAAGAGGAAACGGCCGATGCGGACCAGGACGGCATTCCGGATGTTTACGAGGACGACGGCGACGGGCGTTAGCAGCGGGTGTTCCGGACTGGTCATCACCAGCACTGGTGGCTGTTGGCTCCCAGCTGATACGTCAGGTAGCGCGGATCGCCCGCCAGCGCCCCGTTCAAGGGTTGGACCCGGATGGTGTAGCGGCTCAGATAAGCAGCGCTGCCGGGAACGGGCTTCGGCATCAGCATGCTGAAAGTCGCGCTGCCTGCTGTAACAACCTGCTCTCCGCCGTAGCCGGAACCATTTTGCGCCGTCATGGTGACCAGATAGTTTTTGGCGCCGGTGGACGCGGACCAGGTAAACCGGGCCTGGACGTAGTCCGTGCCGGAGTCGAACGGGGGCAGGTCGCAGGCAGGCTGGATATCACCCACCGGTGCCGCGCCGGTTGGATTGCTGTAGTAGCAGTTGTTGCTCTTGTAATGCTCATACTCGTAGGTGAAGTAGAGCGGGTCCCCTGCAACGGTGCCGTTCATGGGCATCACGCGAACCGTGTACTTGGTGTAGAACGGCGAGGAGCTGCCTACCGGCTTCCCGTCCTGATCAGACGGAAGCCGTCCAAACCGAAAATTGGCCTGGGTCGCATTGACAGTCTGGGTCTGGTCATATTTCGCCGCCGTACTTCTTACCGTGACGACGTAGCTGGTGGCCGCTGCGGCGGGGCTCCAGGCGAACCGGACGTCCGCAAAGCTGTTGGGCCGCATCTCCAGATCGCTAAGGACTGCTGCACAGGTTTGACCGGAAGGCGTTGCCGGACGCGGCGCCATTACGGGATTGGCTGTCACGGGCGCGGTTCCTGGCGGTACTTCAGACCGGGTGGTACCGGCGATGGCAATCTGTGTGGACTTGCTCCAGTAGGCGTAAGCTGCGGTGCCGCCGATGCCGAGAACCAGAGTGAGTGCAAAGGCGACGACGGCGGTGCGGTATCCGGGAAGAGCAAGCAGCCAGCGGATCATGCCTCGCTTGTTCTCGGGCGGCACTCTAGGCTCATCGGCAGAAATGATTTTGTCCTCAGCTTCATGACGTACTTCAGGAAATGCTCTGGTCTAAGACCTGCAGGGAAATCCGGCTATTCCCAGGTTCTGATATCCCATCATGACGGGAGCGCTCGGTTCCGATTGAAAAAGCAGATTAGAGGGACTAACGCGGACCGTTGCAGTTGAGGGAGATTTGAGAAGTGCTGTTCGCAGAGTCACTGTCAGAGGCTGCTCCCGGAAGGAGTATCCCAGCGATGCTTTGAGATCCAGGTTGAACGGTTCCACGCCCAAAGCTCCGCTAGGAAGTGCGTAGGAAATCGGTTGGTCCAAGAGCCCTGACTCAAACGTGACTATGTAGCGTGCTTCGGGGTCCATACCGGGAGTCTCCGGCCAGACAATCCGGTTGACGAAAGCCGGCTGGCACCGGATGTTGGTAGGGATGGGGGTGCTCGGCTGGAGTGTTTGCCCGCTGATAGTGACGCCTGTCTGCTTACTCCAATAGGCGTAGGCCACCGTGCTGCCAATGCCAAGCGCCACGGTAAGAACAAAGGCAATGGCTGCCGCCCGGAACCCCGGCTGGTTCCGGAGCCGCCCGAACAACCCTGGCCGCTCCCCGGACTGTGACTTCGTTTCATTACCAGCCGCAGCCCCCAGCTGCTTCTTATTCATTTGCTGACCTGTTCCGTAGCCGAAGGATCACCGCCGCGGTGAAAAGTACCGACATTCCTATCAGGAGCGTACCTGAGAGGGACCTGATGATGGGTTCCACAGTGCTTTGGAAGCCGGCCGGAACCAAGGCAACGGGGGTCTCCAACGGTGCAATCATGTTGATTGAACGCCCCGCTCCCGTGTCAGCCAGGGCTCCCGCCGCCTGAATAACCGGAGCCTGGCCGGCGCCGGAAACCGGGCGGATTCCGGGAACCACGGACAAAGATGCATCAGGTCTTCTCGGCTGCTCCGCTCCGGCAGGTTTGCCCGGGTAGGACTCGTTTGGGGTGGACGGAGCTTGCCCGCCGGCCGCTGCAGCGCATGCCGGCCGTGGTTCCATACCACCCGACTCGGATTGTAGGAGGAAAAGCAGATCAAACTCCGCGGTGCGGTTGCGGGTTTCATTCGGCGCGTCCCAGGACAGGTCAACCTGGAAACCCAGTTCCAGTGCCTCCCCCGGTTTTAGCTCCCACGCCTGGTTCACGTCCGCACAGCTGCCCGTGGAGCCCAGCTGCGTGCGGGATGAAAGATTCGATTCCGCTCCTGCGCGAAGGCCCATGTAGTTATTGAGCTCTGCGTCGGACCGGACAATGACTGCGGCCGAGGTCAGGGCCGCGGGTTCAGAGCTGTTGTTCCGAACCCAAAGCGTGGTGCCCGCCGCGGCGCCGGGGATATACAGGTACCCGTCCTGGAAGACCGGACCGGCGATTGTGGAGCTGAACGTTGTTCCGTCGAGGCTGAACTGGAGGTCATCGTCAGCCGCGAAGGCTGCCGGTGCACCGGCCAGGGACAGAAGGCCCGTGAGCCCAGCAGCAGCTGTGGCGCCGGTCCAGCGCCGGGACCGTTCACGTCCTGCTGGTTGGGGAGCGTTCATCAGACAGTTGCGTGCTTCCTGGCCTCGTGACGGTGGCGGTGTTTGCCCAGCTCGCCGCGGCGCCCGCTGTGGTCGCAGCCGTCGCAGTCAGTCAGGATGGGATCGCCAAATCCGTCCGGATCTGCCTCGCCTTCAACCGGCCCGAGGTCCGGGAAAACAAACGGATCGTCTTCGGCGCTGCGGTTATCCTCAGGGGTTTCGCCGTCGTTGCGCTTTTTGGCCAAAGCACCGCGGACCAGGGCAACAACCCCGTAACCCATCAGGGCAACGGCGCCCCACTGGGCCATGGCACCGCGGTCGGAGTTGCCCAGCCCGTTGGCGATGAAGCCAACAAACGGGACGGCATAGAAGAGCTTGCCCTTGATCTGGACTTCGCGCACCGGAAGCTCGTCCTCAACGGAGTTGTTGTCGCCCTTGGTGGTGAAGACGGTTTCGCCGGTCTGGTCCGCGCCAACGGACGTGATGCGGTGGGTGATGACGGCGGGAGAGCCGGATTCAATCTGGTAGGTAATGATGTCGCCAACGGTCAGTTCCTGGAAGGGAACGGGCTTGACCACAAGGAAGGTGCCCGGAGCGTACTTCGGGGCCATGGAGCTGGTGAGGACACTGTAGGTCTGTGATCCGGTGACCATGGGTATGACCACCAGGGCAAGGGCAGCCAGAGCGGCGAGGCAGAGCGCAATGTAGCTGACACCGGTGCCGATGAAACTCAGGGGGCTGGCTGGGGCTTCTGCTTTCTTGCGACCGCTCATGGTGTTCCTATCCTCGCTTACTTGGGTGTTGGCGCGGTTTGCGCCACGTTGAGGGTGATGGGGATGTCAATCGGCTCGCCAAGCAGGTTGGCCGGCGTGCTGCTTTTCAGTTCCACCTTGAAGCAAATGTTCTGCGTTCCGCCGATTGCCAGGGTTGGCAGGACCGGAATCCGGGGGGCGGCATCATACGTGGCAGCCGCAATGGCTGAGCACTGCACTCCCGCCGCTGCCGGAACCGTCTTCACGGTCAGGTTGCCGGCAAAGTTATTCGTCGGCACCAGCCCGGAAAGGCTCGGCTGGATACGGAGTGCGGAACTTGCGTTCACATTGTTCGTGACCGTCAGGGAGGTGTAGGCGGCAGTGCCGCGGGCCAGCTCCCCGATGTTCAGGATGACCGGTGTGCCGGTCATCTCCGCCCTGTTCACCAGAATGCTGAAATTGGCGGACTGGACGGTGCCGGCGTTTGAGGGTACCGCCGCGTTCCACAGTGCGTAGCTCCCCTGGACCGTCATCAGCCCGAGCACAACAGCCGCGATGATCAAACCGGCCGCTTTCAGTGCTCGAAGGCTCTTCATCGGTTTTGTCTCCAGAGGGAACAGGCTGTGCGCGGAGCGTGCGCACCGCGCACAGCCGGGGGTTAGAACAAGATGGTGCGGGTGTTACTACGGGGCGACCGGGGCGGGAGCCTGGGTGGCGGTGGTGGCGGTGGGCACGTTCTGCTCGAGCTTGAAACCGACGCCGCTCAGTGCCTGCTCCTGCTTCATGGAAGCGGTGGTGTTAGAGCTCAGGTTGGTGAAGTCAACCACCAGGCGGGCCTTGACGGTCTGGACACCGGCCGCGAGCTGCAGCGGGGTGGCGGTGACGCCGTTGGCGGCAGGGGTCCAGCTGGTGCCGTTGTTGGTGCTGTATTCCATGGTGATGTTCGCTTCGTTGCCGAAGGCCCTGGCCACAGCGTCCGTGGTCTTCAGGTTGGCGGTGATCCGGTCTCCGACCAGCGTGACTTTGAGGTCCTGCGAGTAGGTCAGCTTCTCACCGGGGACCATCTTGTAATCTGCAACGCGGATGGCGCCGGCCGTCATGTTGCTGGCCCAGGTTCCGGTTCCGGCTTCCATCTTCAGTTCACCGGAAGCGATGGTGCCGGCGCTGGCGTTTGCCGTCGCGTTCCAGGTGGCGAGGGTGCCGCCGCCGCCGAGGAGGAGTGCTGCGCCTACGCCGATTGCCAGTGCGCCTTTAGCCATCTTGTTCATTGTGTTCCCCTTGTTCGTTTTGCTTGAAACTGTTTCGGCGTTTGGAAGGTTTTCCTTGCCGCTGGGTATTACTTTGCCGCCCCGTCCTCAAGAAAAAGCGCGTCCTTCCCGCAGGGTTGATGCAACGTTTGGCCAATGCTCAAGGGCCACACAAGGTAACCTCAACATCAGCGCAATGAACCGTGGATTTGTCCGCAAACGCCCGTTTAGCGCTCCCAAACATCCGCAATATCCGCCACAGCAACCCAAAGACGCGCAATTCGAAGCCCGAGGACATGAGCATTAACACCCCGTTCCGCATCCTGACCGTCTGCACCGGCAACATCTGCCGCTCCCCCATGGCTGAGCGCCTGCTCCAGGCCGGCTTTGATGACATGGCCCCCGGCGAGTTCACTGTCACCAGCGCCGGCACCGGGGCGCTGGTGGGCTCGGGCATCGAACCGCACGTGGCGGGTTTCGTGAATGTCTTCGGCGGCGACTCCACCAACTTCATCTCCCGCCAGCTCAGCACCGACATCCTCGCCGGCCAGGATTTGGTGCTCGCCCTGAGCCGGGCGCACCGCAGCAAGATTGTGGAACTGGCTCCGGGGCTGCTGCGGCGCACCTTTACCCTGCGCGAGCTGGCACGGCTGCTGCCGAACATTGACGGACCGGCCGACGCCGGGGCCTCCGAACGCTGGACGGCCGCCATGGGCCGGGCGCTGCGTCTGCGCACCGCCAACCCGGGCGGTCCGGAGGAGGACGACGTCGTGGACCCGTACCGCCGCAGCGACGAGACCTACCAGCGGATGGTTCAGGAACTGTCCCCCGCCGTGAACGCCCTGCTGGCGTGGGAACGCCGGTACCGGTGACAGGCACCGGGTCTGCCCGGCAGCAGCCGCCGCCCCCTCCGCCGGGACCTCCCGCTCCTCCCGCTCCTCCCGCTGCACGGACGCTGATGCCCCGGACTCCGCCGGCTCCAAAAACCCCGCCAACGCTTCGGACTTCCCCGCCAACGCTTCCGGCGCCGAAACCGGCCTCGCGGCGCGTCCGGCAGCGGCGGACCCTGGCCGTGCTTTTTCTCCTCTATATAGGAGTGCTCGCGCTGGTGGTGTTTTGGCCTTCCCCCGTGGACGAGGGGTCCGCCGGCACGCTCAAGACAATCCTGCGCAAACTGCACAGCGTTGGCGTGCCCGGCTGGATCAACTACGGCTTCGTGGAGACCATCGCCAACGTGGTGATGTTCGTTCCCTTCGGCGTGATCGGCGCCGCCTGGCTGGACAGGGACCGCACCTGGCTGGCCGCCGTCGCCGGCATTGCCGTCTCCTGCACCATTGAAGCGGCACAGGCACTGCTGCTGCCCAACCGTTACGCCACCATCTATGACGTCACCGCCAATTCACTCGGCGCGGCCCTGGGCTGCATTGCGGTATATGCCTGGCGCTCCCGCCGGCAATAAATCTTTCCCCGATCTTGCGCCTTCCCGGGGGACGTTCCTGAGCTAAGGCTGGCATTGTCATAGATATCAAGCACCCTTATGAAGCACCCAGACCCCCCGCACATCACAGCGGCCCCCAGAGCGGAGGAACACCCATGGCTCCGACAGCATCGGTTTCATCCTCCCCCTCGCCGCCGGCACGAGTCTGTTCATGATGGCCACGGCCGAGCATGTCCCTGATCTGCTGCACCGCGGACAGCTGCTGGATCTCGCCGACCAGCTGGGGCCGGCTTCCTGCCGCGAGTTCGTCGGCAACTACGTGGCCATGTGGGAAGGCCGCTTCGACCGGCTGCGCACCGCCGTCATCGCCGCGGACGACGACGCCGCCATGGACGTGGTGCTGAGCATCAAGATCGCCAGTGAAATGGCCGGCGCCCAGCGGCTGGCAGCCCTGGCCTGCTGCGCCCAGGAGCGCCTGAAACAGGCCGGGGCGGCGGAGCTGTCCTCCATGCTGGGCCTCATTGCCGTCTGCGGGCGGGAAACCATGCCCTGCCTGCTCGCATCCCTGGACTAACTCCCGGAGGCGGGAAAAGCCCGACGCACGTCCGGGTACGCTGGGAGCAGGCAGTTCGCTTACCAGGGGGAGAGTTTACATACATGTCACGGCTCTCCTCACGCCTGGTCTCCTCCCTGACATCCGGCCGCGACTTCCATCAGATGCCGCTGTCCCAGCGGGTACGGATCAGCCAGGCCCCGCTGATGATCACGGTTGCCCTGCTCTGCATTATTTACGCAACGCTGCTGCCGGCCATCATGGCGAGGCCGCAGTTCCAGGCGGGGCTGGCACTGCTGGTGCTGATCACCGCAGCCACCGCCGTCGTGCCCTGGGACCGGCTCTGGTATCCCGTCTACTGGATCCTGCCGATTTCGGACTTCGCCGCCATCGGCCTGCTGTACCACGGCGGTTTTGGCCTGGCGATGGGCATTTACCTGCTCTGCGTGTTTCCCGTCTTTTGGCTGGCCTGGTCCCGTGTCTCGGCCGTGGGTGCCATCCTGCTGAGCTTCATCTGCCCGCTGATCATCGTCTGGTATCCCGTGTTCGCTTCCTCCGAACCGGTCACCGGCCAGCGGCTGGCCGCACCCATCCTCGGCCCGCTGGTGACCCTGGCGGTTGCCATGACGGTCACCGTGATCCGGCGGGACATGGATGCACGGCAGGCGGCTCTGGCCCAGAAGGACCGGCAGCTGGAAAACGCCCTGAACCTCAGCACCGAGCGCTCCGAGCTGCTGGACAGTGTCCTGAACGCCATCGACGTCGGTGTGCTGGTGGTGGACGCGGACGGTGCAGCCATCCATAAGAACAATTCCATGCAGGCCCTGGACGCCCGGATCCGTCCGGACGGCATGAAGGATACCCAGGAAGCGGACCTGCTGTTCTTCGCCTCGGACCGCGCCACCGCCCTGCCCGCTGACCAGCGGCCCGTGGCGCGCGCCATGCGGGGCGAATCCTTCGAGGACGTGCTGCTGCGGGCCGGTCCGCCCGGAGACCAGATGACCCTCTCCTGTTCCGCGCGCGTCCTGCGCAGCGAGCAGTGCCTGAACGGTGCCGTCATCGCCTTCCACGACATCACTGCACTGGATGACGCGCTGCGGGCCAAGGATGACTTCGTGTCCAGCGTGTCCCATGAGCTGCGCACGCCGCTGACCTCCATCATCGGCTATCTGGATCTGGCCCAGGACGAGGTCGAGGACACGGGGCTGACCGGAACCATTCCCCACGCCGTCTCTGTGGCCCAGCGCAACAGCGAGCGGCTGCTGCGTCTGGTCTCGGACCTGCTCGCCACAGCCTCGGGCAGCGTCTCGGTGGAACCCCGGCCGGTAGCCGTGGCCGAGCTGATCTCCGCCTCCCTGCGCGCTGCCGCGCCGCGGGCCGCGTCCGCCGGCGTGGAGCTGATTACCAGCTGCACGCCCGCCCTGGCCGTCCAGGCGGACCCGGTGCGGCTGGGCCAGGTGCTGGACAATCTGCTCTCCAACGCGATCAAATACTCGCCCGACGGCGGCACCGTCACCGTGAGCGCCTGGGCCGACGGGAACTGCACCTGCCTGGAGGTCCGGGACACCGGCATGGGCATGAGCGAGACGGACCAGAAGGATCTGTTCACCAGGTTCTTCCGCACCGGCGCCGTGCGGCAGGCCGGCATTCCCGGCGCCGGACTTGGCCTGGCCATCTCCAAGAACATTGTGGAGGCCCACGGCGGCACCATCACCCTGGTCAGCGCACCCGGGGCGGGATCCGCGTTTACGGTGTCCCTGCCGAACGCGCCGTCGCTCGCCGGGAGCGCGGCGTAGGGGCCCTTCGGCCTAGCCGTGGGGTGCCTGTGCCTGGGTCTCCGCGGCCGCCCTGAGGAACCAGGATGCGGGAAGAACGGCTGCGCCCACCCCGCACGGCTGCCTGCAGAACTTAGCGGGTCGGGGCCAGCCGGTAGCCCACGCCGCGGACTGTTTCCAGCCAGCGCGGTGAGCGCGAATCGTCGCCGAGCTTGCGGCGGACGTTGCCCACATGGACTTCCACCGTCCGCTCGTCCGCCTCGCTGATGAAGCCGCCGGCGTCGTATTCGTCGCCGCGCAGCCGGCGCACCAGGTCCGTCTTGGTGCGGACGCGGCGGCCGCTTTCCAGCACGGCGTGCAGCAGTTCAAATTCGGTGCGGGTCAGCTCCACCGGGGCGCCGTCCACCTCGGTGGTGCGGGTGCCGAAGTCCAGGCTCAGGCCGTTGTGCCGGAACTGCCCGGATTCCGGAACAGCGGATGCCGCGGGTGCGGTTCCTGCGGCAGCAGCCAGTGCGGGAGCAGCGGTCTCGGCGGCGGTGTCCGGCACCGCGGCGTCCGACGTCGTCGCCGGCTTCTCCTCGCTGGCGCGGGGGCGGCGCAGCATGGCGGAGATGCGGGCGCGCAGTTCGCGCGGGCGGAAGGGCTTGGTGATGTAGTCGTCGGCGCCGGCTTCCAGGCCCATGAGGGTGTCCAGTTCCTCGGCGCGGGCGGTCAGCATCACAATGTAGGCGTCGGAAAACAGGCGCAGCTGGCGGATCACTTCAAAGCCGTCAATGTCCGGCAGGCCCAGGTCCAGGGTGACCACGGTGGGATTGTGTGTGCGCACGGCTTCCACACCGTCGGTGCCGTTGGGGGCGGTGAAAACCTTGAAACCCGACTGCTGCAAGACCGCGTTTAGAAGGTCGCGGATATCTTTGTCGTCCTCGATGATGACTGCAACGCGCTGTATTTCCATATTTTTGGTGTTTTTCCGTCCTGCGAGACCTTCTGATAACCCGCTCCCCTTACCGGAGATACTACAGGCTCCCCCTATAATCGCAGCTATAGCTGTCAAGGATCAGGGGTTCGTTTTTTATATGTCCAGTTTCGAGCGCCGGGCCCTGACCCTGCTGGGAATCCGCACTCATTTCCACGAATTGTCATTGCGCCTGAAGGTAGCCGTCACGCAGCTGCCGCTGGTGATCTCCGTACTCATTGCGCTGCCGCTGGTGGCGCTGGTGAGCCCGGAAACGTTTACCGAAGAGCGGTTCCGGCAGGGGCTGGCGCTGCTGGCCGTAACCACGGCCGCCGCCGTCGCCATTCCCTGGGACCGCCTGTTTGTCCCGGCGTATTGGCTGATTCCGCTGCTGGATTTCGGCGTCATCTGCCTGCTGTACTCCGGCGGACGCAATTCGGTGACGGGGCTGAGCCTGCTGTGCGTGCTGCCGGTCTTCTGGCTGGCCTGGTCCGGTGCAGCACGCAAGCTGGCGGCGCTGCTCAGCTTTGCCGGCACCGTCCTGGTGGTCTGGTCACCGCTGTTCGCCGCCGGGCAGACAGAGCTCCGGGATCTCGCGGCGCCCATGCTGATCCCCTTCATCATGCTGGCCATCTTCGGCACCGTGTCCACCGTGGAGCGGGACAATGTGGAACAGCAGAAGCAGCTCCGGGCCGCGAAGGCCGAACTGCAGGAGAGCCTGCTGGAGAGCCGGCACAGTTCCGCACTGCTCAGCGCCGTGCTGGACACCGTGGATGTGGGCGTCCTGGCCCTGGACCGGCACGGCAAAATCATCCTGATGAACAACCGGCAGGTGATCAACCACCAGCTCACCCTGCCGGTGGGAACCACCAGCTTTGTGGAAGAGACGCTGGAAATTTTCGGCCTGGACCGCAGGACGCAGGTGCCCCCGCACGCCCGGCCGGCCCAGCGTGCCATGCGGGGCGAATCCTTCTCCGATTACGTGGTGTGGCTCGGTTCCGGGGAGCGCCAGCGTGCCCTGGCCGTGGCCGCCCGCCCGGTGACCGACGACGACGGCGCCTTCAACGGCTCGGTGCTCGCCTTCTCCGACGTCACGGACATGGTCAACGCGCTACAGACCAAGGACGACTTTGTAGCCAACGTGTCCCATGAGCTGCGCACTCCCCTGACCTCCATCCTCGGGTATCTGGACCTGGCGTTGGAGGAGGCAGAGGACCGGAACCTGGCCGGTCCCATCCCGTCCGCCCTGCTGGTGGTCCAGCGCAACGCCGAGCGGCTGCTCACCCTGGTTTCGGACCTGCTGACCACGGCGTCCGATTCCCTCCAGCTGGTGCTGTCCGAGGAGAAGCTGGGCGAACTGATTGAGATTGCCCTGGATTCCGCCGGGCCGCGGGCCCAGGCCGCCGGAGTGGAGCTGCGCAGCGAACTGGCCGGAGACCTGATCCTGCGGGCGGACGCCGGGCGGATCCTGCAGGTGCTGGACAACCTCCTGTCCAACGCCATCAAGTACTCCCCCGGCGGCGGCGTGGTGACCGTCCGCGCCTGGGCTCAGGACGAGTCGGTGATCATGGAAGTGGCGGACACCGGCATGGGCATGAGCGTGCTGGACCAGCTGGAAGTCTTCACCAAATTCTTCCGCACCGGCTCGGTCCGCAAGGCGGCCATTCCCGGCGTGGGCCTCGGCCTAGTGATCACCAAGTCCATCGTGGAAGCCCACGGCGGGCTGATTTCGCTGGAGTCGGAGCTTGGGGTGGGGACTACGTTTCGGGTGGAGCTCTCTTCAAAAAGATCTTGAATTTACTAGTCGGGAGTTGCCCCCCGGCGGTTTTAGAATAGACGCTTCCTTGCTAATACATACAATGCTAAGCATTTGATCGCATAGACACCGAACAGGCAGATAGCACACCCAACAGCCCCACCAAATAATGCACCGATCCACAGGGCAGGTATCAATGCTATGCCGAACCAAAATCCGTTATGTGCGACTAATTTCTCATAGCCTTGACTCTGCAGGACTCCACCCATAGGCGATGACAACGCTATGAACGGAAACGCTAGTAGCAGCCAAACGAAAATGTTGGCCGATTTCGCATACTGGTCTCCTAGGACGAAGACCATCAACTGCCCTGCGAAAGGCACAACCCCAGCCATTAAGAGAAGAAGAATAAAGTGCGTCAAGACCAGTTTATGCAGGATTACCATCGCCCTTCTTCCTGACCCTCTTGAGGAGTGCGGAAGGACTAAACTCGCGATCACACCTGGGATCAGCATAAAGGGAGAAATAATTCTCTGAGCGGCGGCATACAAACCGCCTGCCTGGCTAGAGACCGCAGCAGACACTATTGCGGTATCGAGATTCCTCGCAGAGGCTGATACGTTCGAGACCAAAAAAGGAAATGCTTCACGAAGCAGCCCCGAGCGTTTAGTACCATGCCCGTACCAGCTCCTAAGACTCAGCCTCATATGGACCTGACCGAAAATTGAACCAATCAGAAATGACGCGGAGTAAGAGTCAATGGATTCAATCCCTACCGCATGAAGAATAAGCAGCGCTGACAAACCGACTGATCGGCGGAGCAGGAGAGATTGTGCAGGCACCGCCTTGATTCCGTTAGCGATAGGGATACTCAACGCGGTATCAGTATTCTTTTCGAGGGCCAGCGCGGCCCCCAACATCATCGTTCCATACGAAATGCCACCTGCAGCAGCAAAGGCAGCGATAGCCGCCACCGCAAGAAATCCACCGCCAACAGTTGTCATTGTATTAACACGAAGCGCCGATGCCACGCCGGGATTGTCACCCGTGGCCACCGCCCGGGAAATAAATGTCGACATCCCAAAATCTGAGACCACGAACAACACAGCACCAACGCTAATTATTGCGGACAACACACCGAAATCAGCAGGACCAGCCCATCTTGCGACCAAGACACCCATACCTACGAGCATCAAGCTCCCCAAGGCCCGCGTAAGCACTAACGCGATAAACTGAGACTTCAAATGCTTGCACTCTTTTTACGCAACGAAATAATCGCCTTTTTAAATCCCGAATTTAGGCGCTTATAGAGAGATCGAGCCATATACGCTAACGCATACGAAGCACTGTAGCGCGAAGGAGATCCAGCGCTGAGTGCACTTTTACACACAAATAGGATATCCGAAACCCCTCCATGCGTAGCAGCCGCACGAAGTGGGTAACGAGTAAGGAGAAAATCAATATACACTTTCTCGCGTTGAGTCGACAGCATTTCCGACTCAGCCCAAGCAACCGAATCCCTAACGCTTATACTCTTTGAAACAGACCCCGGAGTGTCCCCGAATGTGACCGTCGCCGCTGCATCTTGCCAGATCGCAATACGTGGAAACATATTTTCGACGTCTAACATCCATGTTAGGTCCTGGTGGAATCGTAGGCCTGATCGCCAGGGAACCAATTCAACGAGGGCTGCTGGAAACAGGAGCGTAGAGGTAGACAAAGCTCCTTTTGCCCCAGACCCAAAACCCTTTAGCACGAAGAGGTACTCGGATAGTGACTCGGACGAATCTTTGATCCGAACGGGATACTGAGAGCCATCGGCTAGAACCCCGGTTGATGAAGCAATCCATACGTCATTTTCAGCATTCGTAGCTACTAAACGATGCAACCGCTCCAGATGATCAGGTGTCCAGGCGTCATCGTCGTCCAACAGCGCAATATAGGCACCATTTGCCTGCCTCATACCGGCTATCCTCGCGTTGTTTCCCCCGGCCCTGGGACCAACACTGAGAACCTTGACGTCCGGGAAAGCTTTCAAGTCTAATGCGGTCTCACTATC
Organism: Arthrobacter sp. APC 3897; assembly: GCF_030407495.1. GTDB lineage: Bacteria > Actinomycetota > Actinomycetes > Actinomycetales > Micrococcaceae > Arthrobacter_B. The sequence goes on along the minus strand of NZ_JASDDG010000009.1, from coordinate 47,463 downwards.
ATTACAGACTATGACTTCATCCGGAACCAGAGTCTGGCTGTATACCGATGCCAATGCATCCTGAAGCGACCGGCGCCCAATAGATGGTATAACCACGGAAATAGATTCGTTAGTTAGACTCATTTGGCAGCTGTACTTTCCAATGCATTCCTATAAGCCGTCACGGCAACATCCGTTCCGCGCTCAAGCTCGATCTTGTTCTTGGCATTTTTAGTCAACCGATTTCTTAAGTCTGGAGAGCCAGCGAGCTCAGTTAGGACCCTTGCAAGTGATTCCTCGCTTCCTGCCCGGTATGTCAAACCTGACACGCCGCTTTCGAAGAATTCGCCAGCACCACCAGCGTCCGGTGCTACAACGACAACTCCGTGCATCATCGCTTCTCCGACAGTACGTCCGCTTGGTTCATTTTCATTAGCTACGACGAGGACGTCTATTTCAGAATAAATCTCAACGGGTTGTTTAACACCAGCAAAGTTAACAAAGGGTTTATCGAATTGTAAGGCCATCTGTTGGAGTTCTGCCGGGTAATCAGAATCCAGATGAGCAGCGCCATAAACATTCAACCTGACGTCCATACGAGCAACTAGCGAACCGACCGCGCGGACAGCTAAATCCACGCGCTTTTCCCGGTCGACACGCCCAACGATACCAATATTGAGGGGAGCGTCATCGGCCCTCTCCACACAGCAATTACTGGCAGGTAATTCGATCGGCCTCGGAACGATAACAGCTGAAGAGGACATCCAGAGATGCTTCGATACATATTTACTAATGGAGATTGCCCTATGCGCAAACCGCACGCACCCAGCCGATGCGAGTCTGTCCATCCAGCCCCGCGGTGCATCATGTATGTCCGCTACCAACCGGAACTTATTCCCATGAGAAAGCCTCAACATGGGAATAAGCGGCAGGAGTTGAAGGCTAAAGACGACGATACAGGAACCTGAAGGCTGCCTAATCAGGTTTTTGTACATTGACACCAGAGCGGCAATACGTCCTGAGCCGGCATTGATGAGGTCTGTACGCACCATGGCTTCGGTCTTGAAAAAAGATGCAGTTTTTTCTGACAAGCAGAGAACTTTACTAGACTTCGCGAGCTCATTCTGCCTATCGTGAAGTATGATACTCAGGCTCCGCTCCGCCCCCCAAGGCTCCTTCGCAGCACTCACAAAGACATAGACAGTCTGTCTCTGTTCGGGAATTTTTTTTGAACTTTTCCACACAGTTAAATGTTCGCCTTAATCTAGTCTTTGCTGTTTAAGCGCCGGATAGACACCAATATTTCTTGCATTATTACTGTGATGAAAGTGATGCCGCTACTCAAATACCGCCTCCAAAGACGAGATGGCTCTTGTACTAGCCTGTAAGCCCACTCAAGACCCATTCTCTGTACCCAGGAGGGTGCTCGTTTGACGCTACCCGCAAGAAAGTCAACAGTGGCTCCTACACATAGGATGGCCTTTACATCCAAGTCGCTGCGACTGGCTTGAAGATGGGCCTCGCTCTTTGGCGCACCAAGACATAGCAATAGGATATCTACAGGCGTGATATTAACGGTTTCGACAAAGTTCCGTCTGGAATTCGCGGTAGGATTCGTTGGGAGAGTTAGATTGCCCGACATCTCTACAATTTTCAATTTTGGATATTCTAACCTTATGTTCTCGTAGGCACGAGCAAGTACGTGGTCACTTCCACCCATGATGCCAACGGAATAGGACCGTTTCTCGGCCAACGAAAGTACGTCCAAAGATAGATCGGACCCCGCTATACGGCCACCCTTATATGCTGAGAACAGCCTTAGTGCTGCCGCAACTGGCCAACCATCCGGAACTCGAATATCTGCCAGGTTGAACAATTCAGCCAACATGCGATCTTTGCTGGCCAATTTGAGATGAAATATATTAGGCGTTATAACGGTCATGGGCTCAGTTGAACCGTCGTCTATGTGCTCAGAAATTTTACTAAGCACCCCTGATGCAGACTCTCCAGAAAATGATAGTGCACCTAGCCTGTGTTCAGTCATAATGTAATGCGTACTCCTTTGCTTCGAATGTTGGGCTTATGGGCAGACATAACGTTCACGCAAATGCTCGCAATGATGATAACAGCCCAGCCGGCAGGATTATAAAATCGACTTTCGGCTACGTTATAGAAGAGCATAAACGATATCAGAGCGAAAGGAAGACCGCTAGAAGCTTGACTGGTTACCCCGATGGTTTTCCATGCTTTTACAAAAATAGAAAGAATAAGACAAAAAAATGTCAGTGCACCGACGATTCCGGTTTGCAGTAGCACATCGAGATATCCATTATGAGCATGTGTGGCAGCAGGATTACGTAGAGATTCCTGTATGAATACTCTCATTGGCGACCCATCGGACCAGACAGCTCCGAAACCGTACCCATTCCACGGCTGCTGAAGCCATAAATGGGTTACGAATTCCCAAATACCAGTTCGTGCCGAAAGCGTCGGGGATTTGCCTAAGAGAGAAAGAATCGTCCCCGATTCGTTCAGTATCGTGTCGAGAACAAAAGCCGTAAACGCTAACATTGTCAGGGTCAATACTGTTCGTCCGGACCTACTCACGATCTTGGAGTGTAGGCGCAAGTAAGAGACGATCGCCGCCGAGAATACACACGCCAACATCGCCGTGGTCGAATCTGTTCGATAGATCCCGAGCAATAGGAAAAGCCCGATTGCGTACTTAACCCAGATCTTCCGAAAAGCAAACGCGTAAAGGTTGGCAGTAAACGCTATGGACAGCATAAAACCCAGGATATTTTTGTGACTATATATCCCAGACAACATTCCGGCGTCAAGTGCTTTGCCGGGAGCTGCAATTTCTAAGATCAGCGAAGCTGTGAGCGCCGTAACTCCAACATATATCAGAGAAACTCCGACTTCCTCCGCGCTGAGATGACGTGCGATCATAAAAACTGCTAAAGCTAGTAAGGCAAAAATGACAGCTGTGTACAGTGTTAAACGACTGTTCGAACTAGAGTAGGAGCTCAAACTCAAGTAGATAAGAAAAACCCAAAGGAAGCCGCTGATCTTGATCCCATTTCGGGGCTTATTCATAAGAGAACATATGACAATCGCAATGAGAGACATCGCAACAATCGATTGATACCCTCCGAGCCAAGGGGCGAGTGAAGACGGGTTACCGCTCATCAGTACCAGGACGCAAAGGAGCACCGTCGCGACCCTCCCACGCACTCCGGCGCGGCCTCGTTGTATCGACGGCTCAGTTAGACTTGCTGGCTCAGCCATCGGATTTTAGCCTCTCGATCTTACGCGGGAATGATACAAGCATCACTCGCTCCAGTGCTTATAGTAATCGGTAGTCCGGGTCACCACGAGCACATGGCAAAGGCTGCACTCATTGATCTGAATGCAAAAAGACTGACCAAGCCGAATCGATTATTTCACATACTGGTTAGCCTTCAGCCGCTCCGGGACTGTCATTCAGCGTTTTTGTGCCTTCCAGGACGCGTGCTTTAGGGCCCACAACTCTAGCACCCGGGGGCACGTCGTCCGTTACCACTGAACCAGCCGCGATCACAGCGCCAGCACCGATCGTTAGGTTCTTGCCGTGGCGCGGTATCAGGATTGCGCCTGCGCCAACAAAGACTCCGTCCTCGATGAGAACTCCCAGAGTGGATCCTTCATCTTGCCATCCACCTGAAATCGTTGCCCCGTGCCCAATCTTGACTTTGGAACCTATCTTGGTACGAGGATGAACCACAGTCGTCAAACCACGATGATAAAGCCTGATGTCCGGTTGAATGTCACATTCGAAAGGCAGTATTGTTTTGAATAGAACGAAATTCGTAGCTTTGATGAGTTTCGCAAAGACAGTCAGCTTTTTGCGATGGAGCCGTGTCGACAACCACCATAATTTTTCAGGTCCCATTTTTTCATGACTTTCTATAGGTTATTAATCCAAAGCTTACAAACGCGTTAAGCCGAAAGTGGAGGAACGTGGCCCTTCCTGCCCATACCAAGGGATGCTGCCGGCATGCTCTTCGGTGTTCCGAACATGAAGCCTAAGTTCATGCTCGACATGAATTTGTGTATCGCGAGACTGGACCAAATGACAACGATGTTGATTACCATAGGCAGTAAAGCAAAAAGAGCGGCAGGGAGCGTAAATGAAATTTTTAGTGCGCAAGAATGGACTATTGCCAGTAACGGAATGTGCAACACGTAGATGGGCAACGTATTCTTGCCCAAATAGTCGAGTGCAATAGGAGTATGAGTGCCTGCGACCCTGCATAGTCCGAAAGCTGCGAACACAAGTGGGACTGCAGTAAAGACTTCAAGCCATTGCAACCCTGTTGCCCGTTGGGTCATGGTCAATAGGACTCCGGAAGCCAAGCTCACGACCAGCAGGAGGCAAGCTTTTGACTCCACTAATTGTTTTATCCCCTTGCTGAAGTAAATTCCAACAGCAAAATACACAAAGGATCTTCCCAGAGATTGCAAATTTCCGTGAATATGTATGGGAAGAAAATCCCCAGCCAGAATAAGGGCCGAAAGTGTTCCTACCAACAGGATCGCCAGTCGGGCTCTATGGAATACTTTAACTATAACGAAATATACGATGAGTGCATACAGATACCACAGATAACTTGTAGCCAAAAAGAGTTCACTTATAAAACGCGGTATAGATCTGGGGATGCTAGTGTTGAAGTTTCGAAAAAATAAGAATAATATTGTTCCTATCACTAGCCATATGGCGTAGATAAAGTACATTCTCAATACACGTCTTTTTACTACAAGGCGCCATGGCATGACTACTGATCTTGCGGCAAGAATTCCCGATATCATGAAAAACATCGGCATTCTAAGGATGGGTAATATGTCACCAACAGAATCCCAGGCTTTTATCACCACTTCATGTCCCGTAAGGTCCACAAATACTTTAGTTTGCACATGGCCCAGCACCACTAGAAAAATGGCTAGGCTCTTGGCGATGTCAATCCAGCGAAGTCTCATTGAAGCGAATTATACCGAGCAAATGCGACGTAAATAAATTTGATGGACTTCATTATGTAACACTTTTGCTTGCCGTGAGTTATGTGTTAGTATGCGGATTCTTGGATGTATGGGGTTGGTTCGAGAAAGCTGTGTAACGGCTGCTGATGCCGTGTCTGTTAACAGTCAGGGCTATTCCCGCTGTCCGTCAGCCCTGACTAGCACCTTGAGGAATCCTTTCGAGGCCGCACTGCTCGTTAACTTGCCGTCTCGTCTGAGGGCTATATGCGCAAACCGTTGGACACGGATACCCCCTGCCGCACGAGGGCGATTCCGTATCCTTACCGTTTACACAGTACAGTTGCGTCGAAGGTGTAATATGACCGGTACCTCTGCCACGACAAGGATGCCACTACCGTTATTGCATCTATCAAGAGACGTTTTTCCATACAGCATTAGAATGAGATAGGGGTCCAGTTTGGATCTTCGCGATTTGTTAAAGGTCCTCCATAGAAACTGGATCGTAATCCTTGCTTTCGCTCTCCTCGGAGTGCTGGCCGCCGGCGGGGCATCCCTTATAGTCAAGCCGACATACACGGCCAACACTCGTTTATTTGTAGCTATTCAGAGCACTGGGACAGTCACGGAACTCCAACAGGGGAACTCGTTCAGCCAGGCACGCGTGCAATCGTACGTTCAGACCGCTCTCACTCCTGTCGTGCTGCAACCAGTCATCGACGAACTTGGCCTTACCATCACACCAAGTGCTCTTGCGAAGCAGGTCTCTGCTAAGGCCGACCTCAACACCGTTCTAATCACTCTTTCCGCGAGCAGCGACTCACCTGTAGAAGCAGCCGCCATTGCACAAGCAATGACTTCCAGTTTGATAGATGCAGTCGATCAACTCGAGAGTTCGGAACAGACACCGGGCACATCGCCGGTCAAGTTGTCTGTAGTTACACCTGCAACAGCACCCGAGACTCCATCCGCACCCAGCACGCCGATGTATCTTCTTGCGGGACTTGCTGCTGGATTGTTGGTTGGTGTGGGAATATCTCTGCTACGCCGAGCACTAGACCAGAAGATTCGTGGCATTGAGGACGTTCAAAAGATCGTCGATGCTCCGATGCTCGGTGGAATCGCGTACGACGAAGATGCGGCGAAAAAGCCACTTTTGACTCAGACAGTAGGCCAGAGCCCGCGTGCAGAGTCGTTCAGACAGATACGGACAAATCTGCAATTCGCTATGGTCAATAGCAAGTCGAACACCTTGCTCGTCACATCCTCATTGCCAGGAGAAGGCAAGAGCACGACCGCTATCAACACAGCCCTCGCCTTAGCGCAGGCCGGGAAGCGCGTCGTTCTTGTCGATGCAGATCTTCGACGTCCGATGGTTGCCAACTACTTAGGGCTAGAACCCAATGCTGGACTCACTACCGCCCTTCTTGGTACTGCGGACGTTGAGGATCTTCTTCAACCTTGGGGAGACGACGACCTGCATGTCCTCACCTCTGGTCAAATTCCGCCAAATCCTAGTGAGATCCTAGGCTCTGCGGCCATGACGGAGCTCGTCCAGAAACTCGAAGCGACGTTCGACTCTGTCATTATCGCCGCTCCCCCGCTGATCCCAGTCACCGATGCAACTGTTCTAGCGCAGGTGGTCGGCGGCGTCGCTCTGGTCGTAGGCGCAGCTAAGGTGACGACTAAAGATGTCGAAAAATCACTTGATGCGATGAAACTAGTTAATTCAAGTCTCTTAGGAGTTGTGGTGAACTTGCTACCGACCAAAGGTCCGGACGCTTACAGTTACAGCTACTATTCGTATGACTCGGAGCCAGAATCTGCGCAGTCGACTACATCCAATAAAACAGGATTCAACGGCAGCCATATGGCGGGTTCTCGTCGTGCTACCAAGACTAGAAGCAGGCCCAGCAGTGCTGCCGGCCTAAAACGTTAACAGTGTCCGGCGCGGTAGAGGGGGATGCCAGCTTGAAGACCAGGCTGTCTGCCGATTGGCGGCGGCGCCAAAGGCGCATTTTGGAGTTGGCCGACGCCGCCGCGGTGTTATGGGCAATGTCAGGCGCACTAGTCTTGAGGTTTGGTACCCCTCGCGGTCATGAACTTATTACCACGGATGGCGAACGTTACGTGGTAGTAACAGTTGTAATGGCTGGGATTTGGTGGATGATGCTTGGTTTTTGGGGAAGCCGTGAAACCACCATATTGGGATATGGAACTGAGGAGTTTAAGCGTATTCTCAGTGCTTCATTCTGGCTTTTCGGGCTGACAGCAACCGTGTCCTACGTGTTCCAGCTTGACACAGCCCGCGGATACGTCGCCCTAGCGTTGCCAGCGGGTTTAGCATCCCTGATTGTCGCGAGGATCCTAGTCCGTAGTTACCTGAGAAGTCAGCGACGTGATGGTCGAAGCAGTTCTACCGTCCTACTCATAGGTGGCGCACATGGCGTCGAACATCTCGCCCGCGCCCTACGTAGCCAACCTATGGCGGGGTACCGCCCAATTGGTACATATCTTCCGGGTGCTGCGATGGGTACCTCAATTGCGGGCGATTTAGATTTGCCCAATTTCGGCCATGAACCGACTGTTTCCGCCATTACCGATGCCATATCGATCGTGCGTCCCGATGCGGTTGCTCTTTCCAGTGGCGTCCCACTCCCTCCCCGCGTAATTAGAGAACTGGGATGGGCACTGGCCGAAATGCGGGTAAACATGATCATGGCTCCTGCGCTGACTGACATCGCGGGTCCAAGAATCCATACACAGCCTGTCGCCGGTCTGCCGTTGATTCATGTTTCCACACCTAATCTAGGAAGTGGTCAACGGATTTTAAAACGAACATTCGACTTGGCAGGTGCTGGAATTTTGGTCGCAGTACTTGCCCCGGTACTGCTTGCCGTGGCTACGGTAGTGCGAATGGATTCACCAGGACCTGTACTTTTCACTCAAGAAAGAGTTGGTGCACGCGGAACGCACTTTAAAATGTTCAAGTTCCGGTCCATGGTTGTGGATGCTGAGGAACGCCTCGATGCCTTACGCGCTCAGAGTGAAGGAAATGGGGTCATGTTTAAACTGAAAGCAGACCCCCGTATAACGAGAGCCGGTAGTTTTTTAAGACGTTTCAGTTTGGATGAGTTGCCACAGTTGTTCAACGTGTTGAACGGAACTATGAGCCTAGTTGGGCCGCGCCCCCCTCTTCCATCGGAAGTCGAGCTTTATCAAAGCCATGTTCATCGCCGCCTCATGGTGCGCCCAGGGCTAACAGGGCTTTGGCAGGTAAGTGGACGCTCGCTGTTGTCTTGGGACGATACAGTTCGACTCGATCTCTACTATGTCGAGAACTGGTCCGTTGCCGGGGACATCGCAATCCTGCTTAAGACGTTCCGAGCAGTGATGGCCCGGCAAGGAGCCTACTAGCGTTCACTTGTCAATTCTTCCTGCTTCGGAAAGCGCAAATATGATTCATTCCAAGAAGGGGTTACCGCCCCACCAAAATCCTAATAGCTCCCGGATGCGCTTGAGCCGTGAACGCCGCCGACGGCTCACGTTCAGGATCTCGATCGGAGTCTTGGGACTAGTGTTGGCCACGTTCTGCGCAGGTATTGTTCTGAGCACACAAGTATCTTCGGTGCAGAGTCATCTTGAGAGCTCGATGGGCTCAGTGTCACAGTTACGGGGCGAGCTGCAGGCTGGCGACCTCGAGTCAGCGGGAAAAACCGTAGAAGCGATCCAGACAAAGACCTCTGCTGCTCGCAACATCACTACTGGGCCGCTATGGCAGAGTGCCACCTATATTCCGGCCATTGGGGAGAACTTTAAGGCGGTGGCTGAAGTTGCGGTGGCCGCCGATGACCTAGCGGTTCATGCCGCAGGACCCCTAGTGAGCCAAATTGATTCGCTAGATCTGAAGAAACTTTCGCCGACGGACGGGCGCTTCGACCTCAGCCCGCTACAGAAGTCATCGCCGCATTTATTAGCTGCCGCCACCGCAGTGCACATGTCACACCAACGGATGGCTTCGCTCGATTTGTCACGACTTATTCCACAGATCGCCCAACCGGTGCGCGATGCCACGGAGCAGCTCGAGGACTTCACAAAGGTGTTAGACACCGTGTCCTGGGTCGCAGAGCTCCTACCCGGGTTGCTTGGGACCGACGGACCACGAGATTACTTGATTCTTGTTCAGAATAGCGCTGAAACTAGGGCTACAGGAGGGATTCCCGGAGCCCTCGCGATTCTCCACACAGAGGATGGCCGAATTCGCTTGGGTGAACAATCCAGCGCAGTCGAACTCGGCGTATTCAATCCAATGATAGATGTCGACCCAGAGCAAATTTCTCTGTTTAGCGGTCGTCTAGGTACACAAATGCAAAACGTCAATCTGACTCCAGACTTCCCAACCGCAGCCCAGACAGCGAAGCAAATGTGGGAAGAACGCTACCCCGCCCAGATTTTGGACGGCGTCTTGGCGATGGATGCCGTCGTACTGAGTCACCTACTAGAGACGACCGGGCCGCTCGAGTTAACCGATGCTCAAACGCTGGCTCTGATCCGGGATACAGATCTCCCCGCCACCCTCACTCAAAACAACGTACTCCCCACGCTTCTATCCAACGTTTACAGAGAGATTGAGGACCCTGAAGCACAAGATGCTTACTTCGCAGCCGTCGCAGGGCGCGTGTTTTCTGCCTTTGCAGACGGTCAGGGCGATGGAGCACAAATGGTAAAAGCCATAGGTTCAAGTACCCGAGAAAATCGTTTGTACCTGTGGTCAAGTGATCCTGCCGAGCAGAAGCTCATCGCTTCTACTCCTCTGCACGGTTCTGTCGTCGGCTCGAGCTCCGGGGGGACTGCTTTCGGTGTCTATTTCAATGATGGCACCGGCGCCAAAATGGACTTTTATTCGACACGCAGCATCCAACTCATCAACGAATGCTCTGCAGATGAGTATGGTACATATACGGTCCGTATTACCGCGACAAACAACGCTCCGAGCGATGCTTCGACCGCTCTTCCCCGCTACGTCACCGGCGGCGGGGTCTTTGGAGTCGACCCTGGGAAAATTCGAACAAACTACGTCGTCTATGGCCCATCACAGGCTTTTGTTGAGAATGCCTCACTTGATGGGCGCCCGATACCAGTGAGTCCCGGCCAGCACGGGTCCAGACCGGTGGGATCTGTTTCTCTTGAACTGGCCCCCGGAGAGACGAAGACCCTCGACGTCATTTTCTCAAAAGTTGTTCAGGACTCCGACCCGGATCTAACTGTGACTCCCACACTTCAATCACTTGCAGACGTAGTCGTTCCGTTCGCGCGGAAAAGCTGTCCGTAGTTCTGTGAACATTGGATTACATACCATATGCGGCTTGGAACTCGCTGCAGTAGCTGTTACCGTGGGGTTAGTTCCACTGACATTAGTAGCGTGAAAAGTACGTCCGGGACTCTCGGGGCAGGCACGGACAGACTTTAGAATCTACTTTCGGTTGGTTTTCATGAGTTCTTGATGGGGACCGGACCAATCAGTTCCAAGACAGTCTTTTATCAATTGCATGGGGAGTCTCATATGAAAAAAACCGCATCTGCTCTGGTCCTCGCTGGATCACTCGCCTTCTTCGGCGCCGGCGCCGCCAATGCCGTCGAGAACTACCCGGCTCCCGCTCCCGGCGGCGTCAGCGACGCAACGGTTGCCCCCGGTGCCACGGTCACCTTCAGCGGAACCGGCTTTATCCCCGGTGAAGCTATCCGCGTTGACGTCGATTACGACAACGCACCTGTAGTAGTTCCCGGTACAGGTGTCAACGGCGTGATCATCCTGGCCGAACTGGTCAACACCTTCACCACCAACGCTGACGCTCAGGGTGGATTCAGTACCGCTGTCACCTTGGGTGAGGCTGGAACTTACACTCTGACAGCTACCGGTCTGGAGTCGGGCAAGGTTGTCACCGCTGTTGTTTCCGTCGATCCCTCCTTCGCCGAAGGTGCCGGCAACGGTGGTTCTGACAACGACGAGGGCCTTGCAGACACCGGTGCCGATTCGGCGATGCTCCTCTGGGGCGCCGCAGGCATCGTAGCAGTAGGTGCTGGCCTTGCTTCTGTAGCGGTTGCGCGCCGCAAGAATGCTTAATTGAGCTTTACTGCAATACCAGGGAGGGCGGAAACCAATTGGTTTCTGCCCTCCCGATCTTTCTCAGTGCCACGGTGATGTTGCGGTCTCATACCCCTAAGTCGCCGACACATTTAATTGATTTTGAACTCTTTAGGGGAACAGTGCGTATATCTGTCATAGGCTGCGGCTATCTGGGAGCGGTCCACGCTGCCTCCATGGCAAAGCTCGGACACGACGTTGTGGGAATTGACGTTGATCAGGCGAAAATCAGCGAACTCACCTCCGGCAGGGCACCGTTCTTTGAACCGGGTCTGCCGGAATTGCTCACAGAGTCCATTGCATCAGGACGGCTGAGCTTCAGCACAGAGATGGCCGACGCGGCCGGAGCCGATGTCCATTTTGTCTGCGTCGGTACGCCGCAGCGCAAGGGTGAATATGCTGCCGATCTCCGATTTGTGGATGCAGCGTTCTCTTCTCTGGCTCCGTACCTGAAGCCCGGCAACGTGGTGGTGGGAAAGTCCACCGTGCCCGTTGGCACCGCCGCCCGCCTCGCCGAGGACCTGCAGGAGAGTGCCCCGGAAGCAATCCTGGTCTGGAATCCTGAGTTCCTCAGGGAAGGCCATGCAGTGCAGGACACCCTGACGCCGGACCGTTTTGTCTACGGTGTGCCGGCCGGCGATCCCGGCACAGCCGCCGTCGCTGCACTCGACGAGGTGTACGCCACTCCCCTCTCCACCGGCACCCCGCGTCTGGTCATGGACTATGCCACTGCAGAACTGGTCAAGACCGCAGCCAACTCTTTCCTGGCCACTAAAATCAGCTTCATCAATGCCATGGCCGAGGTCTGCGATGCTGCGGGAGCGGATGTCACTGCCCTGGCTGACGCCATCGGCATGGATGACCGCATCGGCCGCAAGTTCCTGAACGCCGGCGTCGGCTTTGGCGGCGGCTGCCTGCCCAAGGACATCCGTGCCTTCATGGCACGCGCCGGCGAACTCGGCGCCGACCAGGCGCTGACGTTCCTTCGGGAAGTGGACACCATCAATATGCGCCGCCGCACCCGCGTGGTGGAAATGACCCGCGATATCTGCGGAGGCTCCCTGATGGGCAAGCGCGTCACTATCCTGGGCGCTGCGTTCAAGCCGGACAGCGACGATGTCCGTGACTCCCCTGCGCTCAGTGCTGCAGCACAGATGCAGCTGCAGGGTGCCACTGTCACGGTGACCGATCCTGAGGCACTGACTAACGCCAAGGGACGCTTTCCGGAGCTGGGCTACGAACCCATTACAGAGAATGCCATTGAGCGCGCCCACGCATTGGTCCTCCTCACCGAGTGGAAAGAATACCGCGCCTTGGACCCCCGGACCGTTGGTGCAATGGTTACGGAAAAGAACATTGTTGACGGACGCAATGTTCTGGATCCTGCCGCTTGGCGCGAAGCAGGCTGGAACTTTAAAGGCATGGGCCGCCCATAATCTGGGTATTCAAGGAGACCACGGTGGTGTGCTGCAGACCGAAGACTTTGGTCCTGCAGCACACTTGCTTTAACCTCTACCTGCACTGCTAAACCCCTGCTATGATCGACCTGCTCGCCGTGCCAAACGAAACCGGTTAGAGCGCAACAGCCTTATGTACAACACCAAATTCCTGGGGGAATTTTCTTGCTTTCAGCAGCATCAGTCTCAGCACTGGCAATTTCGGGTATCTTCGCCAGCACCGGCATGATCATCTGGGCCCTGATCGGGTTTGTGGGCATGCTCAGCGGGCTCATCACGGTCAATTCTGCGCGGCGCCGAAACCGCCCGGCGCTCGAATCAGAACAGACCGTTCCAGACGCCGAGGAAAGTTTGGTTTCACCGGACACACTGACTAAGGCCGCGTAAACTCGAGTTTCTTCTCGGGGTTCAGCGACCAAATGCCGCTGCCACCATCACCGTGGTGACCATTACCAGCAGTGCCAATCCTGCCAGCGTCAGCCACTCACGCCGGGTGCGCCGGTAGCTTCCGGCGCCATTCCATGGTGGGCTCAAGCGTGTCCATGTGTTCGAACCTACGACCCCGCCCGGACCCCCGAAACGGTGGTTCGTACCCGCTTTCGCACCCTGGCCTACGTGCACATGGGCTGATGAAGCGGAGCGAGCCGTTCCGCTGATTCTCCCGCCGCGGTAGGCTCCTGCCAATCCCCATTCGGCGCTGCATCACCGCAGCGCAGGCCGGCAGAAGGGCTGGACTCCCCCATGCAAGATGACGTTCGGATCAGCGTTTGCCTGGCGGCGTACAACGGCGCCGCCTACATCGAAGAGCAGCTGCGCTCCATCCTGCCTGAACTCGGGGACAGCGATGAAGTGATTGTGGTGGATGACTGCTCCTCCGACGGCACGGGCACCGTAGTGAGGGAACTGGCCGACCCGCGGATCCGGCTGCTGCACAACGAGCAGAACCTGGGCCAGGTAAAGACCTTCGAGCGGGCGCTGGGCGAAGCCACGGGTGACTTCCTCTTCCTCTCCGACCAGGACGACATCTGGCTCCCGGGCCGGGTGGACCGGATGCTCAAGGCGCTGGAGGAGGACCTGGTGGTGGTGTCCAACTGCCGGCATTTCGGCGCTCCCCCGGGACGGTTCCATCAGATCCGGCTCCGGGCGGCCGACTCAAGACGTCACGCCGCCAACGTCCTGGGCATTGTGGTGGGCTACAGGCTGCACTGGGGCTGCGCCATGGCGATGCGGGCCGAGTTCCTGAATCAGGCACTGCCCTTCCCCGGGTACATGCGCGAGTCCCACGACCAGTGGCTGGCCATGGCCGGCAACCTTGCCGGCAGCATCCGCTACCTGGAGGAGGACACCGTGCTGCACCGGCTGCACAGCGACAACGTGACCCCGGACAAGGTCCGCGGCCTGCCCGCCATCCTTAGGGCACGGATGGCATTCCTGGCCAACCTGATGATCCTCCTCGGCCGCACCCGCCTCCGGCGTTCCTAGCTGCGCGGCATCAAGAACGTTGACTAGATCCTGATGCCTGAGGCCGGGTAGCGCAGCCGGATCTCGGCGGCGACGGCGGCAGCCTCCTTCTCGTTCCACACGCCGGTGTCCCGCTCCACAACCGCGAGGTGCGGTTCGAAGGACGGCAGCCGGAAGCTGAACTCGAGCGCATGGCCCGGGCGGACCGTCAGCCGGGTGGCGGCGTCCAGGTCATCCAGACCCGCGGTCCACGCGGCCGCGGCCCGCCTGATCTGCTGCCGAGGGGCCTCCGCCGTTCCGGCACCCATGGCGCCCACGGCGTTTACGGCACCTCCGGTGTCCTCGTCCTCGTCGTCGAGCTCGTCCAGGTCCTCCGGCGGCGTCAGATCCACGGTGTAGCTGATCTCCGGGTCATCGGGGCCGCCGCCGATTTCCAGCGACACCCCGGACAGTGCTCCCGGTTCCGGTTCCCCGGCGCGCTGCTCCTGCCACCAGGAGATCAGTTCCCGGCCGGTATTGACGGCGTCTGCGCGCGCCACGTCCAGGAGCGTGCAGCGGTTGTTCAGCCCGCCGATCAGAACGGACGTCCCCGGAAACCGTGCAGCCAGGGAATCATACGTGCGCAGGAGCGTCTGCATCCAGTTGCGGCTGCGCTTTTGCCCGGACAGCACCAGCGTGGAAGACACCAGCGGCGGGGACACCGTGCCGGGGGCTTCGGCCCCGGTGATCTGCAGGTGCAGGGTGTCGGCCTCCCCCAGCGCCTCGATCTGCGCGGCCAGCCGGCCTACGACGGCGGCAAGCTGGCTGCGGCTGCCGGGGACGGTCACCGTGTAGCTGGTGGCCGTCAGGCCCCGGCCGAAGGGCGGCGTCCAGCTCTCCGCTGATACCTGCGCGGCGGGCAGGGCGGCCGATACCTCCGCCGTCCAGGCCTCCACGGCGGCAGCAGCCTCGGCCTTGGCGGCACGTTTGCGCCCAAAGATGCCCATCAGAACCGTCCCCCGGAGAATGCTCTTGTCATAGCGCTGAGCCTAGCGTCAGTTGGCGGCCAGCAGCGCTTCCTCGAGGGCCACCCAGGCGAGCATGGCGCACTTGACCCGCGCCGGGTAGCGGGAGACGCCGGAGAAGGCAGCGGCGTCGCCCAGCACCTCTTCATCGGCTTCCACGGTGCCGCGGGAGCGCATCACCTCGCGGAAGTTCTCCACCAGATCCATGACTTCATCCCGGGGCATTCCGGCCGCAAGATCGGTGAGGACCGAGGCCGACGCCATGGAAATGGAGCACCCCTGCCCCTCCCAGCTGATGCCCTGGACTGCGGAGCCGCCGTCGTTCTCCGCTCCGGCGCCCATCACCGCGCGCAGCGTGATCTCATCACCGCAGGTGGGGTTGAGCTGGTGGCTCTCCCCCGACTTCGCGCCGGCCGGCACCTCCGCCAGGCCGGCGCCGTGCCGGGCCTTGGCATGGTCCAGGATGATCTGCTGGTACAGCTGCTGCAGCTCGGCGCTCATTTACTTCACTCCAAAGAACGGACGCACGCCGGCCACCGCGTTGAGGAACGCGTCGACGTCGTCGGTGGTGTTGTACAGGTAGGTGCTGGCGCGGGTGGTGGACACCAGGCCCAGCCGGCGGTGCAGCGGCTGCGCGCAGTGGTGGCCCACCCGCACGGCAATGCCCTGGTCATCCAGGAACTGGCCCACGTCATGGGAGTGGACGCCGTCGACGTCGAACGCCGCCAGCCCAATCCGCTCCACGCCGGCGCGGGGGCCGAGCACGCGGATGCCCTCGATGGCTTCCAGACCCTCGACCAGCCGGGAGCCCAGCGCGGTTTCCCAGGCATGGATGCGTTCCATGCCGGTCTCGCGCAGGTAATCCACGGCGGTGCCCAGCGCCATGGCCTGGGAAATGCGCTGCGTGCCGGCCTCAAAGCGCTGCGGCGCCGGCAGGTACTCGGCCTTTTCCATGGTCACCGTGGTGATCATGGAGCCGCCGGTCAAAAACGGGGGCATCGCGTTGAGCAGCTCCGCCTTGCCGTACAGGGCGCCGATGCCGGTGGGGCCCAGCATTTTGTGCCCGGAGAACGCGGCGAAATCCACGTCCAGCGCCTTCACGTCCACGGGCAGGTGCGGCACGGACTGGCAGGCATCAAGGACGACGAGCGCTCCCGCGTTGTGCGCGAGGCTCACCAGGGTTTCCACCGGGTTGATGGTGCCGAGCACGTTGGAGGCGTGCGTGAACGCCACGATTTTGGTGCGCCCGGTGATCAGCCGCTCGGCCTCCTCCAGCCGCAGCGCGCCGTCGTCGTCCACCGGAATGAATTTCAGCGTTGCCCCGGTGCGGGCGGCCAGCTCCTGCCAGGGAATCAGGTTGGCGTGGTGCTCCATTTCAGTGACGACAATGTCGTCCCCTTCACCCAGCGCGAAGCGGCGGGCGGCCTCTCCGCCGCGGCCGGCGGCGGCGTTGGAGAAGGCATAGGCCACCAGGTTCAGCGCCTCGGTGGCGTTGGAGGTCCAGACAACCTCGTTGGGCCGGGCGTTGATGAACGCGGCCACCTTGGCGCGGGCGTCCTCGTACACATCGGTGGCGGCCACGGCGAGGGTGTGCGCGCCGCGGTGCACGGCGGAGTTGCGCTGTTCGTAGAACTCCTGCTCAGCCTCAATGACGCTGAGCGGGTTCTGCGAGGTGGCGCCGGAGTCCAGGTAGACCAGCGGGTGGCCGTTGACCTCCTGGTTCAGGATGGGGAAGTCATTGCGGATGCGCAGGACCTCGGCATTGTCCATCAGCTCCGGTGCGGGCTTGAGGGTATCAGGGGTGGAAACCACAGGCACGGGGAAAACTCCTTGGCTGGCCGTCGGTGTGCGCGGGCAATCTGCATTACGCCACACAAGTCTGTGCTAATCATCCCACTGCACGTCCGCGAGCGCACGTGAGCAGGGCCTTAGTTGGCGGGCGGGCACCGGGCTGAGTGGAGGCCGGCGGAAGACAAGTAACCCCTACTCATGCTCTCCCCCCGCCGCAGGGGCTAAACCTTTCCTTAGCGGGCGCTCTCTGCACCCGCAGGTGCCGCTGGGGCACACACGTGGTGCTGGGGGCACACAGGCGGGAGAACACGATGCATAAAAAACTTGCGGCTGTTTTGTCCGGAATGCTGCTCGCGGCAGCCTCACTGATTGGTCTGGCCCCGCCGTCGGCCGCCCTCTCGCCGGGGGTGGCGTTCGCCGCCACCGATCTGCCCACCTGGCAGACCAACGGCATTGTCTGGGCCATGGCCGAATCCAACGGCGTGGTCTATGCCGGGGGCACCTTCACCGCCATCCGTCCGCCCAGGGTGGCAGCCGGCGGTGCCGGAACGCGAAGCGCGGTGAACTTTGCCGCCTTTGACGCCTATACCGGCAGCCCCGTCAACTGTTCCCTGTCCGTGACCGGCGGCAGCGCCACGGTACGGGCCATGGATGTTTCCCCCGACGGCCGTACCCTGTACATCGGCGGCAGCTTCGGGACAGTCAACGGCGTCAACACCACCCGGATTGCCGCCATTAACCTGCCCGGCTGCACCGTGAACACCAGCTTCAGGCCTGCCGCCGTGTCCGCCACGGTCCGCGCCATCGAAGCAACCGATTCCGCCGTGTACTTCGGCGGGGACCTCCGCAGTGTAGGCGGCTCAACACGTGAGCGGCTGGCAGCCGTCAGCACCACCGGAGCCCTGCTGCCGTGGGCACCGTCCGCAGACGAGCCCGTGCGGGCGCTGCATGTTCCGGCCGGACGGAACGTGGTGCTGGCCGGCGGTGACTTCAACACCATGAACGGCGCCGATTCCAAGGCCCTGGCCGTCCTGGACACCGCCGCCGGAACCAACATCCGCACCTACCCCAACCTGTTTATTCCGCGCACCTCGGTGGTGAAGTCCATTGACTCCGATGCCACCAGTTTCTACATCGGCAACGAGGGCACCGGCGGGGGCGTGTTTGACGGCCGGGCCCGGCTGGACCTGAACACCTACAACCAGATCTGGCGGGACACCTGCCTTGGGGCCACGCAGGCGGTCTCCGTGTATGCCTCCACCCTGTACTCGGCGAACCACGCCCACGACTGCAGCAGCATGAACGGCTTTCCTGACGGCCCGCGGGTGCACCTTACCGCACAGAACATCAACAATCCCTCACTCATGCATCAGTGGAATCCCGTCACCAACGACGGCCAGGGCGAAGGCATCGGCCCGCGCACGCTGGCCCACACCACCGCAGGCAACGGCACGGACATCCTCTGGACCGGCGGGGAATTCACCACCGTCAACGGCACCGGGCAGCAGAGCCTGGCCCGGTTCGGCCCCGGGCCGGGCGGCGCCGGACCGGGTACGCCGCAGTTTGTCAGTGCCGAGTCCCGGGCCTCCGGCCAGAACACCGTCCGGTGGCAGTCCGCCTCCGACCCCGACGATTCCGAGCTCGCCTACCGCGTCTACCGCAACGGCTCGGCCACCCCGCTGGCAACCGTGGGCTCGTCATCGCGCTGGTGGGACCTGCCCCAGGCTTCCTTCACCGACACCACCGCGGTGCCGGGCACCACCTACACCTACCGGGTGCAGGCCAGTGATCCCAGTGGGCGCACCGGTCCGCTGTCCGCTCAGACGCAGATCACCACCGCAGGTTCAGCGGCCCCGTATCCCACCATGGTGCGGTCCGACGGCGCCACCACCTATTGGCGGCTGGGCGACTCCCAGGCGGCGGCCGCCGATTCCTCCGACGGGGACAAAATGGGCCTGCCCAACCTTGGTGCCGGCATTGCCGGAACCGCTTCGGCCCTGCGCAGCGACAGCAACCGTGCGGCCGTCTTTGACGGCGTTGATGACATGGTTTTCGGCCAGCAGCGCATCAACGCCCCCACCGTCTTCAGCGCCGAAGCGTGGTTCAAGACCGACACCACTTCGGGCGGAAAGATCCTGGGGTTCGGGAACGCGCAGCCCCGCCGCAACAACACCTTCCTCGGCTACAGCAGCGTTTATGACCGTCACGTGTACATGAGCGACGCCGGCAAGCTCGTCTTCGGCGTCTGGACCGGGTCCCGGGTGGTGGTGACCTCCCCCGCCAGCTACAACGACAACGCGTGGCACCATGTGGTGGCCACGCAGGGCCCGGGCGGCATGACGTTGTACGTCGACGGCGTGCAGGTTGCCGCCAACACGGTGTCAGCGAACACCGTCTCTCTTGGCTCCTGGCGGATCGGCGGGGACACGATTCCCTCCAGCTGGCCCAGCGCGCCGACCAGCCGGCATTTCAGGGGTGCCATTGATGAATTCGCGATCTACCCCACGGTGCTGACCCCCGCCCAGATTGCCGCCCACAACGAGCAGGGGCGCCGATAATTGACGCCTGAACCTCTTCCAGGCTGCCTCTGTGGGTAGCCGAAAACCCAGATGGCGGCACGTCGTCCTCCTGGCGGCCGCCGTCGTCGTCCTTGCCGGCATGGGTGCTGTTCTGCTGTGGCCGGTGCCGGTCGACCGGGAGCTGTACGGAACCGTTCTGCGGCTGCTCAGACGGCTGCAGGCGCACGGGCTGCCCGGCTGGGTGGATTACCGGGCGGTGGAGGCCCTGGCCAATGTGCTGCTCTACATCCCGCTGGGCATGCTGGCCGCGGCGTTGCTCCCGCTGCGCCGATGGTGGCTGGCGGTCCTCATGTGCGCGGCGCTTACCACCGGGGTGGAGGGGTTCCAGGATCTGTACCTCTCAGGCCGGCAGGGCGATGCCCGAGATGTGCTGTTGAACTCCTGCGGTGCCCTGCTGGGTGCCGGCGCTGTGGCAGCGGTGAGGCTGCTCGCTTCCCGGCGCCGTGGTGTGATCCGCCGCTAGACCACCTTGATGCTTCGGAATTCCACGGGGGCATCCTCGGGATAGTTGCGGCACAGACTGAAGTAGCCGCCGCGGTACTTGCGGTCCGAGGCGAGGCCGGACCAGCCTGCGCCGTCAAGGCGCGAATACCGGATGCTGTCCGGGGCAATGTCAATCTTGAAGGACATCCAGCTCCCTGCCTTCACCGGCTCCGTGTCCTGGGAACTCAGGCGCAGGCCGCCGGGCTCACCCGGGCTGCGCAGCAACAGCGACATTTCACCGGTGGGACGGATGACCAGGTGATAACCTCCCACTTCGCTGGGGATGAGCACCCGGTAAGGGCGATCATCTTCCTGTCCAAACGCCATTCCGGCGTGCAGGGTGCTGTCTGCGGGGAGGGTGTTGGGCCAGCGCATCTCGAATTGGATGCTGTAGACCTCACGGGTCACCGGGCTCATGGAGCCCATCCGGTAACTGCTGTTGGCGGCGGCAACCATCAGCAGAGTTCCTGACGGGGCGCTCAGCTTCGGCTGCATATCCCAGCCCGCACCCACAGCCCAGGGCAGGTCACCCGCAGCACGCACTCCGTCCGCGAAACTGTCTGTGGTGGCCGCCGGCACGTCGGAGGCAAGATAGGGAAGGTTCGCTGCCATCTGGCCCGACACGCCCAGTTTCACCAGGCGGTCCCGCAGCACACGGGTGTGCACCTCCCAGCAGATGACGGGCTTTCCGGTGGCCACCATGGCAGCTATGTCCTCATCGGAGGCCGAATGGTGCACGCCCAGCATCGTGAACTGATCAGCGAGCTCGGGGACCAGGTCCAGCTGCTTGGTGGTGAAATAACCCCAACTTGTATAACCGCGTTTGGACACGGCCGCAATCTGCGCGGCCTCGGCCGACTGTTTCCAGATGAGGCGGCTGCGGGAGTCCGGATACTTGTCCATCAGGTCCAGCAGCGCCTTGGCGTTGGTCCCCTGCTTGTCTTCGATGAACAGCACGTGCGTGCCGGCGAAGGCATCCAGCACGTCTTTGAGCAGGGGCATCTCCTCAGGTTCCGCCTGCGGGCCCAGCCATGCCCGCGCGTCCACCCTCAACTCGGACAACTGGGCGTAAGTGGAATCCTTGATCACCAGCTTGGTGCCCGTGGTGCGTTCGGTGTTCAGGTCATGGTGGCACACCAGCTTGCCGTCGCTGGTGGCACAGACGGAGATCTCCAGGGCCACGGCTCCGGCGTTGACCGATTCCCGGTACGCCGTCATGGTGTGCTCCGGCCAGTTGTCCCAGGAGCCGCGGTGCGCCACCAGGAACGGTGCCGAGGCAAGCATCGAGTCGATGGTGTGGGCGGGAGCGGGTTCCTGCGTGGCGTCGGCGTTCTGGTCAGCGTTTACCCTGGCAGTGCATCCGGCTAAGGCCGCCCCGGCTACGCCGACGGCCCCAAGAGCCAGCAGGGTGCGCCGGGACAGTCCGGGCCCGGTTCGAGGCGTCATCGGCTCGAACGGTTGAGCAGCTTTCATGCCTCGAGTGCGGTGTCCGGGGCACGCCCTCCGTCAAGCAGGGTCAGTGCCCGGCGGAGGACCGTAGAGGAGGTGCTCACTGTGTACGGGAAGTAGACAACTTCCACTCCTATCCTGGCCATGTCCCGTTCCAGGCGCTCGCCCTTCTCGGTGCCTTTCCAGTCATCACCCTTGAAAAAGACATTGAACCCGACTTCCCGCCAGGTGTCCGCCTTGTTCAGGTGGGTATCCACCACCACTGCGTCCACAAACCGCACGCTGCGCACAATTTCCAGCCGCTCCGCAAGCGGAATCACAGGCGTGGTGCCTTTCAGCCGCATCGTCATTTCCGGTGAGGCGACGCCGGCAATCAAGTAGTCGCACTGGCTGCGGGCATGTTTGAGCAGGTTCAGGTGGCCGATATGGAAAAGGTCATAGGCACCAGAGGCATAACCAATCCGTACCGCCATGTTTCCAACCCCCGCTTGTCTGCCGCTTCAACCTGTCAGCCACTCAAATACGTGTCCATAGTGGGTGCAGTCCCGTGAGCAGTAAAGCGATTTGGGACTATTCAAGTAGCGCGCGGCAGAACATCGGGTAGCGCAAGACTACGGGCGGGTAACCAGCCGCTGAACTCGAGTAAAGGCCACCGTGGGACACGGTCCCGGGCGGCGATACGCTTCCACACAGTTTCGGGCCGCGGGCCTGTCCCCAGTTAATAGGTGGTTATAGCCGTGCATAAAAAAATTGCGGCGATGTGTTCGGCTGCCGGCCTTGCCGCAGCGGCCCTCATTGGCCTCGCCGCTTCTCCCGCCTCGGCGCTGTCGCCGGGCGTAGCCTTCTCTGCCGTTGCGCTTCCCACCTGGCAGACCAACGGCATCGCCTGGGCCATGGCTGAAGCGAACGGCGTCATGTACGTAGGCGGAACCTTCACGCAGGTTCGTCCGCCGGGGACCGCCGCCGGCAGCAGCCAGTCCCGGTCCGCCGTGAACTTCGCAGCCTTTGACGCCTATACCGGCAGCCCCACCTCCTGTGCCCTGTCCTTCACCGGGGGTACCGGCACCACCGTGCGAGCCATGGACGTTTCCCCCGACGGCAGCAAACTGTATGTGGGCGGCAGCTTCACCACGGTTAATGGCGTCACGGCCAACCGCCTTGCCGCCATTAACCTGCCCGGCTGCACAGTGGACACCACTTTCCGTCCCGGCACGGTCAACAACACGGTCCGCACCATTGCCGCCACATCGGACGCCGTGTACATCGGAGGCGACTTCACCACCGTCAACGGCACTTCCCGCAGCAGGTTCGCCGCTGTGGGAACCACCGGCAATCTCTTGCCCTGGGCACCTGCGGCCGACGGCGTCGGCCGCGCCCTGGACGTGCCGGAGGGACGCAGCGTAGTCCTGCTGGCAGGTGATTTCAGCACCGTCAACGGTGCCGAGTCCCGCGCGATGGCGGTGGTGGACAACGCAGCGGGCGGCACCGTGCGCGCCTACGCGCCCGCCGACTACATCCCCACCAGTGCTGTCGTCAAGGACATCACCAGCGACGGCACCAGCTTCTACGTGGCCGGCGAAGGCATGGGCAGCCGCTCCTTTGACGGCCGTGCCAGGCTTTCCCTGAGCGACAACTACGAACAGATCTGGAAAGACACCTGCCAGGGCGCCACTCAGGCCGTGCTGCCGTACAAGGATGTGCTGTACTCCGGCCACCACGTGCATGATTGCTCCGGGATGAACGGATTTGCGGACGGCGTCCGCAAGCACCTCTCCGCGCAGGACATCAACAATCCTTACCCGTTCCTGGGCTGGAGCCCCGACACCAATGACGGCCAGGGCGAGGGCCTGGGCCCGCGGGCACTCGCCGTTACCTCCGAAGGCAGCGGCGACGTGCTGTGGGTAGCGGGTGAATTCACCACCACGAACGGCACTGCGCAGCAGGGCTTGACCCGTTTCGGTCCGGGCCCCGCCTCTGCCGCTCCGGGAACCCCGGCAAACGTTAGTGCAGTGAGCCTGGCCACGGGACAAAACCAGATCCGCTGGACGCAGGGCGTGGACAATGACGACTCCGGGCTGACCTACAGTGTGTACCGCAACGGCAGCTCCACGGCTCTGGGAACCGTATCCGGGAACTCCACGTGGTTCGACACCCCGCAGCTCTCCTTCACCGACCGCACGGCAACCCCGGGAACCGCTTACAGCTATCGGGTGCAGGCAAGCGACGGAACCAACACCAGCGCGCTTTCCGGCCAGGTCTCCGTCACTACTGCCCGCAGCACGCAGGCCTACCCGAAGGTTGTCCTCGACGACGGGGCCAGCACCTACTGGCGGCTGGATGACAGCCGGGCAACCGCACCGGCGGACAGCTCCCCGGGCAACAACCGCGGCATCGCCTTTGGCGGTCCGCTCGTGGCCGGCACCGAAGGCGCCGTTCCCGGCAGCACCGCAGGCCTGTTTGACGGCGTTGACGACCAGGTCTCCGGTCAGCAGCGCTATGCGGCTCCCACTACCTTCAGCGCCGAGGTTTGGTTCAAAACCGATTCCGTGAACGGCGGCGAGATCATGGGCTTTGCCTCCGGGCAGCCCGACCGCAAGAACTCCCGGAACAGCACCGGAACCGTGGACCGCCACCTGTACATGACAGCAGCAGGCACCCTCGTCTACGCGGTCCTCAATGACGCCAACGAGAGGGTCGCCGTCACCACCGCTGAAACCTTCAACAACAATGCCTGGCATCACGCCGTCGTCACGCAAACACCGGCAGGGTCCACCCTGTATGTGGACGGCAGGGTTGCGGGGACCGGCCAGACGGCTGCGGCACAAACCTATGTCGGCTCGTGGCGGGTGGGCGGAGACACTCTCCCCGGTGCGGCGAACCCGTCCTTCCCCGGGTTCCCGGGCCGGGGCGTCCCCAACTACTTCGCCGGGGCCATTGATGAGTTCTCCGCCTACCCCACAGCCCTGAGTGCTGGCCAGGTGACGGAACACTTCATCGCCGGCGGCGGAACCCTCAGCGAGCCGGAGCCGGAACCCGAACCGGCGGACACCACGGCGCCGAGCCGGGTAGCCGGAGTCTCGGCCGCCGTCAGCGGAACCGCCGCCACTCTGTCCTGGAATGCCGCCACCGACAACGTTGGCGTCACCGGGTACCGGATCCACCGGTCAGTGACCGAAGGCTTCACCCCGTCGGACAGCAGCCTGCTCACCACCACCTCAGAGTCAGCTCTCTCCTTCAACGATCCAGAGCTGGCACCGGGCACCTACTACTACCGGGTAGTCGCCATTGACGAGGCAGGGAACGCCGGAGAGGCTTCAGACGAGACGAAAGCCACCGTTGCCGGCCCTCCTCCGGCTGATCCTGTAACCCTGTCCCTGACACCCGCAGCCGACACCTATGTAAACCAGGGCGCACCCAACGGGGTCAACGGGACCGCTGTATCCATGGCCTCCCGCGGCAGCCTGGCGTACACCTCCTACCTGAGGTTCGACGCGGGCACCGAAGTACCCGCCGGAATGCGGCTGCTATCGGCCACGCTGCGGCTCTACACAACCTCGGAATCCTTCGGCGGATCGCTTGACCAGCACACGGTTCAGGGAGTGACGGGCAGCTGGACGGAAACGGGAACTACCTACAACACCCGGCCGGCCCTCGGCTCCGCGGTACTGGGCACTCTGTCCCCCGTTGCTTCCAACACGCCGTACACCGTTGATCTGGATCCGGCGGCTGTGACGGCCATGCTGTCCCAGTCCGTGGACCTGGGCATCACCAGCGTCGGCTCGGACAACGCCTGGTTCTACACCAAAGAAGCTTCATCCACCCGCCGGCCTGTCCTGACCTTGGTCTTTGGCCCCTAACCCGCTGCCCTAACCGTGCAGCACCATCTCAGCAGGTCTCTTCTATAGAAAGCCCACTCCATGAAAACCGGTCTCAAACCAAAAATATTGGGACTGCTGCTGTTGCCGGCGCTGGGTATGGCAACAGGATGCAG
The DNA here is from genome assembly GCF_030407495.1 of Arthrobacter sp. APC 3897. Taxonomy (GTDB): domain Bacteria; phylum Actinomycetota; class Actinomycetes; order Actinomycetales; family Micrococcaceae; genus Arthrobacter_B. The sequence continues at coordinate 22,108 of NZ_JASDDG010000009.1, read as the reverse complement.
TTCCTCCGACCCCTCGCCCGAAGCGGCGCCACCCTCGGCTTCGCCGTCCTCGTCCACTTCGTCCGCTTCGTCCGCTCCGTCTGCTTCGTCCGGCGGGACGTCGGCGGCCGCGCCGTCAAGCAGCGGGACAGCAGGCTCAGGCAGCGCACGCGAGACGTCTGCCCCTGAAGGGACCCGGACGGCACCCGTGCCCGTGGTGCAGTCGCCGCAGCCGGCGCCGGTGCCAACCTTCGAGGCACAGCAGGAGCAGTACCTCCAGGACAAGGTTCCCGAGGGCACTGATCCGAACGCCGTGCTGCAGGTGGGTCAGGAGCGCTGCGATCAGCTGCTCAGCGCCCGTGCCGCTGACGAAGAGTCGGTGCTCAGCGAGCTCATCATGAGTCCCTCCCAGGACACTGCCGATGCCGTCACCGCTCTGTGCCCCGAGCTGCTGCCCGAACTGGAGGCGGCCGCCCTGGGATTCCCGGACGGAGTCTTCTCGGTGGGAGGGGCAGATCCGCACGGCGAGCAGCCCTCGATCGCCCCGGGGTCCTACCGGGCCTACGGGCAGCCCGAAGGCTGTCTCATCATGGTCTACGCCGGCTCCGGGGAGCTTCTGGGGTCCTTTGACGGCTCCGCTCCCGTCACGGTCGGCGCTGACGCTGCGCGCGTGGAATCGGACCAGTGCTATTCGTGGTTCCGGTCATGACGAACATCTGCAGCTTCCTTTTCTGTTCACAAATTCTGCCTATCCTAGGGAAGGGGTAACCAATGGATATGCGCGAGCAAATACTCATTCTTCGCCGCAATTGGATGCTCATAGTCTCATTTGCACTCATTGGCGTTATTACTGCGGGCGTTATGTCCGTCCTTATGCAAAAAACCTATACCGCGACCAGCAGCCTGTTTGTTTCCACACAGAATGTGGAAACTTCAGCGGAACTGCAGCAGGGCAGCGTCTTTGCGCTGGCCCGGGTGCAGTCCTACGTGGATCTTGCAAGCAAGCCTCAGGTCCTGGACCCGGTTATTGAGGGTCTCGATCTGGACATGTCCGCTCAGGAGCTCGCCACCAAGGTCAAGGCCAGCACCTCCCGCAACACCGTCATTATCGACATTGAGGCAGTGGATTCCTCGCCTGAACGAGCAGCTGACATTGCCAACGGTGTGGTGGCCAACCTCATTTCCTCCGTGGCGGATCTGGAGCGGCCCACCAACGGACTGCCGTCACCGGTCAGGCTCAGCTCAGTGGACACGGCGCAGCCGCCCACAACGGCCTCCAGCCCGCAAACCTCCCTGAACCTGATGCTGGGCCTGCTGTACGGGCTGGCCCTTGGACTGGTGGTGGCTATCCTGCGGCACGTGCTGGACCGCCATGTGCGCAGCGAAGCCGATGTCCGCAAGTCCACGGCACTGCCGCTGCTGGGCGGGATCGCTGAATCGCAGGGGCAGCGGAGCACTTCCCGACCGGTTGTCCTGGGCGGATCGGGCACGGATGCCTTCCGTCAGCTTCGCACCAACCTCGAGTTTGCCGCAGTCAGCCAGCAAATGAAATCACTGGTAGTGACGTCGTCCCAGGCAGGCGAAGGCAAGAGCACCGTAGCCCTGAATCTGGCCCTGAGCATTGCGCAGAGCGGCCAGAAGGTCATCCTCGTGGACGCGGATCTGCGGCTTCCTTCAGTCGCCGCAGCCACCGGCCTTGAGGGCAGCGTTGGGCTGACTACCGTCCTGATCGGCCGGTCCACACTGGCCGATGCCACACAGCACTGGGGATCCGGCGGGCTGTCCGTCCTGACCTCCGGTCCGCTGCCGCCCAATCCCACCGAGCTGCTCGGTTCACAGGCCATGCAGGATCTGATTGCGACCCTGGAAACCGAGTACGACACCATCATTGTGGATGCACCTCCCGTGCTTCCTGTTGCCGATGCCGCCATCCTGACGCGCAGCACGGACAGCATCCTGCTGGTGGTTGGCGCAACACGCGTTAGCCAGCACAACCTTTCCAAGGCTGTGGAACAGCTCAGCCTGGTGAACGCCAACGTGGTGGGCGTGGTCCTCAACCGCATCCCCCGCAGCGGACCGGACGCCAACTCGGCGTACCTCGCAGACTACGGCGTCACTCCGCTGCCCGTTTTGGCCGATATAGACGGCGGCCCGGCATCCCCGGTTGCAGAAGCGGAAGCGGCAATCATCCGCGACAGTGAGAGCAACCGCTGGGAGAAGGGACAGACCGTTCGCAGCGGGGTGCGCTCCTCTTAGGCACACGGCACAGAAAAACCCTTCGGAGAATGTGGACCTATTCTCCGAAGGGTTTTTTCGTGGCTCAATCCACCGGAGCGAGGGCCGCGTCCGACGTTCGCCCGGCACGGACGCGGGCTGTGCGAACTGAAAGGAGTCCGCACCCAGCCGCCACAGCCACAGCTGCGGCAAATCCCCAGGCTGATGCCTCAGCTGAACCGGTGAGCGCCAACCCCAGGGGCAGTGCGAGGGTCAGGGCGGCCAGCACGCCGCGCATCCTGGTCGACAGCCGGTTGGCCTGAGCGGCCCGGAAATACGCCAGCAGGACCGTGTAGGGAACCATCGCCAGGTACTGCACGGCGTAGGGCCAGCGCAGTTCCGCTGCGTTCCGCCAGGTGTCACCAAGGACAAATTCGCCGGCCGACGCCGGCAGGAGCAGCACCGCCGTGCCCCAGCCCAGGGACAGGACCAGGACAATGCCCAGCGTCTCCACCAGGCGGCTGCGGAAGGCCGGGTTCCCGCGGGTGCGGACCAGTTCCGGAATGACGGCAGTCTTGATGGCGCTGAACACGGTGTTCAGCGGCGAAAAGAGCAGCTGCGCAGCCCGCAGGGCTCCCACCCCGGCCGCCCCCAGCGGAAACACCAGCAGATAGAGCACCGCAAAGGTGGAAGCATTCAGGGTGAGAAACTCAGCGAGGTAGCGGAAGGCGAAGTCCCGGTTCAGCCACAGCCAGCGCGCGCCGTGAATGACGGCTGGGACGGTGCGGGCCAGCGCCAATCCGACGGCGAGGGCCACAGCTGCGCCGGCTCCCCACCAGACAAGGACCAGGGTCAGGCCCCCTCCCGTCCGGGCGGTCACTATCATCGTGCTGATGGACCCGACGGCCCAGATCCCGTCGATGAGCAGGGCCTTTGCCGGGCGCGCCTGGCAGATGAAGAGGTAACGGATGCTGTCCTGCAGCAGAACAAAGGGTGAGACAGCCGCCATGATCAACCACAGGCCGGCGTCTTCCGGAGCGGACAAAAATGCACCCGCCGCCAGCAGCAGCACCGCAGGCACCGCCACCAGGGCGGTGGCGCCCAGGCTTGCCCCGGCAACCCGGCGGGTGAGCTCCCCCGTACGTGAGTATCGAACCAGAAGGGTCTCCCCCACCAGTGCCCGCTGCGCGCCCAGAAACAGAAGCAGTCCTGCATAGGCCAGCGAGAACTGGCCGAAGTCATGGGCGGTTGCCACGTTTGCGGCAACCGCCACCGCCACGAAGTTGGAAATGCTCGAGACGCCCTGGTCGGTGAAAGTAACGAGCCGCCGAAAACCGCTCACCTAACCCAGCGCCAGGAGTTCGGACCGCCATTTGGGAAGGAAGGCAAGGCACATCAGCACATGGGCCACCGTCAGGACCGCATAGACGGACAGGAACAGGCGGGGCCAGGGCAGCAGCAGGAAGGACAGGCAGGTCACGCCGTAATCCACGGGCAGCGTCACCACTGAGCGCCGCAGCATACGCCGGTTGTTGACCCGGGTCTCCGACGCGGCGGTGCCGGCCGCAGCCGCGGTGGTTACCGACGTTGAAGTGCCGGGTCGGACGTTGCGGCGCAGCTGATCCACCAGCGCTCCCCCGAAGAAAATGGTGGAACTGGCCAGAAGGAACAGCCCGCAGCCCGCGGCCAGGAGCACCGTGTCATAGTCCGTGGTCCGGCTGAGATAGCAGAACACGGCCACGTGCATCACGGTGATGCGCCCGTTGTCCAGGGCATGGTCCAGCCATTCCCCGAAGGCCGAGCTGGTGCCCTGCAGCCGGGAGAGTTGCCCGTCGGCCGAATCCAGTACATACCCCACCGCCAGCAGCACACCCACCAGGGCCGACAGCAGCGTTGGCTGGGCGGCAAAAGCGAGCCACAGCAACGCCCCGTAGGTGAATACCGCCCCTGCCAAGGTGACGTGGTTCGGCGTCAGCCGGGTGTTGCGCAGTGCGGCGGCCACGGCACGGCCCGCAGGCCTGTTCACATACAACAGATACAGCGGAACGCCCTTGCGGGTTTTCTGCGCCTGCTTGAGCTGGTTGAAAGACTCATGGAAGGTGGCCCGGGAGGATGAGGGCTGCGGCAGGGTCCGACTCATCGTTCCAGCCTTTCTTTACGATTGGTGACGGCGGTGAGGATCAGGATGGACAGGACCAGGATCATCAGCCGTCCCATGGACTGCAGCAGTGATCCGCGCAGGATGATGAACAGGTAACCGGCAAAGATCGAGATGCCCAGATACCCCACGGATCCCTTGCTGAGGATTTCGGCCCGGAAACCCGAGTCCAGTCTGCGGGCCAGCAGGCCCAGGCCCACAAAGACCAGGATCAGGCCTAGCAGGCCGAAGTTGATCCAGGCCTCGGCCCACAGCGGGGCCGACAGGTTCAGGTTGTTGCTGTTCATCCACATGCCCACTTCAACCCCGGTATCCAGCGGTTTCTCCGGCCAGGCGACGCGCGGCACCCAGAACAACAGCGGGCCCAGTGCCTGCATGCCCCAGGCAATGCCGTGATCCAGCGTGTAGCCCAGTGTGTTGGCCAGCATTGTGAACTGGTCATAATCCTTCGTGGCGATGGTGGCCCAAATCGAATCGGACTGGATCGGGACTCCTGCTCCCGCGGCACGGCGGGTGATGTCTGAGAGCGGGAAGATCACCACCGATGCAATGACTCCGCCGGCCACGGCAGCGTTGAACAGGCCCTTGCGTCCGCGGATCAGGGGCAGCAGCACCCCAAAAACCACTGCCAGCGTCCAATAGCGGGAGTTGGAGATGGGATTGTTGACGATCACGTTGATAATCACCAGGACCGCAATCAGGAATCCGTCCACGGTTGCGAGTTTCCGGTCACGTGTGCGCCATACATGGATGTAGAAGATCAGCGCCGTGAGGCAGGCAACCGATCCGGCGGCAGAGACAATGGCGCGCAGCGCCTGCCCGCTGTCGGGACTGATTGCGTCCAGTGCCTGGCTTGTTTCCTGGCGGCTGAGAAAAAATACTGCCGGGCCGCCCACCTGGACGATGTACACCAGTGCCGCCAGCACCGAAGCTACCGAAAATACCCGCAGGACTTCCAGGCTGCGCAGCGTTCTGAACCGCAGCCTCGGACCGCGGCTGCTCCGCCGCGTCCTCAGCCGCAGGTGATAGGCAAGGTCAAAGCAGACGCATCCCAGCAATGTGAGCAGGCTGGCCATGGTCAGGAGATCCTCTGTCACCTGGATTGCCAGCGCCGTGGAACGGCCGGTGGTGAGCTGGGCCAGCGGTGCCAGGCCCATGCCGGTATAGACGAAAATCCAGAACACGCCTGCCACCGGACGGATATCCGTCTGCCACAGCAGCATGGCCAGCTTGATTGCGGCATACACCGCCACTGCATATCGGATGAGGAAGTTGGTGTCGGTGTAAAAGACGGACCCGGCGCCGCGGATCTGCAGAGGCAGCACGACGGCAAAGACCAGGAAGGCTACCAGGGCGGCGGCGGTGCGCGGACCGGAGCGGCGGGGATCCACCGCGTGGCGGGGATGTGCAGGACGAGACTCTCGGGAGGACAGCCTAGGCGGCATCAGTTCAGCGCTCATGGATTGCCTCCAAGTAGTGTCCGGTAAGGTCTTCCGCGAGCTTCTCGGTGGACCAGAGTTTCCGGTGCACTCTTTGGGCATTGGCCCCCAGCTCCCGGCGCCGCTGCGGGTCCGCGGCAAGCTTGAGCATAGCTTCTCGGAACGAAGCAACGGTTGGCGCGGTAACCACCGCCGCGTCCGCGGCGCTGAGGTCCTCCGCCAGGCCACACTCATCGGTGAGGATCATGGGCGTTCCGGTTGCTGCGGCCTCCAGAACGGACATGGGATACGGCTCGTTGCGTGCCGGCAGCACGTAAGCCGTGCAGGCTGCCATGGCAGCCTGCACCTGCGGCGCTGTCAGTTCACCGGCCATCTGGAACCGCCCGGAGTGGGGCGAGGCTGCTATGAGTTCCCGGATCCGGCGCCCTTCGCCCTGATCGGGACCGGCAAGGACAAATGAAGCCTCCAGCCCCGCGTCGAGTGCAGCCAGGGCAGCCTCCACAAACACGGCTGGTTGCTTCCGCGCCGCCAGCCGGGCGGCAAACAGGAACACAGGCTGCTCCGGATCAGACCAGGCAAGCATGGACTCGGCACTGGCGTTAACCACCCGGCGCATGCGGGCACGGTCCACTCCCAGCTCCCGGAGACCGCGTTCCTCGTCCTCCGTAAGAGTTAGCCAGAGCCGGGGAATGCGCACCAGCCAACGCGTGATGACGGCGTCGAACACCCGCACGGGCAGCGTTGCGGATGGGACCAGCATTCCATGGGACTGTGCCACCACAGGGGTGCTGCTCCGCCGGAGCAGCACGGTGGAAACGGTGGTAATGAAATCGCGGGACAGATGGACATGCACGGCATCGGCAGTGGCAGCCCGCCGGGCAACATGGCGCGGCAGGCTCAGGCTCACGAGCCCTCTCAGTTTGGCCCCGGGCAGCGGCCGCCTCACCCGGAACAACCGGGCCGGCATTTCCGGCCGGGCGGTCCCTGTCCCTGCATCGATCACCGGTGGGGCGGGAACAGCACCGAGCCATCCACCCAGAAGTTCAACGCTCTGGCCGCTGCGCCGCAGCGCGGCACTCTGCATGCCTGCCACCGCCCAGACGCCGCCGGCCGCCGCTCCCGGACCAGCCAAACCCCCCACCTGGAGGACCTTCAAACTTTCCTGCCGGCCGCTGCTTCGGGACCCTGAGGCTGAAACCCGTTTCCGAACGCTAACCACGATCTTCACCTGTTGCCACGCTGCTCTGCACGCGCTGCAGCTCCCTGCTCTTCAGGCCAATCTGCCAGTAGTACGCGGACAGGGCCAGGGCGTAGTCGAAACCTGCCCTTCCGTCCAGGAAACCCCTGCGCAGCACATAGCTGTAGAGAAAAAACACCAGCGGCTTCAGGGGAACGGCATCAAACCGCCTGCCCTGGCTGCTCTTGGCCCCCCGGACGCTGGCCCGGGTTGCCGGATCCGTCCGGATGTAGGCCTCCCAGTCGGAGTAGCGGTTATGGCGGTCGAACCAGGTCCGCACCGGGTCCATGTCATTGTGAACCAACAGAGCCGAGGTTCGTCCCACCGGTCCGGACGGCTCAGGCTGATAGTGCGCTTCCACCTCGCCCATCCCCGGCAGGTGCAGCAGGTCGATGTTGCGGAAGGCATTGCGCCCGCGGCGCAGAAATGAGCGCTTGACGACGCGGTGCCCGTACTTCAATCCGGTTCCCGCAAAGTGATAGGCCACGGGCAGATCGAATGCCACCCGCACCTCGGCGGGGTCCTCCGCGATGCTCCTGAGTTCCACGGCCAGCTCCGCAGTGGGGAACTCATCGGCGTCCAGCATCAGCAGCCACTCGTTGCGGGTCTCCACCTCTTCCAGCTGCCATTGCTTCTTCTGCGGGAACCTGCCGTCCCAGGTGAAGTTGATGACGGTTGCGCCGGCTTCCTTGGCCAGCTCTGCAGTCCGGTCGGTGCTGTTGGAATCCACAACAATGACTTCATCGAAATCGGTTAAAGCAGCCAGACAGCTGGTAATTCCCTTTTCCTCGTTCTTTGTTTGAACCAACACAGTAACAGGTATTTTGTTCACGTACTTTACCCCCCTAAAGCAGGTATTTTTATTGTTTTGTCAGAGCATTCAATTTGAGACCGCTCAGTTATCCTTTGTTAATGCCCACACATCGCCGCGACGTTCGCCGCACCTCCCGTTCCCGCCGCAGGTGGCCCGCAGTAATGGGGTTTCTTGCCTTGGTTGCCGCAGCCGGACTGCTTACTGTTTACGCGCTCTCCCAAACGACTGGGGCAAGCGGGTCCCCCCGTCCGGTTGACCGGGAATCGGCGGAGACAGTGCTTCCGCGGGAGGTTCCCCAAATCGACATCCTGGGAGACTCCTACGTTGCCGGGTCTGCCGAGGGCGGCACCGGAGCCGAAAACTGGACCAAGCTGATCGGCAGCCGTTTCAACGACCGCGGGCAGCAGGTGGAAATGAACATTATGGCCCTGCCGGGCTCCGGCTATCTGGCCCGCGGTTCCACGGGACAGGTCTTCCGCGAAGCGGCGACCCTCCGCCTGCGCCCCACGGCGGACGTGGTTCTGGTCTTTGGCAGCCGCAACGACGGGCGGCAGACTGAGCAGGGCATGTACCAGGCTGCCAAGTCGCTGTACGCCGACATCCATGAAATCGCTCCGGAGGCGCAGGTGGTAGCGGTTGGACCTGTGTGGGTGGACGCGAATGTTCCGGACTTCATCGCAGCCAACAACGTGGCCATGGCCCGCGCCGCGGACGAAGAGAACGTGCGGTACGTGGATGCCCTTGCTGAAGGCTGGTTTGCCGGCCAGGAGGAAGGGCTGATCGGTGCTGATGGCATCCACCCCACCGACGCTGGCCACACTTACCTGGCGGCTAAGATCCTGCCGCTCCTGGACGAAATGGTCCAGGACGTCACCCCCGCGGAGTAGACCCGGACACAGCACCGGTGTCATCCCTGGATCCCGGCCCCGGCATCGTCGCCGGGGCCGTCCGTTCCTTCAGCGAACCTGTTCCCAAGGTCAGTGGGGTGCACCGGGTTTCCGTACACCCGATTCGGTTCGATGGTGCCCTTGACAACGCTCATCGGCTGGACAACTGCCGACTCGCCAATATGTGATCCTCCCAGGACCATGCACCGGGACGTAAGCCAGGCTCCGTTATCAATCCTGATGGGGCTGGTGATCAGCCCCATATCTGTCCGTACGCGGTGGCTTCCCGTGGTCAGAAAGGTTTCCTGCGAAATCACCACGTCTGAGCCGACATGGATGTGGTCCTGGTTGTGGAACCACACTCCTTCCCCAATCCAGGTGCGTTCACCAATGTGGAGCTTCCACGGTGACTTCACCCGGGTCCGGGGACGGAAAATGACGCCGTCGGCAATGTCGGCCCCGAAGGCCCGGAGCACGGCCACCCGGAGGCGCGAACTGATCTGCCAGGGATTACTGACGAACAGCAGTTCGCAGGCGGACCACAGATAAACCACGGCGCGCGGCCTGCCCCATGCTTCCCCGGAACCGGGGGCACGGGACAGGTCGATCACCGGAGGACGGCGCCGGTTGGTTTGAGCCGGGCCCTCCTCCGGTAATCTGCGGATCTGCTGGTTTCGGGGTTGCGCTGCCGTCCGCCGACTGTGCTGCAGCATCAGGAGGCCTTCCCCGGGAAAACGCGGAATCCGGCGGCCGCATGCGCGGGACGGGGCTTACTCGGTGCAGCGGGTCCGGGGACCGCCCTGCGCAGCACGGTTTCGAACCGGTCCGCAATGGGGCCAATGCCAAACCGGCTTTCCGCCAGCTTCCGTCCCTTCATTCCGGCAGCACCTGCAGCCGCAGGATTTGCCTGCAGGCCGCGCAGCCAACCGACCGCTGCGGCTACTCCGAAGTCCGTGGGCGGACCGACAAACCCTGCGGCAGCCTTGATGTCGGCAGCCGCAGGGTTGTCCTGTGGCATCAATCCGAGTACCGGCCTACCGGCAGCAAGCGAGGAGAGCACTTTGCTGGGGATGGAGAAGCGCGAGGCTTCCGGTTCCAGGATGGTTACCAGGACATCCGCGGATCCCAGCATGTCCGGCAAGTCTGCTGCAGCTTGGAACGGCAGCAGCGTGACGGGAATATCCGCTTCCCCGACGAGGTCTTGGCGGAGCATGTCAATGCCTTCACCTTCGGACGCCACAATGAGCCGTGCCGGCAGCCCTGCCGCGAGCGCTTCCCTCAGGAGCGCTGCCAGGAGGAGCGGATTATGTTTGCGTCCCAGAGTGCCGGCGTAGAGCAGACGCAGTTCCTCCCCGGGAGGCAGGTGACGGGCGGCCCACTGGTTGTCGCGCTGCCTGGGCGTGATTTCGTCGATCGGGGCCCAATTGGGAATCACCGTCACATGATCGGTGGCAAGCCCCCATTCCCGGTAAGCCTGGCGGAACTCTTCACCAATTGCCACCACCTGCGAGGCCCCTCTGACAACACCGGCTTCCATTCGGCGCACCGCCGCCCGGCCGGCGATCGCCAGCGGCCCGGGAAATCTGCGGGCGAGTTCCTCGGAGATGGCGTTGCTGAAGAGATCCTGGTGCCAAAGCAACCATGGCTGCTTTCTGCCCGCCGCGGCACGCTTGAAGGCAGCCAGGGCAAACAACGGCACGTTGCAGGCCACCACGCAGTCCGGCGAAGTGTGCTGCGTGTGTTCCAGCCACATGGCCGCATAAGCGCGTTCGAACCTGATGCGGCCGGCGGCACTGTACTTCTGGAACGGCTGGTCCGCCGTCAGGGGCGAAAACCGCAGCTGATCCGGATCGGCTGCCGTACGTTCCAGCAGGCCCTTCCCGCTCCCGTATTGGGACGAGTACACGTGATCCACCGTGTGTCCGCGCGCGGCCAGCTCCCGGGAGAGCTCGGCCTGAAACGGATGACCGGAGAAATCATGGACTTGTATCCGCATGGCTTATGCCCTTTGTGCTTTGACTTGGTCCTGAATCCACTCGTAGGTCCGCTCCAGGCCGTCGTGCAGGGAGATGGACGGCTCCCACCCGTAGATGGAGCGGAAAAGCGTGTTGTCGCTGTTGCGGCCGCGGACTCCCTGCGGTGCATCCAGTTTGTAGTGACGGTCCACCACGGTGCCGGAAATTTGTTCCAGCAGATCGGCCATCTGGTTAATGGAAACCAGCTCCGCTGAGCCCAGGTTCACCGGTTCCGCGGAATCGCCGTTCATGATTTCGAGGATTCCCCGAACGCAGTCGTCGATGTACATGAAGCTGCGGGTCTGCTCGCCGTCGCCCCAGATTTCCAGGTTCAGATCCCCGGTCATGGAGGCCGTGGCGAACTTCCGGCACAGCGCGGCAGGAGCCTTTTCCCTGCCTCCCTCCCAGGTCCCCTCGGGGCCGTACACATTATGGAACCGCGCCACCCTCGTCTGGAGGCCGTAGTCTTCCTGGAAATGGCGGCACATCCGTTCGGTGAAGAGCTTCTCCCAGCCGTAACCGTCTTCGGGCTGCGCCGGATAGGCGTCCTCTTCCCTGAGCGCCACGACATCGGCACTGGTCTGGTGGTCCGCCGCGTAGACACAGGCGGAGCTGCTGTAGAAGAACCGTTCCACGCCGGCATCCCGGGCGGCCATCAGCATGTGGGTGCTGGTCAGCACAGTGAGCATGCACAGCGCCTTGTTGTTCTCGATGAACCCCATCCCGCCCATGTCCGCTGCCAGGTTGTAGACGTGCTGCATCCCCTGTGACACCTCACGGGCCGTTTCCAGCAGGGAGCAGTCCCCCTGGATGTTCTCCGCACCATCGTGGATCTGGTACCACTCATCAAGGGGCTTGCAGTCCACGGCACGCACCTCATGACCATCACTAATCAACTTGGCGACAAGATGACCGCCAATGAATCCGCCGGCGCCTGTTACGAGAGATTTCATGGTTACCGCTTTCTTTGGGATGAGACCAGCCGAAGCCGGATCGGATCGGGCTAATAAGCGCCCACTGGGCTGCGGAGCATTCGCACCGTGCGCCAGAGAATGATGAGGTCACCGGCAAGCGACCAGTTTTCGACGTAGTACAGGTCCAGCCGCACTCCGTCCTTCCAGTCGAGTTCCGACCGTCCGTTGATCTGCCACATGCCGGTGAGGCCGGGCTTGATGTAGAGCCTCCGGTGGACGGCGCCGTCGTACTGGGCAACTTCGCGCGGGAGCGGCGGCCGGGGGCCCACCAGGGACATGTGGCCCAGGAAGACGTTCCACAGCTGCGGCAGCTCATCCAGGGAGTACTTCCGCATCCACCGCCCCACTGTGGTGACCCGCGGATCGTGCTGCATTTTGAAGAGCAGTCCGGAGCCTTCGTTGCGGTCCAGGAGTCCGGCCAGGTCATCCTCGGCTGTCTGCACCATGGACCGGAACTTGAGCATTTCGAACGGTTCGCCGCCGCGGCCCACGCGTTCCTGCCGGAAGATGACACGGCCGGGGCTGTCCCTCACGATCAGCACGGCCAGCACCGCAAACACCGGAAGCAGCACCAGCAGCGCGGCCCCGGACAGCAGCATGTCCAGCCCGCGCTTGAGGACGTGTTTGCCGCCGGCATACTGCGGCAGTTCCACATGCATCAGCGGAAGGCCTTCAACGGGACGGGTGTGGATTCGAGGCCCCGCCACGTTGGTCAGGCCGGTGGTGAGGATGAGCTGGGTAGCCGATTCCTCCAGCTGCCAGCCGAGCTCCTGCACGTAGGCGGTGTGTCCCTTCATGCGGCCGGCCACAATGACGGCGTCCGCCCGCAGGCGCCGCACGGCGTCCACTACGGTGCTCCGGTCCGCGACCACGGGGATGGGGTTGCCGCCGCCTCCCACCTCGCAGTGCCCGGGACTGGTCAGCGCTGCGCCGATGACCCGGTACCCCGAGTTTTTCTGCCGCTGAATCTGCGTTGCCACATATCGCACGTCCTTGGGCCGTCCCAGGACGATGACTTGGGACAGGTACCGCCCTTTGGCCCGCTGATCCGCAAGCCAGAGCCGCAGGAAGAAACGGCACAGGATCAGGCTGCCCAAACCAATCGGGAAGGCGAGCGCAAAATACCCGCGGGAGATGTCCACCTGGAAGACGAGGCAGAACACGGCAATCAGCCCCATCAGGATGACCGTGGAGCTGATGACCCGCTTGTACTCGTCCACTCCGGCCCCGAGTATCCGCGGGTCCCGGGTCCGGTAGGCAGCCAGGGACAGCAGCCAGGCCGCCCAGATGCCGGTGGACACTGCAATGTAGGAGATGTTCACGGCGGGGCCGCCGCCGGACATGAATTCCGGGGCCACCCCGAACCGCGCCAGGTGGGCCACTGACACGGCCAGTGTTACCGCCGCCAGGTCAAACACACGCAGGATTCTGCGGTACCTGCTGATCCAGCGGGCTCTGTCACCGGTAGCCAGGGCCGAGGCGCCGGAGCTTTTGTGGCTGGGGAAGGTGAAGGGTGCCGGCGGGGCCTGAATCGGTCTCGGCCCGGCAACTCTGACGTCTGTCATCCGAGACTCTCCTAGCTGCGAAATCTTCCGAAAGGGCCGACGGCGGCTGGGGGGAAGCCTTGGTCTCAAGAGGCTTCGACGCCGTCGACCCCGTTCGGGGGCCGGCGCCTGGGGCGCCGGATGACAGGTTCAAGGCAGGCCTGGTGATGGCAATATCCGCTGGGAATAGTGGCACTACCTGCGCTGAGTGAGGCGCAGCCCGGTAACAAGAACCGATCAACAAAACCAAGACTAGGAGCGGCTCAAACGGCGGGCACGAGTAATGCGTACTCGAACCTTTTGGCCGACTTCGCCCTCTGCCGCAGCTTTACCTAGCACTACTTGGAGGGGCGCCCCGGGGACGGTCCCGGGGAGACAGAAAGCCGGCCCCGGTCTTGCACATCCGGGGCCGGCAGTGTGTGTCTTTCCAGCTCAGTTGCTACTCGAGGGCCGCTGAACTCGTTCCCGGCTCCAGTGCACGGTAGGCCGCTTCAAGGTCTGCGCGGCGGCTGATGCCCAGCTTCACGTAGATGCGGTACACATGCCCCTCAACCGTCCGCTGCGAGAGGGTGAAGTGTGCTGCCACGTCCCGGGTGCTTGCCCCGGCGAGGAGCAAATCGACGATTTCATGCTCGCGCCGGGTCAGCCGGACCAGGTGCAGGGACGGACTCAGATAGGAGACGGTCACCCCCGCCAGTTCCCCGCGCCGCCTTCTCAGCTGCTGGATCAGGGCCCGCTGCCGGCGCAGGTTTCCGTGCGTGCCGTAGAACCGGATGGCGTGGCCGATGCTCTCCACGGCCAGAAGGTATTTGCGGTGGCGTACCGCTTCATCCGCCGCTGCAACCATCAAGTCCGGGTTGCCCGAAGCCACGGCACCGGCATAGGCGTGCAGTGCCTGCGCCTCACCGCCTTCAAAGACTGCGCTGACCTCCTGCAGCCGGGGCGCCTGCGACAAATCCCCCACCGCAAGGCACAGCGCCAAGATGTCCTTCTCCGCCGCCAGCAGCCCCTCTTTCCGGGCCTGTTCAGCTATTTCGGCCAATGTTGCCGAAGCGCGGGCATCCGGTTCGGATGACGCAGACGCCGCCGCGGCATAGGCCTGGCTCACGAGCCACAGCGGCCGGGATCCCGTGCTGCCAAGGCTGCGGAGTTCCTTGGCATACCGGGCCGTCTGCTCCTGGTCCCCCACCACCGTGGAGGCGTAGCCGGCAAGCCCCAGGGCGTAGGGCAGGAGTCTTTCGGGGTCGGAAATCCGCAGCGCCTCCACCGCCGGATGCAGGCTTTGAAGCCCCTCGCGCAACCGGCCCTGGTGAATCTCCAGGGCACCTTCAAAGACACCCAGGGTGCCCCCAAACGTGATCAGATGCTTGGTGCTGCCCTTCAGTTTGGCCGCCAGAACGCGTTCGAGTTCACCAAAGCGCCCTCCGTGCAGCAGTCCCTGCGCATGACGCACCAGCATGGTGCCGCAATACGTCTGCAGCAGACCGCCCCACCGTTTGATCAGATCCAGCGCCGTGCCCGAGTGCACCAGTGCGCTGCTGGTGCGGCCTTCCGACACCAGGAGTTCCGCCAGCAGCCCGTGGGACATCACGGCCACCAGTGCCGGCAGCCCCGGGGACTGCGGCTGCGGCGCCCTGGTTAATTCGGTGAGACGGTCCCGGGCCTCCGGATAGTTGCCCGCCGCCATGAGTGCCAGGGCTCGAAGCACCTCGGCGCCGGCCTCAACCGCGGGCGACGGCGTCTCCGAACCGCCCTGCCTGGCTGACAGCTCAGCGGCGGCCGCAACCCATGCGGAAGCAAGGCCTGCCAGATCCCCTTCATTAAGCCCTGACCTGTTGTCCAGGCGCACGGTTGCCAGCACGGCGCGGGTGAGGGTTTCTTCATCCCGGGCAAGAGTTGGTTGTCCGGGCTCCAGCATGCCGTCCAGCAGCTCACGGGCCCGGGCAAAGCTGCCGGTTTCCAGCAGGGCAGCTGCGGTTTCCACCCGTGCCGCCGGGAGGCAGGAAGCGTCGCGGACGGCGGAGCCGAAGCGGGCCGCCAAAAGCCACTGACCGTCGTCGTTCGCCGCCCGGGCGCCCTGCAGCAGTTCCGCATCGGGGATCCGCTCAGCACAGTCAAGGGCCCATTCCAGCCGCCGCAGCCAGGCCGCCTTCACGGACGGGTCACCGGTCTCTGTCCCCTCGCGGTCCGGCAGGCAGTCCATCACCTTGGTACGGATGGCCGCACTGCGCACGGCGGGTACCAGGGACCTGATCACTTCAGCGTGAAGGGGCTGGGCCAGCCGGAGCATCTCGGCCGGTCCCTTCGCAGAGCACACTATTCCGTCCGCCATCAGGGCGTGGACGGGTCCCGGCCCGCAGACAGCCACCAGCACCGAACGCTGCAGGGGCTGGGCCAGTGCAAGGGTTTCCAGGGTGTCGCGCTCCTCAGGACTCCGGGCGAGCAGCTGGCTCTTCACCCGGTCCACCACGGAGGCGTCCAAACCGTCCGGTTCGTGCCGCAGGAACCATGCGCCGTTGCCTTCGGCGAGGTGGCCGAGCCGGCGTGACTGGGCGAGCAGCGCCTTGAGATAGAGGGGGTTGCCGCCGGACAAGGTGGCCAGCACGGCGCTGGAAGCCCGGAGTACGGGTCCGTCAAGGACGCCCTCGCAGACTTCGTGGACTGCATCCTGCGACAGTGCTCCAAGGTCGATGCGCGCCAGCAGCCCGTCCCGGGCCAGGGACAGCAGTTCATGGATATGACGGGCACGCGGCTGGGCCAGGATCAGCAGCCTCAGGTCCCCGGACATCGCCAGCTGCGTCACCACGTGGGCGCTGGCTTCATCAAGGAACTGGGCGTCGTCGATCACCAGCAGCGGCTGCCCGCTTCCCACATCGCTGAGCTTGTGGAAATGGCGCCTGATGGTCCGCAGCACTGCCAGCGGAGACTCCATGTCCTGGGGCCCGGCGGTTTCCAGATACGCCGAGAGCACCCCGTAGGGCAGCCGGGACAAGACGGGGCTGCCGTGGATGAACGACGGCGTGACGATTCCGTTCAACCGATCCAGGACCTGATCCGCCAGAGCAGATTTCCCCATGCCCGCTTCTCCGATGACGACGGCGCCGCGCAGCCCCGGCTCAAGCAGCCGGGACGTGATCTCCGCAAGCTCGCGGTCCCTGCCGAACAGGGCCGGCGCCCGGTGCGGTCCCGGATTTCTGCCGGCGATCATGACCGCACCGCCGACTTTTCGGCGATGACCTTGGACAGCTCACGTCTGCTGCCCACGTGGAGCTTGGAGTAGACCTGGTACAAGTGACCCTCCACGGTTCGCACCGAAATGTTCAGTTCCGCGGCAATGGCTTTATTGCTGGTCCCCGCGGCTGCCATCCGGGCGATCGACCGTTCCCGGAAGGTCAGGGTGCTCAGATACTCGTCAGCCGAGTCTGAGCCCTCGACGGCGGCCGCGTCGGGTCCGCGGCGGCTGCGGTGGATCAGCCTGACGGTGGCCCGGTCTCCTGCTCCGGAGGCGACGGCGAGCGCCCGTTCGGACGCTTCCGCAGCGAAGAGCACATGTCCGGAGGCCTTCCCCAGTTCACTGGCCTGGATGAGCAGCTGGGCGTCGAAACTCCCCACGCCCTTGGCGTAGACCTCACACATCCGGGCAAACGGACCCTGCTGGTGCGCAGCAACAGCCAGGATCCGGTCCAGGTTCTCCACATCGCCCAGCCGCGCGGCATTGAGCAGTGACAGCAGCTCGTAGGAATACGCTCCCCTGCGGTGGTCATGGCCGGCCAGTTCCACGAACCGGCGGGCAGCCTGCGGTGAGCCAAGCGCACCGTTGGCGAGGGCCGCGAAATGGCGTGCGGCGCGGCGCAGGCTCCAGGCACCGCCGTCGCCGGCTTTGGCCCGCAGCTGCAGGTAATCCTCGGCGCCCCCGCGGTCCTTTTGCAGGGCAAGGCAATAGGCGGCCGCGGACGTGGCCAGCGGCAGCAGCGATGCCGGTCCGCTCATCCGCAGCTGCGCGACTGCGGGTACCAGGCAGCGCAGCGCCGGCCCCGGTTCTCCCGCGTAGGAGTGCAGGACGCCCGCGGAGATTTCGCCAAGGAGGCCCGGGAACAATTCTGTCCGGCCGTGCCCGGCCGGTTGCTGCAGCAGACGGCGGGCGCCGTCCAAAGCTCCGGTAGCCAGGTGAACGTGGACAATCCGGGCGAAGGCACGGGTGCGGTCTGCCATGCTGATTCCGGGTTCACCCAGCAGCCGTTCCACATCCCGGGATACTTCCGCTGCCTCATCCTGCCGGTCCGTCATCCCCAGCGCCTCGCACAGCCAGGATCCGGTGAGGACTCGGTAGGTCTTGTCCTGGGAGGCTGCGTCAGCCTGGAGCGGTGCAAGGAAGGCAGCGTTTTCGAGGAACCGTCCGTGAGTGGCGTTGCACTCGGCACGGGCCAGGACCAGCTTCCGCTGCAACTCCGCTGTCTCGCCCCGGCTAACCGATCCGGCACAGGTCAGCTCCGCCACCCGCTGTTCGGCTTTGGCCAGCAGTTCTTCGTGTTTCTTCGCCGCCCCGGCAGGAAGGACCGCGGCGGACACCGCCGCGGGCAGCGCGCCGGTGGCGGCCATGCACAGGACCCTGTTCTCGGCAATCAGCAGCAGCACCTCTTCCCCGGGTGCCGCACCGCCGCTGCGGTGCCGGCAGGCAGCCAGTGCTGAGACCGCTGCAGCGTAATCTTCCAGTGCCATATGGGCAGACACCAGTTCAAGAACCGCTGCCGGACTGGCGGCGTAGTCCTCACAGGCGGTGATGAACCGGATGGCCCCATGCAGATCCCCCGCGGCGTTGGCGCTCCGTGCTGCCTCCACGGCGGACGCCGCGTCGAGGGTCTCCCCGGCGTCGAGCCGCCACAGTGCCAGGCGTGCAGGATCCAGAACGGCTGCCAGCGGCTCAAATCCGGCAGTACCCGGTTTGGCGGGGTTACCCGGTTCGCCGGGTTCGCCGGCAGGCAGCGCAGCAGCGGCGACGTCCCGCAGCTGGTTCAGCAGTTTCCCGCGGGTGGCCGTGTCCACGGAAGAGCGCAGTGCGGACACCAGTACCCGGTCGGAGATCATGATCCGCGGAGTGCTGCCCTGTTCGAGGGCAAGGATTCCCCGTTCCTGCAGGATGTCCACCTCATCGGCAGCAACACTGTGCAGTGCTGCGGCCAGGGGCAGGGACCCTGCCAGTGCGACAGTCCGTACGAGGGCCAGCTGGCTGTCGGTCAGCGTGCCCAGCTGGGTGAGCACGGTTTCGGCCACCCGGCCTGCGGGGGCGGGTTTGGCTGGATCCAGAACCCAGACGCTTCCGCTGAGGCGGAGCTTGCCCGAGTCACGGTAATCCTCGCAGCCCTGCTGCAGCAGGTGGGGGTTGCCTCCGGTGGAACGGTGCAGGTAGGCGACGGCGGAGCCGGAGACGGGGCCCTCGAGGGCAGCCGACATCAATTGCGCCGTCTCCCCCAGGTCCAGCGGCTCCAGATCGACCCGGGACAGGATGCCCTCACGCCACAGTCCGGCGAATTCGGCGGGCGCCCGGCTGAAGTCGCGGAAACAGGCCAGGAGCCCTGCCGTGCGGCTCAGGACCATTTGGCTCAGCGCCATTGCGGAGAACTCATCCAGATCCTCCCCGTTGTCCACGGCCAGCAGGACGGCACGCCCCTGCGCACGCTCCTGGATCAGCCGGGTGAGTCCGCGCAGGATCAGCACCGGATGCGTGGCAATCTCCGGATCGAGGTCCGAGAGGAGGAAGGTCAGTGCACCGAAGGGCGTCCGGCCGGAGAATGATGATCCGCGGACGTGGACCACGTAGGTGTCGGCGCTGCACTGCCGCAGTACGTGGTGGATCAGTGCGGTCTTGCCGCTTCCTGCTTCTCCCACCAGGATGCATCCGGCTCCTCCGCCGGATGCCAGGCGGCCCAGGATGGTGCGGGTAACGCTGCTGCGGCCCACGAAATGGGGCGGCGTCCGCTCGTCAGGACCCGCGGGCCCCGGTCCGGGCCCGCCGGAAAAGGACATGACGGAGCCCAGGGAGCTCTGCCCGGGAGCTGGCTGGAGACGGACATAGGACTGGGAGAGACTGTTCTGCACGGTGAGACCCGATTCTTCCGACTGCGTTCTATACCTGCGGCCAGATTAGGAGCCGGAGAAAGTACAAACACGAGTACCGCTCACCAGTCACCTGCGCCAACTACTCAGGTTTGGTTACACACCTGACCCGGACACCACTTGGTTTGGGGGTAGGGCGCAACACGGGTCTAAGTAGTTTTTTTACTCAAAGCCGCCCGCAGGTCGCTTCTGCCGGAGACATTGAGCCGGGTAAAAATCCGGCCCAAATGCCAGTCAACAGTCCGTGCCGACAGATGGAAACGTTCCCCGAGCCGGGCGCTGGTTTCACCTCCGGCGGCCAGCAGCGCCAGTTCCCGTTCAAAAGGCCCCAGCCGCCCCAGGCTGCGTTCAATGCTGTTGGCTGGAGACAGGTCACGGAAGGTCATGTGCTCCAGTTGCCTGGCCTGCCGCGACAAGGCGCGGCCGCCGCCGTCGGCCGCGAAACGGCGGGCGGTGCGGGCAACTTCATAGGCGAGCAGAGTATT
Organism: Arthrobacter sp. APC 3897; assembly: GCF_030407495.1. Lineage (GTDB taxonomy): Bacteria > Actinomycetota > Actinomycetes > Actinomycetales > Micrococcaceae > Arthrobacter_B. The sequence continues at coordinate 2,248 of NZ_JASDDG010000009.1, read as the reverse complement.
TGACTGCGCCAGGGCTGTTTCACCGGCGCGGATCAGCGTTGCCGGGTCTTTCTCCAGCAGGCCGGCAGCCAGGTATCGGTAAAGGAGCCCGGGGACACCGTTGGCCGTCGACGCCGCAGCGGAAAGGTCCGCAGCCGCCTCCCGGCTGCCCCGGAGAGCAGCCGCACCGTAGCAGAGCAGAGCGTCCGGAAGGTTTCCCCCGGCCCTGGCGTGTTCGGCCCGGGTACGCAGCTGCTCCGCAATCCGGCCGGATCCGGCAGGGGTGCTCAGAAGCCGGAAGTACCGCACCGGCGTTTCGAGAGGCGGATCCGTGCGGTACCCGGTTTCGGCAGACGTGTCGCGGTCCGGCGTCCGGAGGGGTTCCGGACCGAGGAAGTCCGCGTAGGCAGCCGCCGCAGACGCCAGCGGCAGCATGTTATCCGGATCGCGGGTTTCCAGTTGTGCCAGGGCCGGGTTCAGGAAGTCCAGGGCAGCGTCGCCGCGGCCGGCATACGCGTGGACAAGTCCGGCCGGCAGCTCGGTACCTGCGCCGGCCCGCAGCCCCGTTCCGTTTCCCGGGCGGGCAACTGATTCGGTCAGTGCCAGTGCCTGGCCCAGTTCACCGCAGCGGACCAGCAAAAAGAACAGATGGTGGAAGAACTGTTCGCGGGTGCGTACATCTGCCGGGATGCCTCCCGCCAGACGGTCCCGAATCAGTGCTGCCAGTGTCAGTGCTTCATCAAACCGGCCGGCGGCTGCCTCCTGCTGCCCCCGGCGGATACCCGCCATCAGCCTGAGGCCGGGCGGGGCAGCGGGATCGGCGAAATCGTCTCCCAGAGACACCGGCAGGTCGCTGAGCCTGCCGTCCAGCGAGAGAATTTCCGCCCGCGCCAGGGTTAGCCTGAGCCCGGGCCCGGGATTGGCGCCTCCATCCTTCGGCAGCAGCCGCCCGGCCTGCTCGAGCAGGGCCGGCGGCTCATCGGTTGAATCCCTTATCCGGGCTGCTGCCAGCGCCCGCTGCGTCAGGAGGCTGATGTGCCCGTCCACCGGTGCCTCGCTGCCGGTTGATGCCGCAGCAAGGCGCCGGTGGGCCTGTGCATAGTTTCCGAGGGACCGCAGGGCGGCCGCTTCTTCCAGTACCAGGGGCAAGGGCCTAGGTCCCGGGACCGCACGGCAATACCGCAGCGCGGCTTCAGCGTCTCCGGTCTCATTGGACCAGCGTGCCGCAGCGAGGGCTTCATCCGCCCCGAGGACAACGCCCACCGAGAGGGACCAGGCGGCCATGCCGGCCGCGGCGTCTCCACTGAGCTGATGCGGATTCACCACCCGGGTTACCTCGGTCCAGAGGTCCCGGCTGCGGCCGAAGGGAATTCTCGCTGCAATGGTTGCCGGCTGCAGGTTCCAAGCCAGGCGGACCGGCTGGCCCGGGCCTGCACCGATGGTTATGAGCGATCCTTCCTCCAGCGCATCCGCAGTGTGCGCCGGCATCAGCTGCAGCAGGCTCTCCAGCGGCAGCTCCCCGCAGAGGGCCAGGATTTCCACGGCGCGCCGTTCGCCGGGGGTGAAGCGGCGCAGTACCGTTTCCACCCGGTCCGGCAGCTCACCGGAATGAACCAGCGGACCGGCCCACGTCCAGTAGCCGCGTCGAAGAACCAGCGCCTGGGCCGCTTTGTGGTCCCTGCACAGCAGAGCCGCCAAAAGCGGGTTTCCCCTGCTTTGCTGCCACAGCTTCTCCTGTGCCAGGGAGGTCAGCGGGCCGCCGGCCGCCTCGGCCAGCAGTTGGGCGGTCTCCGGCAGGTCCATCGGTGCCAGGTCAATCCGTTTCAGGGTGCCGTCAGTCCACAGCCGCACGTAGTCCTGGTGGCAGCCGAGCAGGTCACCGCAGATGAGCAGCAGTGCCACGGTCCCCCGCCGGCATAATTCCGACGTCACCAGGACACCCAGATCATCGATTCCCTCGGCGTTGTCGATGACCAGGATGATTCTGCGGCCTTCGGCCAGCCGGGTCAGCAGTGATTCCAGCGCCCGCAGGACCTGAACGGGGTTGACCAGGTCCTTGGGCGGCAGATCGCTGAGCAGCCAGGCCAGGGCACCGTAGGGAGTCTGCATCGACAGGCGGCTGCCCCTGAGGTGCACCCGGAATCCGTCCCCGCACAGATCCAGTGCTTCCCGCGCCAGCGTGGTCTTTCCGATGCCCGGCGGGCCCAGGATCACTGCGCCTGCTTCATTCAGGGCGTCCCGCACAGCCAGGCGGGCGCTCTCCCTGCTG
>NZ_JASDDG010000008.1 GCF_030407495.1 Arthrobacter sp. APC 3897 | reverse complement strand
CCGGACTGCCCTAGCGCAGGGCCGAAATTCCGGTAATGTCCCGGCCCACTATGAGGGAATTGATCTCATAGGTGCCCTCATAGGTGTAGATGGCTTCGGCATCGGCGAAGATCTTGGCCATCCGGTAATCAGTCACAATGCCGTTGCCGCCCAGGATGCTGCGCCCCAGCGCCACGGTCTCGCGCATCCTGGCACTGGCGTAGGACTTGGCCAGGGCGGCCTGCGCCATGCCGCCGTCGGATCCGCGCAACCGCCCTGCCGGCTCAGCGGATTCCGGACCGCTCCGGCCCGCCGCAGAGGGATATCCCCCGCGTTCCAGCTCGGACACCCGCGCCAGCATCCCCGTACTGGCCACGGTGTTGCCCAGCATCCGGACCAGCTGTTCGGTGACGAGCTGGAAGGAGGCCAGCGGGCGGCCAAACTGTTGGCGTTCCACGGCGTACGCCCGGGAGACGTCCACCGCGGCGAGCTGGGCACCCACCGCCTGCCAGCCCACCATGATCCGCGAGCCGCGCAGCAGGTGTTTGATGTCGTCGAAGCTGTCGATTCCGGCAAGCCGGTCAGCCTCACTGATCCGGACGTCCGTCAGGGTGATATCGGCATTCTGGACGGTCCGCAGCGCCGTCTTGTTTTCAATCCGGGTCCGGCGGACACCGGGCAGCGAAGCGTCCAGCAGGAACCCGCGCACCTTCCCGGTGTCCGGTTCCCGTGCCCACAGCAGCATGTAGTCGCAGAAGGTTCCGTTGCCGATCCAGCGTTTGCTGCCGTTCAGCAGCCAGGTGCCGCCGTCGCGGACCGCCGTGGTTTCCATCCCGCCGGCGACGTCGGAACCATGTTCGGGCTCGGTGAGGGCAAAGGCTCCGGTAATCCGAAGTGCCATCGCGTCCGCCAGCAGCCGGTCCTTTTGTTCATCCGAGCCGAAGGCGTGCAGGGCTTCCACGAACAAATCATGGTGAACCATGAAGAACGTGGCGATCGATGTATCCGTCCGGGTCATTTCCGCGATGACCAACCCCGCAAAAAGCGGACTGTATCCCTGCTGCACCGGGGTGGACAGTTCCAGGGCCGCCAGCTTGGGCAACAGCTCGGCGGGGAAGTGCGCGTCCTGCCACCACTGCCCGGCGTGCGGAGCCACCTCGGCCGCTAAAAAGGCCCGCAGCTCAGCGAGCTTTGCCTGTTCGCGCTCGCTCAGCAGATCCTCGAACAAGTAAAAATCGGCGTCCGGAAGCCCCGCAGCGCCGGACTGGTTCCCCTCATCTGCAGCCGGCAAAATCAGCGCGGTCCCATCCGGATAGCGCCGTCCAGGCGGATGGTTTCCCCGTTGAGCATCTGGTTTTCGATGATGTGCGAAGCCAGTGCGGCGTACTCATCCGGCCGGCCCAGACGCGACGGATGAGGCACCTGCTGCCCCAGGGAGTCCTGCGCTTCCCGGGGCAGACCCGCCATCATGGGGGTCTCGAAAATCCCCGGGGCAATGGTCACCACCCGGATCAGGTGCCGGGCAAGCTCCCGGGCGAGCGGCAGCGTCATTGCTGCCACCCCGCCCTTGGAAGCGGAATAGGCCGGCTGGCCAATCTGTCCGTCGAAAGCGGCAACGGATGCAGTGTTGATAATGACGCCGCGCTCGGACGTGCCGGCGGTTTCCACGGGGTCGGTCTCCGCCATGGCCTGCGCTGCCAGCCTGCTGACGTTGAACGTTCCAATGAGGTTTACCTGGATCACGCGGGCAAAGTCCTCCAGCGGCAGCACACCGTTGCGGCCCAGCACCTTGCCCGGGGTGGCGATGCCCGCACAGTTGACAGCCACACGCAGCGGTCCGGCGTTCATGGCCGCTTCCACTGCCGCTGCCATCTGGTCGGGATCGGTGACATCGCCCGGAACAAAGTGGGCGTTGTCGCCCAGCTCGGCGGCGTATGCCAGGCCGCCGGACGAGGGCAGGTCCACCAGGATCACTGACGCTCCGGCGTCGTACAACCTCCTGGCCGTAGCGCGCCCCAGCCCGGAGGCACCTCCCGTAACAAGTGCCGATGCGCCTGAAATGTCCATCCGTACTCCTGCGTTGAAGTTTTCGCCTGCCCCTGCGGCAGCGCCTCTGAGCCTACTGTGATCGGGCACACATCGCATCTTCGTGCAGATTTCCGCGGCCGGCCGCTCCCGCTGAAGCTGTGACTGCGGCCCTCACGGGTCTAGGGTGGTGCGCATGCTGTCCGAGCAACCACTGCACGAGATCCAAGCCCGCGCCGATGACGCGGCGGCATCCGTTTCTGCCGCCTTTTCCCGGCCGCTGCTGCGGCTTCCGGGAACCAGGCTGGCCGCCGTCGAAAGCCCGGCTCCCCGGCGGCCGCTGCCCGGGCCCTGGCATTACTGGTGGCAGGCCCACTATGTGGATGCGCTAGTGGACGCGGCGCTGCGCGGAGCTCCCGATGCCGTCGGGCAGGCCCACCAGCTCATCCGCACCATCAGGCTGCGGAACGGGCTGAGGGCCACCAACTGGTATTTCGACGATATGGCCTGGCTGGCCCTTGCCGTGGCCCGGTTCGATGCCCTCCTGCCCTCCCGGCCGGTGCGCCGGGCCGACGACGGCGGAGCCCGCCGGCCGACTGCGCGGCACCATCCCCGGATGCTCGCAGCCTTGACGGATGCCCTGCGCTCGGCGCACACCATGGAGTTTGGCGGCGGGCTGTACTGGAACCGGCGCCGAACCTTCAAGAACACTCCGGCCACAGGTCCGGCGGCGCTGCATTTTGCCCGCAGCGGTGAACGCGAGCGCTCCCAGGCCCTGATCGACTGGCTCAACTCCACCCTCCTGGATGCCGACACGGGGCTGTACCTCGACGGCATCAAGGGGGGCGGACCGTCGGCGGACCCAGTGGTGGAAGGGGCCGTCTTTTCCTACAACCAGGGCCCGGTCCTGGGCGCCCTGCTGGAACTGGGCGGTCCCGCAAATCTGTCCCGGGCAGCGCGGCTCATCGATGCAGTGCACCTGCGGCTCACCCACTCCGGCACGGCGGTTCTTGTCACCCACGGCACCGGCGATGCCGGTCTGTTTACGGGGATCCTCGTCCGCTATCTTGCCCAGGCCGCAGTGTCTCCCACCCTGCCGGACCCCCAGCGGGACATGGCCGGTGCAATGGTCAGCGCCACGGCTGAAGCGCTCTGGGCGGGACGGGCAAAGCGGGGGCAGCGGACGGTCTTCTCACCGCATCCCCTGGAGCCGGCCGAGCGGCACTATCCGGGCAGGACCGGCGTCGGCCTCTCCACCCAACTGTCAGCGTGGATCATTCTGGAGGCAGCGGCGAGGGTCCGGCGCGGCAACGCCTGAGACAGGCTCATACAGCTCGTGCGGCTCAGCCGGCCGGCCTTCATGAGCCGACCTTCATTGGCTGCTGTGATGCCGCGGCCGTTTCATTCAGGTCAGCCAGCGTCAAACGATGCCGCGGTTCAGGCGGCAGCGGATAGCTGCTGTGAACCGTCAGCGACGGATCGATGTGCAGGACCTCGCCGGAGCCCATCAGCCGCCAGCGGGGATTGTCGTCCATTTTTTCCGTGGCCAGAAGCACCGCGGGCCGCCGGCCTTCGGCGATTTCCTCGCTCCGCACGCTGATGCGCGGTGTGCGCATCCCCTGCTTGGGGTCGGATTCGCCGAGCTCCAGGACGTACAGGGGGTGCGTGTCCGGATACCGGACCGCCCACACGTCCGCCCCGGTGGTCAGGATGATGTTCACGGCGAACAGCCGCAGGTTTTCCGCCACCCAGGCCAGTGCCGAGACGAGGGCCGCTTCGATGTCACCCCCGTTGCTGCGCGCCTCCGCCGTGATGAGGGCGAAGACCCGCTCGGTGTCGGTATCGCCCTTAACCAGTTCCATCGCCCCAAGCCGGCGCAGCCTTGCCTCGAGCAGGGCCAGATCCTCCACCACGCCGTTGTGGGCAAGCAGCCGGTTGTCCTGTTCGAAGGGATGGGTGTTCACTTTCAGGTTGCCGCCGGTGCTGGCATAGCGCACGTGCGCGACGAACGTGATACTCGACAGATCCCGGGCTTCCGCAGCGAACGCCTTGTCCTCATAAGCGGCGATGGGCGCCTTTTCCACCGCCGGCCTTCCCTGCCGGTCAAAGGTTCCAATTCCGAATCCGTCAGCCTCCCGCCGGCTCTGCTTCGACAGGCTGTCCGGTGCGGTGAGGAGCCAGAAGGTGGCTTTGACGGGGGTTTTGCCGGCGTGCATGCCAAAGAGACGACACATTGATGGTCCTCCGCGGATTTGCCGCAGCACGGCTCCCCTGCCGCGGGCTTGGCCTCAGTTGCTGGTACATGTGTACTCATGTGCTTGTACTCAAGAGTCCCGCGGGCACTTTACAAAGGCAAGAGTGCGCAAACGCAGGGGGCATTGGAACCGGACACGCCCTGCCCTTCAGGGCGTGCGCCGCTGCGGATAGGGAGTCTCGCCGGCTGCCAGCATCCGGACGATGGCCTCGATCCGGCGTTCCCTTGCCGCGGCGGTCTTCAGGGTGCTGATCCGAAAAAAGAGCGCGTACCGGTTCTGGGAATTCAAGGTTTCGTAGGTTGCCTGGGCCTCGGGCACCGCGGCAATCGCCTCCGTGAGGTCAGCGGGCATCACCGCCGTTGCGGGTCCTGCGTAGGCTGCGTCCCAGCGTCCGTCCGCTTTGGCCTGCTCGACGGCGGTGCGCCCGGACGGGTGCATCCTGCCGGCAGCTTCCAGTTGTTCCACGTATCCCACGTTGCGCAGGCTCCAGATGCTTCGCCTGCCGCGCGGGGTAAACCGCTGCAGGTAGCTTTCGCCGTCGCGCTTGTTGGCCTGCCCGTCAATCCAGCCAAAACACAGCGCCTCCTGCAGCGCCCCGGCATAGGACAGGTTTGTCACGGTTCCGCCCTTCCGCCCCAGAATCAGCTGCACCCCGGTTGAGCTGGCGTGATTGGCCGCCAGCCACGTGCGCCATGCCTCCGCATCCGGTAGCAGCAGTTCGGGCAGCGGCGGCTTCGCCGGGGATTTCGCCGGGGATTTTGGCTGAGACTTCGGCTGAGACTTCGGCGCAGGTTGAAGCGGGGGCTCTGGCGGGTTCTGTGACTGTGGCGGCCTCCGGTCGCTGCTGCTCATCCTCAGAGCGTAGACCGGGCCCGCGCCGGGCAAAAGCACCTTCGGCAGTTCAGCCGAGGGCCAAAGCGCCGCGCGTCGGTCCGGCGCCTTCCCCGGTATGCGGTAAAACACTTCTATGAGTGTTCGTACCCCTGACCCCTATCCCGGCTGGCTTTCAGAAGATGAGCTCCGCGAGGCGAGGCAACGCCTTCCGATGGTCTACGTCGAAGCCGTGCCGGTTCGCTGTGATCCTTTGGGTTATGTGACGGAAGTGGGGCTGCTGCTGCAGGCCACAAGCGAGGGCAAGATGGTCCGGACCTTCGTTTCGGGACGGGTCATGTACCGCGAAACCATTCGCGCCGCCCTGCTGCGCCACCTGGAAAAGGACCTCGGCCCCATGGCCCTGCCCCAGCTGCCGCCTGCCCTGGTTCCGTTTGCCGTGGCCGAGTATTTCCCCTCCCCCTCGCAGTCGGGATTGACCGATGAGCGTCAGCACGCTGTTGCGCTGGCCTACCTGATTCCCGTCACCGGTGAATGCGACCCCCGGCAGGACGCCCTTGAGCTGTCCTGGCTGACGCCCGAGGAAGCGCTGAGTCCCGACATTTATGCAGAGTTTGCAGGCGGACGCGGTGACCTGCTGCGGCAGGCACTGGCGTCGGCCAGCTGGGGCCGCTGAGCACCCGTTACCGCGTCTTTATATACTGGGGGCCGACTGCTGCGAAGAAAAGGAATCTGCCATGCCTGAGAGCCAGCCGGAGTCTTACACATTCCGGGTCAATGCCGAGCTGCTTGCACCCGGTCAAATTCCGGTGCATGAAAGTGCCTCACTGGCTCCGGTGAAGGACAGCTCCGTGGAGACCGATGACTTTGGCGTGCCCGCCCTGGTTGTCCTGGGTCTTGAAGACGGCATGACACTGCGTCTGGCCCACGGCTCCTCCGTTCGCGTCCAGGCACCGGCACCGTCCGGTGCCCCGGCGGACGCAGTCCGGGTGGCACCGGCCGACGAGGAGAACTATGCCGCAGTCATTGCTGCAGCCGCGGCCGCCCACCCGGAGGACGGGCGTGTCCAGGAAGTGACCTCCCGGCTCAGCCGCGGACTCAACGTAAAGTCGGGCAGCAACCTGCAGGACGTCCGGGATTTGGCGCACGCCCTGTACGTGCATCTGGACGACGCCGAAAACGCCCTGCAGGTCTGCAACATCATCACGGGACTCCCGTTTGACGGCAACTTTGGCCGGTGGAAGTGGATTCAGGGGGCGCTCTCACTGGCCGCGCACATCACCCATGAAGCCGGTGACGAGGAAATGTCAGCCGCCTACGCGCAGGCTGTCCGGGCCGGAGACGCAGCGGAGAGTGATCCGTTGAAGGCCAAGCTGGCCGCGGAACTGCTGCAGCGCCAGCTGAACCAGCCCAACCTGTACGACCGGGAAATCCACCGTGCCGGTGAGTCCGGCGACGAGCACGGCGAACGCGACTGGCGTGTCCTGAGACTGGATGCCCTGTTCTATCTGCGTGCCCACGGGGGCTCGCAGACTCTTTCGGAGCATGAGCTGGATCGGCGCATCCGCAACGAGCTGATTGCTGTCCGCGGCCTGAACCTCGACCTGTAGCGCCGGACTTCATTGCGCGGTGCAGGTTTAGCGGCGCTGCCCGGTCGGACGGCGCGTGCGCCGGCTCTGCAGGTGAATGATCAGGACCAGTGCCATCCCCACTGCCGCACCGATCACCGTCTCCACGGCCCGGTCCCTGATCAGCAGCGCCGAGTTGCTGGGGTTAGCCAGTTCAGTGCTGACCAGAGCCAGCGGCGTGACAACCACCTGGGCCAGGGCATATTGGCGGACCACCAGCATTTCAGCCCCGAACTGCAGCAGCGCAATCACCACCACCATCTGCCACGGTTCCAGCCCGGGCAGCAGGATCAGTGCGGTTAGCACCAGCCCGGCGAAGGTTCCGAGGATACGGTGCAGGCCGCGGTACAGCCGGTGCCGCACGCCCACTCCCACCAGCGGGACGGTGGCTGCAACCATTGCCCAGTAGTTGTGGCCGATGCCCATGAGCGTGGCGATGGACCCGGCAACCGCGGCAGCGACGGTGTAGAGGCCGGCGTCGATCCACACGGCTTTGCGCTGCGCGGCGGTAAATGGGACCCTGTCCGGCCTTAACCACGGGGTGCGGTGCGCAGGGTGGAGCCGCCCGGACAGGCCAAGCAGCAGGGAGAAGCAAACAGTGGCCGCAGCCACCGAGACGGTCTGCCACAGGGGCGGCTGGTTCGGGACCGAAGAGATGGCCGCGTAGGCGAAGATGTGGAACAGCGAGCCGGCGGGGCGGAGCCGCCAGAAGCCGGTGCCCAGTGTTCCCAATCCGGCCACGGCCGTGGTGCCCAGCACAATTCCCCAGGCATCCGGTTCCAGCCGTGAGGTCAGTGCTCCGGCCGTGATGACCGCCATCATCAGTGCTCCTGCCCGAAGCTGGTGCCCGTACCGCTGACGATGCGGCTCGTTCCGGCCGTAAATGCCGGTGAAGGCGCCGAAGGTGGCAAAGATGGCCAGGTCAATCCGCCCGAAAGCCAGGAGCAGCAGCAGGGGAATCCCCACCCCCAGACCGCAGCGCGCCGCCACGTGATGATCGTTGTTGGCGGGTGCGATCCGGAACATATCGCGCAGCAGGTTCAAGAGGGCAGCTTCCAGGTACGTTTTTGCAGGTCTTTGGGGTGCGGCCGACGTCGGCCTTTCCACCGTACGCCCGCCTGCTGCCGCACCTTGAAATATGTGGCGCGCATCCCAGTCTGAGCGTGCCGGGCTCCGGCGGACTGCCGGCGTCGGCGGGTGAGGCAAAATGGAGGGGTGTCCTCCTCAACATTTTCCTTCGCCCTCGGTAAGCGCCTGCGTGAAACCGCTGCCCCCTCTGCTGAGCAGACGCAGGCCAACGGCGGTGAGTTCCAAGGCCGCACCGGAACCATCACCACGCCGCACGGCGAAATTGCCACTCCGGCCTTTATTGCCGTAGGAACCAAGGCCACGGTCAAGGCGGTCCTGCCCGAATCCATGGCGGACCTTGGTGCGCAGGCGCTCCTGGCCAACGCCTACCATTTGTACCTGCAGCCCGGCCCGGACGTGCTCGACGCCGCCGGCGGACTGGGCAGGTTCATGAACTGGTCCGGCCCCACTTTCACCGACTCGGGCGGGTTCCAGGTGATGAGCCTGGGCGCGGGTTTCAAGAAGGTCATCAACATGAATGCGGACGGCACCACGCATGCCACCGGAGCGGACGACGCCGTCGCCCCCGGCAAGGAACGCCTTGCCCACATTGATGACGACGGCGTGTGGTTCAAGTCCCATCTCAACGGCGACAAGCACCGGTTCACTCCGGAAGTGTCCATGCAGGTCCAGCACCAGATCGGCGCCGACATCATGTTCGCGTTCGATGAGCTGACCACGCTGATGAACTCCCGTGAGTATCAGGAAATGTCGCTGGAACGCACCCGGCTGTGGGCGCTGCGCTGCATTGCCGAACACCGGCGGCTCACCGAGGAACGGGTGGGTAAGCCTTATCAGGCCCTGTTCGGCGTGCTGCAGGGAGCACAATATGAGGACCTGCGCCGGAAGGCGTCAAGAGATCTGGGCGCCATGGACTTTGACGGTTTTGGCATCGGCGGGGCCTTGGAAAAGGAAAACCTCGGAACCATCGTGCGGTGGTGTACCGAGGAGCTGCCGGAGGACAAGCCGCGCCATTTGCTGGGGATTTCCGAACCGGACGACATCTTCACAGCCATTGAAAACGGTGCCGACACCTTCGACTGCGTCTCCCCCACCCGGGTGGCCCGCACGTCGGCGTTCTACACGCCGTACGGGCGGCTGAACCTCTCCAACGCCCGCTTCAAAAAGGACTTCACTCCCCTGGTGGAGGGCTGCGACTGCTACGCGTGCGCACACTACACAAAGGCGTACATCCACCACTTGTTCCGCGCCAAGGAAATGGTGGCTTCCACCCTGGTGTCCATCCACAACGAACGCTTCACGGTGAAGCTCGTGGACGACGCACGGCTGGCCATCGAGGACGGATCCTTCTTTGATTTCAAGGCCGAGACGCTCGGGAAGTACTACAGCGCCAAGGTCTAGCAGGTTCCAGTCCGGGGCCGCCGCGGCAACAGGTCCCGGTGCCTGCTGCGCACTTTAGTTCCAGGTCCTGGGCAGGGGCGGATTCTGTTCAGTGTCATCCTGCCCGGCCGGGTTCTGCTCCGCGTCCCTCGGGTCCCTGGGCCCTCCGGTGGCCGGGTCGTTGCCCTGTGCGCCGGGATCGTCCGTGCGCTCCGATTCCTCCGGATCGGGCCGGGCGGCGTGGAAGCCCTCGTTGTCTGCTGCTTCGCCCGAGCGTTCGGACTGCGCGGCGTCGTCCGCAGCTCCGTTGCGCCGTTCCCACCCGGAGGGGTTGTTCTTGGAGGGGTTCTCCTGCTGTGCCATGACTGTTCTCCCTGGTCGCACGATGCCTGTGACGTTAGCGCAGGAGCAACCGCGCTGCCAATGGTTTCCCCAACGGGCCGCCCGGGGAGTCGTGGAAGCTCAGCCTTCCGGCGTCCCTGCCGGCAGCGCAGCTCCGTAGCTCGGTTCGCGCTTCTTGATGGCCTTGATCACCACGGCGGTGACCGGAACAAACAGGAACTCAATGAGCGTCTTGTAGACGAATCCGAAGATCACGTAGTTGATGAAGCCGCCGGCGTCAGTGATCCCAATGACCGGCGCGGCTATGGCGCAGAAAATCAGGGTGTCCGCGAACTCGCCCACGCCGGTGGAGGCCATCAGCCGTCCGATCAGTGCCCGTTCCCGGAACTTCTCCTTCATCCGGACCAGGACCCAGGAGTTCAGCGTCTGCCCGGCGAGGAAGCCGAGCAGGCTGGCCAGGACGATTTGCCACACGGGCCCCAGCGCCAGTTCCAGCGCCGTCTGCTTGGCCTGTCCGTACTCATCGTCGAATCCCGGCAGTGCGATGATCACGGCAAAACTGGCTGCGGCCAGCGCCGCAACCCCAAAGCCCGTGAAGATGGCCCGCCGGGCCGCCTTGAAGCCATAGACCTCGCTGATGACGTCGCCGAGGATGTAGGCCAGCGGGAAGAGGAAGAATCCGCCGTCAGTCACGATGCTGAAGTCCCCGAAGATCGGTCCCAGCACCACGCCCTTGGTGGCACCGATATTTGAGATCACAATCACCACGCACATGAGCGTCAGGATGAGGTCATAATGCGAGCTTCCGCGGCTGGCAAATGCCGGAGCGGGCGCCGTCCCGGCGCCTGTCTGCGTGTGCATGGGTTTTCCGTTCCTAGTGGTTCGCCGTAGTTTTCGCCGGCTGTATTAGCACTGTGCCCGCTGCACCGGGCGGCCCGTGGAGGGCCGCCGTCAATTCTGCCATGTTCTGACCCGTAGCCGTGCCCGGGACATTTTTGAACACGTTCAAAAACCTGATGTATTCTGACAGTCGTGCCCGGAAGCTGAGCACATATACGCGGATCCGCGCCTATCACTGAACCAGCGCCCCACACCTGAACCCGCAACTGGACCGAGGAGCGTTGATGGCCGCTACGGCCAAGAGTGAACAGACCCGGCGGCTGCTGATTGACTCCGCCCTTACCCTTTTCCGCACCCGGGGCTACGCTGACACCACCATGCGCTGCATTGCCGAAACCGCCGGGGTCTCAGTGGGCAATGCGTACTACTACTTCCGTTCCAAAGACGAGCTCGTTGCAGAGCTGTACCGGTTCCTGCAGGATGAACACCGCAGCGCGTCCCTGTCCCTGCTCCGTGACGGACACAATCTGGGCGAGCACCTGAGGCTGATTCTGCTGGCCCATCTGGACATCATGGGCCCGTTCCACGATTTTGGCGCCCATTTCCTGCGCACAGCAATGCCGCCGTCGTCGGCCTCCCCGCGGGGAAGCCGCACCGGCGCGGACCCGGGGGTTGGCCGCGCCAAATCCATTGCCATGTTCCGCCAGGCCGTCACCGCCTCCCGCCCGCAGCCGCCGCTGGCCATCCGCGACGACCTGCCCGAACTCTTATGGCTGGTGCATATGGGGGTGACGCTTTTTTGGATTTATGACCGCTCGCCGGGACAGCGCCGCTCGCGCCGGCTGGTGGAGAACGTCGCCCCACTGACCGCAAAGCTGGTCATCCTCTCCCGCCTGCCCGTGGTTCGCAATATTGTTGAGGATGTAGTCCACCTCTTCCAGGGAGCCCGACGCGATGACTGACAAAGGCGCTGACGACGTCGTTCTTCCGCCCGCGTTGATTCCCCGCCGGTCCTCTCCCGCCGTCGCCGCGGCGCAGCACCGTTACACTCCGCCCGGCCCGCTGGCCGTCGCCTGGGGATACGGAGTTGCCTGCGTTGTCTTGGCTGCCATTGCCACCATTGTGGTGGGCTGGGGGACGTCCCGGGATTTCTGGGGCTATGTGTGGACCGTTATTGTTGCCGCCTTCTACGCAGCCGGCCTCGGACTGTTCACGGCCCTTCCCGCCGCCCTGCTTTTGGGCTGGCTGCTGCGCGGCGTCCAGCGCCAGGGCCAACACGTCCTGGCCTTTTTCCTCGTGCCGCTGCTGCTCGGCTGGATCATCATCGGGCTGAGCGTGCATGCCGTTGTTGTGCCCCTGTTCATGGGTGCTGCCATCGGAGTAGCCATGGCAGCCGGCCGGGCGGCCGTCTGGCCCTTCGCCCGGGCCTAGCCTGCCGCCGGCAAACGCTTTTTGCGCCCCGGCCCCGAGCCGCCGCACGAGGTGGCCTTCAGTGGCACCGATACTTGCTTTGGGTGGAAGATGGACTCATGTCTGCTAACACACACTCTGCCGAAACAGCCTCCCCGGCCGTAACCCTGACCATAGCCGGTTCCGAGGCCACCGGCGGCGCCGGCGCCCAGGCCGATCTGAAAACCTTCCAGGAACTCGGAACCTACGGCATCGCTGCCCTGACCTGCATCGTTTCTTTTGATCCGAAAGAGAACTGGAACCACCGCTTTGTTCCGGTTGAACCCCAGGTCATCAGTGACCAGCTCGAGGCCATCCAGACCGCCTATGACCTGACCACGGTGAAGCTCGGCATGCTGGGAACGCCCGCCACGATCGACACCGTCGCCAAGGCCCTCCAGAGCCAGGAATGGACCAACATTGTTCTTGACCCGGTGCTGATCTGCAAGGGCCAGGAGCCGGGGGCCGCCCTGGACACGGATCTGGCGCTCAAGGCGCAGATCCTGCCGCTGGCAACATTCGTCACCCCCAACCACTTTGAATCAGTGTCCCTGTCCGGCATGGACTCCATCGAAAGCGTTGAAGACCTGCAGGAGGCAGCCCGCCGCATCCACGAAGCTTCCGGAGCCGTGGTCCTCGCAAAGGGCGGAGTGCGGTTGGAGGGCGACGACGCCGTGGACGTGTTCTACGACGGCGAGATCATGGAGGTCCTCCGGGCACCCAAGGTAGGCGAAGTTGCTGTCAGCGGCGCCGGCTGCACCCTGGCGGCAGCCATCACTGCTGAGCTCGCCAAGGGAGCCACCCCGCTGGAGGCAGCGAAGACCGCAAAGGCCTTTGTGACCGAGGGGATCCGCAACCGGGTTTCCTCCAACGCCCCGTTCGACGCCCTGTGGCAGGGGAACGCGGGGAACGGCCCCGCACTTTCGTAAGCCCTCAATACCTGTCCGCTGAACGTACCGCTGGCCATGCCGCCGGTACGTTCAGCGCCGGGACGTTCAGCTTCGGTACGTTCAGCGCCGGAGAAGCTTCGCGTAGATCCGGTAGAGGGAGAGGGCCGTTTTGACCGTCCGGGACTCCAGCAGCCGCTGGTGTTCATCCCGCAGGGAGGCCAGCTCCCCGGACGGCTGCGCGAGGTAGGACCTCACCCTGTCCTCCTCGACCTCGGACCGGGCACTCAGTGCAGATTGGGCGTAGAACCCGGCACCGAGTCTTTTGGCGGCTGCCGCCCACTGTCCGGATGCGCGAAGCTCAGGCACAGGCGGGAGGTCCGGCGGCAGGTCCGGCGCAGGGCTGGAGAGTGCCGGGCTGCCGGAGAAGACTGCCGCCACCGCGTCCCACCACTGATTGGACCACGCTGTACGGGCGGGCAGCACTGAACTGAGGTGAGCTGAGATCTCCGCCCTCCGTTCCCAGACTTCTGCCAGGGCCGCAGACAGCAGCCCTTCCGGCAGGCCCGGGAGGGGAAGGACAAAATCTTCAAGACCCCAGTTTGCCGACACACCCTGGAGCCGAACGGCACTGTAGTCATCCACGGCGAGGCCAACAACGGGCACCGAGCGTGAAAGCCCGAACACCGCCGGGTGATAGCGGGACGTCACGATCATCGAAGCGCCGGCAGTCAGCTCGGCAGTCTCCCGCGCGGTGAGGACCGGCATGAGGCGGAAGGGAGAGGTCATGGAGCCGGCAATGCGGGCGTGGGCGGACATGTCCCAGCCGTCCCCGTCCCCGATCCCCACGTGGGGAAGGAATACGGCAGGCTGCCCGGTCTGACGGTGCAGGCTGTCCAGTTCCGCGCCCAGCAGGGCATAGAGGTTTTCCAGGGAACCGGCCAGCGGGGAGACAGTGACGGCCACGTATCCCGTTTTCGGCAGGTCAGCTGTCTGCCCGCCGGACAGGAACGAGGCATCGTCCAGTCCCCGCACGGCGGGAGCGCCGATGCGCACCGCGAGGTCAGCTGAGGATTGCTCGCGTACGGAGGTCAACTCCGCGGCACGCAGCAGGTCGGCCAGGACCATGGTGTCTGCGGCACTGAGCTGCGGCCCCAGCGTCTGCCCCGACACCACCACGGGCTTGTTCAGCGCCCGGGCCACGGCAACCGCGGCGGCACGTTCATATAACAGCCAGCCATAGCGTGAATTCAGGTTTCCCCCGCCGGCGATAAGCAGGCCGTCACACTTCCGAAGCTCGCTGATCAGTTCCCGCGCCGGGTCGCCCGCCGGCAATTCGGCAGAGCCGGCCAGGTGTCCCCGGATTCGGCGCAAATAGTCTTCCCGCTCGGCGGGCGGCCAGGGGAAAGCAAGTGTGGGAGCTGCGTCCACGCCAAACAGCTGCTTCGTCTGCCCGGGGTTGCGGGACAGCATGAGGACCTGCAGTCCGCGGCTCCGGAGTTCTTCCGCGGCAGCGTGGCCCATGGCTTCGTCCCCGGAATGGTAAGTGTCCTGGCCGAGGTCGGCGAGGACGGCAATCCGCAGGGTCATGGCCGCCGCGTCCCCTTGAATGCACCCTTGAGCCTTGCTGCCGCTGTGCCCGCCCGCGCGAGGAAGCTGGTCCGCTGCATCATGATGTGTTCCAGCCGCCGGGTGGCATCGGTTAGCTGTTCCTGCATCCGTACCATCTGCTGCCGGTTCTCCAGCAGCATTTGTTCCTGCTCTGCCATCATGGCGCTGATCTGGAGAAGGACTCCCAGGTCCCGGCCGCTGCTGAGGTCCCTGCGCAGATAGTCATCCCGGATGCTGCGGTCAAACCGTTCGTGGTCCCGCGCCTTGGCGAACAGGCTGTTGGCCTCGTCGCCTCCCGTTGAGGGCCGCTGGCACCAGAACGCCAGCGGCTCCCCGTCAAGGAATCCAATACGATGGCGCGCGAGCACCCTCAGGTTGAATTCCCAGTCACCGCAGACGGGGAGGGATTCGTTGAAATAGCCAAGCTCTTCATGCAGGGAGCGGCGGTAAAGGAACGAGATGGGCACCGCGCGGTTAATCCGCAGCATGTCACCCAGCGATATCTGCTGCATGCCTTCCCAGAAAGGCTCCGAACCGGTCTTCAGGATTTGTCCGTCGACAATTTCCTCATACCTTATTTGGGTTCGTACAACAACCCCTGCATCCGAAGAGTTATTCAAATAGAAAACTGTCCGTTCCAGGAATTCCGGGTGCCAAAGGTCATCGTCATCATGGATGACGATGTACTCGGAATCACAGCTTTGAACACCGGAATTGGATGCCGCCTCCATCCCCAGGCTCTGCTTGTTGTGCAGGACGGCAACGCGTTCCCTGGCCGTCTCCGGCAACCCGGCAACCACATTCTCCACCGGTCCGGCGCTGCCGCCGTCGTTGACGATCACCACGCGGAACGAACGGTAGGTCTGGTCGAAAATGTCCTGGAGGGCCCGCTGGAGAAAGTGCGGGCGGTTTTTGGTCCGGACGATGACGGCTACTGGGTCCTGCGCTGGCACTTCACTCCCATGATTCGGTCGGGTTCAGCTACCACGATATACCGATCCCGACGGGTGCGCGCCGTCATGGAAAAAAGGAATGCTACTTACTGTTGACATCCGATTAGAGACAAACAAAGGTACCAGTAGCGCCATGATTCGGATCCTGACCGAAAGAATCGTGGACCTCGCAGCTTCACCATTTCCAGCATCGCCATTTAGTCACTTCCTCATTGCCCGGTCTCGGTCTGTGGGATCCGGAATCACCAGATTGCGGCCCAAGCTCCGGCGAACTCTCTAACAAGGAGAAAAATGAACAATCCAAACCATCGGAGATCAGGAAAGGCTGCGCTGGCAACAATTGCCGGCCTGGCCTTGGTCTCCAGCATGTGGACCCCGGCTGCGGCCGTCGAGGGAAGCACGCCGGGGGATCCGACAGCCCAGGGACTTCCCCGGGTCACGCCGGATTTGAAAGTCTCTACAGATTTGAAGACGAAGCAGGGACCGGTATCCGTCTTCGTCCAGTTCACCGGCAAGGGCGCCTTTGAACAGACCCAGCCGCAGGAAGTCCGGGACGGATTCGCTGCGCCGCTCAATAAGGCCCCTGAAGTCCAGCAGATCCGGGCTGCCATCGAAGCGCAGGCCGAGGAAGTGGCAGCACAGGCTTCATCGAGCATCATCTACACCACCACCAACACTCTTCCGGGTGTAGCCATCAACGGAGATGCGGAAGCCATCCGTGCGCTGGCAGCCCGCGGGGACGTCGCCAAGATCACCGGCATTGTCCCCAAGACCTTCGACAACAAGGGCGGGGATATCGACGTACGCGCCCTGGACTCCTGGGTCCAGCGGGACCAGACCGGCGAGGGCGTCACCATCGCCGTGCTGGATACCGGACTGGATTACACCCACGCCGGTTTCGGCGGCCCCGGCACCCTTGAGGCTTTCGCCCAGGCACAGGCCTCGGACGTTATTCCGGCCGCAGACTCGGGTCTCTACGACCCGGAGAAGTTTGCCGGCGGCTGGGACCTGGTGGGCGACGAATACAACGCCGACCCCTCGGATCCCGCACTGTACAGCCCCATCCCGAAGCCTGACGCAAATCCCCTGGACTGCCAGAGCCACGGCTCGCACGTCGCAGGCACCGCTGCAGGCTACGGCACCAATGCGGACGGCACCACCTTCAGGGGCGATTACTCGGCGCTCACCGCCGACGACGTCAACAAGATGGGAATCGGCCCGGGCACGGCACCGGAAGCCAAGATTGTCGGCATCCGCGTCTTCGGCTGCGAAGGCTCCTCCGAAGTTGTTGGCCAGGCCCTGGACTATGTCCTTGACCCCAACAACGACGGCGACTTCAGCGACCGCGCGCAGGTCGTCAACATGTCCCTCGGCTCCAGCTTCCCGGCCTATGACGATCCCGAAAATGACATCGTCAACGCTCTCACGGCCCAGGGCATCCTGTCCGTGGTCTCCTCCGGCAACTCCGGAGACATCTACGACATCGGCGGCTCCCCCGGCAGCGCCGAAACCGCACTGACCGTGGCCAACAGCGTCGGCTCCCAGACCACTCTGGACGCCGGCCAGGTTGTTGCTCCGACGGAGGGCGTCGCAGCCGGCCAGTACACGGCCAGCTTCAACTACGCCAACGCCTCGGCCGACGCCCTGACGGGAACGGTTGTCATGGGCCCCGAGGGCGGCAACTCCGACGGCTGCGCGCCGCTGGACGCCGGCGCTGACGCCGGCAAGTGGGTCTGGCTTTCCTGGGACGAGAATGCGGCCACCCGCGAATGCGGTTCCGGCGCCCGCTGGAACAACGCAGCAGCAGCCGGTTACGCCGGTGTCATCATCGACTCCACCCTCAATGGCTTCAGCGCCGGTATTGCCGGAAACGCTGCCATCCCGGGCATGCAGTTCACGGCCAAGACCTCCGCGGAACTGCGTCCCGCCGCCGAGGCCGGAACCCTCGAGATCCGTCTCGATCCGGCCCTCGTGGGCAGCGTCACCGGCGAGTCCGGTGCACTCGATACCCTGAACGACAGCTCTTCGCGCGGCGTCCATGGTTCCAACGGCGTCATCAAGCCGGACGTCGCGGCACCCGGAACGCAGATCAAGTCCGTACAGGTAGGCACCGGCACCGGAGCCTCCATCAAGAGCGGCACCTCCATGGCGGCCCCGAACGTTGCCGGCCTCGCCGCACTGGTTGTGGGCGCCACGGATTACAACCCGTATGAGGTCAAGTCGATCATCATGAATACGGCCACCCATGACCTCCTCACCGACGGCGGAGTGGCCTACGCGCCGAACCGCGTCGGCTCGGGCCGCGTAGACGCACTCGATGCACTGAACACCAAGGTCTTCGCTTACGCCACCGACCAGCAGGGCCTGACGTCAGTCAACTTTGGGGTTCTGGAAATTGGAGCCTCCCCGGTTGAGCTGTCGCGTTCGGTGACCATCGAGAACAAGGGCGATTCCCCGAAGACCTTCACGGCTGAGTACCTCGAAGCCACCAAGGTTCCGGGAGTATCGATCACTGTTGACGGCGGTCCGGTAACGGTCCCCGCCAACGGCAAGACCGAAATTGCCGTCACCATGCGTGTTGATGATCCGGCTGCACTGGCCAAGACCATTGACCCGGCCGCGGAGAAGGACCAGCTTGGCGTTCCCCGCCAGTACCTGGCCGAAGCCTCCGGCCGCCTGCAGCTGACCAGCGACGACTCGGTCCTGCGGGTTCCGGTGTACTCGGCTCCGAAGCCTGTTTCGGACCTCAAGACCGGTGGCAAGATCACGTTCCCGAGCGCGGATGCCCTCTCCACTGCAACCACGTTCACCGGCCGGGGCCTTGCCCAGGGCGAAGACAGCGAAGGCTATGTCTCGCTGGTCACCCCGCTGGTCCTCGGTGCGGAAAGCCCGCGCCGGACCAACCTGGCACTGGAGTCCCTGTCCTCGCTGGACCTGCGGACTGTGGGAGCGTCCTCCAACGCACCGGCACTCGCAGCAGCGGGCGCCGATGTGAATGAAACCGCCCTGACCATCGGCCTGAGCACGTGGCAGAACTGGGCCACGCTGAACAGCAACAGCCAGATTCAGGTTGAACTCGATACCGACTCGGACGGCAAGGCCAACTTTGTTGCCCTGACCACCCGGGCCACCGGCCTGGACCAGACCGTGTTCCAGATCGTGTCCGTGGAAAACGATGAACTCGCCGCTCCGCTGGACTTCCTGGGACTGGCCAACGGCCAGTTCGGTGATGTTGACACCAACATCTTCGACACCAACGTGGTGACGCTTCCGATCCCGGCCGCTGCACTGGGCCTGGACCTGAGCACCTCGGCACCGATCAACTACCGCGTCATGACCTCCAACGTCATGAACGTGGATGAGAGCGGACAGATGGTTCCGGTGGATTCCACCGACTGGATCGCCTTCGACGTCGCACAGCCCGCTGTGTGGTTCAACGGCGCAGAAGGCAGCGAAGAGGTCAGCACCTTCGCTGCCCAGGACCAGACCGTTCTGGGCGTCAACCGCCAGGCGGGCACCGCTGACGCCAAGGCCCTGTTCCTGCAGCACCACAACGCCGAAGGGGTCAAGGACCAGGTCACTCCGATTGAGGTGGGCGCCCTGCGCTTCTCCGACGTCGCCGGAACCAAGTTCGAGACTGAAATCAACTGGATGGCCGATCAGGGACTGACCACGGGTTACTCGGACGGCACCTTCCGCCCGCTCGGCTCGATCAACCGTGACGCCATGGCGGCGTTCCTGTACCGTCTGGCCGGATCCCCGTCGTACAACGCACCGGCGGCCAGCCCGTTCACTGACGTAGCCACGGATAACCAGTTCTACAAGGAAATCTCCTGGCTCGCCGAGACCGGCATCTCCACCGGTTACCCGGACGGATCCTTCCGCCCGCTGGCTCCGGTCAAGCGTGACGCGATGGCTGCGTTCATGAACCGGTTCGCCGGCGAGCAGTGCTCCGTCGAGGACGCCTCGGGCTACAAGTCCCCGGGTGCGGCTTCCTTCACTGACGTTGCCACGAACAACCTCTTCCACAAGGAAATCTCGTGGATGAAGGACTCCGGCGTTTCCACCGGCTGGCCGGACAGCACGTTCCGTCCGCTCCAGGATGTCTCGCGTGAAGCCATGGCGGCATTCATCAACCGCCTGGACGGTTACACCGCCGACAATGGCGGCAACTGCAAGTAAGCGGTAACAGCACCAAAACAGCGGGCCCGGGAGAATATCCCGGGCCCGCTGTTTTGCTGTTCTGCAGCTGTTATTTCAGCAGCCTGGACATCCGCCGGTCTGCCAGCAGCTTGCCGCCGGTCTGGCAGGCGGGACAGTACTGCAGCGAGGAATCGGCGAAGGAGACTTCACGAACGGTGTCCCCGCACACGGGACACAGCTCCCCAGTACGGGCGTGGACGCGCAGGGCCCGGCGTTTGGAATCCTTGAGTTCGGCCGCCGGACGGCCCGCGGCGTTCTCGTTTGCGGACTCCAGTACGGCACGCATGGCCTGGTAGAGCCGTTCGACTTCCTCCGGATGAAGCCTGGACGCGTTGGCGAAGGGTGAGAGGTGTGCCGCGTGCAGGATTTCATCGCTGTACGCGTTGCCGATTCCGGCGATCACCGATTGGTCCCGCAGCAGCCCCTTGATCTGACCCCGGTGCCCGGCCACCAGCGCCGCGAAAGCCTGGAAGCCGACGTCGAACGCCTCCGGCCCCAGCCGCGCAATGCCCGGCACCTCCCCCGGGTCCCGCACCAGATACACGGCCAGGGACTTCTTGGTTCCGGCCTCGGTGAGGTCGAACCCCGGCTCATCACCGTCCGCCTCCGGGGAGGCGAACCGGACCCGCAGCGCCATCCGCCCCTTGCCTGGACGCAGCTTTCCCGGTTTGAGTGCCTCCGACCAGCGGAGCCAGCCGGCCTTCGCCAGGTGCATCACCAGGTGTGCTTCCCCGGCCGTAATGATGAGGTATTTGCCCCGGCGTTCCACAGCGGTCACCGGACCCGACTGCAGCGCCTCGAGCGGGACCGCGGCTGTTTTCAGTACAGCAAAGGAAAGCACTTCAACCTCAGCCACCCGGGCCGGCGGCGCGTCCCCGGGCAGCAGCTTGGTTCGCAGAAAATCGGCCAGTCCCTGCACTTCCGGCATCTCAGGCATGCCTACACCCTAGACGGTCTGCGAGACTGCAGAACAGACGCAAATTTCCACCGCCCAAGAAAGGCGCAACATGATCGAGATCCTGACCCCGGCCGAAACAGCAAAGGCACGTGTTACCGGCCGGCTGGTCGCAGACATCCTGCAGACCCTGAAAGAGCGGACCGCCGTGGGCACCAACCTGCTGGACATCGACCGGTGGACTGCCCGGATGATCCGGGACGCCGGTGCAGAATCCTGCTACGTGGACTATGCCCCGTCCTTTGGCCGCGGACCCTTTGGGCATTACATCTGCACGGGCGTCAACGATGCGGTGCTGCACGGCCTGCCGCACGATTACGACCTTCAGGACGGTGATCTGCTGAGCCTGGATCTGGCAGTCAGCAAGGCCGGAATTGCCGGCGACTCCGCCATCAGCTTTATCGTGGGAGATACCAGGCCGGCGCAGAGCGTTGAGCTGATTACCGCCACCGAGCGCGCGCTGGCTGCCGGGATTGCCGCCGCCGGACCGGGAGCACGCATCGGCGACATCTCGTATGCCATTGGAACGGTGCTGATGAAGGCCGGGTACCAGGTGAATACCGAGTTCGGCGGCCACGGCATCGGCTCAACCATGCACCAGGACCCGCATGTCCCCAACACCGGCAGGCCGGGACGCGGTTACACGCTCAGGCCGGGACTGATGCTGGCGTTGGAACCCTGGATCATGGCCGACACAGCCCAGCTCACCTTCGATGCCGACGGCTGGACGCTTCGAAGTGCCACCGGCGCCCGCAGCGCGCACAGCGAACACACCATCATCATTACGGATGACGGAGCCGAGATCCTCACGCTGCCTTCGTCGTCGTAATTCCGGGGCGGTGGCCGGCGATCAGTCTCCGGAGTGCGACTGCAGGAACGAATACACCTCTGTCTCATCCACCCCGGGGAACGCTCCCGGCGGCAGCGCCGCCAGCAGGTGTGAGTGGGCCCGGGCGCTGGGCCAGGCAAACCCCGACCACTGAGATGCCAGTTCGCCGGGAGGCGTGCGGCAGCAGTCCGGGTCAGGGCAGCGGGATTTGGACCGCTCGGTGGTGTCCCGGCCGCGGAACCACTTCACATGCTGATAGGGCACTCCAATGCTCAGTGAGAACTTCCCTGCCGAACCCCGCTCAATCCGTGCCGTGCACCAGTAGGTTCCGGCCGGAGTATCGGTGTACTGATTGAACGCACTGAACTGGTCCGGCACGGAGAAGACCTCCCGCGAGGTCCAGTACCGGCAGATGGGCTGGCCCTCAATGGCGCCGGTGTGGTCGGCGGGGAACGTCACGCCGTCGTTCTCATAGGCCTTGTAGACAATGCCGCTCTCATGGACCTTCTGGAAGTGGGTGGGGATGCCCAAATGCTCCGTGGCGAGGTTCGTGAACCGGTGCGCCGCCGTCTCGTAGGACACGGCGAACGCATCACGGATATCCTCCACGGCAATCTCCTTGGCGGCCTTGGCCCGCTGCAGGAATTCCACGGTGGCTTTCTGGGGCAGCAGCAGCGCCGCGGCAAAGTAGTTGGTGGCCACCCGCTGGCCCAGGAACTCGCCGTAACTGCTGGGCGTCCGGTGCTGGAGCACAAAGTGGCCCAGCGCCTGCAGCAGCACCGAGCGCGGATCGTGGTCCGAACGCTGCGACTGCGTGAGATAGATGCGCCGGTTTTTCAGATCCGTGACGGACCTGGTGGAGTGCGGCAGGTCATTCACGTGATGCAGGCTAAAGCCCAGATGCGCGGCAATATCAGCGATGACGTGCTGGGACAGCGGACCGGAGGTGTGTCCCACCGAAGCCAGCACCTTCTGCGCCTCCGCCTCATATTCGGGGAAGTAGTTGTTCCGCTCGCGCATCATGGCCCGCAGCTCACCGTTGGCCCGGCGCGCTTCCTCGGGCGTGGCCACCTGCTCATTGAGCCGGCGCTCAAGCTCCGCCTGCAGCCCTACCAGGGATTCAAGGACGTCGATCGGCAGGCGCGACCCGATCCGCACTTTCGGCAGTCCGAGGGAGGAATACAGCGGTCCGCGCTGGGCCCGCTCCAATTCAATCTCCAGTGCAGCCCGCCGGCTCGGAGGCTCGGCACCCAGCAGCGAATCGATGCTGACATCCAGAGCGGCGGCCAGCGCCTGCATCATGCTCAGCTTGGGTTCACGCTTGCCGTTTTCAATCAGCGACAGCTGGGAGGCTACGGTTCCGACGGCGGCGCCCAGGTCATCGAGCGTCATTCCCTTGGCTTTGCGCAGGTGCCGAACGCGCCGG
Organism: Arthrobacter sp. APC 3897; assembly: GCF_030407495.1. Classification (GTDB taxonomy): domain Bacteria; phylum Actinomycetota; class Actinomycetes; order Actinomycetales; family Micrococcaceae; genus Arthrobacter_B. Next base: position 88,499 of record NZ_JASDDG010000008.1, on the reverse strand, counting down.
CCCAGGCTGATGACGTCCAAAGTGCGCTCCGCTTCGGACCCCGGAACGGATGTGCGGGCTGCCGGAGCGGGCCGGTTCCATGTTGTGTCGGTCACAAATTCACAATATGCGAAGAACTTCATTTCTTGCCATAGAAAAACCCTAGAAAGGGGGTTGTTATTGCCGCAGAGTTGGTTGCACAGCAGGAAATCACCGGTCGAAGCGGCCGAAGATGCAGCAAACTCAAGGAGACGTTGGTTATGACCCAGGAACAGAACACTTCACCCGCCGCCGAGCAGCTTGCCCAGGAATGGGCCACCGATCCCCGCTGGGCGGGCATCGAGCGTGACTACACCGCCGACGACGTCGTGAAGCTCCGCGGCCGCGTCCAGGAAGAGCACACGCTGGCACGCCGCGGTTCTGAGAAGCTCTGGGACCAGCTCCGCAACGCCGGCGACGAGGGTTATACCAACGCTCTGGGCGCCCTGACCGGCAACCAGGCCGTGCAGCAGGTCAAGGCCGGCCTCAAGGCCATCTACCTCTCCGGCTGGCAGGTGGCAGCCGACGCCAACAATTCCGGCCACACCTACCCGGACCAGTCCCTCTACCCGGCAAACTCGGTTCCCACCGTGGTCCGCCGCATCAACAACGCCCTGCTGCGTGCCGATCAGATTGAGTTCGCCGAAGGCATCCAGAGCGTGGAGGACTACATGGTCCCCATCGTGGCCGACGCCGAAGCCGGCTTTGGCGGCCCGCTGAACGCCTACGAGCTGATGAAGTCCATGATCCAGGCGGGCGCAGCAGGTGTTCACTGGGAAGACCAGCTCGCCTCGGAGAAGAAGTGCGGCCACCTCGGCGGCAAGGTCCTGATCCCCACCGGCCAGCACATCCGCACCCTGAACGCTGCCCGGCTGGCAGCAGACGTTGCGGGCACGCCCACCGTCGTCATTGCCCGCACCGATGCGGAAGCAGCAACGCTCATCACGTCCGATGTGGACGAGCGTGACCAGGAGTTCATCACCGGCGAGCGTACCTCCGAAGGTTTCTACAAGGTACGCAACGGCATTGAACCCTGCATCGCCCGGGCCAAGGCCTACGCCCCGTACTCGGACCTCATCTGGATGGAAACCGGAACCCCGGACCTGGAGCTGGCCCGCAAGTTCGCGGAGTCCGTCCGTTCCGAGTTCCCTGACCAGATGCTCGCGTACAACTGCTCCCCGTCCTTCAATTGGAAGAAGCACCTGGATGATGACACCATCGCCCGGTTCCAGCGTGAACTCGGTGCCATGGGCTTCAAGTTCCAGTTCATTACCCTGGCCGGGTTCCACGCACTGAACTACTCCATGTTCGATCTGGCCCACGGATACGCCCGCAACGGCATGAGCGCCTACGTGGAGCTGCAGGAAAAGGAATTCGCTTCCGAATCCCGCGGCTACACCGCCACCAAGCACCAGCGCGAGGTCGGCACCGGATACTTCGATGCCATTGCCACCGCGCTGAACCCGACCGGAAGCACCCTGGCCCTGGCCGGTTCCACGGAGTCCTCCCAGTTCCACTAACCCCGGCGCTCAGAAGCCGGACGCGGCGGGGGTGACGGAATCTTTCCGCACCCCCGCCGCGTCACCCCCGCAGCTTTGAATCACCTCAAGGAGACACGCCATGAATGACCCAATCACCCTGAACGGCATTTCCCTCACCGCTCCCGCTGTGCGGCGGCAGGAGGAAATCCTCACCCCGCAGGCGCTTGATTTCGTCAAGGCGCTGCACCGGGCCACCGCCTCGCGCCGGCAGGAACTCCTGCAGCAGCGCCAGGCACGCCGCCAGCAGATCTCCAACGGGGCTGATCCCTCCTTCCTGGCCTCAACCAGGTCCATCCGCGACGACGATTCCTGGCGCGTGGCCCCCACCGCCCCCGGTCTGGAGGACCGCCGCGTGGAAATCACCGGTCCCGTGGACCGGAAAATGACCATCAACGCCCTGAACTCCGGTGCCAAGGTGTGGCTGGCGGACATGGAGGACTCCTCCACGCCGTCGTGGTCCAACGTCATCAACGGACAGCTGAACCTGCGCGATGCCCTGGACCGCAGGATCGATTTCACCTCCCCCGAAGGCAAGGACTACAAGCTCCAGGGCACGTCCCTGACCGATCTGCCCACCATCGTGGTCCGTCCCCGCGGCTGGCACCTGCCCGAGAAGCACATGCTGGTGGACAACACTCCGATCGCCGGCGGGATCGTGGACTTTGGCCTGTACTTCTTCCACAACGCCCAGCGCCTGATCTCCCAGGGCCGGGGCCCGTACTTCTACCTGCCGAAGATCGAAAACCACCTCGAAGCGCGGCTCTGGAATGACATCTTTGTCCTGGCTCAGGACCTGATGGGCGTCCCGCAGGGAACCATCCGCGCCACGGTGCTGATTGAAACCATCACGGCCGCCTTTGAGATGGAGGAAATCCTCTACGAGCTGCGGGACCACGCCGCCGGCCTGAACGCCGGCCGCTGGGACTACATCTTCTCCGTGATCAAGAATTTCCGCACCCGCGGACCCCGGTTCGTGCTGCCGGACCGCAGCATGGTGACCATGACCGCTCCGTTCATGCGCGCCTACACCGAGCAGCTGGTGCGGACCTGCCACCGCCGCGGCGCCCACGCCATCGGTGGCATGGCAGCCTTCATCCCGAACCGCAGGGATGCCGCCGCCAACGACGTTGCCATGGAGAAGGTGCGCGCCGACAAGACGCGCGAGGCGAATGACGGCTTTGACGGGTCCTGGGTGGCGCACCCGGACCTGGTTCCGGTGGCCATGGAGGTGTTCGACGGCGTCCTCGGCGAGCGTCCGAACCAGCTGGAGCGGACCCGCGACGATGTGGTGCCCAACGACAAGGCGCTGCTGGACGTTGCCTCCACGCCCGGAGTCATCACGGAGGCCGGCATCCGCAGCAACATTGAGGTGGGCATCCGTTACATCGAGTCCTGGCTGCGGGGCAACGGCGCCGCAGCCATCAACAACCTGATGGAGGACGCCGCCACCGCCGAGATCTCGCGGTCACAGATCTGGCAGTGGATCCATGCCTCCGCCGTCACCGACGAAGGCGACATCATCACGCATCACTGGGTGGAGGAACTGCTGGACGAGGAGTTCGGCAACCTGCAGCGCTTCGAAGGCGACCGTTTCGAGGACGCCCGGGAGATCTTTGAAGAGGTTGCCTGCGGGGAGCAGTTCCCCACGTTCCTGACGGTGCCCGCCTACGCCCGTTTCCTGCATGAGGCAAGGGAACTGGCACCGGCCTAACCCGCGGAAGAGGGGTCGGGAACCGTTTTCGCAGTGTTGCTGACGCTGCGGGAATGGCTCCCGGCCCTTTCTGCGTTGCAGAGGATATGAAGATTGATATTTGGTCCGACATTGCCTGCCCGTGGTGCTACATCGGCAAGCGCCGTTTCGAGGCGGCACTGGCAGCCTTCCCGCACCGCAATGAGGTGGAGGTGACCTGGCGCAGCTACCAGCTCGACCCTTCCCTGCCGGAGCACTATGACGGCACCGAGGTCCAGTACCTCAGCGAACGCAAGGGCATCGATCCGGTGCAGCTGGCCGGCATGCTGGAGCAGGTGACCGCGCAGGCCGCCGGCGAGGGCCTGGACTATGATTTCGACTCCCTGGTGGTGGCCAACAGCTTCTCCGCGCACCGCCTGATCCATCTGGCCCGGGCCGAGGGCGGGGCCCAGGCAGCCGACGCCGTCAAGGAGGCGCTGCTGTCAGCTCACTTCGAGAAGGGGCAGGACATCGGCTCAGCCGAGGTGCTGGCCGGGATCGGTGCCGCTGCGGGCGTTGACCCGGAACGGGTCCGCTCCATGCTGGCCACTGATGAGTACGCCGACGCCGTGAACGCCGACATTGCGCAGGCACGGTCCCTGGGAGTCAGCGGCGTGCCGTTCTTCGTTCTGGATCAAAAGTACGGGATCTCCGGCGCCCAGCCCGTGGAGCTGTTCTCCTCGGCCCTGGAACAGGCGTGGATGGAATCCCATCCGCTGGTGAACCTCACGCCGGCATCTGCATCCGCAGACGGCCCGGCCTGCGGCCCGGACGGCTGCTAGCACGGCCCTTGGGATGGACGGGCGTAATATGGGTAGGCCGACTATTCGGCCTACCCCCCCCAATTTCCAAGGTGCGTTCTCTTTGAAGTCCTCCTTTACCCAGGCACTGGCCCGCGGCCTGAATGTCCGGCACATCCGCTTTATGGCGCTCGGCTCGGCCATCGGCACCGGACTGTTTTACGGTTCGGCGTCCGCCATCCAGTCCGCGGGGCCGGCAGTCCTGCTGGCTTACATGATCGGCGGCGCGGCTGTGTTCCTGGTCATGCGGGCGCTCGGCGAGATGGCGGTGCGGCACCCGGTCTCCGGCTCATTCGGCGATTACGCGAGCCGCTACCTGGGGCCGTTTGCCGGCTTCATCACCGGCTGGACCTTCGCGTTCGAAATGGCGGTGGTGGCCATTGCCGACGTCACAGCCTTTGGCATTTACATGGGCTTCTGGTTCCCGGATGTGCCGCGCTGGATCTGGATCCTGGCCGTGGTGCTGCTGATCGCGGCGCTGAACCTGATGCGGGTCAAGGTGTTCGGCGAAACCGAGTTCTGGCTCTCCATCCTCAAGGTTTCCGCCATCATCGCCATGATTGTGGGCGGCGCCGCGATCATCGTGTTCGGTTTCGGGCTCGACGACGGCGCCAACCCCGGCGTGGACACCCTCCTGGGCTCCGGCGGCTTCTTCGCCAACGGTTTCTGGGGCCTGCTGGCGTCCTTCTCCATTGTGATGTTTGCCTTCGGCGGCATCGAAACCATCGGCATCACCGCCGGCGAGGCGGAGAACCCGAAGAAGGCCATCCCCGCCGCTGTGAACACCGTGCCGTTCCGCATCCTGCTGTTCTACGTCTGCACCCTGGCCGTGCTGATGATGATCTTCCCGTGGCAGGACATTGACGGCTCCACCAGCCCCTTTGTGCAGATCTTTGATTCGCTCGGCATCACCGCCGCGGCGCACATCCTCAACGCCGTGGTCATCACCGCCGCGCTGTCCGCCATCAACGCCGACATCTTCGGTGCCGGCCGGATGATGTACGGACTGGCCCGTCAGGGTCAGGCACCGGCGTCGTTCGCGAAAGTCTCCCGCAACGGCGTGCCGTGGATGACCGTGGCCACCATGGCGGGGGTGCTGCTGGCCGGCGTCGTGCTCAACGCCCTGCTGCCCGAGTCGCTGTTCACCATCATCGCTTCCATCGCCACCTTCGCCACCGTGTGGGTGTGGCTGATGATCCTGCTCTCGCACATTGCCATGAAGCGCGACATTGCCCGCCGCAACCTGCCGGCCTCGGAGTTCGGTGTGCCGTTCTGGCCGGTGGCCTCCTACGCGGCGCTGGCGTTCATGGTGTTCATTGTGGTGCTGCTGGGCGTTATGCCGGGCACCCGGGTGGCCCTCATCGTGGGCGCTGTCTGGATTGCGCTGCTCTTCGCGGCGTACCGCCTGTGGGTGCGCGGCGACGGACGGGTGCGCGCCGATCTGGCCGACGAAACTCCCGATCCCCGGACCGGATCGGATGCGCACCCGTCGGTGACCGCCGCGTCCCCCGGCAGCCGAACCGCCGGCAGCTAGGCGGAACGTACGGCTCCGGACCCGCCCTGAGCTTCGGAAACAGGACGGGTGCGGAGCGCCAGTACGACGACGGCGGCTCCCACCCCCGCGAACACCGCCTCCAGCGGCTGGAACTCTATACAGGCGATTTCCCACGCTTCCAGCCCGATCAGCGCGGCTCCGGCGGCAGCGGACACCAGAGGCGCGGCCCGGTGCCGCCGCAGCGTCAGCAGCCCGGCGACCAGGTAACCGCCTCCGCAGCCGGCGGCCAGGAGCAGGCCGGGCAGCCTCCAATCGGTAAACGGGGTACGCCGCAGCACTGACGGGTCGGCATGAAGGAACGCGCCGTCCGGCCGCACGGCCAGGAGAAGGCCGCCGCCCAGAGCCGCCGCAGACGTAGCAAACTCCAGTCCGATCAGCGTGCGCTCTTCCGGGGTGCGCCTCACCGCTAGCCTGCCGGGGGTGACGGCGTCTCCGACATCCACGGACAGCTCATGGGTCCGGCGACTGCAGCCGAAACCTTCTCCGCGGGCACCAGCGCCGCGTATCCCGATCCCAGGACCACGTCCACCGTGGCGCCGGCCCGATCATCCTGAACGTATTGTGTTTCGGGAATCTGCTGCTGCAGCGTGAACGCGGCGGCCTCCCCTTCGGGCCCGGAAATGATGATGGCGGTCATGCCTTCGCGGTTGACCGAGCTGTTGCCAACCGTTCCCTGTTGGAAGCCCCGCTGGGCAAGCGCTTCGGAGACCTGGCCGGCCAGCCCCGCCGTCGGCGTCGTGTTGTAGACGTTGACCGTGATGGTGTCCGGAGGCTGAGAGATGAACGGTCCCGCGGGGCATTCCGATGAGGCCACCGGCTTTGCCGGGGGTTCGGAGAGAACAACCCAGCCACGCAGCACAGCTACGGCAAAAAGTGCCGCAGCCAGCAGCACCGCCAGAAGCAGGCCTATGACAATCCGGTGCCGCAGCTGCCGGCGGCGCGCCAGCCGCACTCTTGCCGCTTCATTAGCCTCCGCGTCGAACACTGCCCCGAGATCATCCTCGGTGACAATTCGGTGCCCGTGCCACTCGGTGGGATCACTCTTGGCTGCCCTGTTCCGGTGCTGTGCACCGGAGGGCCTGTCAGTCATCGATCACCAGGACGCGTGCATGCAGGATGGTCCGCTGGTGCAGGGCGGTTCGCACCGCCCGGTGAAGTCCGTCTTCCAAATACATGGTGTCCCTCCATTGCACAACGTGCGGAAACAAATCTCCGAAGAAGGTGGAATCCTCCGCCAGCAGGGCGCCAAGGTCAAGGGTGCTCTTGGTGGTGACGAGCTCGTCGAGACGAACCTGCCGGGGAGGCACCGCTGCCCAGTCCTTGGGTGTTACGTATCCATGGTCAGGGTAAGGGCGTCCGTCGCCAACAGCTTTGAAGATCACTCATACAGACTAAAGAAGATCTGCATTCTTTGAAACAGCGCACCCGGCGGGGCGTTTGCATTCGGTTACATTATGGCCTCTGATCGGCACCGTTCCGGGGATCCGGCCTCTCACCAGTACAAATACGCTGCACCCCGTGCCGCAGACAGTTTTCCGGGACCGAAGTCCCGGTGGAATACTGGCACGGTGACTTTCTCCCGATACGGACTCCTGCTTGACGTCGACGGCCCGGTGGCCAGCCCGGTGAGCCGGTCCGTGCCCGCCGGGATCATTGCGGACCTCGTGGCGCTGGCGGCCGCCGGCTGGCCTGTCATCTTCAACACCGGCCGGTCCGATGCCTTCATCCGCGAGCAGGTCATGGCCCCCATGATCGCCGCGGGCCTTCCGGCGGACACCACCGTGCATGCCGTCTGCGAAAAGGGTGCTGTCTGGTTCTCCTTCACCGGTTCCGGCCCCGGTGAGCCGCAGGTGGATTCCGCACTGGCCCTGCCGGAAAGCTATGCCGACGCCGTCCGGCAACTGGTGGGCGACAAGTACAGCGGACACATGTTCTACGACGAAACTAAACGGGCCATGGTGTCCGTGGAGCAGCACGTGGACGTGGCCAACGCCGACTATCTGGCCGAGCAGCAGCGGTTCGACGCTGATGCGCTGGCGCTGATGGAGAAGTTCGACCTCGGTGTGTGCCGGCTGGAGCACCACGTTCCCGACAGTGACGATTCCGTTGATTACCGCATCGATCCCACGATCATTTCCACCGATATTGAAGCGCTGGGGGTCGGCAAGGACCTCGGCGCGCGCCGCGCCCTCTCGCTGCTGGAGGCTGCCGGCACGGACATTCCGCGCATCTGGCGCACCGTCGGGGATTCCCGCACGGACTACGCCATGGCAGATGAGCTGCATGCCCTGGGCTACGACGTGGCCCACGTGGACGTTCGCCCGGCCGACGGCGTTCCGGCCAAGCCGTATCCGGTGCTCACCGCCGGTGACCTGATCCATGAAGACGCCGGCGGTGCCTTCATGGCGCGCTGGGCGTCCATGGCGCGCTGGGCGTCCATGGCAGCGGGCCGGGCAACCTGCGACGACGGCGTGAGCTGATTCCTCAGGCGGGCTAGCGCCGCAGCTGCCGGGCTGCCCGGCGGACAGCCTCCGTCAGCCGGTCCAGGCGCCGGGACTGAAGTGCCCAGGACTGCCAGTACAGAACGACGTCGCGGTGGGCCGCGGGGTCAAGGCGCACCAGCCTGCCCTCGTCAAAGTCCGAGCCCGCCTGCAGCTCCGGCACCATCCCCCAGCCCAGCCCGGCACGCAGGGCGGCCAGGAAAGCCCCGGAAGACGGCACGGTGTGCTTCGGCGGTGTGCCGGTCTTGCCCAGGGAGGCGAGGAACCCGCGCTGCAGGTCATCCTTGGCGTTGAACTGCAGCACCGGCATGGCGTCCCAGTCCTGGCCGGCTGCCCCGGCGAACCGGTCGCGCAGCCCGGGAGCCGCGGCCGGGACGTAACGCATGGCGCCCAGCCGGACTGCCCGGCAGCCGTTCGCCGGTGTCCGGTCCGATGTCACCGCCCCCATCACCTCGCCCTGCCGCAGCAGCCGGCTGCTGTGATCCTGGTCCTCAATATGCAGGTCAAGGGTGGTGTCCGCCCATTCCGCGGCGTCCGTGAGGACGGGCAGGAACCACGTGGCCAGGGAATCGGCGTTTACGGCCAGCCGCGTGGCGGCCAGCGCCGAATTCCGGGACCCCAGGGCCTCACGTGCCTCGGCTTCCAGCAGCTGCATCTGCCGGGCCATCCGCAGCAGGACGGCTCCGGGTTCCGTGGGACTGCACGGCACGCCGCGGCGGATCAGGATCTGGCCCTCCGCGTTTTCGAGGGCCTTGATCCGCTGGCTTACCGCCGAAGGACTGATGTGCAGCCGGTCAGCGGCCGCTTCAAAAGTACCCTCGTCCACCACGGCGGCCAGTGCCCTCAGCTGTTCAAAGTTCATGAAGCAAAGCTAATGCATCCTGAAAATCATTCGTTGGATTGAATCTGTGCAGCTGGCTACGGTGAAGACATGTTAAGCATCGCGGCAACAGGCCTGGTCACCGGCCTGGGACTCATCATGGCTATCGGAGCCCAGAACGCTTTTGTGCTGCGGCAGGGTCTGCGGCGCGAGCACATCGGGGTGGTGGTGATGCTGTGCATCATCAGTGACGTGCTGCTGATCTTCGGCGGCACCGCGGGGATCGGCGCGCTGGTGGCCCGCTTTCCCGCCGCCCTTGAAATCCTCCGTTGGGGCGGCGCCGCCTATCTGGCCTGGTGGGGCATCCGGTCCCTGGCTTCAGCGCTGCGGCCTTCGGCCCTGACCGCGCAGGCGCCGCGCGCCAAAGGAACGGTCATCCTGACCACCCTTGCGCTGACCTTCCTGAATCCGCATGTTTACTTGGACACTGTGGTGCTGCTGGGCAGCCTGGCAAACCAGCTCGGGCCGGATGCGCGCTGGATATTTGCGGCAGGTGCCGCCGCCGGCAGCTGCCTCTGGTTCACGGCGCTGGGTTACGGAGCCCGCTCGCTGTCCGGAGTGCTGAACCGTCCCCGGACCTGGCAGATACTGGACCTGCTCATCGGCGTCGTGATGCTGGTCCTGGCCGTGCGGCTCGTTCTGGGCTGAGACTTCACAGCCCGTCCATCTGCGGTCGGGAACGGCGCACCGGTGCTGCGAGCCGGTTGCCTCGCCCGCCCTACACTGGATCCTGTTGCTCGTTTCCGCCCTCCCCCAGCTACCGACAGGACACCGCCGCCCATGTCTCTCGTTTCCCGATTCTTCGCCGGAGTGCTCCTGGCCAATGCTGTGCCGCACGGGGTCAACGCCGTCCAGGGCAAGGAATTTCCCACACCGTTTGCCACCCCTCCCGGCGTCGGGCTCTCTAGCCCCGTGACCAACGCCCTGTGGAGTTCCCTGAACGCCGCCGGCGGCACCGCCCTGCTGGGCCGGGCCCCAGCCGGCAGCCGCGAACGGGCGGCGGTTCTGGCCGGTGCCATCTCCATGACCTTTTTCCTTGCCTATTACTTCGGGAAGGCAGCCCGGGAGCGCGCAGGGCAACCGGCGCTGACGGCGTGAGCCAGCGTCCTCAGCCCGCGGTCGAAGCTCCAGCGTTCCTGGTCAACGGTCGACAGCCAGTCTGCGCGCCGGTCATGAAATCCCTCCGGTTTGGGAAATCCTCACCGTTTTGGGAAATCCCTGCTGATTCAAACGGCAGGGATTTCCCAAAGTGGACGGAAAATCCCACAGCGGCCGGTTTATCGCCGACGGAAACGCTTAGCTGCTCGGAACGTGCGAGGCCGTCACCCAGCGCAGCAGGGAGTACAGGAGCTGGGAAGCGCCGGGCATGAACCCCGAACCATGGTGGTAGACCGGATCCATGGTGGTCACCAGCAGACGGGCCGGCTGGTTCACCTCATCCACGTACAGCAGAGCGCCGGACTCGGTGCCGCTCTCTTCCATAATCACCAGGGACCGGGCACCGGCGGGCGGATGCAGCAGTCCGTGATGGTGCCAGGACACTGCCCGCGGGGTGAAGAATTCCCACATCGGATCCCCCGGCAACCGCAGCCGCGTGCCGTTATCCTCGCCGGTGCGCCAGGTCCAGAACACGGTGGGCCGGAAGGTGTAGCCGACGCCGGGCAGCCACTGTTCCACCCTGTTCTCGCCGAGCACGATCACGGTCTTGGCAGGGTCCTGCAGCGCGGCGCGGACAGCCGGGGCAAAACGGGCCAGCTGCCCCTGGTGCAGACGGTCCCCCACAATGATCGTGTCCAGGCCGGCAAGCGCTGACGGATCAGCTTCGGGCAGGTACACGGATTCAATCCGGTGCGGGGCCAGGGCGGGATCAGCGAGCGTGCGCAGCGCCGGGAACGTGCCGCAGTGCAGCAGCCCGATCCGCGGGGCGGCGCCGGGTGCCGCTGCCGGTTTGCGGGTTTCGCGCCCGACGGCGACGGATTGGCCGGCGGACGGCGGCGGCGGAACTGCGGCAACAGAGTCATATTCCGCGGCTTCCGGTCCGGCAGGCTTCCAGCCGGGCGCCCGGATTCCGCCCTCCAGCCAGCGCACCAGGTTGGGGCCGATCAGTCCGATCGAATACCTGTCATCACTGAAGCTCTCCAGATCATTGCCGCCGTGGACCAGCACTTCGCCGTCGCCCAGCCGGTAGCTGTAGTCCAGCGGCAGCGAATACTGGCCGATGCCCGTGACAACACTGGCACCCTCGGGCAGGTCCAGATGGTAGCCGCGGCCGTAGAAGCCGGCGACGCCAATTTCTTCCAGCTTCTCGTAGCTGTGTGTTCCGGGCACACCCGTGCGGTAGTGCAGGTCCCGGTAGTCGACGCCGGCCCATACCGGGTGTCCGGTGACCGGATGCGGACGGACGTCCTGTGCGCCGCGGAATTCCAGCTTCCGCCACACCGCAAGTCCGTCAATGAAGGGCTTCACAACTTGGCCGTTGACCAGCACCCGGCCCCCGGAGCGGACAAAATCACCGATGTCCCTGCGGTGCCGGCACAGCAGCAGGTGGTCAACGCCCCCGCCGATCACCAGTCCGTCAGCGGACAGGATCCGGGCACGGGCGGCGTCGTCGTCCAGGTCGTACGCGTCAACGTCTTCGAGTGCGCCGCGCCAGGACGGGTCCTTCTGGCCGCGCATCGGCGTGCCGCCGATCAGCCGGAAAATCACGGGTGGTCCTTTCGAAGGGGGATAGAGGTGAAGGGCTCGGAGGTGAAGGGCAGTGCGCAGTCCCGGCGGCAGGAAGGGCCGAAATCGGGCACCGCGATGACCCGGTTGCCGGACTCGGTGCCGACCGTGGGGGTGCAGATGGGGAGTCCGTAGACCGCGGAGAGGGCGGAGCTGGTCAGCATTTCGTCAGTGGGTCCCCAGCGGGTGTCGTCGCTGCCGACAAACAGCAGGGCGTTGCGCGAAACATGCAGGGCGTGGTCCGGATGGTGGGTGGTCATGATGACACCCATCCCGTCCGCCGCCAGTCCCGCGAGGACACCGAGCACACGTGACTGGTTGTGCAGGTCCAGTGCCGAGGCGGGCTCATCCAGGACGAGCAGCTCGGAGCCGGAGGCCACGGCCCGCGCGATCAGGACCAGCTGCCGCTGGCCGCCGGACAGTTCGGCGTAGGAGCGGTTGGCCCAGCCGGCCACACCCACCCGTTCCATAGCCGCGTCGGCAGCGTCGTGGTCCTCCCGGCGGGGGCACTGGTATGCACGCAGGTGGCGGCTGCGGCCCATGAGCACCATCTCGGCCACGGTGTAGGACGTACCGCCCGCACCATGGTCCTGCGGCACATAGCCCACCGCGGCGGAGGTGGTGATCTGCCCCTCGCGCGGGGTCAGCAGACCGGACAGGCATTTGAGCAGCGTGGTTTTGCCGCGTGCGTTGGGGCCGAGGATGGACAGGATTTCCCCGCGCTCCAAGGTGAAGCCGAGGTTTCGGAACAGCCAGGGCCGCACTCGGGAGTAGCGGAAACCCAGCCCGGAAACCTCCATGAGGGTGGCCTCTGATGCGGGCGCCTGGGAGGGAGCTGATGCTGGCGCCTGGGAGGATGCCGCTGCGGACCCGGGATTGAGGACAGGAAGGGTGGTCATTGCATCTCGCCTTTTTTCTGGGAACGGGCCAGGAGCCACACGAACACCGGGGCGCCGATAACGGCGGTCAGGATGCCCAGGGGCAGTTCGCTGCTGGTGAGGGAGCGGCTGAGGGTATCAATGAGCATTAGATAGGTGCCGCCGAGCAGCAGCGACGCGGGCAGCAGCACGCGGTGGTCCGGGCCAACCCAGAGCCGGGCCAGATGCGGAACCACCAGGCCCACCCAGCCGACGGCACCGGCCACGGCCACGGTCCCGGCGGTCATCAGGGCCACGGCGCACAGCAGCACCACGCGGGAGCGGTGCGGATTGACGCCCAGGGCAGCGGCGTCGTCGTCGCCCAGTGAGAGCACGTTCAGCCGCCAGCGCATGGCCAGGACCACGGCCGCGCCGAGGGCAACCGGGATCAGCGCGGTCAGCACCTTGTCATACCCGGCGGCGGCAATGGAGCCCAGCAGCCAGTGCACAATCGACGGCAGTTCGGAATACGGGTCTGCGGTGTACGTGATGAAGGAGACCAGGGCGTTGAAGAACGCGGCCACCACAATGCCGCCAAGCACGATCATCAGCATGGGCCCGCCGCTGCCGCCCAGCCGGCCGAGCAGGAGCACGACGGCGAGTGCGGCCAGGCCGAAACCGAACGCCCCGCCCACCATCGCGCCGCCGGAGAGGCCAAGGGTCAGCACCAGCACGCCGCCGAAGGATGCTCCGGCGGTGACGCCGATGATGTCCGGGCTGACCAGCGGGTTGCGGAACAGTGCCTGCAGGCAGGCGCCGCCCAGGGACAGGGCACCGCCTACCAGGAAGGCCAGAAGCACCCGCGGAAGCCGCACCTCCAGGACCACGGTGGCTTCCTGTTCGGTCCAGGTCCGGCGCAGGGCGCCCTCGCCGCCGCCCGCTCCGAAGAGCGCGGTGGCTTCATTGGCCAGGATGCGCAGGATTTCGTTCGGCGGAACCCAGTAGCGGCCGGCCGCCATCGATATCAGGGCGACCGCACACAGGAGCAGGACGCACAGCAGCAGCGGCAACCGGTGGCTGCGGGCCGGCGGACGCAGCGGCTCCGATGAAAGGGCAGCAGTTGCCGCCGGCGTCGTCGTCGTGCCGGGCTTAACCGCGGAAGACGTCATAGCCGGCGCTTTCCCTGTTGAGTTCCATCCGGAGAGCGGCATCGATCTGGGCTTCGGACATCTCGTAGTTGTAGAGGTAGGAAATCTTCTCGGCCATGGCGGCACGCAGCGTGTGGCCCGTCAGCTGCGGATGGTAAAGCTCGGCGGCCCACTGCCACATCAGCGGAGACTCGGCGCAGGGAACTTCCCAGCGGTAGCCTCCCAGCGGTGCCTTGTAGACGCGGCGGTTACGCACGGCCGAGACGGAGGCCAGCGCTTTGTCGGCGTAGACCTCTGCCGGGGTGCGGGCGTCGAAACCGCCCAGGGTGATGACCTCCGGATCCCATGTGATGAGCTGTTCAGCGCTGACCACGTTTTCCGCGGATATATTGTCCGCTGCCATGTTCTGCCCGCCGGCCAGTTCCATCCAGTAGTGCATATAGGAGGACTTGTTGGACGCCGAGTACCCGTCACCGGACTGGCCCAGATGGACCGTGCGCACCGGAGTCCTGACGCCGGCGAGCTCCTTCTGCAGCCGGGCAATCTCGGTGTGCATCCAGTCCACAATCTCGGTGCCGCGCTCCTCCTTGCCCAGGATGGTGGAGAACAGCTGCACCCAGGTTTCCAGGTATCCCTGGGTCCCGTAGAGCAGGCAGACAGTCTTGAAGCCCGCGTTTTCCAGCGGCTCCACCAGCCCGTCACCCTGGTCCGCCCACTGGAACACAACGTCGGGCTCCAGCTTGGTGATGGTCTCGATGTTGGGCGTGAAGCTCGAGGGGGAAATGGTGGTGGTGCTCTTGGATTCCGGGTACATCTCACCGAACAGGCCCTGCCTGTTGGCCTGGAGGGTGGATTCGTTGATGCCCGCAATGCGGCCGTAACCGCCGTCCACCGCAGCGAGCATGGACGGTGACGGAATCACGGTGGTGGCGATGCGCTGCACCGGAGCGTCGAAGGACACCTTGACGCCGCGCATGTCGGTCACGGTGAAACCGCCGGAACCCGCCCCGCTTCCGGCAGCCGCAACGGTTTCACGGGAGGAGCAGGCACCGAGGGCAAGGGCAAGAAGACCCAGGCCGGCACCGCCGAGAACATGGCGGCGGGATGTTCCGCGGGGAGGGTGAGTGGCGCTCAACAACGTTCCTATCGGGTTGGTAGGTAAGGCTTACCTAAATGGCTGATGTTGATATCAGACCACATAGATCGGATTAGCGCATATTTGTGTGTACTAATTATTTCGGCACCACGGCCACCGGACGCGCTTCCTGATGGCGGGACCCATGTCATTGACTGAGGGGTCCGTGTCCTGTGGATCATGTCGCCGCAAGACGCCGTATTACGCACCGACCAGTGAAGAGCGAAGTAAAAGCGCAGGTCAGCCGGCAGTCAACGGACAGCGTCGTAACATTTGCTCCTTACTTGACAGCAGGCGGTGATAACTTCGCCCTATGACTGAGATCCCCGCCTCGATTCCTGTCCTGGACCTGAGCACCGCCCGCAACGCCGATGGTTCCTTCAACGCCGAGTTCATCGAACAGCTGCGTGATGCCACGCACCGTATCGGCTTCTTCCAGCTTGTGGGGTACGGCGCAGGCGAGGCGAAGGTGGATGACCTGTTTGATGTCACCAAACGCTTCTTCGACCTGCCGCTGGAGAACAGGCTGGAGCTGGACAACCGGAAGTCTCCGCACTTCCGCGGGTACACCCGGCTGGGCACCGAGCTGACGCAGGGCCGGCCGGACGCCCGTGAACAGGTGGACTTCGGTCCGGAACGCGAGCCCGTCACGGACTACCCCCAGGATCAGCCGTTTTGGCTGGTGCAGGGTCCCAACCTGTTCCCCGATGAGGTCCTGCCCGAGCTGCGGCAGAAGTCGATGGAGTGGGGAGAGCTGATGTCGGAGGTGGGCGCCGAACTGCTCAGCGCAATCGCCGTGTCCCTGGAACTGCCGGAGGACCACTTCACCGAGCCGTTCGAGGGCACTCCTGCCTGGATGGCCAAGCTCATCCACTATGTGGGCGGCGTGGTCAAGGAAGCCGGCACCCAGGGAGTCGGATCCCACGCTGATTACGGGTTCGTGACCCTGCTGCTGCAGGATTCGGTGGGCGGGCTGGAGGTGCGGCCGCATGAATCGGACACCTGGATTCCGGTGGAGCCGATTCACGGTGCCCTGGTCGTGAACCTGGGCGAGATGCTCGAGGTGGCCACGCAGGGTTATCTTTCAGCCACCATCCACCGGGTCACGGCTCCGGCCCCCGGTGTGGACCGCTACGCCATTCCGTTCTTCTGGTCCCCGCGCCTGGACGCCGTCATTGACTCAGTGGAACTTCCGGCCGAGCTGGCGGCACAGTCCCGGGGCATCTCCGATGACCCGGAAAACCCCATGCTGGCGTCCTACGGCTCCAATGTCCTCAAGGGCTGGCTCCGCGCCCATCCGCAGGTTGCCCAACTGCATCACCCGGAGCTGCTGACCGCGAAGTAACGCGCCGGCACGAGGGCGCTGCCCGGCTCTCCTGCCGGCGGCGCCGGCGGCCCGGACCGGGTGCATCACGTAGACTCGCGGAAAGCCGGCCCCAACTCCGAGAGATGATTCTGTGACGTTTTCTGCCAATCCGCAGCTCCAGCCCGCCGACCCCGCAGCGCAGCCTTTCCCTGAAGAATTTGCCGCTCGGATGCAGGATCCGCACTGGTGGCGGCAGGCCGCCGTCTACCAGATTTATCCGCGCAGTTTCGCGGATTCCAACGGCGACGGGATTGGAGATCTGCCGGGCATTACGTCCCGGATCCCCTACCTGAAGTCCCTGGGGGTGGACGCCGTCTGGCTCAGCCCGTTCTATCCTTCGGCACTGGCCGACGGCGGCTATGACGTGGACGATTACCGCAACGTCGATCCGAAGCTCGGCACACTTGAGGACTTCGACGAGATGATTGCCGCCCTGCATGCGGCCGGCATCAAGCTGATCGCGGACATCGTGCCGAACCATACCTCCAACCGCCACGTCTGGTTCCAGGAGGCGCTGGCGTCCCCGAAGGGATCCGCCGCCCGGAACCGGTACATTTTCCGCGACGGCTTGGGCCCCAACGGTGACGAACCGCCGTCGGACTGGGACTCCGTCTTTGGCGGCCCGGCCTGGGAACGGACCGAAGACGGCCAGTGGTACATGCACATTTTCGCCAAGGAACAGCCGGACCTGAACTGGGACAACCGCGAAGTCCGGGACGATTTCCTCACCACTTTGCGCTTCTGGTCCGGCCGGGGCGTGGATGGCTTCCGGGTGGACGTGGCGCATGCCTTGACCAAGGACATGACGGAGCCGCTCGCTTCCAAGGCTGATCTGGGCGCGGAGAATGAGAATAACAACGGCAAGCACCCGTTCTGGGACCGGGACGAAGTCCACGAAGTGTTCGCCGAGTGGCGGCAGGTATTCAACGAATACACCCCGCCCCGTACCGCCGTGGCCGAGGCCTGGGTGCACGCGGACCGCCGCGCCCGCTACGCCAGCCCCGAAGGACTGGGCCAGGCCTTCAACTTCGACCTGCTGAAGGCCGACTGGAACTACGGCCAGTTCCGCGACATCATCACCAAGAACCTCGCCGAGGCGAAGACCTCCGGTGCGTCGTCGACGTGGGTTTTTTCAAACCACGACGTCGTCCGCCATGCCACCCGCTACGGCCTGCCCGTTTCCGGTCCCGCCGATCGGGAGAGCCAGGACGGCTCTGCCTGGCTGATGAGCGGCGGCACGGAACCGGCGCTGGACCACATCCTCGGCGAGCGCCGCGCCCGTGCCGTGTCCCAGCTGATGCTGGCACTGCCCGGTTCCGCCTACCTGTACCAGGGCGAAGAACTTGGCCTGCACGAGGTTGCTGACATTGCCGACGAGCACCGTCAGGACCCCACCTTCTTCCGCAACAAGGGCGTGGACATTGGCCGCGACGGCTGCCGCGTGCCGCTGCCGTGGACCGCTGAGGGCACCTCCTTCGGGTTCGGCTCTGGCGGAGCGCACCTGCCGCAGCCCGAATGGTTCGGTTTCTACGCCGTCGACAGCCAGGAAGCGGATCCCGCCTCCTCGCTCACCTTCTACCGCCGGGCCCTGGAACTTCGCCGCCAGCTGCAGACCGGGGAGGACTTCGAGTGGGTTGAGGAAGTCTCCCCCGAGGTCCTGCACTTCACCCGGCCCAACGGGTGGCACTGCGTCACCAACTTCGGATCGGCCCCGGTGGCCCTTCCCTCAGGCGAGGTGCTGCTGAGCAGTTCACCTCTCGAGGACGGCATGCTTCCGGGCGACACGACGGTCTGGCTGATCTGACGCTGCCGGTTATGACCCTGCCCCCTCGGGGGCCCCTCACTCGTTGCCTCCGAGCAGGTAATCCGCATAGTCGGGCAGCCCGCGCAGGTGGGTGCCGCCGTCGACCAGCAGGTTGATTCCCGTGATCCAGCCGGCATAGTCAGAGGCCAAAAAGACCACGGCCTTGGCCATGTCTGCCGGCTCGCCCATCCGGTCGATGGCGAAGCTGCGGTGCCAGGCGGCCTCGAAGCCGGGGCTGAAGGTCCCGGCGTTCTCCGGGGTCACGATCACTCCAGGCGACACCGTGTTGACCCGGATGCCGTGGCGGCCGGCCTCCAGCGCGGCCACTTCCGTGAACTTCGCGATGCCGGCCTTCGCTGCCGCGTAGTGGGCTGTGCCGCGCGTCGTTGCGACGGCGTCCACCGCGCCGAGATTGATGATCGCTCCGGCCGTGCCGCTGGCCCGCATGTGCGTCAGAGCCGCTTTGGTCCCGAGGAAGGTGCCTTTGAGGTGGGAGTCCACCACACCGTTCCAGTCGTCTTCGGACAGATGGGCGATGGTTTCATAGGAGTGGATGCCGGCGTTGTTCACCACGATTGCCACTGGGGCAAGTTCGGCCTTCACGCGCGCGTAGAGACGTTCGACGTCGGCGGCGCTGGTCACGTCCGCGGCCACCGGAAGGACACGCCGGCCCTGATGGGCGGCCGTCAGGGTTGCCGCAGCCTTGGCCACCTCTTTATCGTGCCGCGAGGTGATCACGACGTCGGCCCCGTGCGCCAGGAGGGCACCGGCCACCGCGTAGCCGATGCCCTTTGACCCGCCGGTGACGATTGCTGTGCCGCCAACAAGTTCCATGGCATGCCCTTACGAGAGAACTAATACGGTCTCTCCGAAGGCTAGCGGCGGATCCGAACCGCCGCCACAGTGAAAGTGGAACGCGTCAGGCCCGGCCAAAGACCGCCACCAGGAAATCTGCATCCGGTTCGAACGGGTGCAGTTCCCAGGTGGAGAACTTCTGCTGGCACTTCAGGCCTGCGGCTGCGGCGTCCTCGAGGAAGGCCCCAAAGTCGTACCCGCGGCCGGCGCCGAATCCGGTGACCAGCCGGCCGCCGCCGGCCAGGTGGTTCCGCAGCCGGGTCAGGACTTCCTGCTGGGTGCCGGGTGCCACGAAGGTGAGCACGTTGCCGGTGCAGACAATCAGGTCGAAGGGCTCCTCGATGCCGGCGGCGGGAAGGTCCAGTTCAGACAGGTCACCCACCAGCCAGGGCACATCGGGGAAGTCCTGCTGCGCAGCTTCGATCAGTTCCGGATCAACATCAACGCCGACGACGTCGTGTCCGCGGGCCGCCAGCTCGCCGCCCACCCGGCCCGGACCGCAGCCGGCGTCCAGGATCCGTGCTCCCCGCGGCACCATGGCGTCGAGCAGCCGCGCTTCGCCGTGCAGGTCTGCGCCCTGCTCACGCATTTGCGCGAACCGCGAAATGTACCAGGCGGAGTGGCCCGGTGATGAACGTTTTTTAGCTTCCCAAAGGGTTTCTTTTCGCACGGTTCAAGCCTACGCGGCGATCAGGGAAGGAGCAGCCTGCCCTCCGCCGGGTTTGCCCCGCCCGGACCGTAGGCGGAGGTCTTCCGTACGGGTAGGTTGACCTGCATGAACCCGTACAACCTGTCTTCTGCGGCCCCGCCGGCTTTTCGAACCGGCGCCCTGGCCGGATGCGCCACGTACAAAGGGGCGGCCGGGTGGGCAGCGGTTGCTTTGGCTGCCTTTCTCCTGGCTGCCGGCATCCTGCTGACCGGGGCCCTCTACTGGCCCGGTGCTGACGCCGTCCGCATCCTGGCTGCGATGTTCCTTGGTCCCCTGGGCCTGACCCTCTCGGCGGTGGCGCTGTCCTATCAGTCCGGCCGGTTGTCGGCACCGGAGGTCCGGTTGACTGCCGCGGCTGCCGCCTCCGCGTGGGGCTTGGCTGCGGCAGCGGGTGCCAGCTGGTCCGCCGGCTTCGCCTCCGCTGATGCAGGCGTCCCGCTGACCTGGTTCGAAGCGGCCGCGGTGCCCCTGCTGGCCCTTGCCCTGATCGCAGGAACGGCGGCCCTTATCCCCACCGTGAACACTGTGTGGAGTCCGCACCGTTCCCAAGCGTCCCGCACCGCACGGAGCCTGCTGCTCGCCCCGCCGGCGGCGCTGGCCCTCTTCCTTATGTTCATGGCGGGTTTTCTGTTTACTCCTTTTGCTGCGGCGGGGCTGCTTTTCGTGGCGCTGCGAGCGGGAAACACTGAAGGTTCGCGGAACCGATCGCCTCTCGAGAATCGACCCCGCGATCCGCGGCCCGGGGACTCCCAGGCCATGGAACCGGCCACGGGATTCCCGGAATCTCGGAGCGTCTGGACCGCCGTCGCCGTTCTTGCGGGCGGCACGCTCCTGATGGGTGTGCTGTGCATCGTTTTCGCGCTGTCCGGCAGCGCCTGGTCCGGGCTGGCTGCGGATTCCACCGCCGCGATGAACCTCGGCCTGGCGGCCGGCGCGCTCAACGCCGTTCCGCTGACGGTGGCAGGGGGCCTGATCCTCTATCCCCGGTTCGGCGGCGTCATCCGCTGGACCGTGCTGCTTATGGCCGGAGCCTTCCTGTGCGAAGCCGGATCCCAGTTTGCCGGCGCGGGACACCCCTGGCAGTGGCCGCTGACCCTGTCCGGAGCAGTGTTGCTGGGCTTCGGCCTGGCCCTGCCTGCAGCGAGGCTCATTCCCGGACCTCGGCTGGTGCGCATTGGCGGAACCGTTGGTGCGGGCTTCGCCGGAGCAGCCGTCGGGGTGATCATTGTGGCCGGCGCCGGGTTCATTGCACCGCTGGTTTCGGCGGGCCTGCTGGTGTGGTGCTTCCTTCCGCAGGGCCGGCAGCCTGCCGCGCTCCAGCCGGCCTGATCGGACCTCATAGTATTTAACAGCCGGATCAAACCGCATCACAAAGGAGTACGCGCTCAATGGTCATGCCCCGGAACCTGTTCCTTGTCCGCCACGGACAAAGCGAAGCGAACATCATGCAGAAGGCTTCCAAGGCAGGGGACCCGAGTCTCTATACCGAGGAGACCATGACCGTTCCGGACCGTTCCTGGCGCCTGACCGAACTCGGTGTGCAGCAGGCAAAGGTGGCGGGGGCGTGGATTGCCGGGCAGAACATTGAGTTCGACCGCGCTGTGGTCTCTACCTACACCCGTGCCCGCGAGACGGCGGCGATGCTGGGACTGGATGTGCGCTGGGAAGAGAGCCGTGTCATCCGCGAGCGGTCCTGGGGCGAAATCGGCTCCATGTCCAAACAGGATTTTGCCCGGAAGTACTCGCAGAACGCGGCGTACCGGGACAGTGATCCGCTGTACTGGGCTCCACCCGCCGGCGAGTCCATCGCGAATGTCGCTGAAAACCGGGTCCGCAATATCCTCAGCACCCTGCACCGCGAGAATCCCCGGGAAAACGTCCTGATGGTCACGCACGGTGAGTTCATGTGGGCCACCCGCCTGGTGCTGGAGCGCTGGAGTGATGAAGAGTTCCTGGACCGTGATGCGGACAGGGCCGAAATGATCCACAACTGCACCGTCCTGCAGTACACGGCGGCAGACCCGGAGAATCCGGAAAAGGTTCGGGACAAACTCAACTGGGTCCGCCGCAGCTGGCCGGTTCAGGTGGACGGGGAATGGACCATGTTTGTTGGCGGCTGGGAAGAGTTTGACCGCAAGTACTTCAGCGGCGGCGACCTGCTGGAAAAGGTGGAAACGAACCGGCATTTCTTTCAGGACGCCTTCGGAAGCTGAGCTCCGGCGGGACGGGTACAGGGCAGGGGCCAGGATCACGGGCAGGGAATAGAACGCCGGCCGGGGCTCTTGTACCGCCCATGAAAGCAATCGTGTACTCCGCCACAGGTCCCTCGTCCGTCCTCACCCCCGTCGACCGGGACGTTCCCGCCCCGGGTCCGGGTGAAGTGCGGGTCCGCGTCACCGTCTCCGGTGTGAACCCCACCGACTGGAAAGCCCGCGCCGCCGGTGATCTTGCCTTCCCCGAAGTGGTTCCGAACCAGGACGGCGCCGGTGTCATCGACGCCGTCGGCGAAGGCGTCACGGACCTGCAGCCGGGCGACCCGGTGTGGATCTACCTCGCCGCCTACGGCCGGCCTACCGGCACCGCCGCCGAATTCACCGTCCTCCCCGCCGACCGCGCCGTGAAACTTCCCCACGGCATCGGGTTCGACGTCGCCGCCAGCCTGGGTGTTCCGGCCATGACCGCCCACCGCGCGCTGACCGTCCACGAGTTCGGCCCGGACCGCCTGTCCCCGGGCGCGCTGGCCGGCCGCATGGTCCTGGTGCAGGGCGGCGCCGGAGCCGTGGGCCACGCCGCCATCCAGTTCGCTGTTTGGGCCGGTGCCACAGTAATTGCCACGGTCAGCAGCGATGCGAAGGCCGAACTCGCCCGCGCCGCCGGAGCACACCACATTGTCCGCTACCCCGACGACGCCCAGGCCGAGCGCATCCGCGAAATTGCGCCCGACGGCGTGGACCAGATCGTTGAGGTCTCCCCCGCCCAGAACGCGGAACTCGACGTGAACGTCATCGCCAACCACGGCAGCATCGCCTACTACGCGAACAACAACGGCGACGAGTTCACCGCCCCCATCGTGGCCAGCTTTGCGAAGAACGTCCGGTGGCAGGGCGTCCTCATCTATACGGTCGGCGAAGACGCCCAGCATGCCGCAGCGGAGGACATCACCGCCGCTCTTCGGGACGGAGTGTTCCCCGTGGGCGAGTCCGCCGGCCTGCCGCTCACCTGGTTCCCGCTGGCAGAGACGGCAGCCGCGCATGACGCCGTCGAGAGCGGCACCACGGGCAAGATCCTGATCCGCGTCGGCGACGAGACCGCGTAGCCAGCGCCCCTTAGGCCACCCGGCCTGCGCCGTCCCCGGGAAGGACGCTGAAGATGGCCGGCGGCTGGAAACCGGCAGCGGCGAATGCCTGCTCCACCGCCGACCGGACGGCCGCAGTGTCCTCCCGGCGGACCAGCGCGATGGCGGAACCGCCGAAACC
The DNA here is from genome assembly GCF_030407495.1 of Arthrobacter sp. APC 3897. Classification (GTDB taxonomy): domain Bacteria; phylum Actinomycetota; class Actinomycetes; order Actinomycetales; family Micrococcaceae; genus Arthrobacter_B. Next base: position 65,401 of record NZ_JASDDG010000008.1, on the reverse strand, counting down.
GCCGCCGGTCATGCGCGCTCCCAGCGCTCCGGCGGCGAGCGAAGCCTCCACAGCGGTGTCCAGCTCGGCGCAGGAGATTTCAAAGTCGTCTCGCATGGAAGCATGGCTGGCCGTCAGCAGGGGCCCGAGTCCGGCAGGGCCCCTGCCGGTCAGCACCTCCACGGCTTCCTCCACGCGCACATTTTCGGTGACGATGTGGCGGATTCGCCGGAACGTCTCGTCATCGAGCAGCCCCCCGGCTTTGGCCAGATCCGCAATGGACAGGTCCCGGAGCGCAGGAACGCCCATAGCTTCGGCGCCCTGCTCACAGGAGCGGCGGCGTGCCGCATACCCGCCGGTGGAGTGTGAGTGGCTGACACGCGTGTCGATGACCAGCAGTTCCAGCCCGGCGCCCTCAAGGTCCAGGGGAACCAGCCGTGATTCACCGGAACGGCAGTCCAGGAAAACGGCGTGTCCCTCCTCCCCCAGCAGGGACGCGGACTGGTCCATGATGCCGGTGGGGGCTCCCACCATCCTGTTTTCGGCCAGCTGGCCGACGACGGCGAGTTCCCGGCGGGACACGCCCGCCTGCGCAAGGTCATTGGCGGCGACGGCGACGGCGCACTCCAGTGCGGCGGAGGAGGAAAGCCCGGCACCTACGGGCACGGAGGAATCCACCAGGATGTCCATGCCGGGGCAGCGGTGGCCGGACTGTTCCAGCGCCCACAGGACCCCCAGCGGATAGGCGGCCCAGCCGGAGACGCTGCCCTCCGACAGATTGTCCAGGTCTACGGCTACCGGCTCGTCGTCGGGCGCGAAGGTGGACGCCACACGGACCGTCCGGCCGCGGCGGACGGCGGCGGCAACGGTGGTTGAGTGCTTGATGGCGAACGGCAGGACAAAACCGTCGTTGTAATCCGTGTGCTCACCGATGACGTTGACGCGGCCGGGCGCGGACCAGAGCCCGTCCGGATCCACGCCGAAGCGTTCGGTGAAGGTTTCAGCAAGCTTGGCCGGCGTGGAGTTCATGCCTGTTCCTTTCGGTCGGTGGCAGGACGGTCGGTGGCAGGACGGTCGGTGACAGGACGGCCGGTGGCAGGACGGCCGGCAACGGAACGGGCCGGAGATGCGCACGGAACGGCGCTGCGCAGTGCCTGCGCAACGGCCTCGGGCGTGGTGTCGTTGATGAAGGCACCCATCGCTGCCTCCGAACCCGCCAGGAACTTCAGTTTGTCGGCGGCACGGCGCGGGGAAGTGAGCTGCAGGTGCAGATAGCTCGCGGGGCGCAGGACGGGATCAAGGGGAGCCTGCTGCCAGGCCGCAATATACGGAGTGGGCGTGGGATAGAGGGCGTCCACCCGGCCCAGGAGATCGAGATAAACCGCAGTGAGGTCGTCACGTTCCTCACCGGTCAGTCCCGCCAGGTCGGCAACCCGGCGGTGCGGAACCAGATGAACTTCCAGCGGCCAGCGGGCGGCAAAGGGAACAAACGCGCTGAAGTGCTTCCCTTCGAGGACCATCCGGTCCCCGGCACTGCGTTCCGAGGCAAGGATGTGTCCCATCAGGGTCTCATTCCCGTCGGACGCGGCATGAAACTGCGCTGCCCGATCCGCCAGCACTGCGGCCCGGGGCGGGATGAACGGGTAGGCGTAGATCTGGCCGTGGGGGTGCAGCAGCGTGACCCCGATGTCCGCCCCGCGGTTTTCAAAACAAAAAACCTGCTTGATTCCGGGCAGCGCCGAGAGCGCTTCGGTGCGCTGGGCCCAGGCGTCAATGACGGTTCGGGCCCGTTCGGGGCTGAGGGAACCGAAGGAACCCTGATGCGCCGAATCGAAGGCCACCACCTCGCAGCGGCCGTACGCCGCCGCCGTCGTTCCCCATTCCGGTGCATCCGGAAGCCCGCCCAGGTCCGGCCCGAAGGAAGGGAACCGGTTCTCGAACACCACCACCTCGTAGTCGGCGGCGGGAATCTCCGAAAGGTTCCCGGGCGTGGCGGGACACAGCGGGCACTGGTCGGCCGGAGGCAGGTGGGTGCGTGACTGGCGGTGCGCCGCCACGGCAATCCATTCGCCGGAGAGCGCGTCGTAGCGTGCGGTTCCGGCGGCTCCGCGGGCTGGAAGCGCCCGCCGGTCGGCGGATGCCGCTTCGTCGCGGTGCCGGGCGGCGCTGTCCTCGGAGGCATCGAAGTAGATCAGCTCGCGTCCGTCGGACAGCCGGGTAGGGGTCACGAAGGTCATGGGCGCTCTTCTCGCTGCGGGTCGGTGACGGGTTCAAGGAGGATGCGGGTGAGACCTGAGTATTCGGCATTGGGAGCCTGGTCCGTGACCAGCGCCGCAGCGGCACCCAGCGGCACCACCCGGGCGAGGCTGACCACGCCAATCTTGGTGGCGTCGGCGAGGAGGACCAGCTGGCCGCAGTTTCCGGCAAAGGCGGTGTTGGTCTCCGCTTCCGCAAGGTTGGGCGTGGTGACCCCGGCTGCCGCATCCACTCCGTGAGCACCCATAAAGCACAGATCTGCCCGCAGAGAGGAAATGGTCCGGGTGGCGAGCGGTCCCACCAGCGCCTGCGACGGCGTGAGCTGGCCGCCGGAGAGCAGCACCTCGGGTGCGCTGCCGTGGTGGGCGGTGGCCTGAAGCCGGTGGAGCTCGTTTGCCAGCGGCATGGAGTTGGTGATGACGGTAAGGCCCGGCACGGCGGACAGCAGCGGAGCCAACGCATAAGTGGTGGTTCCACCGGTGACGGACACAGTCATGCCGGGAACCAGCAGGGACACCGCTGTTTCAGCGATCCGCTGCTTCGCCGCGCTGCTGCGGGTGCGGTTGGCCTCGAACCCCGGCTCCACGGAGCTGAGGCTTCCGGGACGGACCGCCCCGCCGTGGACGCGCACCAGGACGCCGCGTGCGTCAAGGGAATCGATATCCCGGCGGACGGTCATCTCCGACACCCCCAGGTTCAGGGCCAGATCGCTGACGCGGACCGCGGGATGACGGTCCAGCCGGTCCAGGATGGCTGCCTGGCGTTCTGCTGCGAGCATTTTTCTCCTGCCGGGGACTGCCAATGAGACGGTTTCGCACTAAATCACACAAAATCTACCACGAACGAGCCGTAACCCGAACGCGCAGGCGCCTGTACGTTTTTCCTTTCCCGGGAAGGGCTACGGTCACCTCAGAGTTGATGCCCATTTGCGAAGGTATGGGGCAGACTTGGTCGCGTGAGCGGAAACCAGTGGGTACTGCACGTGGATCTCGACCAGTTCATTGCCGCTGTTGAGGTGCTCCGGCGGCCGGAGCTTGCGGGAAAACCGGTGATCGTGGGCGGTCGGGGCGATCCCGCGGAACGGGCGGTGGTGTCCACCGCGTCCTACGAGGCGCGGGCCTTCGGCGTGGGGTCCGGCATGCCGCTGCGGATTGCAGCCCGGAAGGTGCCCGACGCGGTGATCCTCCCCGTCGATGCCGAGGCCTATCTGGCGGCATCCGACGTCGTCATGGCCACCCTGCGGACCCACCCCGGCGCCGTCGTGCAGGTACTGGGCTGGGACGAGGCGTTTGTGGGGACGCAGACGGAAGATCCCGAAAGCTACGCCCGGTCTCTTCAGGCCGCCGTCCTCGAGGACACGCAGCTGCACTGCAGCGTAGGCATCGGCGACACCCTGGTCCGGGCGAAGAACGCCACGGATCTCGGAAAACCCGCAGGAGTCTTCCGCCTGACTGCCGACAACTGGCTGGAGGTGATGGGCAACCGGCCCACGAAGGAACTCTGGGGCGTGGGAGCCAAGATCTCCGGCCGGCTCGCCAGGCTCGGGATCTCCACGGTTGCCGAGCTCGCGGCGGCTGATCCGCAGAGCCTGGTGCCCGAGTTCGGTCCCAAAATGGGCCCCTGGTATGCCGAATTGGGGCGGGGAGACGGGTCCGCCGAGGTGGATGACACTCCGTGGATTGCCCGCGGACACAGCCGGGAAACCACCTTTCAGCAGGACCTGACCGAGCCCGCCCGGGTGGATGCAGCGCTTCGGCAGCTGACCGCGGATGTCCTGACGGACGTGGCGGCGGAGGGACGGCCCGTGATCGGACTGACACTCAAGGTCCGGTACGCGCCGTTCACCACCAAGACCCACGCGCGGAAAATCCCCGAGACGTTCGACACGGGCGATGTCCTGGCCCAGGCCCTGGATCTCGCCGGCGCCATCGAGCCCGGCAGACCGATCCGGCTCCTGGGCCTGCGGGCCGAAATGCCCATGCCCGACAGCGCCCGCAAGGGGCACACACCGACGCGCGGAGGCTGGTGAGCCGGCCGCTGACACGCTAACGATCGGATGAAGTTCCTTCGGCAAACGGCTTGATGCCGGCAATACGCCGCCGTTGAACGGGTAACGTAACGGTACTAGTCTGTTACGAGCCCGTGAACGGGCATGTTGTATTGTCAAGAGTTTGTCAAGGGTGTCCGGCGGAAAGCCGGTATCGGAACGCGGGGTGTCATGACTGGCCGGATCTTTCACGTGACCCGACGGGTCGGTGCTGTCGTGGGAGCGCTGCTGGTCTACGTTCTGATCTGGCTGGGGCTTGCACTCCTGATCGCCGCCGCCGGCATCCGTTTCTACTGGGGCGAGATTTCGGTGGGCCAGATGCTCCTGAACCTCATGTCCGTGGAGACGGACGGCGGAGGCGGAGCCATCGTCTGGGCCGGCATCCTGGGGATCGGCGTCGTTCCCCTGCTCATCACGGTTGCCATCGCTTTCTGGCGGCACACCCGGCGGCGCAAACGCCACCGTGCCGGAGGCAGCATGCTCCCCCGCCGCAAGCAGTGGATCCTGCGCAGCATCTCCACGGTTCTGGTGTCCGCTGTGGTTGTGGGCGGCACCACCGCCTTCAGCACCACTGTGGGCGTGGCGGATTACATCAAGGCAACCAAGTCCCCGTACGACGTCGGTGATTACTATGTGGAGCCCACCGTCACCGGCAACACGGACAAGCGCAACCTGGTGCTGATCTACCTGGAGTCCGGCGAGGCCACCCTGGCTGATGACCAGCTCTTCGAAAAGGACGCGTTTGTACCGCTGAAGGAAGTTACCGCGGCCGAAGAGGGCTGGCAGAGCGTGGACAACCTGCAGCAGTACAAAGGCGGGGGCTGGACCATGGCCGGCCTCACGTCCACGCAGTGCGGGGTCCCCCTGAAGGGGGCAGGCTTCGGGTCGGACAGCGGATCCTCAGCTGCCGTCGATGAAGAGGGCGACACCTATCTGGGTGGAATCACCTGCCTGGGTGATGTCCTGGAAGAACAGGGCTACACCAGCGTCTTCCTGGGCGGTGCGAGTTCCTCCTTCGCCGCAAAGGACACGTTCCTTTCCACCCACGGTTACTCGGAGATTAAAGGGCTTGCGGACTGGCGTGCCGCCGGCGAACCGGAAGAGAGCTTCCGCAGCGACTGGGGCCTGAGTGACGAGCGGCTCATGGAGAACGCCAAAGCCACAGTTGACGAACTGCACGCCGAATCCGAAAGGACCGGCAAGCCGTTCAACCTGTCGATGCTGACGCTGGACACCCACGAGCCGGTGCACATCTACGACTACTGCAACGTGGACACCCGGAACGAGGTCACGTCCGCGTTCCACTGCTCCATGACGCAGGTTGCGGGATTCCTGGGCCACATGAAGGACAAGGGGTACCTCGAGGACACCGCCGTCGTCATCATGGGCGACCACCTCAAGCACATGAGCGCCGGCGACGCCTTCCACGAGCAGCTTGATTTCCACGAGAACCGCACCATCTTCAACCGAATCTGGATTCCGGGGCAGGACCAGACCGTCCGGCAGCGGCCCGGTGTGGACCAGCTGAGCATGTACCCCACCGTGCTGGAAGCCGCGGGCCTGACGCTGCAGGACCATGCCGCAGGGCTGGGCGTGTCAGCCTTCTCCCCGGGCATTCCGGAGAGCTCAGCCCAGGCGAAGGAAGCCGAGGACTACGCAGAGCTGCTGGATTCACATTCTCCGCTGTTCTATGCGCACGCATGGGCAGGCAAGCCCGGGTCCCGATAACGCTAACAGCCTTGGCGGCAGCGGGACCGCCGCCGGCCGGGTCCGGATCCAAAGCCGGCGGGGGTGGTACTTGGCGCTCCCCGGGTGGAGGATGGGGCGTGTCAGACCGAACCGGTGACCCTGTGCCGTTTCGGGACCTCATAGGAAAGGCGAGACCCATGGCTGATCTGGGCGGAATGGCAGACAAGGCGAAGGACGCGGCGGAAGATCACCCGGAGAAGGTCGATCAGGCCAAAGACAAGGTCAAGGACGCCGTTGACGGCAATAAGGATGACCAAAAGTAAAGACCATGCACAAGCGGGCCGTCCCCTCGGGGATGGCCCGCTTTTTTGTACCCGCAGCCGGTTCGCGTTGAAGGCGGCTCATGACTGCGGCAGGAAGGGCAAAACCGCGGCGGCGCGGGTCAGAAGAACCGCGGCAGGCGTCACCCACGCTGCAGATGTGACCGCCGGCCAGGTCAGAGACTGTGGAGGGTGAACAGTACGACCGACAAGACAACCGCCGCACCGGAAATCCACAGGGCCGCCTTCTGCAGCGTACGGTTCCCGGTATTTTGCCTCCACCGCAGGATCGCCCAAATGAGCATAGCCACCGCGAGCGGCGGAAACACGAAGTACAAAAGGCCCGCGATGGAACCCGCCAGCAGCCAGATGTCGGCCCATGAGCGCCGAGCTGCAGACGCGGCAGCGGCGGGCGCGGGCGCAGGAGTGGCTGCGGCGGCAATCTGTTCAACCGGCCCAAACTCGGCGATGACGCGTTTTGCCCCCTGTTCCGACGCTCCGTACCGGGTGAGCATCTCCGCCGCGTCCTCGCGCATCGCCTGGATTGTCTCGGCGCGTTCGCGCTCATTGGCCCCTGCCAGCGCGCGGTCGAGGTCAGCGAAGTACGCCTCCAAGAGGGCCGGCATCGGTTCAGTGGTGTTCATGGGGTCTCCTTGATCATGGTGGTGACATCCTCGGCAAACAGGGTCCAGGTCCGGGTGAAGACCTGCAGGGCATTCTCGCCCTCATCCGTGAGGTGGTAGTAACGGCGGGGCGGCCCGACGGGCGACGGCTCCAGCGACGTAGTGACCCACCCCTGCTGCCGCAGACGTGAAAGCAGCGGATAAAGAGTGCCCCCGCTGGCGAACAGGACTTTGCCTTCGCCAAGCCGGTCGGCAATCTCCAGCCCGTACGCGGGTCCGGTGCGCAGACAGGCAAGGACGCAATAGTCCACCGTGCCTTTGCGAAGCTGAGTCAGAACGGACTCGGGAGTGGGTGTCATGCACTGCACGCTACCGCTAGCTTGCACTACAAGCAACCCCTCCCCGGGGCCGGACCAAAATCCTTCGGTCCGCAGCTTAGCCGCTATACGGGGCTTCGACGTCGATCACCCAGGTCACCCCGAACCGGTCCGTGAGCATTCCGAACCCCGGGCTCCACGCGGATGCGGCGAGCGGCTCGATGATATGTGCACCGACGGCAAGCCCGGCCCACAGCGGGATGATTTCCTGCAGGCTCTGCCCGCGCAGGGGCTGGAAGAAGGTCCGGTCAGTGAAGGTCATGCCGTTCTCCCTGCGCGTGGTTCCGGCGGTTCCGGAAACGCCGGCAGGGTTCTGTGCGGGAATGTCATAGGCCATCAGCCGAAGCCCGTCGGTGGTGTCGAGCCGGCCGAACACGAGCTTGTCCGCGCCGGGCGCTTCCTGCGGCATGCCGAAGTCCCCGTATGTGGCCCTCGTGACGCTGCCGCCGAAAACCGACTGGTAGAACTCCAGCGCAGAGGCTGCGGTGCCGGGGAAATTCAGGTGGGTGGTAGTGGTGATGCTCATGGGCTCTGTCCTTTGTCTCAGCGATGGCTTCTGCGGCGGCGCTGTTTGCGGGCCTGAAACCAGACTGAACCCGGTAGAGGACAGGATGTGTCCGCTTCTTCGCGCATACTCGAACCATGCCCGGAACCTCATCGCGAATGCTCGCCCTGCTGTCCCTGCTGCAGTCCCGCCGGGATTGGCCGGGACAGGTGCTGGCCCGGCGGCTGGAGGTGACCCCGCGGACGGTCCGCCGGGACGTGGACCGGCTGCGCGAGCTCGGCTACTCCATTACCGCCGTCAAGGGGCCCGACGGCGGCTACCGGCTGGCTGCCGGATCGGAACTTCCGCCGCTGCTTTTCGACCACGAGCAGGCGGTGGCCATCGCCGTCGCCCTGCAGAGCGCGCCCTCCACCGGAGTGGACCTGGACGAGGCAGCAGCGCGGGCGCTGACCACGGTCCGCCAGGTGATGCCGTCCCGGCTGCGGCACCGCATTGACGGCATCCGGTTCACGGACGCCGGCGTGTCCGCACGGGTGGATCCGAAGGTCCTGGAAACGGTCAGCACCGCTGCCCGGAACCGGCAGCTTCTCCGTTTCGACTACAGCGGGAACGAATCCCGGCCGCCGCGGCGCGCAGAGCCGCACGCCGTCGTCGCCCGCCGCGGCCGCTGGTACCTGATCGGGTGGGACCTGGACCGGACGGATTGGCGCATTTACCGCCTGGACCGGATGGCGCCCAAGTTCCCGGGCGGGACAGTGTTTGCGCCGCGGCCGATTCCGACCGGCGACGCGGGCACCTTTCTTGCGGCGCGGCTGAAGGGGTCCGACGACGGCGGGGGCTGGCCCTGCTACGGAGAATTCCTCATCGAACTGCCGGCAACGGACATTGCACCGTGGCTGGGCGACGGCGAACTGGAGCAGGTATCCGGCAGCACCTGCCGGGTGCGCGTCGGATCATGGTCGGAGGCCGGGTTATTGTCCTGGGCCCTGCGGTTTGACGCTCCGTTCGCTGTCTTGGGACCGGAGGCCCTCGTCACTTCGCTTTCCGGCTTTGCGGCCAGGATAACCGCGGCCGGTACTAGCGCGGAGCGCCCCGAGCCGGGATGACGGCGGCGGCAGATCCGCACTCCACCTCGGGAAGTTCCTCGAAGGCCGGCTTCGCAAACCAGTACCCTTGGAACAGCCGGATCCCGGCGGCCTTAAGTACCAGGAATTCCGCTTCGGTTTCAATGCCTTCGGCCAGCAACGTAATGCCGAGTTCAGCGGCCATTCCCACAATTCCGGCCAGGACGGCCCGCCGGGCAGGACTTTCATCAATGTTCCGGATGAGCCGCATGTCGATTTTGATCAGGTCCGGCTGGAAATCAACCAGCAGGCCAAGCCCGGCATGCCCGGCGCCAAAGTCATCCAGGGCGGTGGTGAATCCGTGCCTGCGGTATTCCGTGATGATGTTTGTGAGGTGTCCGGTGTCTGAAACTTCTTCGTTTTCCGTGAACTCGAACATGATCGAGGACAGCGGAAAACCGCAGAAGGCGGCTGTCTGCAGCGTTGCCCGGAGGCAGGCTGCCGGTTCATAGACAGCATTCGGCATGAAGTTGATGGAGAGCATGAGGTCCTCACCCGGTGGAAACAGGCGGGATGCCAGCTCAATCGCTTTGACCCGGCAGTCCTGGTCAAAGCGGTACCTCTGGTCCGGCGCCACCTTTGACAGCACCTCCGGGGCACCCTCTCCGGACGTTCCCCGCACCAAGGCCTCGTAACCCCACACCCGGCCGGCAACGGCGTCGTAAATCGGTTGGAAAGCCATGCTGAAATCAACGCCCGGCTTTGTCGCTGTCCTGCAGCCGTTGCACGCCATGTAGTGTCCCCCCGTCGAGTAGTTCCACAGTACGGGAGGCGGCAACGCAGGGTGCCTCCCTGTCATCGGACTCCCTGCCACCGGCGTCCCTGCCAAGGGCCGCCCGGCGCCTGCCCGGTGGGGGGTCCTTTACGTTCATCCACCGGAAACAGGATCGAAACTCCGGCTGGCTAGCTTGTTCACACCAGCTACAGGAGGACACGATGAACAGAATGCTGATGGGGCGCGAGGCCGCCGAGGTGCTGACCAAGGGACTGGGCCGCAGGAAGTTCCTGTCAGCCGCGGCGGGGATCGGGGCACTGGCGGTAGCCACCGGCTGCAGCGCCAATGCCGCCCAGACTCCTCCAACGGTTCCGTCCGGTTCATCGGCCGCCGGCACTGCCGGCACCGCGGGCGCCTCGAAGGCGGTGCCCGGGAGCATTCTGCAGCCGAACACCGGCGACATCCCCGGCGACCACTACCTCGCCTCCACCCCCGATGACGTGCTCTGGGGCTACGTGCCCACGGTGCATGCCACGCCGGTGGCGCAGATCAAGTCCGGGCAGACCATCACCATCGACGCCCTCTCCCATGAGGGAATCCTGGAGGACCAGGGACGGGATCCGCTGACCTTTTTCGGCAGCCACGGCGTGGAGAAGAACGGGGTGCTGCAGGACGCCGTCGACATTGCCGCCGGCTACAACCGCACACCGCGGAACTTCGACGCCGACGGACCGCATGTGGTGACCGGTCCCGTTGCGGTGGAGGGGGCCGAGCCCGGCGATGTGCTCAAAATCGAAACCCTCGCTGCCGTGCCCCGGGTGCCGTACGGCGTCGTGTCCAGCCGGCACGGCAAGGGATCGCTGGCACTGCAGAAGGGCCCGGCCGCGCCGGACGGCATCACGCTGGAGGAAGTCATGCCGCCGGCCGCCACGGACAACCGTGCGTCAGGCATCCCGTCTGACTATCACAACGTTTCCGTGTTCACCGCGATCGAAGATGGCAAGGGCGTGATGACCAGCGGCGACATGTCGGTGCGCTTTCCGCTGCGCCCGTTCATGGGCATGATGGGTGTGGCCTTCGCTGAAAGCAGCGGCCTGACTGATCCGGACGCCAACTCCGTGCCGCCCACCCTCGGCGGCGGCAACATCGACATCCGGCATCTGGGTCCCGGCTCCACCTTTTATCTGCCGGTGAAGGCCGACGGCGCCCTCTTCTATGTAGGCGATCCGCACATGGGCATGGGTGACGGCGAGGTGGCACTGACCGCAATGGAGGGCTCCCTGCGCGGCACTTTCCGGCTGACCGTCTGCAAGCCCGGCGCCGGCGATGCTCCGAAGCTTGCGCACCGGTATCCGTTCGGGGAAACACCGGAGGCCTGGATTCCCATCGGGCTTTCGGATCCCGACGGGCTGGCGGGCGGCGGGGTGAGCGGAGACCTGAACGTGGCCATGCGGCGGGCCGTGGTCAACGCGCTGGACTTCCTCGAGCAGGAGAAGGGCATGGACCGTGCCGTGGCCTACGCGTACCTCTCAGCTGCCGCGGACTTCGCCGTCTCCCAGGTGGTGGACCGGACCGTGGGCGTGCACGGGCTGATCCGCAAGGCCGACTTCAGCTGACGGCGGCTTTACTGTTCGGCCACCACCAGCGCCTCCGGCCTTACTCCACGCCGAAGTCGAAGCCGCCGCGCTGATGGTGGCCGAACCGTTCCCTGAGAAAGTTGCCCGTATTCGTCAGCTCGGCTGAAGTGTGGCTGTGGCGGCTGGAATGCAGCGCCTCTGCCTGTCCCGAGAGGAGCTGCAGCTGCTCAACCAGTTCCTCATTGGGGGTTCTGCCGTTCGACTGCCGGTCGCCCACCATACTGGGCGGAATGGCCAGGTAGCTGCGGAGAACGGCCGGCAGGTACTCCCGCACCAGCGCTGTCAGCTCATATTCAAACCGGGCATCACCCGAGGGCTGCCGCGTTTCCGCGTCGATAACTGCGTCCAGCGTCTGACAGGTTTCCAGGACGGTCACGTACGCATCAGCAGGAAGCTGGTTCTTGTTTTGTCTGGCCAGCGCGGCTACCCATGCCAAAGCGGATGAGAGGTCACCGGCTCCCGGAGCGGCCGGCGCGGCTGCAGCCGGGTATGACTGGTTGAGCGGTTGCCCGGTCCCATTCGGTTGCCCGGGCCCATTCTGCTGCGCGGGCCAATTCGGCTGCCCGGGCCCATTCTGCTGAACCGTTAGGCCTCGCTGCCGGCCCCGGTCCCGGCGGTGCAGCCACAGGTCACGCAGCATGTAGCCCCGCACTGCTGATACGGCCATGGCTCCGAGCCCGATGAAGCCCCCCGCTGTGGACAACCCGCTGTCGTCGGGAATGGAAAAGGCGGCAATGAAGAGCGCAACATATACGGCCCCCTCCAGGATGATTTTCGGATTCTTCCTGCGTATTCCAATCAGAAGCACCAGAAGAACCACGAAATAGAAAAACAGGACAACCAGGGTGACTTTGACGACGTTGCCCAGCGTGAGACGCGACATCCCTATCCCTTCAGTCTCTTGGAGGCGGCAGCATCAGAGGCATGGCTGCGTTCCAGCTGCAGCTGGGCACGGCTGACCTGCCCCTGAAGCACCTGCACTGTCTGCTTCATGGAATGGGCCGCTTCTGCCCTGTACCGGTCCACCTCATCCATGGCTTGGAATACATTGTCGAAAGCCTGCTGCAGCTTGGCGGGGTCAAGGGTCGCCTTGGACGCATTCTGATGAATGGCGGTGCCCTGGGAACGAAGGAGCTCTGATGTGGAGACAATCATGTCTGCCGTGGTGGAGTTGAGGGCATCAATCTGGGCCAGCACAATCTTTTGCTGCGCCAGTGCCTGGGCAACAATCACAGCAACCCGCAAAGCCGCCAGGGTAGTCCCGAGCGCCCGGTCCACGCCCTTGATCAGCTCCGAATTGTTCTTCCGGACCACGTCGAGAGCCAGATAACCCTGGATGGATACTGCCATCTGAGTCAAGAGATCCTGATGGCGCTGCCGCACGTAGAAGAGAGCATCAGCTTCCAGCGTGCCGGCATCATCCGTTTTGCCCTGGTTTCGAAGGTCCGCGATGCGCTGCTCTAGACCATCTCCCAGATGGTTCGCGAGCACGGCATAATTCGCGAGCTGGCCCATTGCTTCCCAGAGAGCGTCACGCTCTGTCTGGATGGCCGCGTTGTCCTGCCGCAGGTCATCCTGACCGCCCTTGAGTGCTTTGGTGATGGCATTGAGCTGCGCCTGGGCGGACTCATACTTCAGGAAGTACCGCTGGATGGCGCTGCCCCCGGGGAGGAACCTCAGGATGCGCTTCGTTCCGGTCAGATCATGCCGCTTCGGGTCCAGCTCCGTGACGATCTGCCGCAGTTCCACGATGTTTTTTCCCGTCCGCGAGGCGGGGTCATCGCCGGTGGCGGCGAGCGCCGCTGCCGGCCTTTTCAGCATGCGGTTGGACACAGTGCCGGCCTGCTGCATGGTGCCTTCACCCAGACGGGTCAGCTGCGCCAGCTTCATCTGGAATTCAGGACTCTGCAGCGGGGTAGCCAGCAGGTCATCCAGGAAACTCCTGGCGGTTGCGGCGTGCTTTTCCTGGGCCTCGGCATCAACGAGAATCATGCCGCCAACCTTCTCCGGACGGTGAACCGTCACCTCAATCACGGGCTTTGGCGGCTCCAATACCAGAGGGCTGTCCGCCTCTGTGTGCTGGCCATTGCTGAGGTCGAGCGGATTAGACATGTTGCTCCTTGGGTTACGGAAGAATTGCAGTCTAGCGGTGCTGCCTTTATGCGGTGCTGCCTTTATTTTGCGTTGGCAGGGTTTTTTGCTGCTCCCGACGTCCGGGATGATCAGGGAATCCGGCATTCCCCGCCATGCGCATTGCAGCGATTGAACCGAATTGTTCCGGAAATCCCGGGAATTTCAAGAGTAAGTACCGGCCCACCGGGTGCTTCACAACCCGGGCTCCAGCCGGCTACCGGCGCCGGATCTCAAACCACTTTCCCTTGGTTGCCGGCGGGTACTTTTCGGTATTGGATTTGTTGAACCGGCGCACGAGAACCACCACCACCCCGAGGAAGATGACTGTCGCGGCGGATATGACAAGAAGTGCTGCTTCGGGTGACATAACGTCCTTCCGTCTATGCGCAGGTCAGTAGTCGAACAACCTATCAAACCGTTGACCCCTGACCTCCGGGCCGATACCGTCACTGTACTGGCCTGACCAGTTAGCTTGGAACCGCTTGGATTGTCCGCAAAGTCCCCCACGCACGGGAGCCATCGTGAGATTTGCGCCGCCCTACCCCGACGGACTTCCTCTGGGAGCCGGAGTCCATGAGTGGGCCGCGTGCCCGGACACTTCGGTGATCTCCTTCCCCTACGACGGCGCTGAGGTGGCTTCGGCGCCGGTGGCCTCGGTGGAACATGCAGAGCGGGCTCTGGATGAAGCAGCCGCAGCCTTCGCGGTGACAGCCGGGCTCAGCACCGGAACGCGGCGGACGCTCCTGATGGATATCCATGCCGCGCTCTCCCGGGAAGCAACGGCGATGGCCGACCTGCTGGTTCTGGAGACCGGCAAGCCGCTGGTGGACTGCCGCACGGAAGTCCAGCGCACCCTTGCCACGTGGTCTGCCGCTGCGGAGGAGACGGCACGCATCCACGGAGAAACCGTTCCGCTGGATCTGCAGCCCCAGGGCGAGGGGATGCTCGGGTACTTCACCCGGCGGCCGGCCGGCGTCGTCGTCGGCATTGCCGGCTTCAACTACCCGCTGCTGCTGGCCAGCCACAAGCTGGCCCCGGCGATCGCCGCCGGCTGCCCCGTCATCATCAAGCCGTCCCCCGACACCCCGCTCACCACGCTCTGGGCCGTCCATCTCATCCGGACAGTCCTCCACCGGCACGGCGTGACGCCGGCCGCGGTCCAGCTGGTCACCGGAGGGCCCGACGTCGGTGCGGCGCTGGTGGAGGATCCAAGGGTCGCCGTCGTCTCCTTTACCGGTTCCGCAGCCGTTGGCCACCGGATCGCGAAGGCAGCAGCGCCGCGGAAGACGGTCCTGGAACTGGGGTCCAACACCGGGCTGATCGTTGCCGAAGACGCCGTCCTGGAGGATGCGGTGGACGCCGTCATCCGCGGCGGTTTCTACGCCAACGGGCAGGCCTGCATTTCGGTCCAGCGCGTGGTCCTGGCCGGGTCCATTGCTGACGAATTTGAACGGCGGCTCCTCGAACGGTTGCCCGAAGTGGTGGTGGGTGATCCCCGCGACGAAGCCACCCGCCTGGCGCCGCTCATCAACACCGCTGCCGCTGAGCGGGTGCTGGACTGGATCAGGGAGGCGGTGTCCGCGGGGGCCCGGCTGGTTGCCGGCGGCGGCGCCGAAGGCCGGAGCATCTCCCCCACTGTCCTGGCTGACGTGCCGCGTGACTGCAGTGTGTGGAGCGAGGAAATCTTCGGGCCGGTGGTGTGCCTGGAACGCGTTTCCGGGATGGCCGGCGCGATCGCGGCGGTGAATGATTCCCGGTACGGCCTGCAGGCCGCGGTGTACACCGCATCGCTTCGGCACGCGTTCCAGGCTATTGAGCAGCTCAACGTCGGCGGTGTGGTGGTCAATGAAATCCCCGGGTTCCGCTCGGACATCATGCCGTACGGCGGGGTCAAGGACTCGGGGATCGGCCGGGAGGGGCCGCGGTTCGCCATTGAGGAGTTTACCGTTACCCGCATGGCCATGATCCGCCCCTGACCCTGTCCGCACATTCTCCTTCCCTCCAGCGATAGGACCCTGATGGCGAACTACTCGGAACTGTTCGATTTGGCCGGCCGGCGCGTGCTGGTGGTGGGAGCCGGCAGCGGAATTGGCCGGGAGTCAGCCCTGGCCCTGGCGGCCCACGGCGCCACGGTGGTGTGTGCGGACCGGGACGGGGTTTCGGCGGCGGAGACGGCGGACCTGATCGGCGCCGCCGGGGAACCGGCGGTGCTTGATGTGCTGGACCCCAACGCTGTGCAGGCGGCCGCGGAACGGTACGCAGACTGCGCCGCCCTGGTGTTTACGGCAGCCACGAATGTCCGCAAACGGATGGCCGATTACACGCTGGAGGAATTCGACCGGGTGATGAACCTTAACCTGCGTGCTTCCTTCACACTGCTGCAGGCCTTCGCCCCGCGGATGGCGGCGAACGGGGGCGGGAGCATCATCGGATTTTCCTCGATCCGTGCCTCGGTGGTGGAGCCCGGGCAGAGCGTCTATGCAGCCAGCAAGGCCGGGCTGGTCCAGCTGGCCCGCACCGCCGCGGCTGAATTTGGCCCCGCGGGTGTCCGCGTCAACGTCATCGCTCCGGGTGTGGTGGAGACGCCGCTGACCGCACAGATCAAGGACAATCCGGAGTGGTACGGAGCCTACGCGGCGAAAAGCGCCCTGGGCCGCTGGTCCCGGCCGGAAGAACTGGCCGGCGCCGTGGTGTATCTGGCGTCGGACGCCTCCACCTTTGTCACGGGGTCGGTGCTGACGGTCGACGGCGGCTGGACCGCCGTCGACGGCCGGTTCGATCCGCCGGCCTGAGTTCGGTTTCGAATTAGGCCGGCTCAGACCGATTCGCGAATCAGGCCGGCGCCGGAACAGGGCCCGGCCCGTTTCAGGCCAGCGCCGTCCAGTCCGGCGCTGCAGACTCCGGCCGCGCCGCTTCATACCAGGCCGCCACGCGCAGCAGCTTCGCATCGCTGCCCACCGCTCCGGCCAGCTGCAGGCCAACGGGCCTGCCGTCAGAGGTGAATCCGCAGTTCACGGTGGCAGCCGGGTGCCCGGACATGTTGTACGGCACGGTGAACCCGATGTGGGCCATGGTCCGCTCCGGGTCGGGCACGGGCATGGGCTGTTCGGCCGGGAACGCGGCCATGGGGGCCACCGGCGAGAGGACGACGTCGTACGGCGCGACGGCGAGCGCCGTCGCCTGCTGCATCCGCGCGATGCTGTGGAAATTGCGGATGGTCTGGCTGCCCGAAACGTCCGCGCCGCGGGAGCACCAGCGGACAATGTAGTCCAGCACCATTTCCCGGTGCCCGGGTGCCAGTTCCTCCAGATCCGCGTAGGAGCGGGTGCGCCAGAAGTCGTCCAGACCGCGCAGCATGTCCTCGTCGATGAACGGTGCCAGCGGTTCCACCACGGCTCCGGCCTGTTCAAACAGGGCGGCTGCCGCCTGCACGGCTGCCAGCACTTCAGGATCGGGCGCCTGTCCGCAGCCGGCGTCCAGCTGGAGCGCAACGCGCAGCGGCGCCGGATCCGCCGGCTCGGCGCTCCACCGCTGGGGCGGGAACGGCCTGGTGCTGTAATCCCGGGGGTCCGGCCGCGCCACCAGTTCCATCAGGACGGCGGCGTCCGCCACCGTGCGGGCCAGGGGGCCGGCTGCCCGGCCGGTGTAGGGCGCATCGAGCGGGATCAGTCCGGCGCTGGGCTTCAGCGTGGCCAGTCCCTGCCAGGTTCCGGGCAGGCGAATGGATCCGCCAATGTCGGTGCCCACGTGCAGCGGGCCGTATCCGGCGGCCGCCGCGCTGCCGGCACCTGCACTGGACCCGCCCGTGGTCCAGGCCGGGTTCCAGGCGCTGCGGGACACCCCGTGCAGGCTGGAGACGCCGGAGGAGAGCATGCCCCAGTCCGGCATGGTGGTGGAACCAAGGATCACCACTCCCGCTTCCAGGAGCCTGTCCGTGACGGGTGCATTCGCAGCCGGCACCGGCGGATTGGGCAGGGCGGTGCCGGACGGCTTGGGGATCCCGGCCCGGGAAATGTTTTCCTTGAGGGTGCAGGGCACGCCGTCGTACGCGCTGCGGGGAGCACCCGTCCGCCACCGTTCGGCGCTGTCCCGTGCCTGGCGCAGGACATCCTGCGGATCACAGCGGTAAAACGCGTTCAGCTCCGGCTCCCGCTCCAGGATCCGCTCCAGGACCGCTTCTGCCACCTCAACGGGAGTCAGGGTGCCGGCGGCATAGGCGCTGCTGAGCTTGGCGGCGGAGAGATCATGGAGTCCCCGGCCCCGCGGGGTGCTCTCCTGCTGCGGTGATTCATTGGCCGTCTCGGTCATTGTCCCTCTCCCTGACTGGTGACTTCTTCCCTGCTGTCCATCGCCCGCCCGGCCATTTCGGACCGCAGCGACATCGACGATGCAACCAGCGTCCGGGTATATCCGTGCTGCGGGTCCTCGTATATCTGTTCCGTGGGGCCGCTCTCCACAATGAGCCCCTGGTTCATGACCACCACGTTGTCGCAAAGATGCCGGACCACGCCCAGGTCATGGGACACGAAAACCAGGGTCAGGTTGTAACGGTCCACCAGGTCCGAGAGCAGGTTCAGGACCTGGGCCCGCACTGAAACGTCCAGGGCGCTCACCGGCTCGTCCGCCACCAGGATGCGCGGCTCACCGATCAGCGCCCTGGCGATGGAAATCCGCTGCCGCTGCCCGCCGGAGAACTGGTGCGGAAAGCGGTCCAGCGCCTCGGGCGGCAGATCAACGGCCCGGAGCATTTCGGCCGCCCGTTCGGCGTGCCGGGCGGTGCGTGCGCTTTCGCCCGGCAGCAGCAGCGGTTCGGTGATGATGTCCCGCACCCGCATCCGCGGATCCAGCGATCCCATGGGGTCCTGAAACACAATCTGCAGTTCGCGGCGCAGCTGGCGCAGTTCGTTTTCCCGCGCCCCGGCCACCTCGTTTCCGGCCACTTTGACGCTGCCGGAGGTCGGCTGGTCCAGCCCGGCCAGGATCCGCAGCAGCGTGGACTTGCCGGACCCGGACTCCCCCACCACCCCGAACCGCTGCCCGGCGGCCACCTCAAACGAGATGCCCCGCAGCGCCTGCACCTCGGCAGGCGCACCAAACAGTGAGGTGCGGCCGCGCCGGTAGGTGCGCACCAGGTCCCGCACACTAATCAGCGGCTCGACGGCGCCGGCGCCCCTCCCACGGTCAGGCTGTTCTGCGGGGGTGGCCGGGGCTGGATGATCTGTGCGGGCAGAAGCGTCAGGCAACGTTGGCCGCGCAGCCCGCGTCGCCGTCGTCGTCCCCGTCGTCGTCCCCCGGCGCGGCGGGGATACGATCTTCGGCGGCACATAAGCCGCAGCCGAGGCCACTGTGAACAGCCGGCCGCCGCTGTCCGTTGCCTCCAGGTCAGAGGCCGCCAGCAGACCCCGGGTGTAGGCGTGGGCGGGACGGGTGAGCACCTGTTCGGTGGTTCCCTCCTCCACCACCCGGCCGTTGTTCATCACCAGGACGCGGTCACAGATACTGGCCACAACAGAGAGGTCGTGGGTGATGAAGAGCAGGCCCGTGCTGCGCCGGCTCACGGATTCCAGGATGAGGTCCAGCACCTGGCGCTGGACCGTCACGTCCAGGGCCGCGGTGGGCTCATCACACAGCAGGAGCGCCGGATCATTGGCCAGTGCCATGGCCAGCATGGCGCGCTGCCGCTGCCCGCCGGAGAGCTGATGCGGAAAGGCCCGGGCGGCTTCCGCGGGATCGGGCAGCCGCACGGAGGCCAGCATCTCCACGGCTTTCGCCGCAGCCGCGCGCCGGTTGGGCACCGTGCGGTGTTTGAGCATCACCTCGGCCACCTGCGGCCCCACCCGCATGAGCGGGTTCAGGGCGCTGAGGGGTTCCTGGAACACCATGGCCATCCGGTTGCCGCGGATCCGCTGCATACGGCTGTCCCGGGCACCCACCAGATCGTGGTCGGTTCCGGCCAGGCGGATGGACCCGGCGGCGGAAACTCCTTCCGGCAGCAGCCCCATCAGGGCGGTGGCCGTCATGGACTTGCCGGATCCGGATTCACCGATCAATCCCACCCGTTCGCCGGTGCCCAGTTCCAGGTTGAAGCCGTCCACCAGCGTGCGCTCTCCGGCGGACACCCGGAGGTCCTTCACCTCCAGCAGATGCTCACTCATCGTCCCGCCTCCCCGTTGAGCTTGGGGTCAAACCGGTCCCGCAGCCCGTCGCCCAGCAGGTTGAAGCCCAGGACTGCCAGCGCAATGGCGGCTCCGGGCCAGACGGCGAGCGCCGGGAAGGTGCCCAGGAACTGCTGGGATTCCTGCAGCATCCGGCCCCAGGAGGGAACGGGCGGCGGTGTGCCCAGTCCCAGGAAGGACAGTGCGGCTTCCGCCAGGACGGCCAGCGCAAAGGTGACCGAGCACTGCACCACCAGCACCCCCGCAATGTTCGGCAGCACGTGCCGGCGGGCAATGCGCAGGGCGCTTTGGCTGGAAGCACGCGCCGACAGGACGTACTCGGTGCTCATCACCTGCAGGGTGCCGCTGCGCGCCACCCGGGCGAAGCCCGGGATCGAGCCGATGCCAATGGCGACCATCGCCGTCGTCGTTCCCGCGCCGAACACGGCACCGAACATGATGGCCACCAGCAGCGCGGGGAACGCCATCAGGATGTCTGCGGCGCGCATGCTGATCTCCTCGGCCGCGCCGCCGCGCATACCGGCCAGAATGCCCAGCGGGGTTCCGATGAGAAGCGCGATGCCCACGGAGATCAGGCCCACCAGCAGGGTGATCCTGGCGCCGTAGAGGATGCCCGAAAAAACGTCCCTGCCGTAGCGGTCCGTTCCCATCAGGTGCTCCGCGCTGGAGCCGAGCAGCCGGTCCCCGGGCGAGGCCCGGACCGGATCGTAGGGTGTCCAGAAAAAGGAGAGCAGGGCCGCTGCGACGACGACGGCCACCAGCGCCGCGCCGATCAGCAGAGTGGGTGAAGGCTTGCCGCGGCCGGGACGCCCGGCGGGGACCGGAGCGGCTCCGGTGAAGGCAGCCGGGGTGGGATCGCTCATCAGGCCTTCTTCCGGATTCGGGGATCCAGCACGGTGTACAGGACGTCCACCAGCAGGTTGATGGTGAGGGTGATGGCCACCAGCACCATCACCACGGACTGCACGGTCAGCAGGTCCCGGTTGCCCACCGCATCCAGGAGCAGGGAGCCCAGCCCGGGGATGACGAAGACGCGTTCAATGACCACGGCTCCGATGATCAGCGCTGCCAGCTGCACCCCGGTGACCGTGAGCACGGGGATGGCGGCGTTGCGCAGGCCGTGCTTCACCAGTGCTTCGGTCCGTCCCAGTCCTTTGGCGCGGGCGGTGCGCAGGTAATCCTCGCTCATGATCTCCAGGACAGCGGAGCGCGCGTACCGGGTGAGGATGGCGCCCTGGACGGAGGCCAGTGCCAGCACGGGCAGGAAGACCCGGCGGAGGAAGTCGCCGAAGTCCTCCCCCGGCGGTGTCCAGCCGTTGGCCGGGAACCAGCCCAGCCCGACGGCGAACACCACCACCAGCAGGATGGCCGCCAGGAATCCCGGTACCGCCACGCCCGCCTGGCTCAGCCCGCTGAGCAGGATTCCGCTGATCCTGCGGTGGTTCACCGCCATCAGGGTTCCCAGCGGCACGGCGATCAGCAGGGCGGCGGCCATGGCCAGGCCCACCAGGATCAGGCTGACCTGCACCCGGTCCAGGATCAGCGGCGTGATGTCCCGGCGGGTGACGTAGCTGGTGCCGAAGTCCCCGCGGAACAGACCAAGCGTCCAGTCGAAGTACTGCACCGGCAGGGGCCGGTCAGTGCCGAATTCCGCCCGGGTTTCGGCCAGCAGCTCCGGAGTGGCGTTGACGCCCAGCGCAATCTGCGCCGGGTCTCCGGGGACGGCACGCATGAAGATGAAGACCGCCACCGTGGCCACCATGAAGGTGACGGCAAACCGTGCCGCGTTGATCAGCAGTCGAATGCCCATGCGTGCCTCTTTTCAGTCCGTGCCGCCGGCTCCGCGGGGTGCTCTGCCGCCGGTTTCAGTTCCAGCCGATTCCGGTGAGGTCCAGGGCCTCGGTGACGGAGTTGGCGGGCACATCGGTGACTTCGGCGTCGGCCACCACAATGTTCGGAAAGAGGAACAGGACTCCGGCGGCCGCGTCCTCAGTCACCGTGCGGACCACGTCCTTCATGCCGTCCACATAGCCGGCCTCGTCCGCGGCGTCCGCGGCGGCTGCCGTTTCGGCGATCTTGGAGTTGTCATATCCCAGGTAATAATCCGGGTTGTTGAACATGGTCAGGAAATCCCGGCTTTCAACGGCAAGGACCACGGACATGTCGTAGTCATGCTGCGTGAAGACCTTGTCCAGCCAGACGGCGGGGAATTCGGCGGATTCGATGGTGGCGTTGATGCCCACTTCCGCCAGCTGGGAGACCACAATCTCGGAAACGGCAGTGGCGTACGGGCGGGTGGGAACGCTGAAGGTGATGTTCAGGTCCTCGGCTCCGGCGTCGGCCAGCAGCTCACGGGCCTTGTCCGGATCATAGGCGTTGACGTCCGTCAGGTCCTCGTAATACGGGTCGGTGGGCGGTACGGCTGCTCCCACCACGGTGCCGTAGCCGCTCCATGCGGTGTCCAGCACCGCCTGCCGGTCGATGGCGTGCATGACCGCCTGGCGCACGCGGACATCGTCGAAGGGTGCCCGCCTGTTGTTCATGGACAGGACAATTTCGCCGTTGGAGGTGCCGTCCAGGACCTGGTAGGCGTCGTCGCCTTCAAAGGTGGAGAGCAGCTCGGGTGCCTGCATGTTGTAGACCACGTCCACATCTCCCGAGCGCAGCGCATTGGTGGTGGCCGTGGCGTCCGCGAAGTAGCGCAGCGTTGCGGTCTCCACCTGTGGTGCTTCGCCCCAGTAGTCGTCGCGTGCCTTCATCTCGATGGACTGCCCGCGGTTCCAGGCCTCAATGGTGAAGGGCCCGGTGCCGACGGCGGTGTTGGCCAGGTCATCCACGCCGCTTTCGTCGAACATGGCGCCCACCGGGGTGCCGAGGTCAAACAGCCAGGCGTTGCTGGGTTTGCTCAGCACAATCTCCACTTCGGTGTCACCCAGGACGTTGACCGCCTCCACAATGGCCATCTTGTTCTTCAGGCTGGACACCCAGGCCCCGGAGGTGACCCGGTCCAGGCTGAACTTCACGTCGTCGGCGGTAAACGGCTCACCATTGGAGAAGGTGACGTCCGGCTGAAGCGTGAAGGTGTAGGTGCGGCGGTCCTCGCTGATGTTCCAGGACTCGGCGAGCAGCGGCTGGATGGCGCCGTCCTGGTCAATTTCCACCAGGCCCTCATAGACGTTGGTCATCAGCGCCTGGGGAATGGCGGCGCCGGCGGTGGTGGTGAAGTCGAGGTTGGTGGGCTCGCCGGTGAGGGCCACCGTGATGCCGGAGCGCTCGGCGGACTCGGCCGGCTCCTCCCCGGACGAACCGGCTGAACAGGAAGACAGGCACAGTGCAGACGCGGCCAGCAGGGCAGCGGCAGTGCGGGAAGATGCACGATTCATTGGGGATCTCCGTCCTCCGGCATGACCAACGATTTTGAACCAGACAACCCCATGATGTGCCAGCCTGTCTACCTATTTATCTGGTCTTACCAGTGAAAGTTTTGGGCGCAGGTATTCCGCCGGCACGCAGCGGGCCTGTAGATTCAGAAAAACTTCGACTGTGAAGGGCCGTATGAGCAAAGTCCGTTTCTCCCCGGCAGTCCCTGTTCTGACCTATGAACGCGTGGTGGAGCAGATCGAAGCGGTCATTGTTTCCGGTGAAGTGCCGCCCGGGCAGCACCTGCCCAGTGAGCGCGAGCTGATGGTGCAGTTCTCGGTCAGCCGTCCCACGGTGCGTGAAGCGCTGCGGGTGCTGCAGAGCCGGGGACTCATCGCGTCCCGGCCCGGCGGACGCTCCGGACCGGAGGTGCTGCCCCTCACCGGACAGGCGCTGCAGCAGTCCTTCACCACGCTGGCAAGAATTGCCTCCCTGTCCCTCTCGGACCTGGTCCAGTTCCGGATCATCCTGGAAAGCTCCGCCTGCCGGCTCGCGGCAGCCCTGCACACCACCGCGCAGCTCGAGGCTATGCGCGGCGCCGTGGAGCGCATGGAATCCGCGGCCGGCCGCATGGACCTGTTCAATGCAGCGGATCTGGAGTTTCACGCCGTCGTCTGGGAGGCCAGCCGCAACCAGCTGCTGCAGGCCAGCGGCCAGGCCGTCTCCGGTGCGCTTCTTGACCTCATGAATGATCGGATCTCTTCGGCCCCCGACCCGGAGGCGGCCATGCGCGACGCCGCAGCCAGCGACCGCCGGCTCTTCGCCGCCATCGCCGACGGGAACAGCGCCGCGGCCGGGGACCAGGCGGGCCGCTCGATCACGGCCACCTACGGCGGCTATCTGGACGCCGATGGGCGCAACGGGCTGGCGGCGCTCTGATGGCGCACCACGACGTACCTGACGTCTACAACCGCCTGTGGACTCCCCGGCATGATCCGGTCCTGACGATCAGCAGCGGTGACACCATCAGCTTTGAGGTCAGGGACGCCGCGGACGGCCAGCTGGATAACTACCGCAACGGCGATCCCATCCCCGACCGTGATCCCGCCCGAAGCTATCCCCTGCGCGGTCCGATCATGGTGAACGGCGCCCAACCCGGTGATGTGCTGGAGATCGAGCCGCTGGAGTTCACCCCTCTGGGGTGGGGATTCACGGCCAGCCGTCCCGGTGCCGGCCTCCTGCCGGATGATTTCACGGAGGCGTTCATTTACAAATGGGACCTGTCCACCGGTCCCGCCACCGCGTTCCTTGATGTCGCGAATGTGCCCCTGCGGCCCTTCCTGGGGGTGATGGCGTGCACGCCTGCAACGGAGGACCCCCTGCCCGTGATGCCTCCGGGAAACTTTGGCGGCAACATGGACATCCGCGACCTGGTGGTGGGAACCAAGATCTTCCTGCCGGTCAGCCTTCCCGGTGCGCGTCTCATGTTCGGCGATCCCCATGCCGCCCAGGGGGACGGGGAAGTGTGCGTCACCGCCATCGAAGCACCCCTGAGCGGAACGCTGAAGGTGACGCTGCACCGGGGACGGTCCATCCCGTCACCGCAGTTCCAGACGTCCGGACCGCTCCGGCCCGGCATCGAGGACCAGGGGTACTACGCCACCACCGGGGTGGGGCCGGATCTTTTGGGTGCGGCCCGGGACGCACTCCGGCACATGATCGACCATCTGTGCTTCACCTACGGCGTTGAACCCCACGAGGCGTATCTGCTGTCCTCGGTTGTTGTGGACCTGAAGATCAGCGAGGTTGTTGACGCACCCAACTGGATTGTCAGTGCCTACCTGCCGCTCTCCGTGATGAACCGGTAGTTCGATTCCCCTGTGGGCGGGGTGAGTTGGGCCAGTCCGCGGGTGGGACCTTTTCGCTTTGCCCGCAGTTTTGAATCTTGTTAGCGTTGCCGCCTACAACCCGAGATGACATCTACGGGCTTGGGCAAAAGGCGAAGAACTGCAATCACAGCGAAGGAGGCGTCACCCATGAGTCGTCAGAAATTTCTGGGACTTTCCACTGGGACCACCATCCTGGTGGCTGCACTTTTCTCGATCGGCTCCGTCTTTGTTGGCGCGAACGGATTAATTCCGCTGTCAGTTTTTACAGCGTTTGCCTCAGTGTGTGCCGGCACGTTCGGTGTTGCTGATCTTGCAAGAACGGAAAACTCTTCAAAGTATCTTGTCGTCATTGGCACGCTGGCTCTCACGTTGTCGCTGCTCATTCCGGTCTTCACCTGGACCGCAAATGCCGCCGTTCCCCTGGCTGCCGTTTCGGTGCTGGCCCTGATACCAGTCGCGTGTTGGGCGGTAACCTGGCTAATCGCCCAACGGCGGATGGGCCCGAGTGCTGCCGGCGCCTAAATGACGTTCGATAAGTAAACAGGACACGCCGGGGAGGGCAATTCCGGAACCCGCTCAACTCTTGACACTGTGCCTGCTTCAGGCTGGACTGCTACACCATTCGCAGCGATTACGAAGTCTTCGAAATGGATAGTGTTCCCCTGCAGTCCGGCATGACCCTGCGGAATGCACGCCGCTAATATCGCTTTCATTGACAAGGCAGTGAGGGAACTTCTAGCGGAAGACACGTAGTTGAAAGGCCGTGTTGCTCATGTTGATTAGCGCTTACCTGGGTGAGTCTTGACTGGTTACACGACACGAGCCGCCTAGAAGGAGAAGATGAGTGCGATCTGCATTACCCGGGAATTCGTCCCCGACCACCACTGTGGCACTAACGAAGGTTGCTCTTCGGCTCTTTCGGCTCGCCGACCTTGCCGATGCGGTTGGTGACCTGACGGGATTGGGGTACGCGAGTGTCGAATCATTGGTGCGAACGGCACAAAATGAGCTAGCTAACAGACCCTCAGCAGAGTTCACCGCCGTGTCTACCGCGGACCGTCAGTGGATCGAAGATGTGCTGGTTCGCACGTATATCAGACTGGCCGCCGAGCCCTCGCATCGGGTCATGGGTGAAAGCCTAATTGGCGCAGAAGCAGTCGTACGGCTAGCCGAGCAGGCGATGACTGCCGGTGACCGTCGCGACGTTGATGCCGCATCCGAGGACACCCGTGCGTACCTTGATGCAGTATCCGAGTCCATCGCATACCTCATCTCGAAGTGGTACTCGACTAACGCGGAGCCGAACCGCACCGCAATGTCTCAGGCGACCGGCGAGACTCTGCAGACCGTTCGAACGATCCCGAACCTGATTGAGGCGCTTAAGGCACACCTCGATTCCGCCCTTGCTCCGGCCCTTGTCCGGCTCGAGCAGTCCATGTCAGAGGCCCCCGGTGCGCCGCCCGAGCCAGAGCCCGAGCGGATTGTGTTCCAGCTTGACTCCAGCTACTCGCCCCTCGCGAATGACGCCGAACTAAATGAGCTCGTGAGTGCAGCAGCCGTAGCTGTACTCGAGGACAGACCCGCACACATTGGCGTTTCCCTGCCGTCCCTCGACGAGGACGTGAAGCGGGTCGGCGACACTGTGCTTGCGGCTCAGTTGAAGCGCGAACGCCAGATCAAGGCACAGCGACTTCAGCTCGCACTTTCGGCGTTCTTCTCCCCTCAAGTTGAAACCGCGTGGGCTTCTACCTACCTGCGGGTAGTGTCTGCCCGAGTCAGGGTGGTTCGGGCGATCCTGGCGGAGCGGGAAACGACACACGCGAAGCTGGACGTCTGGCGAACGATGCCTCCTCGTATCTCGGCGCCCATCTGGCTGACCCCCGACGAGGTGCATGCAGTTGTCGAGAGTGTGAAACTCAATCGCTGGGACCAGCTCAGAGGTGGTGCCGGGTGGCGGGCTGCTGACGAACTGCCGCGTTCGGTCATCCTCGAGAAGGTGATGCCCAGCATTCTCGTCGAGCTCGTCCGGGGACAGATAACGAATGATGAGCACTGGCCAGCAGATTTTCTATTCCTGCCCTCCTGGCACATTGGCCAAGGGTAGCTGTTACTCGTCCTAACCAGAGTTCACGAGCGTTGACCTTTGCCAGGTCGATGAGTTCGCGGCCGTTGCCGGCAATCACCGTGGGCAGCGCGCAGACCGCAAAGCCGGTGGCCTGTTTCCGCTCACCGCACTCACCGCCCGACACCGGCACGAGGCCGCTACCTAGGCCAAGACGCGGCGAAGGGCCCCGCAGATCGGCGAGGCCCTTCGAAGGCAGTGTTCCGAGCGGAACTACACGTCCTGGCGGGTCCGGTTCACAACCTTGGACCGCACAGTCGCCGCCAGCACGATGAACAGCAGTCCGTAGAGCACCAGCGGGATCGGCCCGGTCACAAACACCGAGTAATCGCCGTTGGAGGACAGCAGCGCGTCGCGCATGCTCGTTTCCGCCAGCGGGCCCAGCACCACACCAATCATCAACGGGGCCAGGGGCATCCCGTGCCGGCGCATGATGAAGCCAACCAGGCCGAGCCCAAGCAGCATCAGCAGATCGAACACCGCCCCGGAAGTGGCGTAGACGCCCAGGCCGCAGAAAACGGTAATCCCGGCGTACAGGTAAGGGGCCGGGATGAGGAGCAGCTTCGCCCAAAGCCCTGCGAAGGGCAGGTTGATGATGAGCAGCACCACCATCGCGATGAAGAAGCTCGCCAACAGTGCCCAGACCAGGTCGGGGGACCGGTCGAACAGCAGCGGACCCGGCTGCAGGCCGTACTGCTGGAACGCGGCGAGCATGATCGCTGCCGTGGCCGAAACCGGCAGACCCAGGGCCAGAAGTGCTCCCATGGCGGTTCCGGTGGTGGCGTTGCCGGCGGCTTCCGGAGCTGCCAGGCCGCGGATCGCGCCTTTGCCGAACTTCGGGTTCTTGCGGCGGCGGTCAATGCGCCGTTCCACGTCGTAGGAGATGAACGTCGGAATCTCGGACCCGCCGGCGGGGATGACGCCAAACGGCAAGCCGATCGCGGTGCCCCGGGCCCAGGCCGGGGCTGCCTCTTTGAGCTCGGCACGGGAGAGGAAGGGACGGCCTGCGGAGGCGATTTGCTTGCCGGCCGGATCCCGGCGGATGCGGGAGGCGATATGGAACACTTCGCCCAGCGCCAGGATGGCCACGGTCACGGTAATCAGGGAAATGCCGTCGAACATCTGCGGCGCACCGAAACTGAACCGCTCGGCGCCCGAGAACGGGTCGATACCCACGGTGGCGATGCCCAGACCGATCACGAGGGCCGCGAGGCCCTTTACCGCGGAGTCCGAGACCACGGAGGACGTGGCAACAAAAGCGAACAAGGCCAGCGCAAAGAATTCAGCCGGCCCGAAGTTGGCCGAGAAATCAGCCAGGGCGGGAGCTAGGAACACGACGAGGACGGAGGCCACCATGCCGCCGATAAACGCGCCGATCGCCGCGGTGGCCAGGGCCTGCGGGGCCCTGCCGTCCTTGGCCATTTTGTGCCCCTCGAACGTGGAAGCGATGGCCGAAGCCTGGCCCGGGGTGTTCATGAGGATTGCCATGGTGGAGTCGCCGAACATGCCGCCGAAATACACGCCGGCGAACATGATGAAAGCGGCAGTGGGGTCGAGGGCAAACGTTACGGGCAGCAGCAAAGCCACCGCCATCGAAGAGCCCAGTCCCGGCAGCACGCCGACGGCGGTGCCCAGAAGGCAGCCGACGAGCACCCATAGCATGTTCATCGGGGTCAGGGCCGAGGAGAAACCCTCCATCAACAGATTGAGTGAATCCACGTTAGAAACCTCCTCCAAGGATGCCGGACGGGAGGCTAAGTCCCAGACCGATTGAGAATGCCAGGTAAACAGCGCTGCTCATGAGCAGGGCAAGTGAGACGTCGAAGATGGGGCGGCGGCTGCCGAAGCCCTTCGCTACAAACCAGAACATGAGGGCGGCGGCAATGATCCAGCCCAGGGTTTCCAGAGTCAGGGCGAAGAGCAGGAAGCCTCCCGCCGTCCAGAGAACTGCCGACCAGTCCGTGAAGGTGCGGTACTTCCGCGAGGACGTCTCTGTGGGGTACTCCGGAGTCCGCACGTAGTGCAGCGCCAGCAGGGCAGCCAGGACATAACCGGCGACCATCAAGATGCCGGGGAAAAACTTCGGTCCGGGGAAGTCCGCACCCTCGCCCACGTCCATCGTGAGAATTCCGACCAGCAGATAAGTACTGAAGGCCACCATGACGAGGGAGAGGAGCAGCCCGCTGCGGCCGTCCCACCAAGAGGTGCGGACGGGAGGCTGCCCGTCAGCGCTGGTGCTGTTTTCGATCGGCTGTTCCGCCGTACCTGCGGACGAGGGCCCTGAAGTGCTCATCAGCCGATCTCCTTCACTAGTTCACCAATGCGCTGCTGCTCCGAGGTCATGAACTCGTCAAACTCGTCCCCGGTCAGGTAGACATCGGCCCATTTGTTGCGCTCCACGGCGGCCTGCCACTCGGGAGTCGCGATGGTTTCCTCGATCAGGGTCCGCAGCTCGGCGAATTCCTCATCGGTGATGCCCGGAGGTGCCACGAGGGCTCGCCAGTTGGCCAGATCCACGTCGTAGCCCTGCTCGGTCAAGGTAGGGATGTCGACGCCGTCGAGCCGCTGCGGGGCAGCCAGCCCGAGGGCGCGCAGCCGTCCCGCATCAATCTGGTCTTCGACGTCCTTGTATCCCGAGGTGGCAGCCTTGGCGGTGTCCGTGATGAGGGCCTGAGTCGCCTCGCCGCCGCCGGATTTGGGAATGTACGTGGTGTCCGAGGGATCCACGCCGGCAGCCAGAGCAAGTTCGGTCATGACCAACTGGTCAAACGTTCCGCCGCCGGTCCAGGCAATCGCCGCCGGATCAGCCTTCCAAGCCTGCACGAGCTCCTCGAGAGTCTGGTACGGGGAATCGGCCGGAACCACAACGACGTCGTACTCCTCCACCAGGCGGGCGATGGGCCGCACGTCGTCGTGCGTCACTGCCGAGTCCAGCTGCGCCACTCCGGCGACCAGCCCGGCACCCGTGACCAAGAGGTTGTTGGCCTGGCCGGACATGGTGGAAAGCTTGCCGAGGCCAATGGTGCCGGCAGCCCCGGGGATGTTGACCACCTGGGTGTTATTCACCAAACCGTTGGCACGCATGGCCTGCTGCTGCTCGCGCATGAACGTATCCCAGCCGCCACCGGCACCTGCCGGGGCAATCAGGGTGAGGTTTGCGCGGATGTCGGAACCGCCGGAAGCGGACTGGATGGAAAAGAAGCTGGCCAGACCGATCGTGGCGACAGCCACGATGCCATAGGCGGCCATTAAGATCGGATGCTTGCGACGTGCGCCGGACCCGGCTCGATCTGGTGATGAGCTCACAAAATCAACTGTCCTTAGTGGGGGTGGTAGAGACATAAAAGCTGGCCTGCACTCAGGATTGAGCGGACCACCTAATGACCCTAAGTGATATGCATCATATCGAGGGGGTCGCCCCGGGGGCCGCCCTTAATAAACTGCAGTTGTTTTGCTTTTTTCCATCGGGTGTGGGGAACCTGAAGGACAAATTCGCTCCCAGGGTGAACGCGTCGTCCTGTTGCACCCCCTCCTACCTCGGAGTATTCATGACCGTCATTGTTGCCCGCACCAGCACCCCCGAGGGCGAAGCTGCTCTTGCCGCCGCGCTCGAAGAAGCCCGACGCCGCCAGGAAGACCTGGTGGTTTTCAACCTCGAGGGCACCCAGCTTGATCCTGAGGGCAGCGAGCTCCAGGGCGTTCCGGTCACCTACCGGATGCCCGATGCCCGTGACCGCGATGCCGTGGGAGATTTCCTCGATGCCGCCGAAGAGGTTGGCGCCTCGGCCGTGGTGATCGGCGTCAGGCACCGCAGCAAGGTGGGCAAGTTCCTGCTCGGCAGTGCGGCGCAGCAGATCCTGCTCGAGGCCAACGCCCCGGTGATCGCGGTCAAGTCCCGGCGCTTCTAGGGCAAGCTGTAACGCCTGGCCGAATCTCCGGCCCCGCCCCGTTCATCCTCCGGAACAGGATCGAAACTCCGCCTCACTAGCTTGTTCGCACGAGCCACAGGAGGACACCACGAACAGAATCCAGATGGGCGGCCGTACCTCGCCGCGTCCCTGTCGTTGCGGCGGGCGGGATCGGTCAGATGACGCATCATCCCAGCGGTACCGCGCCGGGCTCGTCATTCGGGCGGCGGTTGCGCCGCACCAGGTGAGGGAGTGGCACCACCGTCGGGCGAGCATTTACGCACGCCCGTCGGTGGTGGCATCAGCCCCGAAGACCGCGTTGAACTCCGTGCTGGCGGCACCGGAGCGACAGGGCGAACACGATGACGCCCGTGCCGCGTGCCCCGACCGCGATTAGTTGCGCTCAGGGAGTCCAAATCAGAATGTCTGCCAGGCGTAGGAGCGACAACTGGTGTCCATCCGGTGTCCACTTCGTCGCAGCAAGGTCACACATCCAGTCTGCGTTCTCCCGGCTGTCTGCCATAGGGCCTGACGCACTGACTCGGGTTGCTTAGCACCGTAAAATTCTTGATCCGTGAATCGATCAGGGGAACGATGTGCGGGCGACGCCGGTGAAGGACTTTGGAAACCGACACCGCAGTCCACCATTTAACCTGTATCGCTGCCATACTTGCAGCGGCCAGACTTTGAACAGCACATTCAAGGTCCGGCAATTCATCGTAGGTTTCGAAAGCATCAGCACTACTCAGTTCAGTGAGTGCCTATTTAGCGCCTGAAGCAGGCGCTGCGCCGGTCCGTCATCATCCATGAACAGCGGGATAATATCTCGGGCGCTAAGTCGTAGGCTCAGGAGATTGGCCAGCAACACATCTGACGGAGTAAGAGGGGCTTCCCATTCGCCTCGACGATCATAGGTATGGAAGGCATATCCCAGCTTCGGGGACGTATATCGATCCAGCTTCTCCGAAGCTGCACTTTGTAACGACTTCAGGCTCTTCGCAGGCAATCCGCTCCCCCGTTGCTGCTCGTTCGGATACTCGTTGATGAGACCTGTTGGAGATACGCTAACGCATCCTATGGGATGCAACGCGCCCTCAAGCTAATCAAACCGAGCCGGAGCCCACCCTCACCAGCCCTCCTCAATCTCGTTAATGGGCATTTCCACCGCGGATGCGCGCCAATCTTCATCTATCTGTTGAATCTGCAGGGCACAATCGGCAGGCAACAGGTCCAGAAGCTCCCATTGCATAGATGCCAATTCAGCATCCAAGAGGGTGAGATAAATTTCCACGTTGGGGGGGCGAATCATCGGTGACAAGCAGGTCATTGAGCGCGAGGATCAGCTCTACGCGGGCCATCAGGATTGATAGCGGGGTTCCGCGAACACCGTACAAGTTGCCTAGGCATCCCCAGACGGTGAGTAGCTTGGTGCGTCCGTCGGAGAAGGGCGGAGCTTCAGGCCCGAAGCGGCAGATTTCCAGGATGCTGAGCATGGTCATTATCGGCAGACCCTCACCGCGTCGGTAACCGTCGATGAACTGTTCAATGAGCGGCCACACCGCGGCAATTCCGCGATTGAGCCGGGACGAGTCAGTGTCGCCTCCGGTGCGACCGAGGTGGGATGCCCAGAGGAACAGGGCCGGATCCGAGGGAAGGTATGAGAAAGACATGAAGCGGGTCCTTTCAAAGGCCTTTAAACAAAAATGCCCTCACCTTGACGAAGGCGGGGCGGGCGAAGGATTTCGGGCAGTTGATTATTACCGGTGGGAGGTATGCCTCCTCCAGTGGTCCGAGGTGTTTCCGAAGTATTGCGCCTTGTCATATGTGGTGCAGGAAGTACTAGGCGACACGCTTCTCCCCCGGTCCACTCCGGCTGCGCCGACGTTCCTGTGGCTGCCCCATACTCCGATGTACCGGTAACTGGCTGGATTCCTCCGTTCCGCACAACTGCGTGCAGGGCGTCAATCCACAGGGGGAAGCGCTGGTCGATTCGTGTCAGGGCCTCCTCGCAGCCAGGAGCGCGTCCCAACACTGCGAGATAGGCCTTCAGGATTTCCCAATAGCGCTGGCGCTGACGAAGAGGCATCTCGACGGGGCTACACAGCATCTTCGCTGGGGCTACAACAAGTAGTCAGCGAGCTGCCAAGGACTGATCGTGGTCGGGTATTTCAGCTACCAGCAGCAGGGCCTCCCAGACGTCGATGAGAGAGGACCTGGGATCCGCTGTGTTTTCCGCGCGGGCAATATGTCGGCGCAGTTCGTTGACCGTACGCGCTGTGAACAACCGGGGACCCGACAGCAGTCCAGCTACTGAGTCCATGACTACTTCGAATGGACTCCGGCTCTGGGCGCCACTGCCTGCTTTTGATGGCGTGATGGCTCTGCGATAGGCAGTGTCGATGTGGCTGGCAAAAAGGGTGGATATGTTGGTTCCTTCCTAATTTTGGGCATAAAAAAAGGCCCCGTGGGGGCCTGCTGCGCTTGAACGAACGACTTTGGAACTTATGAGGCAATCTGCCAGACTGCTGGATAACTAGTCACTTGATGGGTGACCGCTCGCCAGCTTCATGCTCGCCGGTAATCTCTTGTTCTACTCTTAAGCGTACCTAGAACTTCCGGGACATGGAAGTTAAGCCCCGCCGGGACCGTTGTCACAACGCAGGGAAACTGAATTGCATGCCCACCGCTTGATTTCTCATTATCCCACTAACATCCGTTACAGGACCACCTGTATGTGGGCCCTCAGAGCAGCTGCCGCGCGTTTGCCCGTGCGATGTCGATGAGGTCGCAGCCGTTCCCGGCGAGCAGCGTGCGCGGCGCGTAGACCGCAAAAAGATCTGGATGCCCTACTGGTCATGGAATGCGGTGACCGAGGCGATCCGCCGGGAGAAGGGCATCGAGTGGAATGCTCACCCGGCATGAGGAGGAATTGGCATTCGCCGCCGCAGGTGAAGCGGCGCTGACTGGCGAGCTCGCGGTGTGCGCAGGCAGCTGCGGCTCCGGCAACATGCACCTCATCAACGGGCTCTACGACGCGCACCGCAGCCGGGTTCCCGTGCTCGCCATCGCTTTCAGTCCATCGGCGTCAGGGAAGACGCTGTCACGGTGGAGGATATCTTTGGTCTACAGTTGCCGCTGCGAGCGGGTCGTCGTCGCGCTTCTAGCCGCGGTCAATAATGAGAGAAACACTGTGAACGGCACGCTTTAATATCAAAACTTGTCATACCTATGAGAAGCGTCATTAATCTGAGATGTTTGACACATGGATTACAACCTTGAAGCTCTCAGCTGGCGGCAGTTCGAACAGATGACTCAGGCACTCTGCCTGAAGGTTGTTGGTCCAAAAGTCTCAGTATTCGGAGACGGTCCAGATGGAGGACGAGAAGCGACGTGGCAGGGCGACAACCCTTCGCTTGGATCGCTGGATAGATGGAACGGATATGCGGTGCTTCAAGCTAAAATGCACCTCCATCATGAGGACACAGGCAGAAACCTTTCGTGGTTGACCGCTCAGGTAAAGAGCGAACTCCGCGCCTGGGCAGCGCCAGATACGAAAAGAACGCCGCAACCAGACTTTCTGTTGTTCGCAACTAACGTACGCCTCTCCCCGTCTGGCAAGGATGCCATCAGGGAGACCATAAATGAACAAGTATCCGAGCTGAAGCTGCCCCTCAGAGACTTTCGGGTGTGGGACCGTGACGACATTCGCGGACTGCTGGACGATGCACCGGGTATCAGGGCCAAGTACTCGTCTCTCATCACCGTAGGCGACCTCATCACTCAACTTCTAGATCGTTCCCAAGCAGACGAGGCTAACTTCGCTGATGCGCTGATCCTTCATGCAGCCAGTGAGTTCAGTGACGATTTCCACCTCAAGCTATCGCAAACTGGCACTTATGGTGACAGGCGTATAGCAGTAGCAGATGTATTCGTAGACCTGCCCTTAAACGAACCATTGCAACTGGGAAGCGTGTCTCACGACGACGAATTCGAGGCGATCGAGCTAAACGTAGTGGCGGGACTTATTCAACGTTTTGATTATCTTACAACCGCAACGGATGCTGAAGAGGGGATCAAGAAAAAGTGTGTGCTTATTGGCGGGCCAGGGCAAGGGAAAAGCACAGTAACGCAATTCCTTGCCCAAATCTATCGGGCATCGTTTATAGCTGATTCCACACTTGCGCATGACCAGGATATTCTCCCCGATATTAACCGGGTTCTCAAAAGGGCGGAAACAATTGCCGTTCCGCTGCCGAAGGCCCGACGTTGGCCGTTTCGGATCGACCTGACTCACCTGGCGGATTCACTCGCATCAGGTGAATCTAACGGCCTATTGGAATATATTACTAAATTCATTGAGAAGAGCTCCGAGCGAGTGATCCATGTGGATCGCTTACATGAATGGCTCGGCACGTTCCCGTGGTTGCTTATTCTTGACGGATTAGACGAGGTTCCCAATTCCAGCAACCGTGATCAAGTAATCCGTTCTATACGTGATTTCGGGCTGAAGTCTGCCGCATGCGGAGGTGATGTAACCATCGTGGCGACAACGCGACCGCAAGGATACAGCGAAGAATTTGATCCTAAGGTGTACACCCACATGGAACTTGCCAGCTTGCCCTTGGACGTTGCTTTGGACTACGCCAAAGGATTTATATCCGTCCGCATGGAAGGCGGTTCAACACGAGCGGAATCGGTGTTCAAAGGACTACTACGTGCCAGTGCTGATGAAAGTACTTCCAAGTTATTTTCCTCACCGCTTCAAGTGACTATTTTGACGGTTCTAATCGAGACATCTGGTCAAGTGCCGAAGGACCGCTGGAAATTATTCCTTCGATACTACGATGTTATAAACCAGCGAGAACTTGAAAAGGGTGGCGAGCTTTCGGAGCTCCTGCAAGATTACGAAACAGACGTCGTATACTTACACCGTCATATCGGTAATCTGCTACAACGTCGAAGTGCCGGGGTTGGCGACACGTCAGCTACAATTTCGCGAGAAGAGTTTCTCGCGATTGTTCGTGATCGACTAACTGAAATGGATCACGAACCGGCTAAAGTTGCGTTCCTTACCAAAGAATTTCTGAGGCTGGTTACCGATCGACTTGTCTTCCTCGCCGTAGTTTCATCGGGACGTATTGGCTTCGAAATACGCAGCCTCCAAGAGTTCATGGCGGGCGCTTACGTCTCAGATTTGCCGGATTCGGAGATAATACCTACTATTCGCGACCTTGCAAGAATCCCCTATTGGCGCAACGTGGTTCTTTTCGCTATCGGATACGTATTTACCAGCAAGGACCATTTGAAGGCTGAGATTCCTCAACTATGTGATGAGCTGGACGATGATGATATCGACGGTGCTGTTGTTAGGAGCGGAGGGTTGCTAGCCTTGGACATACTGTTGGACGGAGCATCTCAGTCGCAGCCTAGGTTTGCAAAGCGCCTAGCTCGACGGGCCGCACTCCTCCTCGACGGTCCAATACAGCAGCGAGTGGACGAGTTCTCACGTTTCTCGGACTACGTTGTTGCGCCCATACTTAGAGGAGCCGCTCAGTCCCTCGGCGAAACTACGCCAAGTGGGTGGATCAACCGTGTCATAGCAAGCTGGCCGATGCTGACAGATGCGGATGTTCGGCGCTCTCATGTTTTGTCGATATTTGAGCTGGCGGGGGAAGCATCACGATCGGGAATTCTACGTATTGCTTCCGAGAGAGACGATCCAGCTCTCCTTGAGTCGCTGGAAGAACACATCGGAACATACAGCCCCTCGCTTGTTCTCTCAGAAATGAGACCTGTCTTTTGGCGAGGTCCCAAGAGCGATGATAAGAGTACTGCCAATTGGATGACAATAGCGCTACGCGCTGTGGGTCGCATCGGACAACGCAACATAATAAGCCTTGGTGGGTCTGAGAGTAGTCTCTTCAGGATCACCATAATGCCACTGTCAGCAAAAGTGGACGAGTGGGCGGTTGTCGCTGAACTGAAATTCGATCACCCTGGGTGGAAGTTTCTTGCAAATATAGGGAAGTTTGTCCAGAGCCCGTCGATGGAAAAATTGGCCGAGCTAATACTTGAGATGAAGACGCTGGATACTGCTGATCGCCGCTTTGCCCAGACAGGTCCTTGGGTGCTGGCTGCCTGCCATACGGCAGCAGTGCGGTATGTGGAAGGGTCTAGTGCAGCTAGCATCGATCAAGCTCTGGATAATCTGGCAGCTCAATGTCTACGGGGGAATCTTGGAACGCCCGATGACTGGCGTTCTGCGGAGAGACGTTTATCGAATTTACCTTTCGACGCAGGGCTCCGCCGAGTAGGGCCTGCGATTGGTAGGGAGCCGGAGGCATCACTGCCGATTTGGCCCGGACTAGCCGAAGAAGGAATTTCATTATTCGGATGCAATTTCTCATATAGAATGCCAGATTCTTCCGAAAGCATCGAGAAAGTAGACTCGGAACTGCGAGAATTAGTTCGATTACTGAAGACCGCAACTGGCAGGATGCATATAGCCGCCGCTTTTCATTATGGGTCTTTTGTTGCATCGATGAGTGTGGATCGCTCAAAGGACTTGGGTAGTAATGCGACACTCGAAGGCAACTCTTGGGATGAGCTCCGAACTTTCTTGGAAAAGACCTGCCATGATCTGCCGGATGGTGTGCCTGCCTGGGCTGGTTGGGCGTTCTCGAATGAGTCCGTAAACGTACAGCGTTCTGATTATCCAAGAATGCTAGAGAAATTGGGTGGTATGGCGCTCAATGTGCGATTTCCAATCATGCCCTCAGGCCAGCTAACATGGGTAACAGGCGGTGCGACCTATTCGGCTGAAGGCTGGAAGCGGTATCGATTGGCCTTTACATATGCACCCGGATTGGTTCACGAATTAGAAGAATACGAGCTGGCGTATATCGCGTCGAAGGCTGGCGAGTGTAAGCCTGCAGCTCAGCTAGCTGAACTGGCTCAACTGATGAATGCATCCGAAAGCGAACTTGTATCCGGTGCATACGATGACAGCATCCGTTCAGTCTGCATAGATTATGAGCGGGGCGAATCAAATCGGTTTAACCAGGTCTTGAGGATGATACTTTCTGGTAACGATAAGTCTCAGAATCTAATCCGGCGCATAGCCAAGGTAGCGCTTGATGAGTTTCCTGTCCAAGCAACCAGATACGTAGAGATGCTGAATTCGCCGCCCCATGAGATTGAGGTTTCCTATGGAGCAGATGAGTCGTAGGGATGTGTGGGTGGCAATTCTGCGCATGGAGTATGCCAAGCAGACGTCGTGGGTGTTCGGCGTGCAATCGGCGCCCTGGGGACTCTATGGTTTTCGTCAAGTGTCCAGGTCAAGGGAATCGAGCCCCCCCCTAAACCTACTAGCTGTGCCCCATCCCACGGTCTGAGTTTCGTCAGATCGGCCATATTCAACTCGTCACCGTAGCTCCAAGCCGTCGGTAGAAATCAACAACACTCGAAACCAACGCAATGCACTCTCCCACCCGGCTAAAATCGAGGAGGCCCGTTTTACCCCCACCGCCTGGCCGGAAAGCGCAGTATGTCCTTCATCGAAAACACGGTTGCCCGCTGGGCGGAACTGCAGCGGCTCCAAGCCACCCCGGGCTGGAAACTGACCACGGCCAACCCCTGGGTGCTGGCCCTGTTCCGGGAGGCGTTCGGGCGCACCCGGCCGCGGATCCCGCTAGAAGAATTCCACAACATGACGGACGGTTTCCTGCGCCAGCTGCGGATCTCCGGAGTCAGCCTGCGCGAGGACTGGACCGGCAAGAACTACGCCGATGACTGGGTCACCCGCCGCTTCCTGGCCCGCCCCCGCGTGGACGGCCGCTTCGTCTACGAACTCACCGAATCCTCCGTGCGGTTCCTGTCCTATCTGGACGGCAACACCTCGGACAAGACCAGCCTGAACTCCTCCCGGCTGGCCACCCTGCTCTCCCGGGTGGAAAACCTCGCCCACGAAACCAACCCGGACCCCGCTGCCCGCATCGCCGTCCTTAAAGAAGAGGTCGCCCGGCGCGAAGAGCTGATCCGAGACCTGGAATCCGGCGAGGCACCGGCCCCGGTGGACGGGGACACCGCCGTCGAAGCCGCCCAGGACATCCTCGACCTCGCCGCCGCCCTGCCGGCGGACTTCAAGCGGATGCGCGACGGCCTGGAGAAGATGCTGCACGCCCTGCGCCAGGAAATGGTGGAATCCATCGCCGCCAAGGGCCTGACCATGGGCGAAATCCTCGAAGCGGACCGGAAGCTGCGCAACACCAGCGAAGGCCGCACCTACGAGGGCTTCACCGCCTTCCTGAATGACGCAGAGCAGCAGGACCGCTTCCGCGCCGCCATCGCCGAGGTGCTGGAACGGGACTTCGCCGAGGACCTGAGCCCCGAAGACCGGCAGGGCCTGCACCGGCTGATCAGCGACATGCGCGGCCAGGCCACCGAAATCCACCGCATCTACGGCCGGCTCTCCGAATCCATGCACACCTACGTCCAAAGCGACGAGTACCGCGAATCGGTCCAGCTGCGCCAGCTGATCCGCACCGCAGAGACCGCCATCCACAAGGCTCCGCGCAGCAAACGCCGCACCGCCGTCGTGCCGGCACCGCTGCTGCACGGCGCGGCCTTTGAATCGCTCGGCATGGTGCACCTCTTTAACCCCGCCGACCACGCGCCGCCGCCCAAGCTGCCGGCACCGCCGTCGTTCACTGAATCCGACATCCACCGCTCCGTCCGCACCCCGCGCGCCAACCGCCGGGCCCTGCGCGACGCCGTCACCCGCGCCGCCGGCACCCGCGGCACCGCCACGGTGGGCGAGATCTTCGCCGAACTCGCCCCCGAGGACCGGCACCTGAACAGCATCCGCGCCCTGCTCTCGGCAGCCCTGGAAGCCGGCTCCGCGGACTTCTCCCCCGCCTCCCGCGGCGGCAGCACCCCCGCCGGGCTGGCCGCACAACCTGAATCCATCACCTTTACCCAGATCGACGGCAGCGAGCGCACCGCGCTGCTGCCCGCCGTCGCCGTCGCGAAAGCTCCCACCCATGAGTGAAACCAGCCTCGACTCCGCGGACGCCCCCGCACCCGCAGAGGACACCGATTTTGACGCGGACGGTTACCCCGCCGCGCCGGCCCCCGCGGAACGGAACGTCCTGGTGGACGGACCCGAACTGTTCCCCGGCGACACCGGAACCCTGCCGCTGAAACTGCGCCAGGCCCTGATCCGGCTGCTGCGCGGCCCGTACCTGGATGCCACCAGCAGCGACAACGTCTACAACACCGTGGTGGATAACCAGGCCGAGCTGCGCACCCGGCTCAGTGAACTGTTCCTGACCCTGGTCATCGACGAGGACCGCAAGGTTGCCCTGCTGCGCCCGGTGGACATGCCTGAGCCGCACACCGCCGTCCTGCAGCGCCAGCGCGAAATGACCCGCGAGGAAACCCTGCTGCTGCTGCGCATGCGCCTGCTGCTGGACCGGCACGCCGGCACCGGCAACGACGCCGTGATTGCCCGCACCGACATCCTGGAAATCATCGAGGGCTACGTCGATCCCGGCCAGCGCGACGCCAAGTCCGTCGAGGACGTGGCCGACGCCGCCATCCGCAAACTCGTGCAGGAACGCCGGCTGCTGCTGCCCACCGAGGTGGAGAACGTCTGGGTCATCTCCGGCGCCCTGCCGCTGGCACTGCCGTATGAACACATCGGCGACATTGTCACCTTCATGCAGGCCCTGACGGACGCCGCCGGCGAACAGCCCGAACTGCCCGACCCCGAACTGCCCGAACCGGCATCAGCCAACGACGGCGAGGACATCGCGTGAGCATCGAAACCACCCTTCCCATGGGCGACCTGATCAACCCCGGCCAGAACCGGCTCTCCTCCGTGCAGATCGTGAACTGGGGAACGTTCGACGGCGCACACACCATCTACGTGGACCGCGCCGGCACCCTGCTCACCGGCGACTCCGGCGTGGGCAAGTCCACCATCTTCGACGCGATGCTCCAGGTCATGGACGCCCGGCCCAAAATGAACGAGGCCGCGCAGAACAACGGCGGGTCCCTGGCCGAGGAAAAGCGCACCGCGTTCTCCTACATGCGCGGCCGCCTGGGCACCCAGGGCTCCGGGCAGCCCGCGTCCGGCGGAACCGGCACAGCGCCCGACGACGGCGCCGCCTCGGGTGCCGACGGCACCGCCTACCAGCGCCCCGGCGCCACCTGGTCCGCCGTCTGCCTGACCTTCGACAACGGTCTGGGCCAGATCACCAGCCTCTCGGTCCTGATGGACCTGCCCGCCAACGGCACCGAGCACCATGTTGGCCGGTTCTACGCGGTGCACAACCGGCCGCTGGACGTCCGCGCCCTGGAAACCGAGATGCGCGGCCGCTTCACCAAGGGCAGCCTCGAAGCGCTGCTGCCCGGCGCGGCCGTCTTCGATTCACACAAGATGTTCGCCGAACGCTTCCGCACCGCCCTGGGGGTGGAGGACGAGAAGGCCTTTGGCCTGCTGCGCATCCTGCAGACCGGCAAGGGCCTGGGCGGCACGGTCAACGACTTCTTCCGCACCAACGTGCTGGACACCCCCAAGACCCTGGCCGCCGCCGATGAAGCGGTGGAGGACTTCAGCCACCTGCGCAGCATCCGCCGGCAGCTCGAACGCGCCCGCCAGCAGCGCGACCACCTGGCCGACGTGCCGGACCTGCACCGGCTCTTCACCACCGCCGACGCCGAACTGCGGCACAACCGCGCCCTCACCAAGGAGGGGCTGCCCGCGTACCGGCAGCGCCTGACCCTGGCCAGCCACGAACGCGACGTCGCCCGGCTCACCGCCCAGGAGGAGACCGGCGCCCGCGAACTGGCCGCCGCGGAAATCCGCCGCGACGACCTGAAGCAGAAGGTCAACGCCCTCGCCGCCCGCTACAGCGAAGAGGGCGGCGGCACCATCGCCACGCTCGAACGCGAACTGGCCGCCGCCGTCGTGCAGCTGAACTCCCGCGTGGCGCTGGAGGAAACCGCCCGCGGGGAACTCGCCGCCGCCGGCATCGACGTCGACTTCTCCCCCGCCGGGCTGGTCACCGCCCGCAGCCGCGCCGCCGAACTTGTGAAGTCCCTGACCGC
The DNA here is from genome assembly GCF_030407495.1 of Arthrobacter sp. APC 3897. Lineage (GTDB taxonomy): Bacteria > Actinomycetota > Actinomycetes > Actinomycetales > Micrococcaceae > Arthrobacter_B. The sequence goes on along the minus strand of NZ_JASDDG010000008.1, from coordinate 23,429 downwards.
CGAGGTGGAGGCCGCCCGCGAACGCAGCTCCGACGCGCACGGCCAGGCCTGGCAGCTCAAGGGGCAGATCGCCAAGCTGGAAAACGACATTGGCTCCTTCCGCCGCCGCACCTCCAACATCCGGCAGGAATCCCTGGACCAGCGCGCACGGATCTGCGCCGCCACCGGCCTGGACGAGGCGGACCTGCCCTTCGCCGCCGAACTGATCGACCTGGAACCGGAACAGCAGCAGTGGCGGCCCGCCGCCGAACGCACGCTGCGCTCCCTGGCCACCGCCCTGCTGGTGCCCGGCGAGCACATGCGCGCCGTCACCCGCTACCTCTCCGAAACCAACCTCAACGGCTTCCTGCGCTGCATCGACGTCAGCGTGCCGGTGGAGGGACCGTCCGAGCCCGGACCGCGGGACCTGATCACCAAGCTGGTCACGCAGGACTCCGAGATGGGCGACTGGGTGGCCCGCAAGATCACCGCGCACTACGACTTTGTCTGCGTGGAGGATCCGGACGAGCTGGCCGGGATCTCCCGCGGCGTGAGCCTGGGCGGCGCGGTCAAGCGCAACTCCTCCACCACGGAGAAGGATGACCGGCACGCCAAGGCCTCGGACAACGTGCTGGGCTTTGACAACAAGGACACCGTCGCCGCCCTGGGCAACGACCTGCTGGCCCTGCGCGACCGCTACACCGAAGCCGACACCCGCTCCCAGGCACAGGCCCAGACCCAGGCGGAACTGGTCAGCCGGCTCGCCGCCGTCCGCCGCGTCGCCGCCGACACCCGGCCCTGGGAGGAGCTCTCCGCCGCCGCCCAGCGCGACGCCGTCGCTGCCGCCACCGACGCGCTGGACTCGGCCCGGGACGCCAACACGGACCTGGACCAGATCCGCTTCGAACTGGACACCGCCGAGCTGGATTCCACCGCCGCGATCGAACGGATCGGCGTGCTCAAGGGCGACCTGGCCCGCACCCGCGAACAGCTCGCCGCCGCCACCGGCCGCCGGGACACCCTGGCCGCCAAGGCACTGGGCGCCCTGGATGCGTCCCTGCAGGAGGCGCTGGAGGAACTCTTCGCCCCCTTCGGCGAGATCACCGACGTCGTGCGCCTACAGGAGGCCGCCGCCGAGGTGGAACGGACCCTGATCACCGAGGGCGCCCGGCTGGAAAAGACGCTGCTGGAAACGAAGAACCGGCTGGAGCGGACCTTCGAGACGTACACGGACAAGTGGGGCTCGGACTTCGGCACCTCGGTGGACGCCGCCGGTGCCTACGCGGAGCGGTTCGAGAGCATCGTCTCCGAGGGCCTGCCGCAGCACGAAACCGAGTTCCGCGAATACTTCAACAACCGCACCTACGAGCGGTTCAGCGACCTGCTCGCGCTGCTGGACGAGGAACGGCGCAGCATTTCCTCGCGCCTGTTGCCGCTGAACTCGGTGCTGCAGCGGGTGGAATACCATGTGGACAGCCATCTGGAGATCGAGGTCAAAACCACGGTTCCCGACGCCGCGCACAAGTTCCGCACCGAACTGAAAAACGCGCTGCCGATGATGGGGATGCGGCAGAACAAGGCGGACATGGACGCCCGGTACACCGCGCTGGAGAACCTGGTGGACCGGCTGAAGGATCCGGAGGAGCGCCGCTGGCGGGCCGAGGTCCTGGATGTGCGCTCCCACGTGACCATCACCTGCACGCACCGCCTCGCCAACGGCCAGGCCTACACCAACCTGCAGGCGTCGCTGATGTCCGGCGGCGAAGGCCAGCGCTTCACGGCGTTCATCATGGCGTCCGCGCTGGCCTACCAGCTGGGCATCGTGAGCCAGGGCTTCAGCACCTACGGCACGGTGATGATGGATGAGGCTTTTGTGAAGTCGTCGCTGTCCTTCGCGGAGGCGTCCATCAATGCGCTGCATGAGTTCGGCTTCCAGCTGCTGCTCGCCGCGCCCGAGGACAAGGTGGACCTGTCCCGGTTCCTGGGCTCGGTTACCGAGATCCTGCGCGACGACGCCGCCAACCGTTCCGGGGTGCTGGAACGGGACATCCGGCGCGGCTCCGGTTCGGTGCCGGTGAACATCCTGCTGCGGTAGGCAGACGACGGCGGGTGACGACGGCGGGCCGCTGCCGCCGTCGTCGTCTCCCGGCTACCCGCCGATCCGGTCCAGTTCGGCGAGGTCTGCGGCGGAGAGAATCAGTGCGGCGCCGGCGGCGTTTTCGCGCAGGTGCTCCGCTGAGGAGGTGCCGGGGATCAGCAGGATATTCGGGGAACGCTGCAGCAGCCAGGCCAGGGCGACGGCCATGGGCGTGGAGTCCCGGCGGTTGGCCACGGCCAGGAGTGCCTTGGACTGCAGCGGGGTGAAGCCGCCCAGCGGGAAGAACGGAACGTAGGCGATGCCGTCCCGCGCCAGGGCGTCGATCAGTGCGTCGTCAGAGCGGAACGCGAGGTTGTACATGTTCTGCACTGACACAATCGGTGCGATGGCCCGCGCCTCCGCCACCTGCTCCGGCAGCACGTTGCTCAGGCCCAGATGCCGGATCATCCCCTGCTCCTGCAGCTCGACGAGCGTTTCGAAGGCCTCTGCGAGGGACTCCGCCACGGGCCCGCTGCTGTCGCCCATCCGCAGGTTCACGGCGTCGAGCACCGGCAACCCGAGTGTTTCAAGGTTCTCCTCCACGGCGCGGCGCAGCTGCTCCGACGTGCGCGCCGGCGGCCAGCCGCCCTGCCCGTCGCGGACGGCCCCGACCTTGGTCACGATGTGCAGTGCTTCGGGGTAGGGGTGCAGCGCCTCGCGGATAAGCTGATTGGTGATGCGGGGTCCGTAGGCCTCGGCGGTGTCGATGTGGGTGATGCCCAGCTCCACTGCCGTGCGGAGGACGGCCAGGGCGCCGTCGACGTCGGCGGGCGGGCCCATGACCCCGGGACCGGCCAGCTGCATGGCACCGTAGCCGAACCGGGATACGTTGAGGTCGCCGAGGGTCCAGGTTCCGCCCGGGAGGGAGGTTGTCAAAGAGTTCATTTGCTGCCTTGTCTTCGTGAAATGCCGGAGAGTTCGGGTGGTGCTCCGAGGAGCGTTACTCCACTATGGTTGGGTTACTTCCCATGGGGAAGTAGGCACTTTGAAGTGCCTTAGTCACCCCCGGCAGCTACCCCCGACAGATCAGGAGACGCCATGCCCACCATTACGGCAGCAGAGAAGCGTGCGCGGGAGAAGTCCGCGTACAACGCCTTTCTGGCGGCATGCCCCAGCCGGAAACTGCTGGACCGAATCTCCGACAAATGGGTCACACTGGTGATCGCCGCGCTGGGAAGCGGGCCGGACTGCTCCGGCGATCCGCGGCCAATGCGTTTTTCCGAACTGTCCCGCGTCCTCTCCGGCGTTAGCCAGAAAATGCTCACGCAGACCCTGCGCTCCCTGGAACGGGACGGCCTCATCACCCGGACCGCCACCGCCACGGTGCCCGTAACCGTGTCATACGAGCTCACCGATCTGGGGATCTCCCTGCACGGACTGGTGCGCAGCATCAAGTCCTGGGCCGAACTGCACATGGATGACGTCCTTGCCCAGCGTGCTGCGCACGACGCCGGCACGAAGTAACTCGGCCGTGGCTGCCACTCCGTCCACGACCTTGTCTGCGGCATCGCCGGCCGGTAGCCGGAAACGGCATCCGGGATGGAGACTGGTGGAGTGCTAAAAATCCTTGAGACCTGGCGCCGGCAGCTGATCGGCACCTTCAGCAACAACGCCACCGAAATTCCGCAGTGGGAACTGGAACTGGCGAAGGGCGATGACACCGGCTATTTCGGCACGGAATCGGCAGTGTGGGCGGTGCACGGGTCCATGACGCCGGTCATCGCCGGCATCCGCGCCCTGCTGCTGCAGGCGCTGCATCCGGGTGCCATGGCTGGCGTGCACGACTTCTCCGATTACAAGGAGGATCCGCTGGGCCGGCTCGCCGGCACCATCCGCTGGATCTTCACGGTCACCTACGGGGACACCAAGGCGGCACGCTCCGGATCCGAGTGGGTCCTGCGCCTGCATGAACGCGTGCACGGCATGTACGAGGACGCCGCCGGCGTCGAACGCCCCTACTCGGCGAATGATCCGGAGATCGCCCGCTGGGTACACCTGGCGTTCACCGATGCGTTCCTCAGCTCCCATCAGCGCTTCGGCGGTCCGATTCCCGGCGGGCCCGACGCCTATGTGTCCGAGTGGGCGGTGGCCGGGGAACTGATGCGCATCGATAATCCGCCGCGGTCCGAGGCCGAACTGCGGGCCCAGATGGCAGCGTACGACGGCGAGCTGCGGGACAGTGCCTACGTTCAGGAGGCGCTGGGGTTCCTGCGTCGGCCGCCGCTGCCGCGCTCCCAGCTGATGGGCTACCGGGTGCTTTTTGCCGGCGCCGTCTCATCGCTGGAGCCGCGGCACCGGGAGCTGCTGGGCCTGAAGGAACCGCGGATCGGTCCGTTCCGGATCCCCATGCGGCTGCCGGTGAAGGCAGTGCTCGGCGTCATCCGGCTGGGGCTGGGGCCGCAGGGCCCCAGCGAACGGTCCGCCCGCGAGCGCATTGCGCGGCTGTCCGGAGGACGGTAGCTACCCCCGTCCGCACTTAGAATGACGGACATGGAAGCCACCGAAGACAGCTCTGCTCCCTCGTCCGAGCGCCGTCCGAGCATCAAGGACGTTGCGGCCCTTGCTGGCGTTTCGTGGCGCACGGTTTCCAACGTAATCCACGGGCACCGCTACCTGCGTCCGGAGACTAAGGAAAAAGTCGAAGCAGCCATTAAGGAACTTGGGTATCGGCCGCGTGTTGCGGCACGCCAGCTCCGCGGAGGAAAAAGCCAACTCCTGACGCTAGCCGTGCCCTACATTGCCAACCCCTACTTTGCCAGCCTTGCCCATGCTGTAGTGGAAGCGGCTGGGAGGGAGAACTACGTAGTCCTCATTGACGAGACGCTCGGGCTGCCCGAACGCGAGAAACAGGTGGCGCGGGGGTACGGGAGCATACTGACGGACGGCATTATCTTCAGCCCGCTGTCGGTGCCGGTGGGCGAATTGGTATCCCTCCGGGACTCCACCCCGTTGGTCCTGCTTGGCCAGCACACGGCAAACCCGGATATTGACCACGTCATAGTGGACAACATCGCTTCCACGCGTGCCGCTACGGAGCATGTCGTGTCGCTGGGCCGACGCCGCATTGGCTTCCTTGGGTACCTGGCAGAAGGCACACTGGGCACCGGAGACCTCCGTTTTGCGGGCTATCAGCAGGCCCTGCAGGCAGCGGGCATCCCTCTGGATCCCGCTCTGGTGGTGGGTCCGGCGTCAGTTTCCGCTGATGCTGTCACCGCTGAGGGCGATTATTCTCGCGAGGAGGGTTTTGCCCGAGCAGAGCACCTCATCCCGCGCATCCATGAATTCGATGCAATCGTCTGCGCCAATGATCTGCTCGCCATCGGGTTGATGCATGCCTTTCGGCTACATGGCATCCGAATCCCGGAGGATATCGCCGTGATTGGCTGGGACGATTCTCCCGAAGGGGCGTTCACAGCTCCGACACTGTCAACCATTGCACCGGACCTACGCAGCATTGCCACTTTGGCCGTGGAAACGCTGCTCGGCCGGATGGAAAACCCGACCAGGGAAGTGGTGGGATTAACGGCCCCTCACCGGCTCATTGTCCGGGGCTCAACGGCCGGTTGAGGTAGACCCCGCTTATTCACGGGTATATGGGGCTCCCGCTGAGCTGTCATCAATATGTCAAGCATGAAATGTGTTGTATTTATTTCCACGTTGCAATACCGTCTTGCGTTATGGCTCGCGTCACTAACAGCAGCCTCGAGTCCAGCCCTTCTTCCCCACCGGAAGGTCGTCCGGACCTGTTATGCACACTGACTCAGCCCATGTTCGGACGTTTCATTTCAATGACGAGGAGACGAAGCCCGATGTCACACCATTCACAAACCCAACGGTTCCCCAGACGATCGACCCTTACCGGAATTGCAGGAATCGGCGCCCTGCTGCTGTCCGCCTGCGGCGGGCCGGCACCATCGACACAGGACGGTGGTGGGCTTGGCACCGCCGAAGAGCATGTGCAGATCACCATGATGTCTAACGATGCCTTTGCTCAGACGTGGCAGGACCAGCTGGTCCCGGAGTTCAACAAGAAGTACCCCTATATCGACGTCACCATCGATTCAACGCCCTACGACAGCCTGCTCGCCAAGGGCCTGTTGAACGGAACCAGCCCTGATCCTGACTATGACCTGATTACCCTTGATGATCCGTGGACGCCCCAGCTGGCAGACTCCGGGTTGTTGCTCGAGCTGAAAGATGACGCTGCGGAGTGGACCGAGGACGACTACGACTGGGATGACTTCAATACCGCTCCCCTAGCTGCCGGAGAGTGGGACGACGGCCAGTACGGTGTCCCACTCCGCTCAAACTTGCTTTTGATGCTTTACAACAAAGATCTGTATCAGAAGGCGGGGCTGCCCGAACCGACAGCCAACCTCACCTGGGAGGAGTACATGTCCCAGGCCCCGAAGCTGGTGCAGGACACTGACGGCGACGGCAGCGTAGATTCTTGGGCCGCCGGCCTGACGTGGGCACGCGGAGTGCTCTCGCCGCCCTTCTGGCAGACTGTGCTCAATTCCAACGGCGGTGAACTGTTCAACGAAGACATGACCCCGTCCTTCAACACCCCTGAGGGGGAACAGGCGCTGCAGACTCAGGTTGATCTGCTCAAATATGCGCCTTCAGGAGCATCGACGTACAACTACACCGAACCGCTGGATGCCTTCCGGCAGGGGAAGGTGGCCACACTGTTCACTTGGGGAAGTGCGTATCGAAGCGCAGCAGTGGATCCGGAGGTCACCACGCTCACACCGGAGCGGGTGGGGATCCAGACCATGCCCGCCGGTAGTGAGGGGCCGGGCGCGCACCGCGGGATCTGGAGCGGTGCGGTATTCAAGAACAGCGACAACCCGGAGGCGGCGTGGACCTTCCTGCAGTGGATGAGTTCCAAAGAAGGCGAACTTTGGGCCTCTAACAATCTGGGCTCGTTCCCCGCTCGTAAATCCACGCTGAGTACGGAACCGGAAGAGGAGTGGCTTGCCCCCGTCTTCGCCGCAACCCAAGACGGGTTCGATGTTGCGGCCAGCGGTGAAATGTGGCGGCCCCGGGCCGTTGATTCCAACGCCATCCAGGAGATCCTCGCGAACGAAACCAGTGCGGCCGTCCAGGGTGACAAGTCCGCAGGTGAGGCACTCGAGAAGGCGGACGAGCAAATCCGCGACCTGCTGGGCAAGTAGCCATGGCCGTCCAGTCCCTCGATACACGGCGGTTGAGGACCCGCACCCGTGCCAAAGACGTGGCCGGCAGATGGGTGTTCCTGCTGCCGGCCACGCTTCTTCTGGTGGCGGTGCTCGCGTACCCGCTCCTGTACACACTCCAAATCAGTTTTTCGGCTTTTGACCTAGGCACGTTCGCTCCCTCCGAATGGGTAGGCGCGGACAATTACTCCCGTGTTCTTCGGGATGAAGCGTTCCATAACTCATTGACCGTAACGGGAATTTATTTGGTGATGGCCTTGCCGCTCCAGATTTTATTAGGATTTGGAATCGCTTTTTTGCTCAATGCGGAGTGGAGAGGCCGCGGCGTTATCCGTGGCCTGTTCCTGATCCCGATGGTGGTTGCCCCGGTAGTATCGGGCGGCGTCTGGAAAATCATGTTGGATCCCCTGTGGGGAATCGTGAACTGGCTTCTGGGGCTGTTCGGCGTCTCAGCGATTGACTGGTTCGGCAGTTCCGGTGTGGCGATGATAAGCATTGTCATCATTGACACTTGGCGCTCGGTTCCCTTTGTTGTACTCATAGCCGCGGCGGCAATGTTGAGCCTGCCAAAGGATGTCTTCGAAGCTGCCTCCGTGGACGGGGCCAATTGGTGGCACACACTCAAATCCATCACCCTGCCCATGCTGGCGCCGATCATCGCGGCCACGTTTGTGGTGCGCTGGCTTGGTGCCGTCAAGATGTTCGACGTGGTGCTGTCCACCACCAACGGCGGGCCCGGGCAGGACACCAACGTGGTGAACCTCTATATCTACCGGCAGGCCTTTCAGCTGCTGCAGTTCAGCACCTCTTCTGCCATGGCAATGATCGTCCTGGTGATCACGATGGCGCTGACGTTCGTATTCCTTTGGAGCAGCAAGAAAATGGAGGACCGGCTGTGACAACACTGGAAGCGCCTCTCACGGCGCAGCCGAGAAAACCCGACAATCCGCGACGCAAACGACGCTCAGCCGCTGCCCATCGCTTCCGCGTCTGGGGCGGCGTGGCAACCTGCATATTGTTCCTGCTACCCCTGGTCTGGATGCTCCTGACCTCGTTCAAGTTCCAACGAGACATTTTTTCAGTTCCGCCCAAAGTGCTGTTTGAGCCAACTCTGACGCAGTACGTGGATGTCCTTACCCGCGGCGGTTTCGCCGGGCAGATGCTGAACACCGTGATTGTGGCCGTGGGCGCTTCGGTGCTCTCGCTGCTGGCCGGAGCCATGGCAGGTTATGCCCTTGCCCGCCTGAACATCCGCGGTGCCGGAACCATTGGTGCGCTCATCCTCGTGTCCCGGGGAGTGCCTCCCATTGCCCTGGCTGTGCCGATGTTCCTTGTCGCACGGTCGCTGGGCGTCACGGATACCCACATAGTCCTCATTCTTGCCTATTGCTCATTCATCATTCCTTACGTTATGTGGCTGATGCGGGGATTCTTCCTCTCTCTCCCCAAAGAGCTGGAGGAATCGGCAATGCTGGATGGATGTTCCCGGTTGGGCGCCTTTTTCAGGATTATCGTGCCCATTTCGTTGCCAGGACTGCTGTCTACTTTTATCTTCAGCATCATCCTTGCCTGGGAAGAACTGCTTTTTGCGCTCATCCTGACTAACCGCAGTGCCACAACGTTCCCCGTAGCTATTGCCGGGATGGTTGGCGATACGGAGAGCGGAGCCAATTGGGGCGCTCTAGCGGCGGCCGGCATGGTCACCGTCATCCCCGTTGTCATCCTGTCGCTTCTGGTCCAGAAGTGGCTAATTCGAGGCCTAGCGGAAGGCGCCACCAAAGGATGAGGTTCATACAGCTACCGGCTCGAAAAGTTTCTCCGGGTGGAGAACAGATCCGAGAACAAGAAATCACCCAACCCGTTGATTTATGCATGACAAACGGTCGGCTTAACCCAGAGGCGGTGGGTTGGACACGGACAGCACTTCATCGCAGCAATCTGCGAGGTTGGGGCCGGAACAAGCGGTTTGAATACTGGTCCATCTCGGTTCCAGAAGGAATCTTCTCCGTCAACATTTCGCACCACGACTACCGCGCAAATGTATCCGTCACCTTCTGGAACAAGACATCGAACACTGAGCTCCGGCAGGGTGGCAACACTTGGCTACCGCGCCACAGAGGCATCAGTGATCCCCGGGACAAGGCCCCCATGCATGCAACCAGACGGGATGTAGAGGTTACTCTGACCCCTGTTGGTCTCGATACCCTGCTGGATGCCACCTCTTCACGGATTCGTTTGTCCCTCCGAATCGAGGCAGAACCCGGCCACGAATCGATGGGAGTAGTGGTTCCCTGGACGGAGCGGTTGTTCCAGTACACCAAGAAGGACAACTGCCTCAGAGCCTCGGGAATGGCCACGGTGGACGGCATCGAGTACCCCATTACCCCGCAAACGTCCTCTGCGGTTCACGACCGCGGGCGTGGCCGCTGGCCCTATTTCACGTTTTGGAACTGGGGGGCCGGCAGCGGACACACGGAGGACGGCCGCAAAATTGGCCTTCAAGTCGGCGGAAAGTGGACCGATGGTACTCCGTCGACCGAAAACTGGATCCGGGTCGATGGGCGGCTCCATAAGATTAGCGAGCATCTGGATTGGCAATACGATCCAAAGAACTGGCTAAGCCCATGGACGATTACCGGGCCAACCACGAAGATCGAGTTTGTCCCGGAACACCATCTCCATCATCTATTCAACAGGTGGATTGTGATGAGCCGGGCGGACACCTGCTTTGGGCGGTACTCAGGGGAGGTTGCTCTGTCGGATGGTGGGGTGGTGCGTTTCTCGAACATCGCCGGTCATGTCGAGGAAGTGCAGAGACGCTGGTAATTGCCTACCGACCCGGCCATCGACCGGGTCGGTAGGCGTCGGATCAACATCACTGATTCCGGAAGGAACGCCTGCTGCCCTTCCCTGCGACTCGCTGCACTGGTTGTCATCCCCCGGTGTGCCTCCTGCCGAGCGCGCCTGATGCGCCTGCCCGTGAAGGCAGTGCTGGGTGTCATCCGGCTGGGGCTGGGGCCGCAGGGCCCCAGCGAACGGTCTGCCCGCGAGCGCATTGCGCGGCTGTCCGCCCGGCAGTAATCGTTGCGCCGGACACAGGTCTGCCGGACGAAAATCACGCCGTACCCCGCTTTCAGTCCCCCGGACCCGGGTGAAACCATTAAAGGGTAAGCCAACTGCACCCGGTACCCGAAGCGTGCCTCTGCGCGCGCTTCACTTCGGAAGCTTCACGACTTCAGGAAGGGGACTATGCGCAGGGTTTTACCCTCACTGCTCATCGCCGGCCTGCTTGTTAGCGGCGGCGTGGTTTCCTGCGGGACGTCCTCGGACGCCCCGGCACCGGAAACCTCAACCAGCGCTCCGGCAGCAACCGCCGTTGCGTCTGACCACGTTGATCAGGTGGCACCCGCGGACGCTCGAACCATCACCGACCCGGATGATCCGCAGGCCACCCTGGTGCTCTTCACCGACTACCAGTGCCCGTACTGCGCCATGATGGACGATCTGATCCAGCAGGCCAAGGACGATTACGGAGATCAGGTCCGCATCGTGGTGCGCAATTACCCGCTGCCCAGGCACCAGAACGCCGAAACCTCAGCCAGGGCGGTGGAAGCCGCGGCAGAGCAGGGCAAGCTGGAGGAGATGGCCGGCGTCGTCTTCGAACACCAGCAGGACTGGAAGAACCAGGAAGACGTGGAAGACCTTTTTGTCTCCTATGCGGGGGATCTGGGTCTGGATACTGAGACGTTCCGTGCCGACTACAACTCGGACGCGATCAAGGATCGGGTGGCCAGGGACCTGCGGGACGCCCAGGACCTGGACTTGCCGGGCACTCCCTCGCTGGTGCTAAACAACGAGGTGCTGATGCTGGATTCCGTGGACTACAGCGCCATCTCCGAACCGCTGGACGCCGCATTAAACAAGTAATGCTGTTCAGCAGCTGCTGATTCTCCTTGAAGGCGGGCACGGCATCGGATTGACTGTCCGCACACGCGGGCTGCCTGAAACCCGCGGAAACCCTGGAGGCGGGCATGGCACAGCCACACGTCATCAAACCACTCACCCCGGAGACCTTTCCGGCATGGCTTGCCCTCGCACGGAAGCACAACGGGGTCTGGGGCGGCTGTTATTGCTCGTACTTTCACGGCGACACGAAAGACACCGTCAAAAACGAGTACGACCGGCCCACCTTCAAGCAGCGGCTCGTCGCGGAAGGCGCAGCACACGCCGCACTCGTCTTCGACGGCGACGACGCCATCGCATGGTGCCAGTACGGCAGCCCGGCCGAGCTGCCCGGGATTTATCACCGCAAGCAGTACGACGCCGGCGAAACCAGGCCTGCGCCGTGGCGCATCACGTGCTTCTTCGTGGACCGTGACCACCGGCGTTCCGGTGTGGCCCGCGAAGCCCTGGACGGTGCGCTCGACCTGATTGCACGGTCCGGCGGAGGCGAAGTGGTCTCGTTCCCCAACGAACTGACCCCCGGCAAGAGAACCTCATCCTCGTTCCTCCACAACGGCACGAGGGCCATGTTCGAGAAGGCCGGGTTCACCTTCGAGCGGCACATCGGCAAGAGCAAGACCGTGATGCGCATCAGCGTCCAGCCGCGGTAACCGGCGTCGTCCTTCAATCACCGGGCAGAGTGGCCCGGCACCTGGACCCACAGATTTAGGACACGGCAGGCTGCCTGGCGCCCGCCGCATTCCGGGCGGCCAGAATGTGGGTGCGCATCACCGCTTCGGCCCATTCGCCGTCGCCCGCCCGTGCCGCAGCCACCAGCTCGGCATGATGGGACATGCTGCGCTGCAGCGCTTCCGGACTGTACCGGTTGAAGGTGTGGGCCACGACGGCGGGGCGCATCAGCGTCTGCAGCGCGGCGGCGAAGTGCCGGTTGCCGCAGCGCTGGACAAACATGCCGTGAAACTCGTTGTTCAGGGTGCTAAGCATCTCCAAGGATCCGGCGGCGGCCGCCTCCTCCATTTCGGCGGCCAAAACGGCGAGCCGGTCAACGTCGGCGCCGCTGAGCCGGGGCACCGCCAGCAGCGCCGCATGCGGTTCAAACCCGGCGCGGACGTCATACAGATCCGCCACATCCTTGCCGCTGAAGCTCACCACTTGGGCGCCCTTGTTCCGGCTCATCTCCACGATGCCCTCGGCGGCCAGCCGGTTCAAAGCCTCCCTGATGGGGGTGCGGCTGACACCAAGCCGTTCGGCCAGGGCAGTTTCCCGCAGCCAGGACCCCTGCTCAAGGTCACCGGAGGCAATCAGGCCGCGGATCCTGGCGTAGGCACTGTCATCAACGGGTTCAGCCGGCTGCACGGGATGTTCGGGGTGTTCGGGTTGTTCCATGCCCACCACGTTAGCCCCGGTCGGAGGCGGGTTCCGACTGCTCGGGCCAGGACGCAGCCGCCAGGTCGGCCCGGGTGCCGCCCCGGGAAACAAAGGACGCGGACGGCCGGCCGGTCAGCTCAACAATCCGGTCTGCGGCCCGCAGATACTTCGGCAGGTCTATCCCGGTGGAAACACCCAGCCCGTCACACAGATGCACCAGGTCCTCCAGCGGTGCGTTGCCCAGCACCGACGGATCCCCGGGGAACCACAGGTCCCCGCCGAGCCCGGCGAAGGAACCCTCCAGCCAGTCCGCTCCGGCCTGCATCGCCGCGATGGCGTTTGCTGGCGCAAAGCCGTTGCGGTTGTGCAGATGGACGCCAACCTCCAGCTCCGGATACAGGGTGCGCACCTCGGCAACCCCGTCATGGAATTCACCGGGCTCCTCCTGTCCGGACGTGCCGGCGAGGTATACGCCCGCCGAACCGGCGTCGACAGCTGCATGCACCACCCGCAGCCTCTCCGCGTCGGGAACAGGGCCCCGCGCCGGGGCAAAAAAGGAGCATGCGACGGCGGTGACGAGGCGGAGTCCGGTCCGGTCGGCGAGGTGCCCAATCCGGGAAAGACCGGCCAGCGCTTCGGTGACGGAGAGCCGCTGGTTGCGCTGGCTGACGTCCTCATCCGCGGAGACCACCACCACGAGCTCATCCAGCCCACAGTCCACGGCCCGCTCGGCACCCCGGTAATTCGGCGCCAGGCCACGGTAGCGCACACCCGGAATCCGCGGAAGGGCAGCCATCACCTCCGCCGCGTCGGCAAGCTGCGGCAGGACCTTGGGATGCGCGAAGGAAACCGCCTCAATTTCCCGCACGCCGGCGTCGATCAGCAGCCGGACGAGTTCCACTTTCTCCGCCGTCGACAGCGGTTCCGGCACCGACTGGAGTCCGTCCCGCAGCCCCACCTCCACCAGCCGGACCGAGGCTGGCAGCCCGGGCAGGCTCATGCCACACCCCGGGTGCGCAGGTCCTGGAGCGCGGCCGGATCCACTCCGACGCCGGCGAGGACTTCAGCGGTATGGGCGCCAAGTTCCGGGCCGGGCCAGCGGATGCTGCCGCGGGTGCGGCTCAGGCGCGGGAAAACGTTCTGCATGGCCAGGGATCCAAGCGCCGGGTGGTCCACTTCGGTGATGGAGCCGCGGGCCTGGAACTGCGGATCAGTGAACATGTCCACGGGGCGGAAGATCCGGCCGGACGGAACGCCATGTTCTTCCAGCACAGCTTCCAGTGCTTCGGCATCCAGAGAGGAGGTGAAGGCGGCAATCCGTTCGTCGAGTTCCTCCTGACGTTCACCGCGTGCGCCGTGCGTGGCATAGCGGCCGTCCGCAGCCAGTTCGGGTGCCTGCATGGCCTTGGCCAGCCGGGCGAAAACGGTGTCCTGGTTTGCCGCGATCAGCAGCCATTGCCCGTCCTTCGTGGGGTAGACATTGCTCGGGGCAATGTTGGGCAGCACGGCTCCGGTCCGTTCCCGTTGATAACCCGTTATCTGCCACTCGGGCACCAGTGATTCCATGACGCCGAGCACCGCCTCATAGATGGCCGAATCCACCATTTGGCCGCGGCCGCTCACCTGCCGCTCCTGCAGCGCGGCCAAAGCCCCAATGGTGGCGAACATCGCCGCGAGGGTGTCGCCGATGGAAATGCCCACCCGCGAGGGCGGCGTGGATGGATCCCCCACCACATAGCGCAGTCCGCCCATGGCTTCGCCGATGGCGCCGTATCCCGCGCGCTGCGAGTAGGGGCCGTCCTGCCCGAATCCGGAGACCCGGACCATCACCAGGCGGGGGTTGATTTCCTGCAGGTCTTCGAAGCCCATCCCCCAGCGCTCCATGGTTCCGGGGCGGAAATTCTCCACCAGGATGTCCGCGTCCGCGATCAGTTTCCGGGCCAGTTCCTGCCCCTCGGCTTCGCGCAGGTTCAGGGTGACGGAGCGCTTGTTGCGCCCGACGACGGACCACCACAGTGACTGGCCCTTGGGCAGCTGCCGGCCCCACTGGCGCAGCGGGTCCCCCTTCGCGGGGTCCTCGATTTTGACGACGTCGGCGCCTAGATCGCCAAGAAGCTGTCCGCAGAACGGGCCGGCCAGCAGCTGGCCCATTTCCACCACCCGCACCCCGGCCAGCGGGCCCGCAGACTGTCCGGAACCTGTCATCCTGATCCTCCTGGGCTGCGCCGTGAACACTTTGAGTGATGGTTGTGCGCAGCCAAGGCGGCGCGTAGTGCATACAACTTCGCAGGTAGTGCGAAGTAATGTCAAGGAACGCCGGGCTTGGGAAAGTTGGGTTGTATGCAATCTCTTGACAGTGGTCAGCAGCCAACCTAGCCTGATGCCACCGAATGCGACGCATGCACCATCCGCGGCATTCCAGCCCGATTCCCACGCTGCACCGACCCGGCAGGATCCGCGGGCCCGGGCAGCGCCACCCCCAAGGAGAAGTGATGGCGTTTCGGTTAGGCGTGGATGTGGGCGGCACATTCACCGACATTTTGCTGGTCAACGAGGACACCGGGGAAACCCATCGGTACAAGACCTCCTCCACGCCGGAAGACCAGTCCCTGGGCGTGCTGCACGGCATCCGCCAGGTGTGCGCGGCAGCAGGCATCGAGCCGTCCGCGGTCCGCGACGTCCTGCACGGGACCACTGTTGCCACCAACGCCATTCTGGAAAAGAAGGGATCGCGTGTGGGTCTGGTGACCACACGCGGATTCCGGCAGGTCCTGCAGATCGCCAGGTCCTTTGTCCCCGGCGGCCTGGCCGGCTGGATCATCTGGCCCAAACCCGAGCCGCTGGCGGATCTGGAAGACACAGTGGAGGTGACCGAACGGGTCACCACCACCGGCTCGGTGCTGACACCGCTGGACGAGGATGACGTCAGGCGCCAGCTCGGCAAGCTGCGGAACAACGGCATCGAAGCCCTGAGCATCTGCCTGATCAACGCCTACGCCAACGGAGACCACGAAACCCGGATCGCTGAAATTGCCGCTGAGGAACTGCCGGGGATTCCGGTGTCCCGCTCCTCGGTGGTGCTGCCGGAACTGCGCGAATATGAACGGGCCATCACCACCGTGGCCAACGCCTACGTCCAGGGCCAGGTCTCCGGGTATGTCCGGAACCTCGACGCCCAGATGGCCGACGCCGGCATGGACGCCCGGCTGTCCATCCTGCGCAGCGACGGAGGATTGGTGTCCGGAACGGTGGCCGCCGAGAATCCGGTGTCACTGCTGCTCTCCGGACCCGCCGGCGGTGTGACCGGGGCGGCATGGGCTGCGGAGCAGGCCGGATACCGGGACTTCCTCACCTTCGACATGGGCGGCACCTCCACCGACGTTGCCCTGGTGCAGAACCTGCAGCCCCGGATCGGCCGTGAAACACGGGTGGGGGACCTGACCGTCCGCGCAACATCCGTGGATGTCAGGACCATCGGCGCCGGCGGCGGATCCATCGCGCACGTTCCTCCGCTGACCCAGGCGCTGCGCGTCGGCCCGCAGTCCGCCGGAGCCGCCCCCGGGCCGGCGTCGTACGGCCGCGGCGGAACCGAACCCACAGTGACGGACGCCAATGTGGTCCTGGGCTATCTGCCGTCGCAGCTCGCCGGCGGCGAGATTGGGCTGGATGCCGAAGCCGCCTCCGCAGCGGTGAAAACCATCGCGGACGCCACGGGCCTGAACGAGGTGGAACGTGCCGCCGAAGGCATTGTGCACATCGTCAACGAGAACATGTTCGGCGCGCTGAAGCTCGTGTCCACCCAGCAGGGTTTTGATCCGCGGGACTTCGCCCTGGTGGCCTTTGGCGGCGCCGGTCCGCTGCACGCCAACGCGCTGGGAAAACTGACCGGAGCATGGCCCGTCATCATCCCGCCGTCGCCGGGGGTGCTCTCCGCCTACGGCGATGCCACCACAAGCCTGCGCGATGAAGCCGGCCGCACCCTCGTGCGCCCGTTCAGCGACTTCGCCGACGCCGATCTGGTGGTCCTGCTTCAGGAGCTTGCGGCCACGGCACGGGAAACACTGCTGGCCGCCGGACTTGCGGAGGATGAGCTGACCGTCAGCTACTCCGCTGACGTGCGCTACCACGGGCAGGGTTTCGAAATTCCCGTGCCCATCGATTTCTCGGCGTTCGCAGCCGACGACGGCGGCGGTTTTGCCGGTCTCCGCTCGGCCTTCGATGCCGAGCACGAGAGGCTGTTCTCCTTCCTGCTCAATAACGAACATGAGCTGGTCACCGTCCGGGCCACTGTCAACGGGCCCCACCCGGAGGTCGCATCGATCACGCTGGAAACCGGCGGACCGGACCCATCCGCCGCCAAACGCACCATGACCAGCATTTACGTGGACGGAAACACGGTTGAAGCCACCGTTTATGACCGGGACCGGCTGCTGGCCGGCAACGTAGTCCCCGGCCCGGCGGTCATCGCCGAGATGGACTCCACCACCCTGGTCCTGCCCGGACACGCCGCCACGGTGCATGAACACGGCAGCCTGCTGATCCGCCCCGCCGAAGATGCCCGCCCCGCCGAAGATTCGAAGGAGTAGCCCCATGGCACAGCTTGTGGAGACCGCCACCGAGGCGCTGCGTCCGGTGGACGTGGACGTTGTCACGCTCGACCTGATTGAAAACGCCCTGCGCAGCGCCCGCTACGAAATGGACGAAACCCTGTTCCGGACAGCGCTGAGCCCGGGCATCCGCGAACAGCATGACGAGTTCCCGCTCATCGCGGACCCGTCCGGGAAGATGATCGTTGGCCAGTTTGGCCTGTCCATCCCGGATTTCCTGGAGAACTTCCACGGGACCATCGAGGAGGGCGATGTCCTGATGACTTCGGACCCCTACTCCTGCGGTGCGGCCATCAGCCACGCCAATGACTGGCTGGTGGTGATGCCCATCTTCTACGAGGGCAGGATTGTGGGCTGGTCCTCCCAGTTTGGCCACATGACCGACGTCGGAGGCAAAACCCCGGCCTCCATGCCCACCGACGCGCGCACCATCTTCGAAGAAGGCGTGGTGATTCCGCCGTTCAAGCTGTACCGGCGCGGGGAACGCGACGAAACGTCGCTGGGAATCATCTTGAACCAGGTCCGCAAACCGGACTGGAACCGCGCTGACCTCAACGGACTGGTTGCCGCCTGCAGCACCGCCGCCCGGCGGGTGCAGGAAATGTGCGCACGCTTCGGCGTCGACACCTACACCTCAGCGCTGAACGCCCTGCTGGACCGCAACTACCGGGCCATGAAAACCCTCCTCTCCGTGGTCTTCGAGGAGGGCAAGCCGCTGTCCTTCACCGATTTTATCGACGACGACGGCCGGGGCTTCGGACCCTACGAACTGAAGATGACGATCACCCGCACCGGCGACAAGGTGCTGATCGACCTGACCGGCAGCAGCCCGCAGGCGCAGGGGCCAATCAACTACTACATCAACGAAAACCTCATCCGGATGTTCTTCGGCATCTACATGATCACGGTCGCGGACCCGCAGATCCTGTGGAATGACGGCTTCTACCCGCTGGTGGACGTGGAGATCCCCGAGGACACGTTCTGGAAACCGCGGTATCCGGCGGCGCTGAACGGCCGGAACCACGGAATTGGCCGGCTGTTCGATCTCTTTGGCGGGCTCCTGGGCCAGGCCAACCCGGACCTGCTCAACGGTGCCGGATTCTCCTCCTCGCCCCACTTCATGTACTCCGGGAACTACAGCTCCGGTGACCACAAGGGTGAGTGGTTCCAGCTGTACTCCATTGGTTTCGGCGGGATCCCCGGCCGCCCGGTGGGCGACGGCCCGGACGGCCACTCGCTGTGGCCATCCTTCACGAATATCCCGTGCGAGTACCTGGAGTCCTACTACCCGCTGATCATCGAGCGCTGGGAGACCATTGCTGACACCGGCGGAGCGGGGCTGCACCGCGGCGGCAACGGCGTCGACGTCGCATACCGGTTCCTGGAGCCGGGCACCATAGCCATCCATGACGACCGCTGGCTCACCTACCCCTGGGGCGTCCGCGGCGGGGATCCGGGTGCGCGCGGGCGGAAATGGATCGACAAGGCCGACGGCACCACCACCGTGCTGCCGTCGAAGGTCCACGACGTTGCAGTGGCTCCCGGTGACGTGCTGCATTTTGTCACCTGGGGCGGCGGCGGATGGGGGGATCCGCTGGAGCGGGACCCCGAGCTTGTGGCCAAGGAGGTGCGGCGCGGGCTGGTCACCGGCGACGGCGCACGGCGCTACGGTGTGGTGTGCACTGCCGACGGAGCGCTCGACGCCGGGGCCACCGAGGATCTGCGCGCCCAGCTGCGCGGGGACCGGAAGGAACCGCTGCCGCTGTTCAACCGGGGCGGTGAGCTGGCGGATCTGCTGGCCAACAGCCTCGCTGAAACAGGGCTGGAGGCTCCGACTCCCCCGGTGGCCATGCTGTGAGCGGTTTCGCCGACGGATTCGACGGGAGCCTGGCCCCCGGCCGCACGCCGGCCGTGGTGTCCGTTGACCTCATGCGGGCATACTTCGAGCCGGAAAGTCCGCTGTGCCTGCCGGATCAGGAGTTCCTCACTACGGCGGCCGCAGTCATTGGCGCGGCACGGGCCAGCGGAGTTCCCGTGCTGCACACCCGCGTCAGCTACGGCCCCGATGGTGCCGACGGCGGGGTGTTCATTCTGAAGGTCCCTGCGCTGCGGCTGCTGATCGGAGACTCGGAGCTGGGCTCGATCATGCCTGAAGTTGCTCCCGAGGATGGCGAAACCGTGCTGGTGAAACAGTATGCCAGCGCGTTCTTCGGCACGGACCTCGCCCGGGACCTGCAGGCCCAGGGGGTGGACACCCTGGTGATCGTGGGCACCAGCACCAGCGGCTGCATCCGTGCCACCGCCGTTGATGCTGTCCAGCACGGGTTCATTCCCATCGTGGTGAGCGACGCCGTCGGGGACCGGGACGAAACTGTGCACAATGCATCGCTCTACGATCTGCAGGCCAAATACGCCGAGATCTGGGACAGCGCGGGTGTCCTGGACTACTTCCGTCCCCTCTAGCGGTCCGGCCATGAGGACGTTCGGCCCCCGCCACCGGTCGGGCGGATAGAAATCACACCCCGGAACCTGCAGGATGCGCAGAACCTACAGATCCAGCACACGCCCCACTGATCCACACGCCCCACTGATCCACAAGGACCGCGAGGTGCAGCTCCAGACCGGTGCCTACAACGAAATCTCGGAACCCCTGGATCAAGCTCTCGACCGGCACTGATCTGGCTCCAATTGCTTAACAAGTTGCAGGCGTCCCGGGTAAGCGGCACCCGGAGACGCCTGCACATCTCTCCCTACAAAGCTGGTGTGGATTTATGTTTCCGGTGCTGACCATTTTCTCGCCCAATCGGAGGCTGCTTTTCCTGCCTCATCAATGTGAAGCCTCATAACCGATTCCGCAGTCTCGGGAGTGCCGGAAACCACTGCCTCAAACACCCCCCTATGCTCTGCAGCCACTAGAAAGGAACGGCCTGGCTCTTGGGTCGTGAAGACCCTGTACCGGTCTACATGTCCCCTTATTTGTTGGAGGAAGCTGGAACAGACCAGGTTTCTGGAGATGTATTCCAGTTGCTGATGAAAGCTCTTGCCGATTCTTACTACTTCCGCGTAATCATCACTCAGACGCTCCATCAGGACGACTTGCCGCTCCAAGTCTGACCGATCCTCCGGAGTGATCCGCATCGACGCATCTCTGGCGATCAGTCCCTCAAGACGGGACCTCACGTCGTAGATTCTCTGGATCTCCTCGACCGAAACCGCAGCAACCATCACCCGCCCCGTGGGAAGCCGTGTCATGAGGCCCTCCGATACCAGGATCGTCAAAGCCTCCCTTACGGGGGTCCTGCTCAGGCCAAGCATCTGGGCCAAGCCGGGCTCCGTAACCTGAGTCTCGGGCGCTAACTTGCCGCTAATTATCCAATCCCTTAGACGTCCATAGGCACCGGATGGCGGCGCCGCTCTCTGATGGTCCAATAGATTCACGCAGCGACCTTTGTCCCCGGCCTGCCCGCTGCCCTTCGCCTGCTTGCACGCAGGAACATCGGTACAAGGATTACCAGTGCAAGGACGGCATAGACCACGACAGTAAAAGGCGTGGATACCAGCGCCGAAAGGTCACCGGCGCTTATGTCGAGAGCCCGGCGCATCTGCAGCTCCGCCAAAGGGCCCAGAATCGCGCCCACTATCAAAGGAGCGATGGGGAATCCATACCGACGAAGCAGATATCCGATGATGCCAAAGAACAACATCAAGCCAACATCAAAGGTGGATCCGTTTACGGAATAGGCACCGAGCAGGGCAAAAGTGGCGATCCCGGCGTAGAGATACGGTTTGGGAATATGCAAAATCTTCACCCACACACCAACAAGGGGCAGGTTCAGAACCAAAAGCATAAAGTTCCCAATAAACAGGCTTGCTATCAACCCCCAAACCAAGGCTGGCTGAGTCTCGAGCAGCTGCGGACCAGGTTGTATTCCGTACTGCTGGAAGGCTACGAGAATCACTGCTGCAGTAGCTGACGTGGGGATCCCGAGGGTCAGCAGCGGGACCATGGCTCCGGCAACGTTAGAGTTGTTGGCGGCCTCCGGGCCCGCGACACCTTCGATCGCACCCTTGCCGAACTCCTCAGGATGCTTTGAAAGCTTCTTTTCCAAGGAGTAGGACAGGAAAGTGGGGATCTCGGAACCACCGGCCGGGATCACTCCCAATGGGAAACCGATGGCAGTCCCCCTAAGCCAAGGCTTCCAAGACCGCTTCCAATCTTGGCGGGTCATCCATTTCTGGCTCCGAATGGAAATCAGATCAAAATGGCTCGACGCCTGATGTGCCGCAACATAGAGAACTTCCCCAATGGCAAACAGGGCAACTATCAATACGACAACGTCAACGCCGTCGAGCAGACGTACCATTCCAAAGGTCAGCCTGGACTGGCCGCTTTGAAAATCAATACCCACTATGCCTATGACCAGGCCGAGAACCATGGCGACCACGCCACGCAGTGGCGAACTACCAACGAGCGCGCTGACGGTCATAAAGGCCACAACCATGAGGGCAAGATAATCCTGGGGCCCCAACTTGACTGCAACATCAACGATCCATGGGGCAAAGAACGCGACCAGCGCCGTTGCTATGGTACCGGCCACAAAAGACCCGATGGCGGCTGTGGCTAGGGCGCCCTGATGGGCGTGCCGTGGGCGGAGATCAGATCCACGCCGCTGGATGCACGCCGGAGCGGCGCAGTGCCCGGTAATGGCATGCGCTGCGTACTGCCCGCTGGGCTCCGGTGCCACTATATGAAAGCCGTCGCTGGCCATCGCACCGCCCAGGAGCTCCGCGAACACCTGCGCGAGGTGATCGCCGCAGCGGTACCGCCGGCGATGACGACGTCGGCCTCCCCCGCAAACAGCGTCCGGCATAAATACCAGCAGCGCATACCTGCCCGACGCACCGGGCCAGGCACTGGCATTGAGGACCCGTGGACGCGCAGATCCATCGCCACTTCGCAGACGGGCTTGTTGGTGAGCGGTGAGGCTACGAAGCTGGGGCTGACCGGCCGGAACCACGCTGCAGTCAAAGAGCGGGGTGGCATCCTGGATTTCGGGAAAGCCGGAGACTGTGTTGTTGATGCTGATCCCGGCGTCCATCTCCTCCAGGGAGGTGCTGAAGCCGGCGTCGGGCACCGTCTCCCGGCCGTCTGCGCCAGTTCGTCAGCAATGGCTGCAAGGCGCTTGGGGATGCGGCGCAGCAGGCCTGGCAGTAGGACCTGTCCCTACGGGGGCGTGGTACCAGCGCTAGAACGAAACAAGCCCCACCGGCCGGATAATTCCGGCTGGTGGGGCTTGAGTGGCGGAGGATGGGGGATTTGAACCCCCGAGGGCGTTAACCCAACACGCGTTCCAGGCGTGCGCCATAGGCCGCTAGGCGAATCCTCCAGGCATTGCTCCCGAAGAAGCAGATATAAGACTACCCGATGAATGGCTAATCCAACGAATCGTCAGGCGTTGCCGGCTATTTCGGCCGGTGCGGGGGCTCTGCTTCCAAGCACCCGGAACAGCAGGTTTACGACGACGATGGCGGCCCACGAATAGGTGGCGGCTGCAGGACTCAGAAAGGCAATCGGAATGGACACCAGGAACACTGCCGGCGTTACCGCCACACGCGTCCGGGCATAGGCCAGAAGCCGGGGATGCACGTCATCCCGAAACAGCCCCCGGCGGCCGGCGTAGATCCACATCGATGTGTTGACCACTCCAATGAGACCCAGTATTCCCGCGTAGACCACCACCCCCAGCACTTGGTTACCGTGAAAGGCAATCATGTCCGCGGCGTAGCCGATGAGCGCAACCATCAGCAGCAGGGCCAGGTTCAGGCGCTGCAGCACTACTGTGAATCCGGAGAGCAGCCGGAAGAGGCGATGATGACTGAGCCAATAGGCAGCGGTCACCACAAACGACAGCAGGTACGCGCCGAATTCCGGAAACTGCTCGACGACGGCCCGGCCCAGCTCATCGCCGGACACCTGAGGAGCCTTAATGTCCACGGCGAGCAGGGTCATGGCAATGGCGAAGACGGCATCACTGAAGAATGCGGTGCGCTCAACGTCAGGGCCGGAATTGAACCGCCGGGCGAAGGCCTGGTTCATGCTCATGCGGGACACACAGTCCAGTGTGGTGGACTCCCCCCACTGCGTCACCCCTCCCCTGCGCCGGAACGATTGAAGCC
>NZ_JASDDG010000007.1 GCF_030407495.1 Arthrobacter sp. APC 3897 | reverse complement strand
CAACAAAAGGAATCACATGTCCAAGCGAATCGACGTTAAGGACCTCAACGTCTACTACGGCGACTTCCTGGCCGTAGAAAACGTCAACATCAACATTGAGGCCCGCTCCGTCACGGCGTTCATCGGACCCTCGGGCTGTGGAAAGTCAACCTTCCTGCGCACCCTGAACCGCATGCATGAGGTCCTTCCCGGCGCCCGGGTGGAGGGCGAAGTCCTGCTGGACGGCGAAAACCTTTACGGTCCCGGAGTTGACCCCGTGACGGTGCGCAGCCACATCGGCATGGTGTTCCAGCGCCCCAACCCGTTCCCCACCATGTCCATCCGGGACAACGTCCTGGCAGGCGTGAAGCTGAACAACAAGCGCATCTCCAAGTCCGATGCGGACAACCTCGTGGAGAAGTCCCTCACCGGGGCCAACCTGTGGAAGGAAGTCCGGGACCGCCTGGACAAGCCCGGCTCCGGCCTCTCCGGCGGCCAGCAGCAGCGTCTGTGCATTGCCCGTGCCATTGCCGTTTCGCCCGAGGTTATTCTCATGGACGAGCCGTGCTCGGCCCTGGACCCCATCTCCACCCTCGCCATCGAGGACCTCATCGAGGAACTCAAGAGCGATTACACGGTGGTGATCGTGACCCACAACATGCAGCAGGCAGCCCGGGTTTCCGACAAGACCGCCTTCTTCAACATTGCCGGTACCGGCAAGCCGGGCAAGCTCATCGAGTACGACGACACCACGGTCATCTTCAACAACCCGTCCCAGAAGGCCACTGAGGATTACGTTTCAGGCCGCTTCGGATAGGAGCAGTTCCTGCGCCCCGGTGCTTTCCGTGCGTGTCCCGCAGGGTGCCTCAAAGCAGCGGGCTGAGGGCCAGGAAGAGAATCCCGCCGAGCAGTGCGGTGACCGGGGCCGTGACCAGCCAGGTCATCAGGACTTCCCGCAGCGGGATGAACCGGACAGTGGAAAACCGCTGGTTGGCACCGGCACCCACAATCGCCGAGGTCATGGTCTGTGTGCTCGAGAGCGGGATCTGAAGCCATACGGCACCCAGGAAGAGCATGGAGGAGCTGACCGCCGTCGCGCTCATGCCGCGCAGCGGGTCGATGCGCACCAGGCGGCTTCCCAGTGTCCGGCTGATCCGCCAGCCGCCGAAGAGGCTGCCCGCGGCCAGCGCAACGCCGGAAAAGATCTGCACCCAGAGCGGAATGCCGGTGCTGCCGGAGACTCCGGCGGCCACCAGCGCCAGGACTATCACCGCCATTGTCCGCTGCCCGTCCTGCATGCCGTGGCCCAGCGAAAACGCCGACGTGAACACTGACTGGGCAATCCGGTTCCCGGCGTCGCCGCGGCGCGGCGAGCTGTAGCGCATGAGCCACGTGGTCGGAAAAACCAGCAGGTAGGCCAGGACAAAGGCAACCACTGGGGAGAGCAGCAGCGGCAGGACAATCTGCTGCAGGAGCACTTGGGAGGACTCCGCAATGTTGGGACCGCCCACCAGTGTGGATGCCGCTCCGGAGCCCACGATGCCTCCCACCAGGGCGTGCGTTGACGATGAGGGCATGCGCCGCCACCAGGTCCACACGCCCCAGCCGCACGCGGCCAGCAGCCCCGCTATCAGGATTCCGAGGCCGGGTGTTCCCTCCGGCAGCTGGATGAACCGGTCCGCCAGAACCAGGGCCAGGGCTGTGCTCAGCAGGGCGCCGGTCAGGTTGAAGACGGAGGCAAGGACGACGGCGGCTGTGGGGGTCAGTGCCCGGGTGCGCACCGAGGTGGCCACGGAGTTTGAAACGTCGTGGAACCCATTGATGAAGGCGTAGGCTCCCGCAAACAGAATCACGGCTGCCAGGAGAACCGGCTCCACCTAGGATTCCCGCACCAGAATGCCGCCTACGGCCGTGGCGCACTGCCGCAGGGAAGCGGTGGTTCCGGCCAGCTGGTCAGCCAGGTCCCTGTGCCGGGCATACGTTAGCGGCTTGTGGTCGCGCAGGAGTTCGGACACCCAGATACGGTGGGTGCGCTCAGAGCGCTTGGACAGGCGCAGCATCTCGATCCAGTAGTCGTCGAGGTCCTCGAGCGAAGCCAGGCGGCGCATGGCTCCTGCGGTCAGCTCCGCCTGCCGGCCAATGACTTCAAGCTGCTCGGCAGCACGTTTGGAAATGCCGGTCAGCCGGTACAGCGAAATGATTTCCGCGGCGGCGTCGAGGTTTTCCATCGCTGACATCAGCGTGAGGGAAAGGTCGTAGAGGTCCTCACGGGGGAGCGGATTGATGAAGCTTGACCTCATCTGCGTCATCAGCGCGAAGTGCAGGCCGGTGGCTTCAGCTTCAAGCTGATGCATGTGCTCGGCGAGGCGTTCGTAGTCAGCGGCTTCTGCACCAAGGACTTCCGAAAGTGTCCCCGCGCCGCGGATCAGTACGCCGCCCATAGTGGAAAGGAGTTCGAGCCCGGCGTTTTCCTGGGGAAAGAGTCGCAGCTTCATGGGCAAACCCGGGGTTGCCGGCCGGCGTGGGGGCCCTGCGGGAAGTAGGTCACGAGCCCAAGATTATCGGCTGCGGGGGTAGATCCAAAAGCGGTGCCGGACCGGGAGCGCCTCTCGGCGGAAGGCCGCTCGAAGCGGCTCTAAGTTGAAGCCCGGGGGTTCCGCAGTCCGACACCAATTTCAGTTTTCTACGCTTCGCCGGCGTTGTCAACATGAGCTCGGGGAGGCCCTTAATCCAGCTCTCCCCGTCGCCAGGCGGCCGCTGAATACTCCAAATCTTCGGCCGTACGCATCAACTGGCGGGCATTGCGGGTGAGCTGTGTCGCCTTGTCGGTGCTGCCTGCCTCTGCTGAATCTGCGTGATGGGTCTGGCCCAGGGCAACCACGCGGCAGAATGCCGCAAAGCGTTCCAGCGCCACGTCAAACTCACCTTCGAAAGCTCCGGAGAGGATGGTGTCTGCCATGGCCTTGACCTCATCAGCGCCCAGCGGCTCGGCAACTCCCGCCACCACCTTGGACACCTGGGCAACATCTTTGCCGGCGGCGTAGTAGGCGGCAACCCGCTCCGGATTCTGCTGAGTGGCTGCGCGGAGGGCATAGAGGCGCCACAGGGCACCCGGCAGGGAGCGGGCAGGGCTTTCGGCCCACATCTCGGCGATGGATTCCAGGCCCTGCCGGTCAGCCAGCTTCACCAGGCGGCGGGTAATTTCCGGATCGGAGCTTTCCCTGCCGTGGTGGACCAGCGCCCGGGCTGCCAGATGGGCCGCCTCGGACACCCGGGCCGGATCCGCGCCTCCGGGGATGTTGGCGAAGTCCAGCGGAGCGTACAGCTTGGGTTTGTGATGCCGTGGGGGCATTTCATTGGACTCACTCATGATTTGAGAATACTCCGCCCCGGGAACGGGCGTCGAGGAGAGCTCCCCGGCCTCCGGTGCGGGTCTTGTACGGTAGCTGCCGGGGGCGAATCGTGAAGTGTGCGCGCCGATGTTTCGTGAGATGCGTCCCGCGTGCGATAAAGTGGAGAAGTCGATTCGTCGACGGCTGGATTGGCGGGGGGAAACCCGGGCCGGTACAGCTGTCCCGATACGGCTGGGGGCCTTTAGCTCAGTTGGTAGAGCATCGGACTTTTAATCCGTGGGTCGTGGGTTCGAGCCCCACAGGGCCCACCAGAAGATGGGCCGGCAAGCCCTCAACAGCTTGCCGGGACTTCGGCAGCACCCCGGTTTTCGAACCGGGGTGCTTTTTCTTTGCCGCGGGCCTTCCAAACCCGGCCGTGCGTTTGCCGCCGGCTCAGGAAACCCTGCCGGCGCCGCCTTCCCCGGCAGGGTTTCCCCTGCGCTCTCCGACGCCCTCCTCGGCGGCAGTCCGGCGGCGTTCAAGCACGGGGGCCGGCACGGGCCGGCGGCGGGCGGTATCAAACTTCATCAGCTTGTGTGTTCCGTCGCAATAGGGCTTGATCGCGGAGCCGCCGCACCTGCACAGTGCCACGGTTTCCCGGTCGCGGGGGACGGGAACGCCGTCGGGGGTGATGATTTCAAAGTCTCCGCGAATCAGCAGGGGCCCGTTGGGATAGGTGACAATGGAGGCCGCTGCCGGCCGTTTCCCCGCGTCCGCAGCCTCCGCCGCCGCTGGAGGTTCGCTGCCGGGGCATCCGGCACACTCGTGTTCGTCGGCTGCCTCGTTCACGGAGTCACCCCGGACGCCAGGGCAACCCTGTCCAGGGCAACCCTGTCCAGGGCTGCCGCTGCAGCTCCGGCTGGCTGTACGCGGAGGGCGGAGCGGCCTTCCTTCCATGCCATGAGCTGGTCCTCACCCATCAGTGCGTCCAGGGCCAGTACCGTTGCCGCACCGAACATTACATCGGCCAGCAGTGCGGGTTCAGCCTCGACCAGTCCTCCGGCCAGGTCCCGTGCAGCAATCTGTTCGTGGACGGCGTCGGCCTCCACATGCTCATCAAAGTAATAGGTGACCGTGTCATCGAACCCCAACCGGCGGAAGCCCCGGGCATAGAAGGAGTTCGGGAGCGAAGAGGTCATCTCAAAGGCGGCCAGATGGCCTGCGATAGCTCCGCGCAGGCGGCGGTTCAGGCCGAACAGGGACATGGCGTTGGAGGACGCGAGGGTCAGCGCGGGAATGGCGTCGAGGTACCAGCCGTACTCGGTCTCCAGATCCAGGCCCTGCATGGTGACGGCAAAGAGGTGGGAATGCATGCGTTCGGGACGTCCGCCGCCGTATTCGTCCGCCTGGATTTCGATCAGTGCCGCCTTGGCGCGGCCCACCGGAAGTCGGGGAATGGCCCAGCTGTGGGGATCGGCTTCCTTCAGCTGGTAGACGGAACGCAGGATCAGGAATTCCTGCAGCTGCTCATGGGTTGCCTTGGCGGCGACGAAGCGGGAAACGCTGGGCCCGTCGTCGTCCGCGGCCATCCGGAACAGTTCCGCCGCAACCGCCTCCGACGTGGGGTCGGGGAGTGCGGGAACGGGAACTGCACTTCGGAGGGCGGCCTCGAAAGCCTTCTCGAGGTCCAGGCGGAGGCCGACAAGGCCGGGATGCCACTCGAGTGTGTCCGGGACCGTGTCCAGTCCGCTGTAGTGCAGCTCGTACAGGCAGAACAGGGTCAGCTGAAGGTCATCGTCACGGAGGATGTCGGCAGTGCCGCGGCAGGCGCCGCGGGCGGCTTTGGCCAGATCCGCAAGGGCGTCTCCGGACGGGGTTTCCGGGGACGTGAGCAGGTCAAGAAGGCTGGCGCTGACTGGTCCGCGGGGTGCGGGGATTCTCATTCTTATCCTTTGTACTCCGGGTCAAGGCTCCCGGATAGACGCCGTGGGCAGGACAGTAAATCAAAGACATCAGCATACTTGGTAAATCCGTTCCAGCCGGAATCCGTCCCGCCGGCGGCGGGCGGCGCGGACATTGACCTTTCCGCTCATCCGGCGTGAGATGGAAGCATACGGTCTGCTGCGCAGGAGAATATTCGCCCTCCTGCCCGCAGGACCAGGATGGCTGCGGAAAAGAGGACACCCATGCCGCTGATCGAAGCTGGAGGTTCAATGCTGGTTCCGGCACTGCTGCTGATGACGGCGGCCATGATTCTGACCGCAGTATGGATTGATGCAGCCCTTGCACGCAGGGACGGGGAGAAACTGTTCTGGGTGGGGCTGACGGGGTCGCTGACAGTCCTGCTGGCTGTGGCCTGGGCGGTGGCCGGCAGTCCAGGCAGCGGGCCGTGGGTGGGTTTGGCCGCCGTGGGCGGCGCAGCCGGTGCTGTCCGTTGGGTGCAGGTACGCCACCGGCGCCGTCAGGCAGCCCGGCAGCGGGACGCCCGCCGGCGGCAGATCACAGCTTTGGAGCGCCGCCACGACGCCGTGCTGAAAAGTTGGAGCTCCTATGAGCTGGACGGTTGGAAGGCTTTGGAAAAACCGGGACTCGCAGACACAGCCAAGCCGGAGACAAAAAACCTGATGCGTGCCATGAAGAGTGCCGCTGCGCTTCGGCCGCCGCTGGAGGCATCCGGTTCGCTGGATGATGAAGAGATCAGGGACTACGGTGCTGCCGTTGCCGGACTGGAAAATGCGTGGGTCAGGGCAGAGGAGTCGGCCGGAGGCGGCTACCCGGCCTAGTCCTGCCGGGGGTCTGGACGAAACGCGGCTTCGGTGTCAGGCTCAGGGGCATGAGCGGGCATATGAGGGACGACGTCGAGGTCTCCCGAAACAGCGACCAGGACCGGTACGAGATTCGCGTGGGCGGTGAATTGGCGGGCACGGCGGAGTACGAGGATGCACCGGATGCAGTGGCACTGACCCACACGGTGGTCCGCGAGGAATTCCGTCACCAGGGTTATTCATCCATGCTGGTGCGGTTCGCGGCGGAGGACATTATTGCTTCGGGGCGGCGAATAAAGCCGTACTGCTCCTATGCCGCGTCATATCTCGGCAAACACCGGGAACTGAGCCACCATGTCTCGTGGCCTCAGGAGGCGCTGTAGGCGTATATCACCGGAGGAAACAAGGCCTCAATTGAAGCTGGCTCCCCGCTCTGCATATGGGGGGAACGCAGAAGGGGGAGCCAGTGAAAATAGTATAGTGGCATCAGTCCGGAGAAACCAATTGGGGGGAGCCGCCTGTGGCTGTGTCTGCCAAAGCTTTCCAGAACTGGCGAACCATGACCGCCCCCTGGGAATCCACGGCTGATCTTTGCCGAATGGCCGGCATTAAGCGTTCCACCCTGGCCCAGCAGCTGGTCCGCGGCAAGGTGTCCGAGACGACCGTTGTCCGCGTCGCCCGGGCCTGTGACCAAAGCCCGGTTGAAGCTCTGTCCTTTTTCGAGGAGTACCACGATCTCCTTGCGGGCTCCCGTCCACCCACGGCCAGCGAACTGATCAGCCAAGTGACGTATGTCTGCGTCCTGCAGCTGCTGGTGGCGCGGAGCCTGCACCCCAATCCGTCGCCCGCAGATCTGCCCGGACTGGGTCCCTTTCCGCACCGGAACTCAGTGCGTGCATGGTTTGAGGCGGTGGACCCGGGAGACCTGCGCCAGCGGTTGAGCGCCGCAAGCGGTGTGGCGCCGCAAAACCTCTCGGCGCAGCTGAGCGCCGGCCGGCTCGCTCCGGAACTTGCCGTTCAGGCCGCCAGGCTTGCAGGGGTGTCCCTCACCGGAGGCCTCGTTGCCACGGGCCTGCTGACTCCGGATGAATGCGGGTGGCCCATTGGGGGGCGTGAACGTGCGCTTGCTGAACTTTCAGACGCTGACCTGGTGTTTCTTGCCCGGGACCGGCTGGATACGCTCGGCAAAATGGTGAGAAAACTCGAGCACGATGAAGACAGCAACTCTGCACTTTTGGAGCAATTGGGATGATATTGCAGTGGATAGCCTTCATTGTCAGCGTTTTCTTTGCCCTGCTGCGGCTTCCGGGAGCTGTCCGCGGACAGAATCGCGGAATGTTCTTTGCCCTGATTCTCCTCGCTGCGTCAATGGGACTGAGTATTCCGGCTATTTACCTGCCCGTGGATTCCATCCTGGGCGGCGTTAATGTCGCGAACCTGTTTATTCGATACTGCCTCTTTGCCGTCCTGCTGATTCTTGGAGTCAAAACCGCCGCGGCCTTCGGCGCGCCGCGGACTCACCGGATGATCGCAGGTCCGGCGGGCCTTGCCGTCCTGGGAACCGCGTCCGCCGCTGTGGCAGTGCTCTTTATCCTCAGCGACCTGCCGGAATCTTCAACTGCGCTCGCAGCCTACTGGGACCAGGACACGGTTACTGCCTACGGCGACATTTCCCGGCTCTATCAGGTGTATGTGGTTTCCTGCCTGATTCCGCCCTTGTTCCTCTGTACTGCCGACTCCGCGCGGCGGCCGGATATCCGGCTCAGCGCAGGGCTCTTAGCGCTGGGGCTCTCCGTGGTATTTGTGCACTCGCTGCTGATCCTGTCCGTCTGGAATCTGCAGCTTGTGTTCTGGGACCGCATACTTCCCAATTTCGCAGTCATAGTGATTTCCATGGGGCTGGCACTCATTTGGAACTCCCGGCGGGTCGCTAAAACCAGGTCCCCGCAGGGACCCCTTGCCAAGGTTTACGGCAGCAGGTAAAGAATTGGTATCGTTCGTTCACAATTTCATGATCATGTGCCAGAATAATGATTATGTAACATCCGCTGCCTGTGGGGGGTCAGCGTGACGTTACGACCGAAGCCAGCGGATTAACTCCGCTGGCTTCGCTGTTGTCCGGCTGCCTTTTATGCGTCGAGATCCGTTTCCAGGATTTTGACCAGGGCGTCGAGCGCCTCATCGGCACCCTCACCCTCGGCGCGCAGCACCACAACGTCGCCGTTGGAAGCACCCAGAGACATGAGCGACAGCATGCTGGCGGCGTCCAGAGCTTCGTCGGCGGGTTCCCCCTCCATGGCAATGGTCACGTCGACAGGCTGGGCTGCGGCGGCCTCCGCGAAGATGGAGGCGGGACGGGCGTGCAGGCCAACTCTGCTGGCGATGGTGGCTTTTCTTTCCGGCATGGTGTGTTTCCTTCCGTTTGTACTCTCAGTAGGCGTGGGTGGATGAGGGGGACACGTTACAGGCCCAGCTCGTCCAGGACGGGAAGCCGGCTGCGGACCGCGGTACGCGCCTCTGCCGCAGTGTGCGCGTCCAGGGCGACTGAGGCCAGCTCCTGCGCCTCGGCGAGGGAAACGGTGGCCAGGACGGCTCCTACGGAAGCGAGCGCCCGCGGCGTCATGGACAGTGTGTTCACTCCCAGTCCTGTCAGCACGACGGCGAGGGCCGGATCTGCCGCCGCCTCACCGCAGACGCCCACATTCTTGGTTCCGGAGGGGGACAGGCCGGGCTCGATTGCCGCTTCCGCCGCACGCGCGCCCTCAACCGTTCGGCGGATCAGCTGCAGCACCGCGGGCTGCCAGGGATCATTAAGTGTGGCCAGGGTGCCGAGCTGACGGTCCGCGGCCATGGTGTACTGCGTGAGGTCATTAGTGCCCAGCGAAGCAAACCTGACCCGGGAAAGGACGGCTTCCGCCATGAGGGCGGCGGCCGGAACCTCGATCATCACTCCGGGCATCGTGAGTCCCGCCCCGGTGCACATCACGGCAAAATCCGCAGCTTCCTCGGCGGTGGAAATCATGGGGGCCATGACCCACACATCAGCTTCATGGGCGCCCGCCGCTATCGCAATTGCTTCCAGCTGGCGGCCGAGGACGCCTGGGGAGGACCTGTCGGTACGGAAGCCCCGGACGCCGAGTGCCGGATTGGGTTCGGTGGTATCGGTCAGGAACGGCAGTGGCTTGTCCGCACCGGCGTCCAGCGTACGGACCACCACTTTTCGGCCCGGAAAAGCCTCAAAAACTGCCCCGTACGCCGCGACCTGTTCCTCTTGGCCTGGCTCCGAATCACGGCCCAGGAAGCAGAATTCGGTCCGCAGCAGGCCGATGCCCTCCGCGCCGGCCGCTGCGGCGGATTTGGCGTCCTTGCCGGAACCCACGTTAGCGAGGAGGGGAACACGGTGACCGTCCGACGTCGCGCCCGTTCCGCTGAAGGGCGGCAGGGAAACCCGTGATGCATATTTGGCAGCGGCTTCCCGCTCCGAACTGCCAGGCTCCGCCACCACGGTTCCGGTTGCCCCGTCTACGTAGAGCTCGGTGCCGTCGCTGAGGGAATCGGAACCCGCAGCTCCCACCACGGCAGGCAGCCCCAGGGCGCGCGCCAGGATGGCGGTATGGGACTGCGGCCCGCCGCCGGAGGTCACAAGGCCAATCACCTTGGCGGGGTCCAGGGTGGCAGTGTCGGCCGGGGCCAGTTCCTCGGCGACCAGAATGAACGGAGTGTCGGACGCGGGGATCCCGGGTGCCGGAAGTCCATCCAGCTCAGCCACGATACGGGCACGGACATCCAGGACGTCCTGGGTGCGCTCAGCCATGTAACCGCCCAGGCTTTGCAGCATTGCCGCAACTTCGAGCCCGGCCTCCCATATGGCGCGCTCTGCTGCCATGCCGGCATTGATGTGTTTTCCGGCAGCCTTCAGCAGCATGGGGTCGGTGGCCATCATGGCAGTTGCATCCAGCACAGCCTTGGCATCGCCGCTGGCTGTTTCCGCCCGGTGGCGCAGGTCTTCCCGGACATCTTCTGCGGCGTCCTTCAGCCGGGCCTTTTCGCCGTCCACCGTGCTGTCTGCTCCGAACCTGGCATCAGCTTCGGGCTCAGGCACCGGAGGCGGCATCCGCAGCGCAGGGCCAAGCACCCGCCCGGCACTCACTCCGATTCCCTTGATGGTCCGCATCAGTGTGCCTCTCTGTGTGTGGGTCGTGGGCTGTTAGGCAATGACGGGCTCCTCTGCGCGCTTGGGAGCTGTCCAGCGCTTGAGCGCCACGTAGATCAATCCTGAAGCCACCATGCCCGCGAGGATAGCCACAATGAACATCAGGATGTTGCCAATGGCGAAGAACACGAAGATTCCGCCGTGCGGGGCCTGTGACGTCACGCCGGTGCCCATGCAGATGGCGCCGGCAACGGCTCCACCCACCATGCAGGACGGAATGACGCGGAAGGGATCTGCAGCGGCAAACGGAATGGCGCCCTCGGAGATGAAGGCGGCGCCGAGCAGCCAGGCAGCTTTGCCGTTCTCCCGCAGAGCCATTGTGAACTGCTGTTTGTCCAATACTGTTGCCAGGGCCATGCCCAGCGGCGGAACCATGCCGGCGGCCATGACCGCGGCCATGATCTGCCAGGGTGCCTGGTTTTCGAAGCTTCCTTCGCCGAGCCCGGCCACTGCAAACGCGTAGGCCACCTTGTTGATGGGTCCGCCGAGGTCCGATCCCATCATGAGTCCCAGAATGATGCCCAGCACAATGGCGGTCACCCCGCTGAGGCCGTACAGCCAGTCATTCAGGGCCTGGGTCAGGGCGGCTATGGGGCCGCCCAGGACAAGGATCATCAATCCGGAAGCTATGAGCGAGCTGATGAGCGGAATGATCACTACGGGCATGAGGCCGCGGAGCCAGGAAGGCACCGACCAGCTGCCGACCCACCGTGCAACGTAGCCGGCGAGCAGGCCGCCAACCAGGCCGCCGAGGAATCCGGCATCCATGAAGAGGGCCACCGAACCGGCGGTAAAGCCCGGGGCGATGCCCGGCCGGTCAGCCAGGGCGTAGGCAATGTAGCCGGCCAGTGCGGGTACCAGGAAGGCCAGTGACAGGTTGCCGATCTTCCAGAAGACCGCACCGAGATAGGTCAGCAGGCCCTGCTCGCCCGGGTTGAAGAGCGTGCCGCCGTCCAGGATGATGTCACCGGTCAGGGTGCCGTCATCGTCGGACAGCGAGAGCTCATAGCCACCGAGCAGGAAGCCCAGGGCAATGAGCAGGCCGCCGCCGGCCACGAACGGAATCATGTAGCTGACGCCGGTTAGCAGTGCCCGCTTGAGCTGGCTGCCGAAGCCGCCGCCCTCGCCGCTGCTTTGCGAATCCCGTTCCTCGCCTCCGCCCCCGCCGCCGGCAACCCGCCGTGCGTTGGGATCCTTGGCTGCCGCCAGGGCTTCATCGATCATGACACCCGGTTCGTCGATGCCCCGTTTGACCGGGCCGGCCACCACGGGCAGGCCGGCAAACCGGCCCTTGTCCCGGACATCGACATCGGTGGCGAAGATGACAGCCTCCGCGTTGCGGATGACCGACGGATCCAGAGGAGTTGAGCCGGCGGAACCCTGCGTTTCCACCTGCAGGTCAATTCCCCGCTCGGCAGCCGCCGCTGCCAGTGAATCTGCCGCCATGTAGGTGTGCGCGATGCCGGTGGGGCACGCGGTGACTGCCACCAAATGGCGGGTTTCCCCGCCGTCCCCGGCCGCGTGTGCAGCACCGCTTCCGGCCGCGGGTTCCGCAGCCGGTGCACCCGCAGGGCGGGCGCCGCCCGATCCGGCGGAGCCTGCTCCGGCTGCAGCGGACCCCGAGGTGTGGGGGCTGCCCGTGCCGGCGGCGCTGGCACCGGTGTTGGGTGCCGCATTCGCGGACTCCGAAGCGGCGCCCGGCGACTGCGAGTCCGGCACCGGCCCCAGGCCCAGCGCACCATCCACGAGGTCCACGATCTCCTGCGGGGAGGACGCCGTGCGCAGCGCGCTGGTGAAGTTCTTTTTGATCAGGGACCGTGCCAGCTTTGACAGCAGCTGCAGGTGTTCCTGGTCAGCGCCTTCTGGGGCTGCGATGAAGAACACGATATCGGCGGGACCGTCCTTGGCGCCCCAGTCCACCGCTGGATTGATGCGGGCCATGGCCAGCGTTGCCTTGGTGACTGCAGAGGAACGGCAGTGTGGAATGGCAATGCCGCCGGGAACACCCGTTGCTGTCTTGGATTCCCGGGCCATGGCGTCCGAATACAGTCCGTCAAAGTCTGTGGCGCGGCCTGCAGAGACAACTTGCCGGACCAGATGGCGGATCACCTCGGACCGTTCGCTCCCCAGATTCTGGTCGAGGGTGACCAGCTCCGGCGTAATGAGATCCGACATTAGTCTTCCTCCTTGGTGGGTGCAGCCTGAGTGAATTCGACGCCGGGCGCGCCGGCGGGGACGGATATCTCCCTCACCGTGACAGCGCCGGG
Source organism: Arthrobacter sp. APC 3897 (assembly GCF_030407495.1). Lineage (GTDB taxonomy): Bacteria > Actinomycetota > Actinomycetes > Actinomycetales > Micrococcaceae > Arthrobacter_B. The sequence goes on along the minus strand of NZ_JASDDG010000007.1, from coordinate 100,386 downwards.
TTCGGTCTGTGCCAGTGTGGGAACGGTGGTACCCGGCAGCGACGCCGCTGCCGCGCCGTGTGCTACGGCCTGGCGGAGGCAGTCCGGAGGCGGGGCTCCGCCGACATTGGCCAGCAGATATCCGGCCAGCGAGGAATCCCCGGCGCCCACGGTGGACCGCGCCTCGACCGGAGGCCGGGTTGCCTGCCAGGCTCCTTCAGGAGTGACGAGCAGGGCGCCCTTGGGGCCGAGGGTCGCGAGGACTGCTCCGACGCCTCTGGAGATGAGGCTGCGGGCCGCTGCGACTGCCAGGGCAGAATCCGCTTCCAGCTCAGCTTCGGATCCAATGCCGGTCACTTCGGCCAGCTCCTCCGCGTTGGGTTTGAGCAGATCGGGTCCGGCGCCGTGCATCAGGGCCTCCAGCAGCGGCGGGCCCGACGAATCGATGGCAATCCGCGGTGCCGCATCCCCGAGGCGGCTGCGGACAGCCGAGGACACGAGTGCATACAGGTCCGGGGATGCACCGGGAGGAAGGGATCCGGCCAGTACCAGCCACGACGCAGGGGAGCCGCCGTCGCCTTCCGCGCACGTGGCGACCACAAGGCTGATCAGAGACTCCTGCTCCGAAGCAGCCAGGAGCGGTCCGGGAACATTGATTTTGGTTGTGGTTCCGTCAGGTTCAGTCAGCGTGATGTTGCTGCGCACGGCGGAAGCGATGGGAAGATTGGCGTACCTGACACCTGCTCCGCGCAACCCGGCCATGACCGGGTCATTGTCTGCGCCGGGCAGCACCGCAACCGAATCCGCTCCCGAGGCTGTCAGGGCACGGGACACATTGACGCCTTTTCCTCCGGGGTCCTGACTGATGGCGGCGGCCCTCTGCACTGCCCCGCGGACCAACGTCCCGGGCAGCTCGACCGTGCGGTCCAGGCTGGGATTGGCGGTGAGGGTGACAACTATGTGTGGTTTCGGCATGGGCACCCGCAATCTGCATCACCTTCGGTTGTGGCGAGTGCCACGCCCGGTGTGCTGAACCAACGCTATTTAGGTTGATCGGTGATTGCAATGCCGGGCGCTGACAGTGCTGCCCGCAAGTACAAACGGAACCCTCCGCATTAGGGTGAGGGAATGCACAATGTCCTGTGGTCTGCTCCGCCCGAAGCCCGTCCGGGCACCCACCTTCTGGTGATGCTGCACGGATACGGAACCGACGAACACAGTATGGCGCGCCTCTTTCCCTCGATTCCCCGGGGCATCACATCGGCAGCGCTGCGCGGGACCTTTCCCGTGGGGGACAGCCACGGCTGGTTCCTGCTCGATCCCTATCTGCAGTCCGACACCGCTGATGTGCTGGAGGCTGCCACGGGGATTTTCACCTGGCTGGACCGGACCATGACCGAGGGGTCCTTCAGCGGCGTCTCGCTGCTCGGTTTTTCCCAGGGAATGGCGATGGCCACCACGCTGCTGCGGCTGCGGCCGCGCAGATTCAGCGCCGTCGTAGGCCTGTCCGGATTCGTAACCGAGAACGAGCTGCTGGCCATGGCGGAACCGCTGCCGGTGCCGGTGCCGTATTTTTGGGGGCGCGACCGGGAGGACTGGGTGATCAATGAAGACGCCATTGTCAATACCCGGAATTGGCTGGAGGGAAATACTGCATTAACTGCCCGTACTTACCCCGGGATGGGTCATAACATCGGGTCGGATGAGATCCGCGACGTGAACGTCTTTCTCCGCAGTTATGTACCGCGAAGCCCGCTGGATAACAAGGAAAACAATAGGGCCTAACATCAAAAGCCCACTGAGGAAAATCTCTTCCGACTACAGCCTAAGCATGCTTATGAAGTACAGTGGAGGAAAGCGCGGCCCACAGGTCGCTCGGTAAAACAACGAAATCATCACTCGTTCACACAGCAAGGAGTACATCATGGGTTTCATTGCTTTCCTTATTCTGGGTCTTATCGCCGGTGCAATCGCAAAGGCTATCCTTCCGGGCCGTCAGGGCGGCGGCTGGATCGCCACTCTGGTCCTCGGTGTCATCGGCGCTCTCCTCGGTGGCTGGATCGGCGGCGCTGTCTTCGGCGTTCCGCTGGATACCTTCTGGTCCATCCAGACGTGGCTCGTAGCCATCATCGGCTCCATCATCGTCCTCGTCATCTACGGCTTCGTTACTCGCAAGAGCAGCCGCGCCTAGTTGATGAGTCCGTGCTTCGGCACGGAGTTCTGCAGCAGACTGCAGGAAAAAGCGGGACCGGCGGATTCTTTCGCCGGTCCCGCTTTTTCCGTACCTGCCTCACGTAGGCTTAACCCGCCCGGTGCCCTGCGCCGGCCCGCCAGTTTCAAAAGGAGCGTTGCCGTGGGTTTTCTATCCAACCGTGCCATGAAGGCTGCCGGGGGAACCGTCTTCGAGAAGGACGGAACTCCTAAGGCCTCGGTGCTCCGGGCCATGGAACGGGCCGTGGAGGTCCAGCGCCCCCTGGTGCTCGCGAACATCAGAAGACTGCAGCGCAAGAATCCCCAGGCGACACCGGCGGAGCTGGTGTCCATCGTGGAGAAGCACTACCTGAACACCGTGACCGGCGGGGGAGCCGCCGTCGGTGCCACCGCCGTTGTCCCCGCCATCGGCACCGTGGCGGCTCTGGGGCTCTCCGCGGCGGCTACTGTGGGATTCCTTGAGGCAACGGCCCTCTACGCACAGTCGGTAGCCGAGCTGCACGGCGTGCATCTCTCGGATCCGGAACGCTCGCGGACCATGGTCATGGCCATCATGCTGGGTGAAGAAGGAACTGCCATGATGCAGTCCGTGGCCGGGCGCGGAGCCAAGCCTTGGGCCGGCTCACTGGGCGGCATGCCGTCGGGCCTGATGGGATCCGTTGGATCCTCCATCCGGAAGCAGTTCATGAAGCGTGTTGTTGCCCGGCAGGGAACGGCCATGCTCGGACGCGCGCTGCCTCTGGGGGTGGGGGCGGTGGTGGGCGGAGCCGGAAACCATGCCATGGGCAAGGGTGTCATCAAGGCCGCCCGGCGTGCCTTTGGGCCCGCACCCGACACGATCAGCGGCGAACTGGCCGAGGATCTGCAGCAGGCTCCGGAGAATCCCTAACGGACAGGCGGGCCGTTGGCAGGGCTTTTCGCCCTTGCAGCGTTTGCTTCGGACGGTTGTCGGCCCGGAATGACGTCGGCGGGTGCGGGTTCCCTCGGGAGCCGGCACCCGCCGTTGTTGTGTGCCGGCGCCGTGCCGGTTGGTCCGGGTCCATGGTTAACGTCCGTTGAACAGGTACCGGGCGCCCGGCCGCCCGGCTCACGTCCGTAGAACAGATAACGGGCTCATGGGGGACGTATGGGCCCGTTACCTGTACCAGAGAGGTCTCCACCCGGCGAATCATTCTCAGACGGCGAGTCCAAATCACCGGGTTCAGCGAGTTTGAGGCCCTGATCCGCACACTGGGCGTTGCTGGTGAAGACCTGCCGGTCAGCCGGTGGCCACGGCGCGGTTCCTTAGACAATCCACATCCCGCCCGGAGATTCCTCGTTCGTTCAACCACCCACGCCGATGCCAACGTCCTGGCCGGGGACCTGCAGCAGACGCCGGATCAGTCCTAGCGGGCCGGGTCCCCGCCGAAACCCGCCAGCCGTCCTCGGACTCCGGTCCTAGCCGAAGACCGCGTGGGCCACGGTGAAGATGGCCAGGCCCGCAAGGGACCCCACCACTGTGCCGTTGATTCGGATGAACTGCAGGTCCTTGCCCACCTGCAGTTCAATCTTCTCGGACGTCTCCCGGGCGTCCCAGTGCTCAACCGTCTCGGTGATCACGCCGGCGATGTCACTGCTGTAGGTTTTCACCAGATAGCCGGCGGCGTCGGCGATCCACGTGTTCACCTTTGCGGCGAGCTCGGAGTCGGTGGCCAAACGGTGTCCAAAGTCCTGCACTGCAGCCTTGAAGTTCCGGGTCAGCTCACTGTCCGGGTCATCCACGGCAGTGGTCAGGGCGTTCTTGATGGTGGCCCACGTCTGCGTGATCAGCTGCTGTACCCGGGGATCATCCAGGACCTGTTCCTTGATCGCATCGGCCTTGGCCATGACGGCGGGATCCTCCTGCAGGTCCCGGGCCAGTCCCTTGAGGTAGTTGTCCAGGGCCCGGCGCATCTCATGGTTCTCGTCTTCCTGCACAGCCCGCAGGAAGCGTCCCACCTCCACCTGCACCCGGTCGCCCACCAGGTCATCCACGAAGGAGGGGACCCAGGAGGGGGACCGCTGCGCCACGAGCTCGGAGATGACATCCGGGTTCGCGGCCACCCAGTCGTTGATGCTGTCCACCACGAGGTTGACCAGCTGGTGGTGGTGGCCTTCCTCAAAGACGCGTTCGGCCACCCGGCCCATGGGCGGACCCCAGGGCGGATCCACCACATGCCGGCGGAACATGGACTCCAGAACGGTCTTGACGGCGTCGTCGTCCAGGACCCGCAGGATGCCGCGGATGGCCGCGGAGCCCTCAGTGGCCACGCGGGCCGCGCTTTCCGGGCGTTCCAGCCAGGCGCCCGCCTTTTGCGCCAGTTCCATGGAGCCCAGTTTTTGCGTGATGACCTCTTCGGAGAGGAAGTTGCTCTCCACGAACTGGCCCAGCGAGGCGCCAATCTGGTCCTTCTTGCGCGGAATGATGGCGGTGTGCGGAATCTTCACGCCCATGGGGTGCTTGAAGAGCGCGGTGACCGCAAACCAGTCCGCCAGGGCACCCACCATGCCGCCCTCGGCCGCTGCCCGGACATACTGCAGCCACGGATAGCGTTCCTGCAGGGCAAAGGAGAAGACGAAGATGACGGCAAGGACCACCAGCAGGCCGGTGGCCACCATTTTCATCCGGCGCAGGCCCGCCGCCCGCTGCGCATCATCCAGTACCGGCAGGCTCATGCCGAGGCTCCGTTTCCGTCGCTGCTCGTGTTCGCGGGGCAGGGAACCGAAGATGTAATCGAAGACAAAAGCAATACCGCTCCTCGTGCTTGTGCCGGTTCGTATGCTGCGGGCCGGTTGGATGCCGCGGCAGGAACCGTCCAGCCAATGTAATCAGTCTGCTGTGCAAGGTGCCGTCCCGGCAAACGCCGCCCCGTGCCGGACATGCTGGGAGGGATGACGGCTGTGTGATTGAGTGGGCCCATGGCCTCCCCCATTGAGGATTACGCGCTGGTGTCGGACCTGCATACCGGCGCCCTGATTTCCCGCCGCGGAAGCATTGACTGGCTGTGCCTTCCCAGGTTCGATTCGGCGTCCGTCTTCGGCGCAATGCTGGGGACCGAAGACCACGGCCGGTGGCTGCTGGCTCCCGAGGCGGATGCCGCTGTTGTCAGCCGAAGCTATCTCGGACCCACCTTCATCCTGCAGACTCACTGGGCCACGGACACCGGCAGCGCGCTGGTCACCGAATTCATGCCGGTGGGTGACGACAGGGCGTCGATTGTGCGCAGGGTGGAGGGAATCAGCGGGACCGTGGACATGCGCCAGGAGCTGGAAGTGCGCTTCAACTACGGAACCGTCCTGCCGTGGATGCGCCGTGACCCCGATCCGCACGGGGAACGGCTGCTGGCCGTAGCCGGACCGAATGCGCTGGTCCTGCGCGGGGACAACCTGCCCCGGGCCGAGGACCACAAGCATGTTGGCCGCTTTACGGTGGCTGCCGGCGAGCGTGTGGACATGGAACTGACCTGGTATCCCTCCCACTTGGAAGTGCCCCGGCTGACGGACATCGAAACCGCCCTGGCGTCCACCACCGAGTACTGGGAGAAATGGGCGGATCACTGCGACCCTGCGCAGCTGTATGTTGGACCCGTCCAGCGCTCGCTGCTGGTGCTGCGCGCGCTGACGCATGAAACCACCGGCGGGATCGTGGCGGCTCCCACCACCTCGCTTCCGGAGGTTGCGGGCGGGGAGCGCAACTGGGATTACCGCTACTGCTGGCTCCGTGACGCGGCGCTGACGCTCGAGGCCATGCTGGGTCACGGCTACGCGGACGAGGCCCTGCACTGGCGCAACTGGCTGCTGCGGGCGGTGGCCGGTGACCCGGAGGATCTGCAGATCATGTATGCGGTCGACGGTGCCCGTGAACTTCCCGAACGCATCCTGCCCCAGTTCGCCGGGTATGAAGGCTCCGTTCCGGTGCGGGTGGGCAACGGGGCGGTGTCCCAGTACCAGGGTGACGTCGTCGGCGAGGTGATGGTTGCCCTGGCCCGGCTGCGGGACGCCGGCGTGGCGGAGGACAATTTTTCCTGGCCTCTGCAGCGGGCGCTGATGACCTTCCTGGAGCGACACCTCGAAGACAAGGACCACGGAATCTGGGAAATGCGGGGAGAGCCCCGGCACTTCATCCATTCCCGGGTCATGATGTGGGCGGCGTTTGACCGGGCCGCCGCCGCGGTCCGGTCCCACGGCCTGGACGGTCCGGTGGAACTGTGGGACGCCCTGAGGGACGGGCTGCGCGAGGAGATCCTGAACCACGGCTTCAACAAAGAGCTGAATTCCTTCACCCAGTATTACGGCAGCAGGGAAGTGGATGCAGCCCTGCTGCAGCTGCCCCAGGTTGGCTTCCTGGCCTACGACGACGAACGCATGCTGGGCACGGTGGCCCGGATTGAGCAGGACCTGCGCACCGGCTCCGGACTGCTGCTGCGTTATGCCACGCAAAGCAGGGTTGACGGTCTGGAGCCCGGGGACAACCCCTTTCTGGCCTGCAGTTTCTGGCTTGTTGAGCAGTATGCCGCCACTGGACGGTCCGGGGAGGCGCGCGCATTGATGGACCAATTGGTGGCATACTCCAACGAGTTGGGCCTGCTCAGCGAGGAATACGACCCGGTGCACCACACGATGGCCGGAAACTTTCCGCAGGCTTTTTCCCACCTTGCGCTGGTCCGCGCTGCGGACGCGCTGAACAGTGCAGCCCCGCTGCCGGATGCTCCTGCCGGATCTTCCGGCAGCTCCCACCCCACCGAAAGAAGCAGATGAACCGCCACAGTTCCTCAGCAGCCGCCATGGCGGCGCTGCTGTCCGTCAGCGCCGTCAATCATTTCCGCAATCCGAAGTTCTACAACGCCGTGGTTCCCCGCAGCATCAGCACGGATACGGACGGGCAGTACGGGGTGCTGACCCGTCGGCAATGGACCCACCTCAGCGGCGTGCTGGAGTTTGCCGCCGCCGCCGGTTTGCTGCTGCCGGCCACCCGCCGGGCCGCCGCCACCGGAACCACCCTGATGTACATCGCCTTCATCGCCGGACATCTCAGCGCGCTGCAGCGTGCCTTCGGGCCGCGCGGCTCGGACCGCCAGAAGGCCATCCACCTGGCCCGGCTGCCCCTGCAGCTGCCCCTGATCCGCTGGGCCTGGAGCCTGCGGGGCTAGGACCTGAGAGATGGCAACAAATCTCCTGGTGCTGTCCGACACGCATCTGCCCAAGCGGGCGCGGGAACTGCCGGCCCAGCTGTGGGCGGACATTGAAGCGGCAGATGCCGTGGTCCACGCCGGGGACTGGGTGAGCGAAGACGCGCTGGACGAGATGCTGCAGCGCTCCCGCAGGCTGATTGCCTGCTACGGCAATAACGACGGCGGTGCGCTGCCGGAGCGGCTGCCGCTGATTGCCGCAGCCACGGTTGAGCACGTGCGGCTGGCGGTCATTCACGAGACGGGCCCTGCCGCGGGGCGGGAAAAGCGCATGGATGAGCAGTTTCCGGACACTGATCTCCTGGTCTTCGGGCACAGCCACATTCCCTGGGACACGGTGACCCCGGCAGGGATGCGGCTGCTGAACCCCGGCTCACCCACCGACCGGCGCCGCCAGCCGTTCTGCACCTACCTGCGCGTTTGTGTTGACGGAGCAGCCGTCAGCTCAGAGCTGGTGCGGCTCCCGCCGCGCAAACCGGCCCGTTAAAAGCGCTGCCCCGCCAATCCGAAAAAGCGGACGGCGGGGCAGCGGCGGAAAATGCTTAGTTGCTTCCGGGCTGGAAGACAACCTTGATGCAGCCGTCTTCCTTCTTCTGGAACTTCTCGTACAGCTCCGGTGCTTCTTCGAGGGATACCTGGTGGGTCACCAGGTTGGTGACTCCCAGCGGATCGGCTGAATCCTCGACCAGCGGCATCAGGTCATCGGTCCAGCGCTTGACGTTGCACTGGCCCATGCGCAGGTTCAGCTGCTTGTCGAACATGTTCATCAGGGGCATGGGGCTGGCCGTGCCGCCGTACACGCCGCTCAGGGAGACGGTGCCGCCGCGGCGTACCGCGTCGAGCGCCCCGTGCAGGGCTGAAAGCCGGTCCGTTCCGGCAGTTTCCATGGCCTTCTGCGCAAGCTTGTCAGGGAGCAGGCCCACAGCGGTCTGCGCGGCCTTGCCTGCGGGGGAGCCGTGGGCTTCCATGCCGACGGCGTCCACTACGGAGTCGGGTCCGCGGCCGTCCGTCATGCTGCGGAGCTCGTCGGCAACCTCCTTGTGCAGATCCACGGTCTCCACGCCGTACTGGGAAGCGAGCTTACGCCGTTCCTCAACCGGATCCACGCCTATGACCCGGTAGCCCAAATGGGTGCCGATGCGGGCTGCGAACTGTCCCACCGGGCCCAGGCCGTAAACGGCGAGGGTGCCGCCGTCGGGCACATTCGCGTACTGGACTCCCTGCCAGGCGGTGGGCAGGATGTCGGACAGGAACAGGTACCGGTGGTCCGGGAGTTCGGTGCCCACCTTGATCGGGTTGTAGTCGGCCAGCGGAACCCGCAGGTATTCCGCTTGTCCGCCGGGAACGGAGCCGTACAGTTCGGAGAACCCGAAGAGGGCGGCGCCGGAGCCCATTTCGCGGACCTGTGTGACCTCACACTGCGTCTGCAGGCCCTGGCGGCACATAAAGCAGCTGCCGCAGGCAATCTGGAAGGGAATGACCACGCGGTCACCCTTCTGCAGAGTGGTGACGGCGGAGCCAACTTCTTCCACGACCCCCATGGTTTCGTGGCCGAGGATGTCGCCCGGCTTCATGTAGGGCGTCAGGACACCGTAGAGGTGAAGGTCCGAACCGCAGACTGCGGTGGAGGTGACCCGGATGATGGCGTCAGTAGGTTCCTGAATCACCGGATCCGCGACGGTCTCTACGCTGACGGACTCTTTTCCCTGCCATGTAACTGCTCTCACGTGCCAACCTCCTGCTAATTGCTCCGGATGCTTGTTGTGCGTTCACCCATTGTGGCAAATAGTAAGGGTGCTGACAAAATGCGGCACGCGTAACCTCGTCAGCGGCGGGATGCTGCTTCGAGCAGTCCAGGGGCCTCGAGCAGGCCTAGGGGGTGCTGAAGGGCCGGACGCCGCTGCGGGCCGCAGGATTCGCCAGGGCGCGGGGGTCACGCCGGAGGAAGGCCATGTCCAGGGCTTCCTCATTGGTCAGTGCGCGTCCTGAGGGTTCGGCGCACGGTGCGGGTTCCGCTCCCAGGCGGCACACGGGAAGGCTGGGCGGAGCAATGATCTCCACCGGGTGGGCGGCGCCGCCTGCTGCCGCGGACTGGTCTCCGCCTGCCGGTCCGGACCGGATGCCGGCTTCCACGGCGTCGTCAGCACCGGCGCGCAGCCGGGACAGTGCGGCGCTTTCCACATGTTCGGCCCTCGCAAGATTCACCCGGACGGCGGCTCCCAGGGCTCCGGTGTGGGTCAGGATGTTCATCAGCGTGCCGTATGTGGAAGCGGTCAGGCAGCCCCGGACTTCCAGGCAGGCCAGGCGCTGCTGCGTATCGATTCGCACCAGGACCCGCAGGCCGTGTCCGGTTGAGGACTGTTCCAATGATTCGCTCAGCATCGAATCCTCCGCACGCTTGTAATGGCGGCGTCTGCTTAACCGGGTAACCGACGTTATCCCACGTGAGACGGTCTGTCTGCCCCTATCTGCGGTTACGGGTCCGGCACCTGCTAATTGGAGCCGGTGCCCTCGGGTGCGGCACTGTTCCGGACCACGGTTTCAGCTGTTGCTTCGGCAATGGCTTCTTCTTCGTCAGTGGGCACCACCAGTACCGGTACGGCTGAATCCGTGCCGCTGATCAGCCGTACCCCAGGTTCGCGCCGCTGGTTTGCGTCACGGTCCAGGGTGATGCCCAAAGCACCGAGCCGGTCCAGGGTCAGCTCGCGGAATACGGGGGAGTTTTCTCCAATCCCGGCGGTGAACACCAGGGCCTGAGCGCCGCCCACCGCGACGTGGTAGGCGCCGATGTACTTGGCGAGCCGGTAGGCGGCCACCTCCAGTGCAGTGGCCGCCGTGGTGTTCCCGGCCGCCGCCGCGTCCTCCAGGGTCCGCATATCCGAGGCTCCGCCCAGGGCAAGGAGGCCGGATTCCCGGTTCAGCAGGTTGTCGAGGGTGTCGGCGTCGTAGCCTTCCCGGAGGAGGAACACAAGGATGGACGGATCAACATCGCCGCTGCGCGTGCCCATGACGAGTCCTTCCAGCGGGGTGAATCCCATGGAAGTGTCGATGCTGCGGCCGTCCTTGATGGCGGCGACGGAGGCGCCGTTGCCGAGGTGGGCGATCACGGCGTCGAACTCCTCCGGTTTGATGCCCAGGAAGCGCGCTGCCTCCGGAGCCACATAACCGTAGCTGGTTCCATGGAAGCCGTACCGGCGAATGCCGTACCTGCGGTACAGGCTGTCGGGCAGGGCGTAGCGCCAGGCGTGCTCGGGCAGGGTGCGGTGAAAAGCGGTGTCGAAGACGGCCACCTGCGGGATGTCGGGCCACTTGTCATGCACGGCGCGGATCCCGCGGGCGCTGGCCGGATTGTGCAGGGGCGCCAGAGGGCTGAGGCGCTCAATGGACCGGACAATTTCGTTGTCGATCAGCACCGGTTCGCTGAAGCGCTCGCCGCCGTGGACCACCCGGTGCCCGACGGCGTCAACCTGACGTCCGTCGAGGGCCTCGGGCAGGCGGCGGGCAAGTTCCTCCAGGGCGGCTCCGTGGTCCGGCACGGCCTCTTCACCGATCCGATCGATGATGCCCTTGACCAGCAGTTCACCGCTGGAGGTGTCCCGTACCTGGTATTTCAGGGACGAGGATCCGGAATTGATAACCAGTACCAGCATTAGTCCTCCTGTGCCTGAACCGCGGTGATGGCCACGGTGTTCACGATGTCTTCGACCGTGCAGCCGCGGGAAAGGTCATTGACCGGTTTCCGCAGCCCCTGCAGGATCGGCCCCACGGCCACCGCCCCGGCGGACTGCTGCACCGCCTTGTAGGTGTTGTTGCCGGTGTTGAGATCCGGAAAAATGAACACGGTGGCCTGGCCTGCCACGCTGGACCCGGGGAGCTTGGAGGCGGCCGTGGTGGCGTCCACCGCGGCGTCGTACTGGATGGGTCCTTCCACCGGCAGATCCGGCCGGCGGCTGCGGACCAGTTCGGTGGCCTCGCGGACCATTTCCACCGACTCTCCGTGTCCTGACGCGCCGGTGGAATAGGAGAGCATGGCCACCCGGGGTGTCACTCCGAAGCGGGCGGCCGTGTCCGCGGAGGCCAGGGCGATGTCCGCCAGCTGCCTGGCATCCGGTTCCGGGTTGACGGCGCAGTCCCCGTACACCAGCACCCGGTCCTGCAGCAGCATGAGGAAGACCGAGGAGACAATATCCACTCCCTCCTTGGTGCGGATGAATTCCAGCGCCGGGCGGATGGTGTTGGCAGTGGTGTGGGCGGCTCCGGAGACCATTCCGTCCACCCGTCCCAGCTGGACCATCATGGTTCCGAAGTATGCCCCGTGAAGCATGCGTTCACGGGCGTCCTCCAGGGTCACTCCCTTTTTGGCGCGGAGGACCGCGTATTCGCGCGCAAAATCGTCCCGCAGCCCGCTGGTTGCCGGGTTGATGATGGTGATGCTGCTGAGGTCAACGCCTTCGCTGGCCGCCAGTTCCCGCACCTGGCCCTCCGGTCCCAGGATGGTCAGGGCGCACACGTCCCTGCGCTGCAGGATCTCGGCGGCGCGGAGCACCCGGGCGTCCAGGCCCTCCGGCAGGACAATGTGCTTGCGTTGTGCGCGGGCACGCACGATTAGCTGGTTCAGGAAACGCAGCGGCGTGGTCTTCTCCGGACGGGGCAGCTCCAGACGCTCCAGAAGTTCCTGTTCATCCACATGGCGGGTCCACACTCCGAGGGCGGCGGCAACCTTCCTGCGCTGGCCGGAAGCTATCTCGCCGCGCACCCGGCTGACCTTGCGGGCGGCCGTGTAGGTGTCGTCGTCGACGGCGAAAACCGGGAACGGAGCCTGCGACAGCAGTGCCAGGATGCCTGCATCGATGGGCAGGCCGCCGGTCAGCACCATGCCGCTGGGAACCGGAAACTCCGGCGACACGGCGGAGGCAAGCCCGGCCACCATGACATCGGCCCGGTCGCTGGGGGCGATAACCAGATTTCCGTGCTCCAACTGGGAAATGAAGTTCCCCACGGTCATGGCGGCCACTTTGATGCCAACGACGTCGCGCTCCAGCGACGAGCTTCCGGCCACCTGGCGTGCGCCCAGAGCCTTGGCCACCTCAGACATGGAGGGCTGCGAAATCTCGTTCAACTCGGGCATGACGTAGACCGGCCGCCCGGAAGCGCCGGGACGCACCGCGGTGCGGACGGCATCGACGTCATCCGGCTCCGCCCGGTTGACCATCATGGCCAGGAGGTCACAGTGGGCATCGTGCAGCTCGCGCCTGGCCACGTCCACCGCATCGGCCGTCTCCGGCACCGTCATCTCCCGCCCGTTGACAACCGCCAGCACCACAGCGCCCAGGTTGTTCGCCAGGCGGGCGTTCAGGACAAACTCAAGGGCGACGTCGTGCCCTGAGAGATCGGTGCCCTCGATAATCACCACGTCGCAGTGGGCAGCAACCTCGTTGTAGATCGTCAGGCACCGGGAGTCCACTTCGCCGCGTTCGCCTGCCACAAGCAGGGAGCGGACCTCGCGGCGGGTGAGCCCGCCCCGGCTGGTCTCGGAGGTCAGGTTGAACTTGCGCTGCATCAGCCGCACCATGGGATCCTGTGCCGGTTCCGGTCCCTCAACGATCGGACGGAAAAACCCGATCCTGTCCGCATGGCGCAGCAGCATGTCGGCCAGTCCCAGGGTGACCAGGGACTTGCCGGATCCCGGGGTCATGGCGCTGACATAGATTCCGTGGGCCATGGTGGTGTCCGATCTCTGGGGTGAAGGGCCGTGCCGCCGCCCCGCCTCCTGAACCCGGCGGGAGGTGTGATGAGCAACACCCCACTATCCTCCCAAACGCACCCGGCAGTGGCTAGCGGACAGGGCTTCGGGGCCCGTCGCGGGGCTGTCCCCGCCCTGCGGTGAACTGTTACGTCTCAGGATGTGGGATTAAACTGGAGACTATTGGCCGGCGGCCTACGATTGGTCGGTCAGTTTTACGAATACCCGAGTACAAGGACCACCGTGAGTCTCTTCCGAACCAAACCCATTGAGGATTCCCTAGCGGATGCCGACGAGCCGGGGCGGAGACTAAAACGGTCGCTGACCACCTGGGATCTGATGATCATGGGTGTGGCAGTGGCCGTGGGTGCCGGCATTTTCTCGGTGGGCGCCAAGGCGGCCGCCGATTTCTCCGGTCCGGCAGTGACCCTGTCTTTCGTCCTCGCCGCACTCACCTGTGCCCTGGCGATCATGTGCTACGCCGAGTTCGCCACCGCCATCCCCGTGGCCGGCTCAGCCTACGTCTTCACCTATGCCACGATGGGCGAGCTGGTGGCCTGGATTATCGGCTGGAACCTGATTCTGGAATTGTTCACCGCCGCGGCGGTGATTGCCAAGTACTGGGGCATCTACCTCAGTGAGGTGTTCCGGCTGCTCGGCCTGGACATTCCAGCCACCATTGACCTTGGCCCGGTGGATCTCACCTGGGGTCCGCTGCTGATCGTTGCGGTGTTCACCGTGCTGCTGGTGATGGGCACCAAGCTGTCCGCCCAGGTCAGCAACGTGTTCACGCTGATCAAGATCGGTGTGGTTCTCTTCGTCATCGTCGCCGGTTTCTTCTACGTCAAGGCTGAGAACTACACGCCCTTCATCCCGGAGTCCGTCCCCACTGGGGGAACCGGGACCCAGGACGTCATGCAGCAGTCGCTGTTCTCCTTCCTGACCGGTGCGGCGCCCGCCCAGTACGGCATGCTCGGTGTCTTCGCCGGAGCGGCCATTGTCTTCTTCGCCTTCATCGGGTTCGACGTCGTTGCCACCTCCGCCGAGGAAGTGAAGAACCCGGGCAAGACCCTGCCGCGCGGCATTTTCGCCGGGCTGGCAGTGGTCACTCTGCTGTACATCGGTGTATCTCTGGCCCTGACCGGCATGGTTTCCTACACCGACCTGGCGGCCGCGGAAGCGCCGAACCTTGCAACCGCGTTCAGTCTGGTGGGCAACACCTGGGCGGCGCAGGTGATTGCCATCGGCTCGCTGATCGGCCTCACCACTGTGATCATGGTGCTGCTCATGGGGCTGGCCCGCGTGGTGCTGGCCATGAGCCGCGACGGCCTGCTCCCGCGTTCCCTTTCCCGCACCAGCGACAAGCACGCCACGCCCGCCCGCCTGCAGATTCTCTGCGGCACCCTGGTTGCCCTGGTGGCCGGGTTCACGCAGGTGGACGTGCTGGAGGAAATGATCAACATCGGCACGCTCTCCGCCTTTGTGGTGGTTAGCCTCGGTGTGCTGGTGCTGCGGCGCAAGCGCCCGGACCTCAATCCAGCGTTCCGGGTGCCGTTCGGCCCGGTGCTGCCCGTTCTCTCGGCCCTCCTGTGCCTGTATCTGATGGCTAACCTGGCTGTGGAAACGTGGATCTACTTTGTGGTGTGGCTCCTGATCGGCTTCCTGTTCTACTTCGCGTACGGCCAGCGGAATTCTCGGCTGAATGAGAAGTTTGCCGACATCCGGCAGATGGAACGGGACGAGCGCGCCGACCGGCTGGAACGCGAAGCGCGTTCCGCAGCTCCGGAGGCCTGAGCTACTCCCGCCTGAGCTACTCCCGCCTGACCTGCTCCCGCCTGAGGCGGCCCGCCCGGTGACGGGCAGGCCGCCTTTCCCTTCCCGGGGCGCGCGGGCTTGCGTTCCGGTGCGCCGGTGGCAGACTGGGCAGCATGTTAGTTGCTTTCTCAGTAGCCCCCTCCGGTGTTGGACCGGATACGCCTGCGGGTTCCGCGGCGGCCGATGCATCGGTGCACGACGCCGTTGCCGCGGCAGTCCGTATTGTGCGCGAGTCCGGCCTTCCCAATCACACCGATGCCATGTTCACCACCCTTGAAGGGGAGTGGGACCAGGTGATGGAAGTGGTCCGCCGGGCCACGGAAGCGGTAGGCCGCTACGGCAGCCGTGTGTCCCTGGTGCTCAAGGCCGACATCCGGCCCGGCCATACCGGCGAACTCACCGGCAAGGTTGAGCGGCTGGAAGCGGCGCTGGAACGCTCCTGAGGGAACGGGCACCGGGAGCGGTCCCTGAGGCACTTAAACTGGGAGTATGACCAATACCCCCGGCCTGACGGCGTCGACCAGTTCCCTCCGGACCACCCCGGCCCTTGGAACGGTTGCCTGATGGGCCGCCAGCGGCCCGGGAAGACCCCCGCAAACCCGGCGAATGCAGGCGATGCGCCTACGGGCGGCCCGGTGGCCGGAACCTACCCCGTGGACACCGGAACCTGCGAACTGGTCCCGGATCAGTTCGACCCCCAAGGGTGGATCCTGATGGTCAACGGCGTGCACAGCTCCCACATCGACCTCGCCGATCCGCGCCGGCTGGACTTTGAATACATGCGGTGGATCGCTGCGCTGGTCGATACCCACTGGGCAGCCGATGCAAAGCTGCGTGCCCTGCACCTGGGTGGAGCGGCGTGCTCCATGGCCCGTTACTTTGCCGCCGGGTTCCCCAACGCACGCCAGGTAGTGGTGGAACTGGACGGCAGGCTCGCCGAGCTGGTGCGTGCCTGGTTTGATCTGCCGCGCGCACCCCTGATGCGGCTGCGCGTGGGCGAAGCGCGCGAGGTCACCGAGACGCTGCATGACGACAGCCGGGACCTGGTAATCCGCGACGTCTTCGCAGGAGCCAAGACCCCGGAACGCCTCACCACGGTGGAATTCACCGCACAGGCAGCGCGGGTGCTGGCTCCGGGCGGGCTCTACATCATCAACTGCGGTGACACTCCGGACCTGCGCGGAGCCCGCCGCGAAGCCGCAGCCGTGTGCCGGGTGTTTGCCCATACCGCAGTCGTCGCCGATCCCGCGATGCTCAAGGGCCGGCGCTACGGCAACATGATCATTGCCGGCAGCGACGCACCGTTTGCCGGGCACCCGTCGCTGCCGCGGACTCTGCTGGGCGGCGGCGTTCCGGCCCATCTGTGGGATGACGCCCAGGTGCGCGCTTTTGCTGCCGGCACCCGGCCCCTGACGGATGACCAGGCAACCTGACGGCTTTCGGATTCAGCAGCGAAAAGGCCGCCCGCGGTGCGCAGTGCACCGCGGGCGGCCTTTTGGGTTTCTACCGGTTTGCGCTAGACCCCGAGGGCTGAGGAGATTGCTCCCACGGAGAAGAACACCACGAAGGCTGCGGCCACCACATACATCAGCGGGTGGACTTCCTTGCCGCGGCCCTGGAAGAGGCGGATCACGGCGAAAGTCACGAACCCGGCGCCCAGACCGGTGGCGATGGAGTACGTGAACGGCATCAGGACAATCGTCAGGAACGAGGGGATGGCCAGCCCCATGTCGCTCCAGTCGATCTTGCCGACCTGGGACACCATGAGGAAACCCACCACCACCAGTGCGGGGGCGACAGCCTCAAACGGCACCAGGTAAATGAGCGGCGTCAGGAACATGGCGACGATGAAGAGCAGGCCGGTCACCACGGAGGACAGGCCGGTGCGGGCGCCTTCAGCGATGCCGGAGCCGGATTCCACGAAGATCTGATTGGAGGAAACACCCGCGGCACCGCCAGCTACTGCGCCGGCGGCATCGACCAGGAGCACGCGGTCCACGTTCGGGATGTTGCCGTCCTTATCCGCGGATCCGGCGGCGGACGCCAGGCCCACCATGGTGCCCATCGCGTCGAAGAAGATGCTCAGCAGGATCACGAAGGTCAGCAGCGACGCAGCCACAACACCAAGCGTCTGGAAGGAACCAAAGACGCTGACTTGGCCCAGCAGGGACAGATCAGGGGCCGCCCACTGCGGCATGCTCGGGGTGACCAGCGACCAGCCGGTTTCGACGCCGGCGCCCTGGGAGCCGGGGGACGCGACCATCTCGATGATCACGGCGAGGATGGTGGAGGCCACGATGCCAATGAGGATGGCGCCCCTGACGTTGCGGGACATCAGGACGATCGTCACGATCAGGCCAAAGACGAAGACCAGGCTCGGCCAGCCCAGCAGCTGGCCCCCGGTGCCCAGTTCCAGCGGAACGGTGGTGCCGGCCGCATCGGGGATGCGGCGGACAAAGCCGGCGTTCACAAAGCCCAGCAGAGCAATGAACATGCCGATGCCGACGACGATCGCCGTCTTGAGGCTCGCGGGAACGGCCCTGAAGACCGCGGTCCGGAAACCGGTCAGGACCAGGATGAACATGGTTACACCGGAAAGCAGGACCAGGCCCATGACGTCGGGCCAGGTCAGGCCCGGATTGGTTGCGACCGTTGCGGCGACGAAGGCGTTGACGCCAAGTCCGGTGGCGAGCGCAAACGGATGTTTGGCCCAGGCTCCCATGAGGATGGTCAGAACGCCGGCCACGAGGGCCGTTGCAGCTGCAACGGCGGGACCGGCCAGCGTATTGCCTACGCCGTCCTGGCCGCCGAGGATCAGCGGATTGAGTACCACGATGTAGCTCATGGCGAAGAATGTGGCCAGTCCACCCCGGACTTCGCGGGAGACGGACGAACCCCTCTTGGAGATTTCAAAGTACCGGTCCAGCTTTGAACCTTGTTTGAGCATGACGCTTCCTCTGGATGGTGATGGCTGGTAGGGGAAATCCCGCCATTCGATCTTATCGCGCACCATTGACCGCATGAGGGGCGAGGACGTATTGGAGCAGAGGGCCCGTAACGTGAGATTAATCGCGTCCGCCCGGGCTGGAACTAAGCGCTGCCGGTCCAAGCCCCGGGGAAACGTTCAAGAGCAGCGCCGCGCTGCGCCACTTCCTGTCCCGCTTGCTTGGCTTGGCGGACCAGTTCGCGGATCGGGGAAGCAACTCCTTGCCACGCGCCCACCAGATAGAGTCCCGCACTGCGCAGCGCCCTGTGCTGTTCCGCTCCGGCAGCAAATCCGAGTGAGCGGAGCAGCATGAGCGCGGCCGGGCGCCCGCAGCCGGCCAGCACCACGGCATCGGTCAGCAGTATGCCGTCGGGAGTGCGGACCGCCCACTTGACGGCCTCCCCGGTTACAGGCGCTGGAATTCCGGATCCATGCAGCAGGCTCACCGTCTGGACAACAGTGCCTCGGCGGATATCCAACGCATGGCCCGTCGCGTAACCGTGCAGCAGGCGGATCAGCTCGGCCCGCCCCGGCAGTCCGGCGGCATCCGCAACCGGCGCATGGGCCGGCTGGCTGTCCTGCCGGAGCCGGTCCAGGACAACGGACTCAACACCCCGGCGGTTCAATTCGCTCACCACGGCAAGGCCGGTCAGTCCGCTGCCGATGACGACGGCGGCGGTCACCTCCGTGTGGATTCCCGCCTCCCGGAGTACTGCCGTTGATGTGCCGTTCACCCTGCGGGCCGCTGTATTTACCACCGAGGCAACCTCCTGACGTAGATCAGGCTGCGGCTCCGGCGCCTCTTCCGGTTCCGCAGATGCCCGCCCCGGACGGATGCGGGCAGGTTTTCCGGTTGTGATGCCCCGAAGCATATCCATCTTTGGCGGTACCGTGCAGTGCCTCTTTTGGTGTGTTTCGCCAGCCGTCACTCTCCGCGCCGAGGCACGGTAGGCTACCGAACTAAAGCCGTGCTGTGGCGGCCGTCCCCAGGGGCGCCGGCAGCCGTGCGTGGAGCGAGAGGGGCGGACTGTGAGCAGTTCAATGTGGAGCGAAGACAGCGGCCTGGAGTCGTCACCGGGCATCGTGGTGGGTGTGGACGGCTCTGACCAGAGCCTGTGTGCCCTGGTGTGGGCGGCCAAGGAGGCGCAGCGGCGCAGAAGCCCGCTGCACGTCATCACTGCGTATACCGTGCCCATCTTTGCCGCCTCCTCCATGGATGCCGGCTACTCGACCATGGATGACGCCATCATCCGTGAGGGGGCTCAGTCCGTCCTGGACAAGGCCCTGGAGCGTATCAGCCGGTACAGCATCGAGGTTTTTCCGCGGGTCGAAACCGGAGACGCGTCCGCCGTCCTGCTGGAACTGTCCGAGGAAGCGGACCTCATGGTGGTGGGGTCCCGGGGCCGCGGGGGGTTCGTGGGGCGCCTGCTGGGTTCGGTCTCCAGCGCACTGCCCGCACACGCCAAATGCCCTACGGTGGTGGTGCCTCTGCGCACGGCGGGACGGCTCCCCGAAGCCGGGGTCCGGCCGCCGTCCGGCTCGCCGACCATGCAGACCGTCGAGGACGTGGTGGTGGTGGGCGTGGACGGCTCCGAACAAGGGCGTGCGGCGTCCCTCGTTGCCGCTGAGCAGGCCATGAGCCGCGGGTTGCCGCTGCAGATTCTCTGCGCCCTGCCGCCCTTCAGCGGTTCCCTGGCCTGGGTCCCCGCCCCGCTGGACCTGGAGGCCCTGCACGAGGAGATCTCTGAGCAGCTGCGTGCAGGCCAGGCCTGGCTGCAAAGCCACTTCCCGGACCTGCCGATGTCCGTGCAGCTCCTTGACGGCCCTCCGGCGGAGATCATGATCGACCGGACGGCGGACGTGGAGCTGCTCGTCATGGGGACGCGCGGGCGCGGCGGCTTCGCCGGCATGCTGATGGGCTCCACCAGCCAAAGCGTGCTGCATCATGCCAAGGGTCCGGTGATGGTGGTTCCCGATCACGAAGATCCCCGCCTCGCGGACCGGGCGAGCTTCGGGTCCCTTCCGCAGGAGTAGCCGTGTCCGGGCCCGGGACCCGATTCCCCGGGGTCAGGCGTGCTGCTGCCCCTCGTGGACGGCGTGCGTGGCCGGCTCCAGCTGGAACGTGCAGTGCTTGGTGTCAAAGTGGTCGCTGAGGCAGGTGGTCAGCCGGTCCAGCAGCTGGTCCATCCGCTCCGAGGTGAGGTGGTCGTCGTCCACCACCACGTGCGCGGAGAACACCGGAACACCGGAGGTGATGGTCCAGATATGGATGTCATGCGCATCGGAGATGCCGTCCACCCGCACAATGTGGTCCCGGATCATTTCGGTGTCCACGCCCTGCGGGGTGGCCTCAAGCAGGACATCGATGACTTCCTTCAGCAGTGACCACGCCCGCGGCAGGATCATCAGGGCAATCAGGATGGACGCCCAGGTATCGGCCTGCTGGTAACCCGTGAGCATGATGACGACGGCGGATACCACCACTGCTGCCGATCCCAGCAGGTCGCCCAGGACCTCCAGATAGGCGCCGCGCACGTTCAGGCTCTCTTTGCGGCCGCTCTGCAGCACCAGCAGGGACGCGAGATTGGCCAGTCCGCCCACAACCGCGGCACCGAGCATGAGGCCCGTGTGCACTTCGGGTTCCGATCCAAAGCGGCGGATCGCCTCAACAAAAATGACGGCGGCAATGACGATCAGCAGCACGGCGTTGGCGAGGGCGGCGAGGACTTCGGCACGCTGATAGCCGTAGGTGCGCCGCTTGGTGGCAGGCCGGGTGGCGATCCAGGCGGCCAGCAGCGCGATGGAAACACCGGCGGCGTCCGAGAGCATGTGGCCGGCATCGGCCAGCAAAGCCAGGGAGCCGGAGAGCAGGGCGCCGGCTACTTGGAGGAAGACAACACTGACGGTGATCAGGAAAACGATCAGCAGTTTGCGGCGGTGCCGTCCCGTGGCGGTTCCTGCGGGCAGTCCGTGACTGTGGCCGTGATGATCTCCCATGCCTTAAGGCTAACTATCCCCAGCCGAGTTCGTGCAGGCGCCCGTCGTCAATGCCGAAGTGGTGGGCGACTTCGTGAATTACCGTGATGCGGATTTCATCGACCAGCTCGTCCCTGGAGGAACACATCCGCATCAGCGGGCCGCGGAAAATGACGATGCGGTCCGGCAGCGAACCGGCATCCCACCAGGAATCCCGTTCTGTCAGGGGAGTGCCTTCGTACAGGCCCAGCAGCTCGGTGGAGGGGTCCTCTCCGGGGCCGGGCACGTACTCGTCCTCAATGAAGATGGCGACGTTGTTCATGGCGGCGGCCAGGTCCGCAGGGATGGTCTCGATGGCGTCATCCACCGCGGCCTCGAAGTCTTCGGGAAGCATCTCTATGGGCACCTAAGCCACTCTAGCGGGGCAGTCTGCAGTCCGTTACGACGGCCGTTTTGCTGTTTTCCCAAACAGGCCCTATAGTTTTATGAGTCCACAGGGGCGCAAACGAACGGAAACTTCCGCTTCCAAACACTCCTGTGTGTTCTAAAGGCCCCCATCGTCTAGCGGCCTAGGACACCGCCCTTTCACGGCGGCGGCACGGGTTCGAATCCCGTTGGGGGTACTCAGGAGTGGTAATAGGACCGGCAAAATGCTGGTAGAGTTTACACTCGTGAAAAGCAAGGCCCTGTAGCGCAGTTGGTTAGCGCGCCGCCCTGTCACGGCGGAGGTCGCGGGTTCGAGTCCCGTCAGGGTCGCTCAGATTTTCTGAAGCGATTTGGAAGATCTCGGTGATCATCGGTAGCGATGATGCCCGGCTCTGTAGCTCAGTTGGTAGAGCGTTCGACTGAAAATCGAAAGGTCACCGGATCGACGCCGGTCGGAGCCACCAGCTAAAACCCCGGACTTGCGAGTCCGGGGTTTTTCTTTTTAACTATCGGCCGGCGGCGCTTCGGCCGAGGCTTTGGCAGGCTCTTTCCCAACGGGTTTGCCGGCACTCAATCTCCCGCCGGATACCGGAAAATGGCAGCCCTTCTCTTCCCAAAATCGGCGGCTTCCCGTTTGAATGGTCCCGAATCAACTTCGGAGGCAATGATGACGACGGAAGATACAGACCCTTTTGGGTGGGAAACGGCAGCAACCCACCAGAGCGAGGACCTCACGGAAGCCCAGTGCTGGACGCTGTTGTCCGGCACGGGAACCGGGCGGGTTGCCTATCAGGACAACGGCCGGGTGCTGGTGTTCCCGGTCAACTACGTGGTCCATGACCAAGGCGTGTATTTCCGCACTGCGCGGGACGGCATCCTCGGCGGGGGACCGGAACATCAAAACGCATCGTTCCAGATTGACCACCATGATTCCGGGCGGATGGAGGGCTGGTCGGTCCTGCTCAGCGGCCGGGCCGAGCCGGTAACGGATGCGAACCTGCTGGCCGAACTCTGGGGACGCCGTATGGATGAGCCCTGGGGCGGCGGGCAGAGAGACGTTTTCATCGGCATTGAACCCGGGCTCCTGACCGGGCGCAGGGTGAGGCGGTGGTGAACGCCGCCGGCGGTCCTGCCTGCCCAAAGTGCTGACCTGCAGTATACGCTTTGCAGCATGGATGACGCCCAGAACCTGAACCTGTCCGCCCCGGTTCCCCCGACAGCTCCGCCCGCCGTGGTCGGGGGCAAGACGGCCATCAGCGAGCAGGCAGTGGCCAAAGTTGCAGCCATTGCCGCCCGGTCCGTGGACGGCGTGTACGCGCTGGGAACCGGTTCCGGGCGTGCGCTGGGCGCCGTCCGTGATGCGGTGGGTGCGTCCAGTGCCACGCAGGGCGTCCACGTTGAAGTGGGCGAGACCGAAGTGGCTGTGGACGTGACCCTGGTGGCTGTCTACGGAACTCCGCTGACCCGGATTGCCGATAATGTCCGTGCCGCCGTTTACTCCGCGGTGGAATCGCTGGTGGGACTGCGGGTAGTGGAAGTGAACGTGGACGTGAATGATGTTCAGATTCCGGGTGCCGCCGAGGGCCGGGCAGACAAACCCGGCTCTGTGTCCGAGCCCGCTGAGCGGAAGTCCTGAGGCAGTATCCGTTATAGGGTCGAAGAAGAGTTCGGGATCACCGTCATGAGGCAGGAACAATGAAACCAACTGTTACGGGCATGGCGATCGGAGCCGTTCTCGCCTTCACTGCACTGATTTTCGATTTTTGGGGTTTCCTGCTGATGGCACTGTTCATCGCCGTGGGAGCGTTGTGCGGGCGTGCCGCGGAGGGCAAGGTGGACTTCCGCACTGTCCGTGATGCGCTGACCGGACGCCGTTCTGCCTCGTGAGCTCCGCCGTCCTGCCCGCAGGTCCGGCCGTTGAACGCCCAACAGGCCTCGCCGGACACAACCGGATCAGCACCCAGGCGCTGACCTCCACGGCCAAAGCCGCGGCGGCCGAGTTTTTCCGCGTTCCGCCGGCACAGATCCGGGTCACCTGGTCCGATGACCAGGGGATGCTCGCCATGTCTCTGGCCCTGCCGGTCGCCCTTCCGCCCCTGAACCGCATAGCGGCTGATCCGAATCTAGTGGCCCGGGCCGGCGGATCCGTCTGGGACCGCGCCCACGAGGCCAAACTCCTGCTCAGGGACAGGGTTACCGATCTGACCGGCTCGCTGGTTTCCCGGGTGGACGTCCGCATTACCGGCGTTCACCTCGAGGAAGGAAGCAGGGTTCGGTGAGCAACGACGTCCGTACCCGGCAGATCGTCAGCCGTGAAACCCATGCCAGCCGGGCCGTGGCATCACTGGTGGTTGTCATTCTGGGCATCGTTTTTTGCCTGTACGTCCTGTTGGAAGCAACGCTCCAGGCACTCGGCCAGGACGCCTGGCTCACTGACCCTGCCGCTCTGGGTGCCTGGCTTTCCCGCCTTCCCGAGAACGCCGACACCGCCGTTCTGGGACTCAGCGGACTGCTGATCCTGCTGGCTGGCCTGGTGTTTTTCCTGCAGGCAGTCCTGCCGGGAAGGCGGCCGCGCTACTCCCTGCCCAACCCGCGCGCCGCCGTCGTGGTGGACGCGGAGGTGCTGGCCTCTTCGCTGGCACGCCGTGCCCGCCTCACGGCCGGGGTTACTGCCGGGCAGGTGCTGGTGACCGTGGGCCGCACCCGGATTGATGTCCGCATCCGGCCAACCTCGGGCATCCCGGTTGACGAAGAGGCGGTGCGCGCAGCCGTGACAGAAGAGTTGGAGCTGACCGGCCTCTCGCCCTGCCCCGAGGTCCGTGTACAGGTTTCTCCCGTGGGGGTGATCGGACAGTGAACCGCACACCGCGGACGCTGAACCGCATCCTCCTGGGGTTGATCGGGCTGATTCTTATCGGCATCGGCGGCGGCCTGCTCTGGCTCACCCTGGACAGCGGTGCCGCGAGCCGGTGGCAGCGCTTCGCGCCCGAGATGCTGGAGCGGATCCGGGCTTTCGGGGCGGACACCACCCTGCCGGGCCAGTCGCAGAGCTGGGTGTGGGTTCTGCTGGTGTTCTGCATGCTGGCGGCGATTGTGCTTCTGGTCCTCTGGGCCGCAGCCCAGGGCCGCGGCCGGACCGGAACGCTGGTATCGGAATATGACGACGACGGCGCACCTGGCCGGGTGGCGGTCAGCGGCGCCGTGGCGGAGCAGGCCCTGCGCGCGGCGCTGCAGGAAGATCCGGCTGTGGCAGCTGCCGCCGTCAGCACCTATGACGTGCGGGGGAGCTCGGCCCTGCGGATCCGCATCAATCCGCGGCAGGGTGCGGCGCCCCACCTGATCGCTGCCGATGCCACGCGCCTGGTGGAGGCGCTGGACGCCGCACTGGGCCGGGAGCCGGCGGTGCTGATCAGTATCGATGCTGGCCGCAGGCTGCGCTTCAACCGTGAGGACCGTGTCCGCTAGGGGTGACAGCGCATTGAAGAATGGTGCTGTATGCAGGCAACCACGTGGCCCGGCAAACCGACTCCGTCCTCCGTCAGCCGTCGGTAGTGGTCCAGATGCTCTTGTTTGACGCGCTGCGTTCCACTCCGTTGAGGACTCTTTGCACCTGCAGTCCGTCGGCGAAGGAGGGCTCCGGTTGGCGCCCCTCGGATATGGCTTCCATGAAGTCTTTTACCTGGTGTGAAAAGCCGTGCTCATAGCCCAGCATGTGTCCGGCGGGCCACCAGGCTGACATGTATGGATGGCCAGGTTCGGTGACCATGATGTCGGTGAATCCCTGGCGGGTGGCGGGGGCAGTTGCATCATAGAAACCCAGCGAGTTCATCTCTTCCAGATCGAAGCTAATGGCTCCCCGCGAGCCGGCAACTTCTATCCGGAGTGCGTTCTTCCGGCCGGTGGACATGCGGGTCGCTTCGAAGGAGCCCACTGCGCCGCCGTCGAACCGGCTGTTAAAGAGGGCAAGGTCGTCAACCGTGACGGCGCCTCTTTCCTCGGTTGCGGTCCCGGCCAGTCCCGTACCGCGGCCAAGAAGGGAGCGTTCGTGGACAAACGTATTGAGGGTGCCGCTGACGGCAGTGATCTTCTGGCCCGTGATGAATTGCGCGAGGTCGACGGCGTGGGCACCCAAGTCACCCAGGGCGCCGGACCCTGCAAGGTCTTTTTGGAGGCGCCAGGTCAGCGGAGCCTCGGGGTCAACCAGCCAATCTTGGAGATAAACGGCACGTACCTGCCGGATCTCTCCGACGGCACCAGACCGAACGAGGTCCCGGGCGAACGCTGCCGCCGGCACCCTGCGGTAAGTGAAGCCGACCATGGCTCTGCCAGCGGCGCCTTCGGCAGCAGCCGCCATGGCTTCGGCTTCGTCCAGGGTGTTGGCCAGGGGTTTCTCGCAGAGAACGTGCTTGCCGGCTTCGAGCGCTGCGATGGCGATCTCTGCGTGGGACGAGCCGGGGGTGACGATGTCTACGACGTCGATGTCATCCCGGGTCACGGCCGCCCGCCAGTCGGTCTCCGTCTGCTCCCACCCCCATTTCCGGGCTGCTGCTTCAGTCCGGGTGGCCTCGCGACCCACAAGCAGGGTCATCACCGGCCGTGCAGGAAGGTCAAAGAACCGGGGTGCAACCCGCCATCCCTGTGAATGGGCAGCACCCATGAAGCCGTGGCCGATCATGGCAACTCGCAGGGGTGATACGTCGTTCAGCATTATTCCTCTTCCGGCGGTTGGAAAACTCAACGGCAGCGGGACGCCCAGACCCGGGCGTCCCGCACAGGGGGCTAGGACTCGAAGGCGGTCGGCAGGTATTGCTCGACGTTCTCCTGAGTGACTACCGGGGCATTCAGGACAATGCGCTTCGGGACCTCTACCTCCACCAAGTCACTCATCGCCTTGTCCTGCGCGATCAGCCGGGCCAGACGGATTCCGTCCGCTGCCTGAGTGGAGGGGTAGATCACCGTAGCTTTCAGGACGCTTTCACCGGACTGGATCTCCCGCATGGCGTTTGCCGATCCGGCGCCGCCGACCATGAAGAACTCATCCCGGCCGGCGTTGTCGATTGCCGCCAGAACACCGATGCCCTGATCGTCATCGTGGTTCCAGATGGCATCGATCTTCGGGGCAGCGGAGAGCAGCTGCGACGTGGTCGCCTCTCCGCCCGCAATCGTGAAGTCCGCAGCCACTCGGTTGTCCACGTCCAATCCGCAGGATTCGAGGGCGTCTGCAAAGCCCCGGCTCCGGTCCTGCGTCAGCGGCAACGAGTCAACACCGGCTATTTCGGCAACAACGGCGTCATTGTTCCCTCCGATTTCCTCGCAGATATAGTTTCCTGCGCTGACGCCCATGCCGTAGTTATCTCCCAGCACGGTGGCCCTGGCCGCAGAAGGGCTGGAGAACTCCCGGTCAACGTTAATCACGGGGATTCCAGCCTCGGTCGCCTGGGTTGCCACTTGGGTCAGCGCAGCGCCGTCCGTCGGCAGCAGCACAATGGCATCAACGCCGTCGTTGATGAACTGCTCAACTTGGCTGATTTGGAGGTTGGCGTCATTGGTTCCTTCCGCGACCCGGAGTTCCACGTCCGGAAGGTCCTCAGCTGCGGCCAGGGCGGCACTGTTTATGGCGCCGAGCCAGCCATGGTCTGATGCGGGCCCCGAAAAGCCGATGACGACCGTGTCCCCCTCGGCCTGGTTGCCTTCAACCGAAGCATTGGTGGGCTGGCTGTCTCCGCCTTCATCCCCGGGTGTGCACCCCGTGACGAGGGCACCAACAGTAAGGAAGGCACCGACGGGGATGAGCATTTTCCGTTTCTTGAGAACTGCAGGCATCTGTCTCTCCTCATTGAGTTAAGTGCGTCTACGCCAGGAACACGACCACCACTGAAAGCCCCAACTTTGCGTGATTTGCATCACAATAACAGAAGAATGAAAATAATCGACAGCCTTATACCGACTGCCGACATAATGTGTTAGGTTCCTCACATGTTCGATGAAGATCAGCCCCCGCTGCTCCAGGTGCGCGGCCTCTCGAAGCAGTTCGGTGGTGTTCAGGTACTCAAGGGCGTGGACCTGCAGGTGCGGCACGGAGAGGTCCATTGCGTGATGGGCCAAAACGGTGCGGGCAAGTCCACCCTGATCAAGACCCTCTCCGGGGTGTATGAGCCGGACGGCGGGGTGATCCTCTGGGAGGGCCAGGAAGTCTCCCTCCCTCATCCCACTGAAGCACTGGGCCTGGGCATCGCGACCATGTATCAGGAGCTGGATGTCGTGGACGGCCTGACGGTGACGGAGAACATTTTCCTGGGACACGAGAACGCAAGCGGAGGGATCCTGCGTGTCAGGGAGGCCAATGCACGGACACGGGAGCTGCTGAAGCGGCTCGGGCACAGCCGGCTCTCGCCCTCGGCCGAGGTCGGATCGCTCTCCGCCGCCAACAAGCAGATTGTTAGCCTGGCGAGGGCTCTGTCCCGCGACACGAAGCTCATCATCATGGACGAACCCAGCGCCATCCTCGATTCCGGTGAAGTGGCGAATCTCTTCCGCGTCATCCGGGAGCTCACCGCCGAGGGCATCGCCGTGGTTTACATCTCCCACCGGCTCGAGGAGATACGCCAAATTGGTGACCGGATTTCCGTGCTTAAGGACGGGAAAAGCACCGCCAGCGGCCTTCAGGTTGCGGAAACTTCCCGGTCGGAGCTGGTTCGGCTGATGACGGGACGGGACGTCGAGAACGTCTTCCCGCCACGGAACCCCCCTTCCCCGGACGCCCCGGTAGTACTCGATGTGGAAGATCTCGAGCTGCAGGGAGAGTTTCGGAAAATCAGTTTCCACATCAAGGCGGGAGAGATCCTGGGCTTCGCTGGACTGGTCGGATCCAAGCGTTCGGAGATCCTGGAAACCATCTGCGGAGTACGGAAACCTACCTCCGGCAGGATCTCAGTCAACGGCAAACGACTCCGCACCGGTTCGGTGCCCGCCGCCGTCAAGGCGGGAATTGGGCTCTCTCCGGAAGAACGGAAAAGCCAGGGACTCATTCTGGATGAGCCGCTGTTCAAGAACGTTACGCTGTCCACCTTCGAACGGTTTGCACGCGGCGGGTACCTCAATGAAAAAGCCGAACGGGATGCCGCACGGGACCAGATCATCGCCCTGGAACTGCGGCCGGCCGATCCGGACCGTCCCACCCGAACCCTTTCGGGGGGCAACCAGCAGAAGATCCTGCTGGCCCGCTGGGTGGTCCACGGCACCCCTGTCCTGCTGCTTGACGAACCGACCAGGGGCGTCGACGTCGGTGCCCGCGCGGAAATCTACACCCTGATTCGCCGCCTCGCGGCAGAGGGAGCAGCCATCATCGTCGTCTCCAGCGAGATCGAAGAGGTGCTGGGACTCGCTGACAAAGTACTCGTCATCGATGACGGCAACGTCCTGGCCGAAACCAACCCAAGCGACATTGACGAGCATGGCGTGCTCGATCTCATCATGAAGGGAAGTGCCGCGTGAGCGAGCCCAACACCACGGTCGCTGATCCGACCAACACCCCGCCCGGCGGCAGCGGCACCAGGAACAACCCGCTGAAAAATGCCTTGGGCGGTTCAGCGGGACGCAGCCTCGGCCTGGTCCTCGCGCTGGGCCTGCTCTTCGCCGTGGGCGCCGTCACGAGCGGCGACCGGTTCCTGAACGTGGAGAACCTGCTCACCATCCTGCGGTACGCCTCCATCATTGGCGTCATCAGCATTGGCGTCACTTTTGTCATTACGGCCGGCGGAATCGACCTTTCCGTGGGTTCGGTCATGGGCCTGGCCACGGTGGTTGCCAGCCTGACGAGTATCCAGCTCGCAGCGACCCAGTCATCCTGGCTGCTCATGGTCCTGGTGGCCCTGGCCGTGGGCGCGGGAGTCGGCCTGCTCAACGGTGTGGTGATCGCCTATGGAAACGTCGTTGCGTTCATCGCCACGCTTGCCACGCTGGTGGGTGCGCGGGGGCTGGCCGAACTGATCTCCGGCCGCAGCACGCAGATCGTCACCAACCGGGACTTCCTCAAGGTTATGCGGGGAGAATTCCTCGGCATTCCCGTCCTGGTGTGGATCTTCATCCTGGCCGCAGCCGTGGGCTGGTTCTTGCTGAACCGCACCACGTTCGGCCGCAGGACCGTAGCCATTGGCGGGAATCGGGAAGCATCCCGGCTGGCAGGCATCAAGGTGAAGCGGCATTTGGTGGCTCTGTACGTCCTGTCCGGGTTTTCCGCCGGTATCGCCGCAGTCATGATGCTCGGACGGACAACGGCCGGCACCTCGACCCACGGCTTGCTCTACGAACTCGACGCGATTGCCGCCGTCGTAGTGGGCGGAACCCTGCTCGCTGGCGGCCGCGGCACCATCATGGGCACAGTCCTGGGCGTGCTCATCTTCGCCACCCTCACCAACATCTTCACGCAGAACAACCTGGACACATCCGTCCAAGCCATTGTCAAAGGCATGATCATCGTGCTCGCGGTCCTCCTGCAGCAGCGCTTCGCTTCCGCGCGGCCGTCTAAACGGGGCGGCTAACCCCCCCCAGACAGGGGCAGGCACGGGCCAGGCATCACTGACAAAGCAGAGGGCGCATAGTGAAATTCCTTGACGTGGAATATACCTTGGAAAACGATGCTGAGCTGGGACTGGTCGAAGAGGTGCTGGATCAGTTCTTTACGGATGCCAAGCTCCGGGCTGTCTCGCTCCATCCGGCTTACCTCAGCCTGTGGGAAGCGATCGAACGGAACGCAGCCGGGGGAAAACGCTTTCGTCCGCGCCTGCTCATGCTCGCTTACCGCCAGCTGGGAGGATCCGACCTCACCGCAGCTGCCAAACTCGGCGCGGTCTATGAACTCCTCCACAACGCGTTCCTCATTCATGACGATGTAATTGACCGGGACACCACGAGGCATGGGGTTCCCAATGTATCGGGGCACTACGCCAATAAGGCCAAGCGGGCGGGCGCATCCGCGGAGGGCGCACAGCACGCCGGCATGTCTGCCGGGCTGCTGGCTGGGGACCTTTCACTGGCGGGGGCCTACCGCCTCCACGAAGCGGTTGAAGCGAGCGGGGAGGTGCGGCAGCAGCTGAACAGCATCCTGGACTACGCAGTATTCTCTTCCATCGGAGGCGAACTCCTCGATGCTGAGTTCGCCCGGGCGGTTCAAATGCCCTCCCCCGAGGAGGTTCGGACGGTGGCCCGCCGTAAGACTGCTGCCTATTCCTTTGAGGCGCCACTTCAAGCCGGCGCTTTGCTGGCAGGGGCCCCAGCCTCCGTTGCCGGAAGGCTAGGCGCTTTCGGACGTGATGCCGGAATTGCCTACCAGATTGTTGATGACGTTCGCGGGACGTTTGGTGACGAAGAGGAGACTGGAAAGACAAATATCGGAGACCTCCGGGAAGGCAAACGGACCATCCTGCTCTCCTACGCGGCCACTAAGCCGCAGTGGAAAGAGATTTCACAACTTATGGGATCAAGGGAACTGACGGCCGCAGAGGCTGGGCGGATCCGTGACCTGCTGACGGAGTGCGGGGCACGGGAGCACGCTGTCCACCTGGCATCCGAACACGCACACGCCGCAGTGAAAGAACTTGGGGAAGAGATTCCCGCTGGCCTTGCCGCGAGCTTGGAAAGACTCTTGTTTTCCCTCCTTGTTGAGCTCCATTCCCTCTGATCGTGCTTTTCGCAGGTGACGCTCCAGAGCACGTTTACTATGGGAAACTAGTCCGGTTTCGGCCCGTCCGCCGGAAGGACCCTAATACGAGGAAAGAATATGTTTGCCACCGCCCGCACACATCCGGGCAGCAACCGGGATTCGAGCCGCCAGCACAACCTCTCCACCGTCCTGCGGCTAGTGCACTCCACTGCTGGCATATCCCGTGCCCAGCTCACCCGGACAACCGGGCTCAACCGTTCCACGATCGCAGCACTTGTTGCCGAACTCTCCCAGCTGGGACTGGCAGTGGAGAGCGACTTGGATACGGCACAGCTGCACGGCCGTCCGAGCATCAAGATCGATCCCAGCCCCGCCGCTCTGGCGCTGGTTGTTAACCCTGATGTTGACGTCGTAAGCGTGGCCCTGGTCTCGCTGGGCGGCCACATAGTCAACGCTGTCCGGTTCCATACGGTCCGGGCACCGTCCGGCGTTGAGGTGGTCAACATCGTGACCGCCGTCTACTCGGGAATGCGTACTTCCATGCCCGCAGGCCACCGGGTCACGGGCGTGGGGCTGGCAATCCCCGGGCTCGTGCGGACCGACGACGGAACGGTCATCGAAGCTCCCCATCTGGGCTGGCAGGACGAGCCGCTGAGCTCCCGTCTTGGTGAAGCGCTGGGACTGCCGGTGTTCACAGCGAACGATGCCGTCGTAGGGGCCCGCGCCCAGGCCGCGTTTGGTGCCGGACGGGGCGTGGCCGACTTGGTTTATCTCTACGGCGGTGCCAGTGGAATCGGCGGGGGCATCATCAGCGGCGGACGCCTGATCCAGGGGGCGGCAGGGTTTGCCGGGCAGCTGGGACACACGCACGTACGTACCGGCGGCACCGCCTGTACCTGCGGTTCCTCCGGCTGCCTGGAAGCCGAGGTTACCAGGGCTGCCCTGATCGAGGCGGTTGGCCTGCCCGCCGGGGAAATCGAAAACCTTGAGGAAGTCCTTCTCGAGAAGCTTCAGGACGGGTGCGCCAACGATAAGCTCAGCGCCGTCATTGCTCACCAGATCGGGTTGCTGGCCGTGGGATTGAAAACGGTGATGAGCCTCCTGAACCCCTCAGTTATTGTCCTGGGGGGGTTCCTTCGCATCCTGGTGCGTGCGGCGCCCGGCGTTTTGGAGGAAGCCCTCGCCGGCTGCGGACCCCACAGGCCCTGGGAAAACGTGAAAATTGAACTCGCCCCGCTCGGGGAAGACCAGATCCTGATAGGGGCAGCGGAGCTGGTTTTCGAACCGCTGCTGGCCGACCCGGCAGGCTACCTGCAAGGGCTGGAAGGAGAGTAAAGGGAAATCACGCAAAGGAACCCTGTGCCGGCCCGGCACAGGGTCCCTTCCCTGTTTCGCTCCTTATCTATGGAATGTCGTCCGTCTGCCCCGCTCAGCGTTAGGGGGCCGGGACCAGTGCAACTTCGGCAGTTCCGGTCAGCGGACCCGTGCCTCCATCGCCTGCATCGGTGTAGGAAGCACTGAATACGCCCGACAGGTTGTCGACTGCGGGATCATGTCCCTCAGGCACCGTGGTGGTGATGGATCCGGTGCAGCCCGTGGTGCTTGTCTGCGGGTGTCCGTGGCTGTCGTGGCCCAGGATGTAGGTGACCTGGACGCGTGAGCAGTCAACAGGCTGGTCATCCGTCACGCGGACTTCGTAGCTCACCGTGTCCCCGAACTGGAAACTCTGGCCGGCAACGGGAGTCACGAACTCCACTACCGGGGCCTGGTTGCCTACTTCGATAAAGACCTCCGCGGAGGAGTATTTGCCCCTATGCTTTCCGCCTCGGTCGGTCACCTGGAGGTTAGCCGTGTAGGTTCCGATTTCCTGATAGGTGTGCGTGGGATTGGGCTGCCGTGAGTCCACCACTCCGTCGGAGTTAAAGTCCCAGGCGTAGCGCAGCCTGTCGCCGTCGGCGTCGGTTGTACCTGCACTGGAGAACTGCACGGTGAGGGGTGCCATGCCCACAGTGGGAGTTCCGGAGGCCATCGCTACCGGCGTATGGTTCCCGCCCTGTCCGATGTAATCGATGCGGGAGAGCTGGGCATCCGGATTCTCGCCAAAGTACCCATCGCCGTACTCGAGTACGTAGAGCGCACCGTTGGGACCGAACTCCATGTCCATCGGGTTGTCCACGATGATCGAATCAACAACATTTTCAATGGAGACGAGCTCTCCTCCATAACTCATGGTCATGGCTTTGATGTAGTCACGGGTCCATTCGTAAAGGAAGGATTTGCCGTCATAGTACTTCGGCCAGGCTACGGGCGCATGTCCCCTGGCTGCCTTCCTGTCGAAGTTGTAGACCGGACCGGCCATCGGGGCGATTCCCCCGGTCTCGAGCTCCGGGAATTCATCCGATAGGTCGTAGGAGTACCAAACTTCAGGCTGAGCCACCGGGGGGAGCTTGCGCTTGCCCGTGTTGTTGGGTGACTCATTGACGGGCGCCGCACAGTTGAAGGTCTCGCCCGAGGTCCCGGTGGCGAAGTCATAGTCTACGTACGGCAGTTCGGCTGTGGCACAGTAAGGCCATCCGTAGTTTGAAGGCTCGGTAATGACCGCCCACTTGCCTGTCCCGGCCGGGCCCCTGAGAGGATCTGCGGTGCCCGCGTCGGGAGAGTAGTCCGCGATGAGGAGCTCGCCGGTCTTCCGGTTCAACTCAATGCGGAACGGGTTGCGAAGCCCCATCACGTAGATCTCAGGGCGGGTGAGGGGTGTCCCCGGCCTGAAGAGGTTACCCCGGGGGATGGTGTAACCACCGTTTCTGGTGGGGGTTATTCGAAGCACCTTTCCGCGAAGGTCGTTTGTGTTGGCAGACGAGCGTTGTGCATCGAATACCGGATTGCTTTCGGGGCGTTCGTCGAGAGGGCTGTAGC
Organism: Arthrobacter sp. APC 3897; assembly: GCF_030407495.1. Classification (GTDB taxonomy): domain Bacteria; phylum Actinomycetota; class Actinomycetes; order Actinomycetales; family Micrococcaceae; genus Arthrobacter_B. Next base: position 66,466 of record NZ_JASDDG010000007.1, on the reverse strand, counting down.
CACCGGAGGAGAAGGGGTTGGTGTCGTCACCCGTGGACAGGTAAAGGTTTCCCTGCGCGTCGAAGACGATGTCTCCTCCGACATGGCAGCAGCTTCCGCGGTCCACGGGCACCTGCAGCATCCGTTGTTCACTGTTCATATCGACAGCGCTGCCATTGAATTTGAACCGTGAGAGCTGCAGGTAACCCTTGAAAGGCTCGAAGTCTGCGGCTGTTCCAGTGGTCGGAGCATCGCCCTCGTTGACGTCGGGCGTAGCCGGGTCATCAACGGGCGTGTTCAGGGGAGGGGAATAATACATGTAGACCCAGTTACTGCCCCTTTTGCCGAAGTTCGGATCAATCGCGATGCTTTGAAGGCCTTCTTCGTCGTGCTCGTAGACGTCTACGGTTGCGGCCAGGGTGTTCAGCCCGGTTTCCGCATCATTTAGCCATACCTCGCCCTGGCGGGTCGTGTGCAGCACGTCGCCATTGGGCAGGACAGCAAGGTCAACCGGTTCGCCCGGGTTGTCGTTCAGAGTTACCTTTTGGAAAGCCGAGTCCGGCGGAGGGGTTGCAGGGATACCGGGTTTCGGTCTCGCCTGCGCTGGAACTGCCGCAAGGGATACACCCATCAGCGCCGCCAGGGCCAGAGCTGTGCTGGCCCGCCGTATACGTTTTGCCGAGGTTCTTCTGGCATCCGCCTGATGCCCGGGGGATTGCGTCAACCCGCGTCTTGTGACTGTCATCGCCATCTCTCTTCTCGCCATTGAGGACCCGGACCAGCCGGAGTCAGGTGGGTAGAACGCTAATGGAGGCCATCTTCAAGCGCTAGTGGTTTGAAAAAACAATCTGTCTGCTTCTTCAAGGTTTCCTATATCTGCGGAAATACAGGCACAACACTGCCGGCTGCGATGTGGCCCTCGGTCACACGTGCAGTTTGTTGTGCGAAGAACATAAATTAGTGGTCGGTCACTCGGGTAGCCCCTGGGTTTGGAGGACGAGGGATTTCACAGCTGCCGCAGGGATAGGTTTGCCCGAACGCATCAGTTCTTCGACAAAAGGCGGCAGCTGATCTTCAGAGGAAATCACCAGTGGTGTGCTTTGCCGAGATGCGGGAAGCCGTCCATGGGTTCCGCGTACGTGGCGGGGGTCCAGCGGCACGGTGCTCATGGCATAGCGCAGCCCCGCCTTTTTCTTGATAAGGTTCAGGCCCGCCTTGGTCTTGGCCAGTTTGTCTGCCGGGTTGAAGAAGAGTTCGCTCGGGTCATACCCCGGCTTCCTATGGATATCAACGCCGCGGGCATACTCGGGTGCATGGGCATCATCCAGCCAGAAATAGTACGTGAACCAGGCGCCCGGCTCCGCAATGACGACGAGTTCACCGGAGCGCTGATGGTCCAAACCACACCTCGCCTGTGCGTTCCGGTCCATGACTTCGTCGATCCCTCTGGTTCCCCTCAGAATGTCCGCTGTCCGTGCGACGTCGCCGGGGTCCGGAATGTAAACGTGTGCCACTTGGTGGTCTGCAACGGCAAAGGCACGGGACGCCCACGTATCCAGCTGCTCTTTCCCGTCCTGCACATAAACCTCCAGCAGGCCTTCCCTGCGCAGGACCCGGTTGATGTCTACGGGCAGATGCGCCTCTTCTATTCCGTACTCCGAGACAGCGATGACCGCGTACCCTCGTGATTCGGCTTCGTCCAGCAGCGGAGCCAGGGCGGAATCGAGTTCGGCGGCAGCTTTAACTGCCTGCGGATGGTTGGGCCCAAAACGCTGAAGGTCGTAGTCGAGGTGCGGCAGATAGGCCATGAGAAGCTCCGGCGCCTGGGTTCGCATGACATGTCTGGTCGATTCTGCAATCCATTGTGTCGACGCGATGCCTGCCGTCGGTCCCCAATACTGGAACAAAGGGAATTCGCCGTACCGGGACACCAATTCGTCGTGAAGCGCAGGGGGACGGATGTATGCGTCAGGCGATTTCCGCCCGTCTGCGTGATATATCGGGCGCGGAGTAACGGTCATATCCGTTGACATGCCCATGGCGTACCACCAGCAGATGTTTGCCGCGCGGTAACCAGGTTCCTTGCTGCGGGCGCTTTCCCAGATCTTTTCTCCGGTGACCAGTTTGTTGTGCTGGCGCCACAGGAATACCTCGCCAAGTTCACGGAAATACCAGCCGTTGCCAACAATCCCGTGCTCGGACGGCGGCAGGCCGGTGAGCATAGTGGATTGAACTGTGCAGGTGACCGCAGGAAGGACTGTCGCCAGTTCGGAGGACCAACCCGCAGCCGCGAGTTTGGATAAACGGGGCATATCCCGCAGCGACTGCTCAGTGAGTCCCACGATGTCGAGCAGCAGTACCGGTTTCAAGGGTTCTCCTTAGTGTTTAGGTGCGTGCCGTGCGCCGGCATTAGGACGGCGCCGGAGCCAGCAGATGGTTCTCCGCCCACGCGATTTCCCCTGCTATGCCTTCGACAAGATCAGCTTGTTTCCCGGGCAGAACACTCCACGTGTAGGTTTCTATATCCAGATGCACTTCCTGCCTGTACGGCAGGCTGTTCACTTCATCCACAGTCGTTTCCAGCACCTTGGCGGTGGTCTCCAGCGGAAGCACCGGCACCACGTGGAGGGGCATGTGGAAATGGACCCTCCAAGGGCCCCGCCCGGGAAGTTCAGCCAGTGCCTGCGGCAGGTCATCAGCCATCAGGACATTTCCATCACGTCCCAGCTCCCGGACCTGGTGTAGGTACCGCGGTTCCGCGAACGCTTCAAGCGCGCTGCGGGCCGCTGCTTCTGAGGGTGCAGCCACATGCAGCGCGGTGGAAGCCTGAACTTTTACGATGCGCAGGCCGGCTGCAGCGACGCTGCGAACTGCAGCTGCCGGGTCGGCAAAAGACACCGCCAGATGGCAGGTGTCTATGCACAGGCCGATGTAATCGGAGTCGATGCCTCTGGGGAGCCCCGCTGCCAGCCATGCTGTCACATCCGAGACGGTGTCGAGTACGCATCCCGGTTCCGGTTCCACCGCTATCCGAACTGTCTTTCCGGTGCGCTCCTTCAGTGCTCTCAGGCCTTCAGACAATTCCACGAACGCGGTGATGGCGGACTCGTCGTCGTCTCCGGTCCAGGGATCACGCCAGGCCAGGGGCAGCGTGGAGATGGATCCCGGCATCCCTTCGGGAAGCAGGGCCGCTAGGACGTTTGCACATTCCAGGGTGTACTGCAGGCGCTCCCGCTGTGCCCAGGTAGGCTGATAGACGTCTTTCTTGACTACCTCGTTGTGGAAGCCGCCGTAGGGAAAAGCATTCAGGGTATGGATTTGTAGTCCCAGCTCGGAGAGTACCTCACCAAGCAAAGCCACGTCCGCGGCGCTTCCCGACAGACGGCTGGCCAGCCCTGCCGGCAGCCAGAGCCCGACGCCGAGAACGTCCAGTCCCGCCCTGCGGCGGATGGGACCGGCGTATTCGCGGAGCTGACGGATTACCCCGTCAAGGTCCTCGGCCGGATGCACGTTGGTGCAGTAGGAAAGCTGCATCAGGCGCGGACTCCCCGCAGAAGTGAGTTGCCCTCGAACGTCTCCCCGGCTCCGCCGAGTTCCGCTCCGTCAAAACCGGGGATCGGATCGAGGATCAGCGCACCGCTCTGGCCATAGAATGCGATCGGGTTCTGCCAAAGGACGCGGTCGACGTCGTCTTCCGAGAACCCGCCGGCGAGCATAGCTTTCGCTGTGCTCGCTGTCTTGAGCGGATCGGATTTCCCCCAATCCGCGGCAGAGTTAACCAGCACCTTCTCGGTTCCGTACTCATGGAGGATTGCGACCAGGCGTTCCTCATCCATCTTGGTGTCCGGATAGATGGAGAAACCCATCCAAGCTCCGAAGTCCTTCACCATGTGCACGTTGGTTTCATTAAGGTGGTCAACAACAACCATCGAGGGATCAACCTTCGACTCGCGGACAAGGTCGAGTGTCCGCTGGGTGCCCCGGAGCTTCTCCCGATGCGGGGTGTGCACCAGTGCGGGCAGGGAGAATTCGCCGGCCAGCTCCAGCTGGCGGCTGAAAGCCTCGTCTTCGGCTGGAGTCATGGAATCAAAACCGATCTCTCCGACTGCAACGACCCCCTCTTTGGTCAGGTATCGGGGAATCTCATCCAAGACCGGCACGCATCTGGGATCGTTGGCCTCCTTGGGATTCAGGGCGATCGTGGCGTGGTGCCGGATGCCGTACTGGGCGGCCCGGAACCGTTCCCAGCCCAGCAGGGAATCAAAGTAGTCAATGAAGGATCCAATGCTGGTTCTTGGCTGTCCCAACCAGAAGGCGGGCTCAACCAGTGCCCGCACCCCGCTGTCATACATAGCGGCGTAATCGTCGGTCGTACGGCTTGTCATGTGAATATGCGGGTCAAAGATGCGCATGGTTAGGACTCCTTACGAGAGATGGAGGGGCTGGCGGCACGGCCCAGCAGGAGACCGACGTCGTCCGGTACCGGGCGTCCCGCTGCTTGCCGTTCAGCTGCGAAATCGGCGGCCATGCGCGCCAGTTCGTCATCCGCCCGCTCGTCGAGGTCGGTGACGGCGGCAATGCTGACGCCCATGAAGATAAGCTTCAGGACTGCGTGGCGCCAGTTGTGCTGATCGAGGAAGGCGGCAGCGAAGGGGCCGACGGCGGCCGCGACCAGTCCGGTCTCATTCGTCCGAAGTGCCTCGGCGGTCAGCCGCAGGCCCGCTGTGATGACCGGAACCGGGAGATCCGGCTCATCAACGGCCATCGAGCCCAGGCCCCTCAACACCCCCCGCCGTTCCGAGGAGTCTCCCCTGCTGTACAGCGAAAGGAGAGATTCAGCCAGGTCTTCGGGAGGGCGGAACTCCCGCAGTCGCCGAATGAGCTCGCCGCGGGCGTAGTCGCTGTTGCTGCCATGGAGGACCGCGGTGGGATCCGTGGCCGGCTGGAGAGGACCGCGGCCAACAGTACGGCTGGCTGTGGCGAAAACTGCTGGCAACGCACCGGGATCTGCCGCGATCCGTGCCACGCTTTCCTGTAGCCATTCTTCCGCCGCTTTGCCTGCCTGGGCTTCCCGCCAGGCAGCCTGCAGGGCGGCCATGCTTCGGGTGGCTAAGCCTGGTGCATCATAGGAGTGCCGAGGGAGCTCGACGGCGGCCACCCCACGGTAATCCAGTTCTGCGAGCGTTTTCAGGGCAAGCGCAACATCGACCTCCCCTTCACCGAAGGGAAGGTGCTCATGGGCAACGGACCGCATGTCGTCGAGCTGGACGTTCGCCAAAAGTGCTCCGGCTTCCATCAGCGCACCGCGCACCCCGCCGGGCTCAACCACCACGCAGTGTCCGATGTCCACCGTCACCCCGAGTCCTTCCGGATTGCCAAGGCGGTTCCGAAGCTCAAGGGCATCAGCAACGGTCTCCACCAGCATTCCGGGCTCCGGTTCAACCGCGAGCAGTACCCCTTTCCCGGCAGCATGCCCAAGTACGTCAGCAACCCGGGTTTCCAGCCGCTTCCAACCGGACTCGGGGCTGGCTTCGGGAGGCAGGATCCCTGAGAAGAAAGAAACGCATTCGGCGTTCAGTACCGCGGCGATGTCTATTGCCCGGCGAAGAAAATCGACCCGGGTTGCGGCGTCTTCGTCCACAAGGGTCGGCCGATGTTTCTCCCGCCGGTTGAGCAGGAAACGGGTACCGGTCTCTATGACAATCCGAAGGTCCAGGTCCTGGAGGCGGCTGCGCAGACACTTAAGCCGGGCTTCCAAGTCTGGGTCGAAAGGGTCCAGATGAGGGTGGCCGAGAGTCAGAGCGACAGCTCCGTAACCCAGTTCGTGCAGCAGCTCCAGTACGTCCGGAAGCGGATGATCCGTGAAGCCGTTGGTGCCATACCCGATGCTGAAGGCCGGGAAAGAGGGCGTGGTGGTCATGACTCGCTCACCTTCCTGCCCCCGGGACGGGAACGGATGATCCTGCCTAAGATGTCCACCCCAAGCAGCGCACCCGCACCCACCGGGTCTCCGTGCCGTACTGCGAGTGCTGCCTGAAGCGGAACCATCGCCCGGATGCCCGCCTTGGTCGCGTTCAGGGCGTTAACGGCCGCAGGGTCCCGCGCCGCCCTGATTTGGGCAGGTCCGCATCTCAGGGCATAAGCAGCCGCGGCTGCGATAGCGGCGAGCGTTCTGGTCGGCGGTCCAGCGGATCCTGCCACGAGTGATGCGGCCAGCAGCCCGGTCGCTGCTGCAACGCCGGAGGCTGTGGCGGCATCTGTTCCATCGACTTCACCTCGAGAAAGGAAAGTCACGGCGACGGTATGGCCACCCATGATGCCTGCAGCTCCCAGTGCCGGCCTGACATGGCCTGCTCCCGCACCCATCAGGACGTCAAGTGCCCGGCATGCGCCCATCGAGACGGATCCAGCCATGGCATGTTCCTTAGTCACCAGGTCATAAGTCCAAATCGACACCGCAAGCGGAATCCCCACAGCCAAGGAGTTCCGGCCGCCGGCCGCAGCGCACAGCCCCAGTCCGGCGGCTGTGAGGGCAGATGCTGCGGCCAGGGCATTCCGGGGGCTCACCCTTCCGGAAGGAATGGGCCGCTGTGGTCGTTCGCGCGCATCGATGTCCCGGTCTGCGTAATCGTTGAGGGCCATTCCGCCGGCATAGAGGAACGCGCTCGCCAGCGGCATCCACAAGCGACGTCCGGCGAGTGGCCGGCCGGCAGCAGCCCCGCCCGCCACGGAGTCCCCCAAGACGGTGAGGACAGCGGGAGCCCTAACCAATTCCAGGTAATCACCGGCCTTGGTCACAGCTGTTCACCTCCCGTGTCCGAGAGGAGGCGCCCACTGGCGGCGAGCGCCCATTCCGCAAGGTCGTGTGTCTGCTGTGCGAAGGAATGCTCGACACTGCCCCAGGGATCCTTGAAGAAGAAGCCAAGGGCCCCAAGATGCCCAGTTTCTCCTGCCGCGTCTGCAAGGGTCATGAGGCGGGCGAGGTCGAGGATCATCGGAGCTGCCAGCATGGAATCGTAGGCGCTCCACGTTGTTTGGATTGTCAGGCGGGAACCTAGGAATCCCTCTACATGGATGTGATCCCACGCAACTTTGGTCTCGCCCAAGTCCGGCACGTTGTCAATATGCAGCGGGGTAACGGCACCTCCTGTGAGGTCGTGCAATCCGCGGTTCTTTGACAGCAGCTTTGCGGAGACAGCGCGGCTGTCGGCAAGCGTGGCTCCGTCCCCGCCACCCAGCAAATTGGTCCCGGCCCAGGACAGGACCTTCAGTCCGCGTGCGGAAAGCGCCGGAGCCAGCACCGAGCGCAGCCAGGTCTGGCCCGTTTTGCCGTCCTGGCCTGCCGTGGGAACCCGCGAGGCGCCAGCAAGCTCATACAGAGCAGGAACGTTCAGGGCAGTTGACGGCGTGAAACATATGTATGGAGAGCCCGCCATAACGGCTGCGTAGGCCGCTACTGAGCTGGCGGGCAACACAGGCCGTGCCGGATCCACGAGCGCCGACTTCAGGAGCTCAATGTCGTGGTACTCGGCGAGCTGGTCCAGCGGTGCCTCTGTGGAGGCTACGTCCAAGACAATGACCCGCTGCAGCCCATTTGCTTCCTTAAACGCAACGATGTCGCTGGACAGGCGGCTTGCGGCATCGGCCTGCGACTCTGCAGAACCAGCGGGATCATATCCAGAACGCACCCGGCCGTCCGCTTCAAGGAGTTGGGCTCTGACTGATTCAAGGAGATGGCCAGGGAGCATGCCTGCATCAACAAGTTTCTCCGCCCGCTTGATCATGGAAACGCCGCTGATGTCATGACCACCCACCACAAAGTCTGCGTAGTCCGGGAGGCATACGCCGTGGAAGGTGTCCTGTTCCGTCACGCATCCCACGGGTTTCACCAGTCTGGCGGCGATGGCCGCCAGTCCGATTGCTGCTGTTGTTGCCACCGAGCCCCGTGCGCCGATGAGCCAGATTCCTGTCCGGCCGTAGTCCCAGTCCTCCGGCCCGGCACCGAGTGCCGATTCTGGCTCCGCCTTGACTGGCATCCCCTCGTGGGTGTCCCTGATCAAACTTCCTCCTCGAAGCTTCATGTATCACCGGCGTGCCCGCGCCTCATTCAGAATTAGAATCTGAATCCATGAATGAGACGCTGATCACAGGGAACCTAGCACAGGTAATGTCAGGCCACAACGCACTTATGAGCTATTCCGATATATCTACGCTTGGCATTGCCACTATTAAGTCGAATGGCGGCGGGCGGTAACGGGTTTCGTGATAAGCAAACTGGTCTCCGGCCGCTTTGGACGGCTCAAATAAAACTGGCAGACCTATGTCATGCGAAGATACCAAGTCAATAGTTCCGTCGGCTGTATGCTGTAATGAGTCGGTGAGTGACATAAGTAGTGTTGGCGGCCTTGCAACGTCCGGAGCGAGCGAGCTCTTCCAAATCCTTCGCGACGGGAAACCTCGGACCCGGTCCGAGCTGGCTGCACAATTAGGACTGGCCCGCTCAACAGTCACCCTCCGGATCGAAGCACTTATGGATCTGGGCCTCGTAGGGTTCGTTCAGGATGCCGTCTCCACCGGGGGCCGCCCGTCCTCCCGCATCGCGCTTAAAGCAGGCAGCCGGGTTGTGCTCGGAGTGGACATCGGTGCATCCCACCTCCAAGTGGCGGTTACGGACCTCACCGGGCACCTGCTTTCCCAATCTGCCCGAGCACTGGAAATCACTCGGGGTCCAGATGCTGTCCTCGAAGCGGTTGTTGAACTCGGCACGGAATTGCTCAGCGGGACCGGACGGTCATTAGATGATCTCCTGGCCGTTGGGATCGGGCTGCCGGGTCCTGTGGAGCACCGCACCGGACGGCCCATCAATCCGCCCATCATGCCCGGATGGAACGGCTACGACGTGCCTGGATACCTTCAGGCACGATTCCATGTTCCTGTCCTGGTCGACAATGACGTCAACATTATGGCCCTGGGCGAACGCAATATGTCCTGGCCGCAGGTGGACAATCTATTGTTCGTTAAAGTTGCCACCGGGATCGGTTCAGGCATTGTCTCAAGCGGGATGCTTCAGCGGGGGGCGGACGGAGTGGCCGGCGACATCGGGCATATTCGCGTGCACGGCGGGACCGGAGTCCCCTGTCACTGCGGCAACACTGACTGTCTGGAAGCCATAGCATCCGGGCCGGCCATTGCCTCAAAGCTGCGCCAGCTGGGCATTGAGGCCAGCGGTAGTGAAGACATCGTGGCACTGGTGGGCGCCGGAAACACGGAAGCCATCCACGCAGTCAGGCAGGCCGGACGAGACGTTGGGGATATCCTTTCAGCATGTATTAGTCTCATCAATCCTTCGGTAATAGTTATTGGGGGATCCATGGCCCTGACTGGCGAACACTTCATTGCCGGCATTCGGGAGACGGTGTACTCGCGCACCATCCCGCTTGCAACCCAGCATCTGCAGATTGTCCATTCCGGCTCCGGCCTCGACGCCGGTGTACTGGGTGCCAGCATGCTGGCAATTCACCACGCTATGTCTCCCCAGCGCATCGACGCCATGGTCTCCGGATTAAGCAACGCCGACTGAGCTAACGGCACTTTATCGGCGACTTTTGCTTGACAGACACCAAAACCCCGCCATAGCCTCATGCGACGGACTCATTTCCAGTCACCGCTCTTGTTCCACACTCGTCACCTTGCACAGGGCTCGACGGATAGCAGGCATGCTTTTTCGATCTCGCCCTAAGGTGCGCCCAAGCGCCTGGCAGTGGTTTCAGAAAACAAAACGGACATATCTACCTGGTACTGGTGCTGAATCAGTTCAGATTGCTCATCGGCGACGATGAGCCATCGATATCAGTCCAGTGAATTCCCCAGTGACCCCGCGCGCATTTCCGCCAGTGCCAATGAAGGCGGCGGAAGGCGTCCAACTGTCAGGAAGGCAACAGCATGTGCTTCGGATTTGACGCAAAAGGTTCGCTGAATCGATCTCTGGAAAAGAAGGGGGTAGACCGGCGCAATTTTATCCGCGGGGCATTGGCTGCGGGCGCGGGTGTCGGCCTCGCCAGCATCGGTGCGGCTCCTGCGGTGGCCCACCCTGATCATAAGGGCAAGCCCGGACATCACGGAAAACCTGGCCACAAGGGCAACCGGCCGGTTCCTCCCGGACAGATCAGCATTCAGATGTACACCCTGCGGTCCATTATGGCCGGCGAAAACATCGACGCGAATTTTGCGAAGCTTGCCAGGTACGGATACGACCGGGTCGAACTGGCGGGGCTGTACGGACGCACTGCTAAAGACATCCGGAAGACACTGAACCGTTTGGGGATCCGAGCCTCTTCCAGCCATGAGGGGATCAGCGCCACTCCGGCGGACCTGGATATTAAGATCTCCAACGCACTGACGCTCTGCCAGACCTACATGAACGTTCCGTATCTCGCCTCGGATAACGCAGACGACTGGTACAGGTGGGCGGACCAGATGAATGCAGAAGCGGCCGTCGTGCGCAGGGCCGGCATTAAATACGGCTACCACAACCATGCTCACGAGTTCACCACGGACCTCGGCGGGGGGCTTACGCCGTGGGACATCTTCACCAGCCGTCTTGACCCAAAGCTTGTCCACCTGGAAGTTGACCTTTATTGGGTGGTTACAGGCGGCGTCGGGGTTGGTGCCGCCGACCCGGTCCAGTTCGCCATCGACACGATCAAACAGGCTCCACAGAAGGTCCTGCAGTACCACGTGAAGGACCGGGACGGCGCTGGAGATTTCGCTGACCTGGGCACCGGAACCATCGATTTCTCCCGCATCTTCAAGGCACACCAGCCGAAGGAGTACATCGTCGAGAATGATCAGCCGGATGTCACGCCCCTGCAGACAGCAAAGGTGGGCTACCGGTATCTGCGCAACGTGCGCTTCTAGGACCGCACGCAATCCGGTGAGGGCGGGGCCGGCCCCAACAAGGGCTGGCCCCGCTGCCCGTGTTTATTCCGCAGAGCCCCGCCTGACTGACATCTGCCGCGCGGTTCACAACGTCCCTAAGAGTTGCAGCCGGGGCGGCCGGTGGCTTTAGCTGGCCCGGGCCAGCTGGCGGATGGGAATCCAGCGGTTGGCCAGCCTCCGGTAGGAGGCGGCAGCACCGGTCATGTCGCCGTCTGCGAGGGATTCAATGCCGAGCCGGACATCCGAGGGTGAATCGTCAGGGAACACGAGATCCGCCACCGAGCCGTAATCCAGTTCCAGCACCGCGTCCTCGGAGAAGATTTCCAGCCAGTTAGTCAGCTCTTCCAGTTCATCCAGCAGGTCCAGTTCGGGCGCGGCGAGCGCCAGGGACGCAGCGGCGGCGCGTGCCCGCTCCAGGCACTGGCTCACGGGTGCCGCCAGCCGGACGGTCTGCACCTTGCCGTCATCTTCCACCACCTCGCTGTGGTCATCTTCGTGGAGCAGCACAAACCAGCCGAACGGTACGCCCCAGGTGGCGGAGCGGGTGTGCAGGCGGGCCAGCGAGTCCGCAAAGGAGTCCGGGTCAATCCGGGCGGCGTGCGCTTCGCGGGCTACTTCGGGCACCAGGACATCGACCAGGGGTCCGCGGATGCTCTCGCCCAGCGACTCCGCGGCCAGGGAAGCCCGGACGGCTAGCTGGTTGGGGCAGTACAGCCGGCGCGTTGAGCCCTGATGGCCCGGGTAGTGCAGCACCCGCACCAGATCAGTTGAAGTGTGCGGGAACGGATCCGACACGGCACGGACCAAACGCCGCACGGCGTCGCTGCGTTCCAGGACCTCGGTCTCCTGGCGTCCGCGTGCCCGCTGCTCTAGGATGGCCAGCTGCTGGTCATCCTCAAACGCGTCCAACGGCTCGTAGACACGCAGATGCGACACGTAGGGAAACGTGTGGTGCAGGGGACCTCCGGGCCGCCGTGCCATGGTCAGTCCAGCTCCACGATGACGGGGGCGTGGTCCGATGCGCCCTTGCCTTTGCGTTCCTCGCGGTCAATGGACGCGCCGGTGACGCGGGCGGCAAGTGCCGGGGAGGCAAGGACGAAGTCGATGCGCATGCCTTCCTTCTTGGGGAACCGCAGCTGGGTGTAATCCCAGTACGTGTACACGCCGGGTCCCGGGGTATAGGGCCGCACGACGTCGGTGAATCCGGCGTCCAGGAACGCCTGAAATGCTGCCCGCTCGGGGTCCGTGACGTGGGTGGCGTTTTGTGCGCGGAACCAGTCGATGTCCCACACGTCGTCATCCTGCGGGGCAATATTCCAGTCACCCATCAGCGCCAGCGGCAGATCCGGGTTGTCCTTCACCCAGCCTGCGGCCTGGTCCTTAAGGATGTCCAGCCACTGCAGCTTGTACGGCATGTGGGGATCTCCCACGGCCCGGCCGTTGGGGACATACAGGCTCCACACCCGGACACCGTTGCAGGTTGCCCCGATGGCGCGTGCCTCGGTGGCGGTGGTGGTTTCGGTCTTGCCGAAGGCGGGCTGCCCCGGAAAGGTGCGCTCGACGTCGTCGAGCCCCACCCGGGAGGCAACGGCCACCCCGTTCCACTGGTTCACGCCGAAGTGCGCCACTTCGTAACCGTTGTTTTCAAAAACTTCCCAGGGGAAATTCTCGTCCTTGGCTTTGGTTTCCTGAATCGCCAGGACGTCGACGTCGGAGCGCTGCAGCCACGCCTCAACGCGGTCTGCACGGGCACGGATGGAGTTCACGTTCCAGGTAGCAATCTTCACCCTTGCTACGTTACCGAATGCGGCGCCGGTTCAGGGCATGCCTCAGGGCTTCCACCATGTGTCCAGGACGCTGACGGGCACAGTGCGCTTGTGCCGGGTCATCAGGAAACGGCGTTCAATCTTCTCCGCATCCTCCGCCGGAACATCCCTGCCTTCCAGATAGTCATCAATGGTGTCGTAGGAAATGCCCAGTTCGGTTTCATCCGTCTGGCCGGGGGCGTCATCCAGGAGGTCCGCGGTGGGAGCCTTGTGGACCAGGGAGTCCGGCGCTCCGAGTTCGGCCAGCAACTGCCGGTTCTGGCGCTTGTTTAAGCCGAACAGGGGCAGGACGTCAGCGCCGCCGTCACCGTACTTGGTGAAGAAACCGGTCACGGATTCGGCGCCGTGGTCCGTGCCGATCACCAGCAGGTTATGCTGGCCGGCCACTGCATACTGCGCCGTCATCCGGGCGCGGGCCTTGATGTTGCCCTTATTGAAGTCGCTGATCCGCTCGCCGGTCATTTTGACGTATTCGTCTTCATAACCGTCCACGGCGGGCGCCACGTTGTAGACCCAGGAGAGCGTGGGCTGGATGAATTCCAGCGCGGCCTGGGCGTCAGCTTCGTCATGCTGGACCTGATACGGCAGACGCAGGGCGATGAACTGCGCCTCGGTGCCCTGGGCGTTGAGCTCGTCCACGGCCAGCTGGGCCAGCCGGCCGGCAAGGGTGGAGTCGATGCCGCCGCTGATTCCCAGGACAAATCCGCCCGTGCGGGAGGCAGCCATGTAGGCCTTGAGGAAATCCACACGACGCCGGATTTCCGCAGTCGGTTCAATGGTGGGCTGCACGCCCATTTCCGCGATGATTTCCTTTTGTAGTTCACGCATGGACCTCAGCCTACATGCCACTGCTGAGGCGAGCCGGGCGTGCTATACAGGACGGGGCAGGTAATCCGGAAACTGCTTCCGAAACCGGACGGACGGATTTCCGTGTCGACCAGCAGCAGATCCGGTAAGAAGGAGCAGGAAATATGGCGACGGCCTCCGACGAAGATGCGGTGGCACGTGCAGCCTATGCCGTCCAGCGGCAGCAGCAGATTCTGCTCAAGCTGCGCGCGGAACAACGCGTGGATACAGCAGAGCTTGCCTCGGCCTTGGGTGTCAGCGGCGAGAGTATCCGCAAGGACCTAATCCATCTGGAGCGCCACGGACAGCTCAAACGGGTGCATGGCGGCGCAATTCCCGCAGACTCGCTGTCATTCGAGCCCGCGGTTTCGGCCCGTACCGAGTACTCAAGCGAAAAAGCCAGAATCGCCAGGGCTGCCCTGGAGTACCTTCCCCATCAGGGGTCCGTGCTCATCGAAGCGGGTTCTACAACGGAAAAGCTGGCTGACACGTTCCCCGGCGACCGTGAACTGACAGTTTTCACCAATGCCCTGCCCATAGCCATGGCGCTTGTGAACCGTCCCTTGCTGACGGTTTTCACGCTCGGTGGCAGGCTGCGCAGCCGCACCCTGGCAGAAGTTGATGAATGGGCGCTCCGCTCGCTCGCGGAATTGAACGCCGACGTTGCGTTTCTGGGGACCAACGGCATCAGTATTGAACGCGGGCTGACAACACCGGACGCCGCCGAAGCGCATATCAAGCGGGCCATGCTCAACAGCGCACGGCGCCGGGTGTTCCTATGCGACCACAGCAAAATCAATGTGGTGAGTACGGTTCAGCACGCCAAACTGTCTAACGTGGATGTGCTTATCACGGATACGGGCATTGCGAACAAGGACCTTAAGGCGCTCCGGGCGGCCGGCGTGCACGTGGAGTGCGTCTAAGCCAAAAACACGGAAGGGGCGCTCCGCCGTGACAGCGGAGCGCCCCTTCTGTGTTGACTCCGGGGATAACGGTTCGTTGAGGCTTAGCTGCCGGTCAGCACGTGCTCGCTGAGCAGATCGATGACCGCTTCCGGGGATCCAGCGGCCAGAAGCTCCGCACGCACCCCGGGTTTCATGAGGGTGCGGGCAACCTGCGACAAAAGCGAAAGGTGTGTGGTCCCCGCTTCACCTTCCGGAATCAAAAGTGAGATTGCCATCTTGATGGGCTGGCCATCCAGGCTTTCCCATTCCACGCTGTCGCGCAGGCGCACGATGACCAACGCGGGGCTATCGATGCCGGCGGACTTGGCGTGCGGGATGGCGATGCCGTCCATCAGGCCCGTGGTGCCCTGTTGCTCACGGCTTTCCAGTCCGGCGACCACGGTGGCTTCGTCAGCGGTGATTCCCAGCTCCACGGCCTTTGCGGCTATAAGGCTGAACACTTCCGCCCGGCTGGCCGCAGACGCGTTGAGCGTGACGTTTTCGGGAGCGAGGATGTTGCTCATACAAGGACTTCCTTTTCAGATTCGATAGATGGCTTCACTTGCGCGGTGTTGGTGCGGCGTTGCATGGCGTAGCCGTAGATGAGCCCGCCGAGGATTGATCCGGCCAAGATGGCTCCGACCCACTGCAGCCCATTGGTGACCACGGGAAGGACCAGGAACCCGCCGTGAGGAGCCGGCACCTGAACCTGGAACAGGAAGGTCAGAATGGCGGAGACGGCCGAGGAAACCATCAGGATCGGAATGACGAGCAGCGGGTTTCGGGCCGCGAAAGGAATGGCGCCTTCGGTGATGTGGGTCGCTCCCAATGCGAAGTTCACGTAGGCGGCATCCCGGGTCTTGGGGTCAAACGCTTTGCGGAAAAAGAGAGCAGCAAATCCGGTGACGAGGGGTGGGGTGATGCACGCTGCTGATACGGCGGCCATGAAGAAGAAGTTGCCGTCTCCGAGAAGTGCCACACCTGTGACGTAGGCGGCCTTATTGACCGGCCCGCCCATGTCGAAAGCGCACATGGCGCCGATAATCAGGCCAAGGAGGATGGGGTTCGAGTCTTGGAAGCCGGACAGGAAGTCCTGCAGGGAAGCGTTGATTCCCTTCATGGGTGAGGCGATCAGGTAGGTGATGGACCCGAAGATGAAGGTACCCAGGACGGGGAAGATGAAGATTGCCTTCAGGCCGCCCAGGGCACGGGGCAGCCTGTCCAGCAGTTTTGCCAGCAACAGCATGCCGTAGCCGGAGAGGAAACCGGTGATGATGCCGCCCAGGAAACCGGTGCCCCCGTTGGAGGCGACCAGGCCGGTGATCAGGCCGACTACCAGGGCCGGACGCTTGCCGATCGAGTCGGCAATGAAGGCGGAAAGAACCGGCACCATCAGGCCCATGGCGGTTCCGCCGATGGTATTAAGCATCGCAGCGAATTCGTTGTACTGCTCCGGGTGCTCGGGATCCGCCGAGTAGATTCCCCATAGGAAGGAAAGTGCCACCAGGACGCCGCCGCCGACAACGAACGGCAGCATGTACGAGACACCGTTCATCAGGTGTTTGTAGAGGTCACGGATCTGGAATCCGGCGCCGATCTGCACGGTCGTGTCACCGAAAAAGCTGTGGTCCTCGGTCTCGGCGGCATCAACCGGCGCCGCGGGGCGTTTCCCGCGGACAGGTGCCGTTCCGTCTATGATTTCCTGAATCAGCGCATCGGGCCTGCTGATGCCGGCCTTAACGCCCACATCCACGACGCGCTTTCCGTCGAAACGTGCTGCATTGACGTCTTTGTCCGCAGCAATGATTACGCCGTCAGCTGCTGCAATCTCTTCCGCGGTCAGGGCATTCTCGATGCCGACCTGGCCGTGGGTTTCCACCTTGATGCTCACGCCGAGGCGTTCAGCGGCCTGCTGAAGGGCCTCCTGGGCCATGAATGTATGCGCGATACCAGTGGGGCAACCGGTGGCGGCGACGATATGGATGGGTGCCATGTCTTTCCTTAAATGTTGGCCGCGACGGCGCGGTTGGTTGACTGGATAGCTGAGCGGGATGGGCCTGCGGAGGGCTCCGTGAGCCGGAAAGCGGTGTCAAAACCTGCGTCGATGGTGATTCTTCGAGCAATGGAAGGATCAACTTCGAACAGCGTTGTTTCATGTCCGACGGCGGAGGAAGCATAGAGCAGTGCACTGCGCAGGCAGGCCGCACGGTCGCCTTGGACTGCCAGCCCGGCCAGGAACCCGGCCAGCGCGGCATCCCCTGCTCCCACGGTGTTAACCACTTTGACTCGGTCTGCCTGTCCATGGAGTGCTCCGTCAGCGTCAATCAGCATCATGCCGTCCGCTCCCAGGCTCGCCAGGACGGATCCCACCCCGCGGGCACGCAGGTCCTGCGCCGCGGCCATGACATCCCCGAGGGTCTCAATGTTTCGTCCGGCTTCATGCGCGAGTTCGTGCACGTTGGGTTTGATCAGGTCAGGCTGCTCCGTGATGGCCGCGCTCAGGACTTCACCGGAAGCGTCGACTACCGTCGGCACACTCAGTTCCCGGCCCAGGCGGATCAGCTTCCGATGGAATTGCTCGGGTGTACCCGGCGGAAGGCTGCCGCAGATGGCCATCATGACGGGCTGCCCCGCATCGATCCCCTGTTTCAGGGTGGTCCGGCAGGTAGAGAGAATCTGCTCAAGAATGTGTCCGGGGAGTGCGGTTCCGGTTTCGTTGATTTTGGTTCCGGAGTGACCCGGAACCAGCAGGGTGATGTTGGTTCGAACATCCTGCCCGGACTCCACGCTCACTATCCGGACGTCCTGGGCCTGGAGCTCGGTCACCAGGAACCGTCCGGTTTCCTTTCCCGCCGGAAACACGGCGAGGGTCTCCACTCCGTTGCGGTGGAGAGCCACGGAAACATTGATTCCCTTACCGCTGGCCTCCCGGCTTTTGGAGGCCACGATGTTGACCGCGGCAAACTCAAAGGAATTTACGTTGACGGTCCAGTCGATGGAGGGACTGGGGGTAACCGTTACTATCACGCTGGCTCCACTTTCAACTTGGTCGATGCCCCCGGTGCCCGGCAGTGTTGGGGCGTCTTGACTGCGGTATATCGGTCCGGATCGGCGGAAATGAACAGCATGCCTACCCGGTCCGGCAGTAAGCCGGGAAGGTTGGTGGGCTGCGTGATCATGTTGGCATTGCATGGACATACTTGCGCTTTCTTGGATTTGTGTCAACATTTAGGTGAGCCGGATCACCGTTTGCCTAGGAGGCCTGCAATGCCGCTTGTCCCCACCGGAGACCTCGTCGAGCAGGCGCGTGCCGCAGGCTGCGCCGTCGCCGCCTTCAACGTCATTACGCTCGAGCACGCTGAAGGCATCGCTCTGGGCGCGGAAAGTGCCGGCCTGCCGGTCATTCTGCAGCTCAGCGAAAATGCACTCAGGTTCCACGGATTTCCGCACGCCCTGGCGGCAGCGAGTGCCGCCGTTGCCCGGAATTCCAAGTCAGATATCTCCCTGCACCTGGACCACGTCACTGATATGTCGCTGATGCAGATGGCTCCGGAGCTGGACGTAAGTTCCGTGATGTATGACGGCTCCCATTTCGGCTACGCCGAGAACGTCCGTAACACCCGCGAAGCCGTGGAATGGGGGCGGAAGCACGGCATCTGGATAGAAGCAGAACTGGGAGAGGTTGGCGGGAAGGATGGCGCGCATGCTCCCGGCGTACGGACTGACCCCGGTGAAGCGCTGGAATTCGTGAAAGCTACGGGGGTGGCGGCCCTGGCGGTGGCAGTCGGGTCCAGCCATGCCATGACCTCCAAATCGGCGGCTCTGGACCATGAGCTGATTAGGGCGCTGAGCTCGATAGTGCCCGTCCCCCTGGTTCTCCATGGTTCCTCAGGAGTGCCGGACGAAGAACTGACGCTGGCTGCCCGGTCCGGCATGGTCAAGATCAATATCGGCACCGCGCTGAATATCGCCTACACCACGGCAACCCGCCTGTTCCTCGACGGTAATCCGTCCGTTGTAGATCCGCGCAAGTACCTCACGCTCTCACGGGACGCAATTGCCTCCACTGTGGAACACAGCCTGACAACCCTTGCGTCGGGCGCAACATCCATCTCCGTTTAGGCAGCCTCCAAAAGAGGCACTCGATAGAAGGACACGCAGTGCTTGAAGCCAGCTCCACCTTTCCCAGCAACGGTTCGGCAGACGCCCCGAGGCGCACACCATATATGGGCGTCGGAGTAGTTCCGGGACGGGTCCTGGCACCTGTGCGGCAGATGACCGCAGCGGTACAGGAGCCCCCCTTCCCGGGCGGAAGTCCGGCACAAGGGACACTCGAATCCCAGAGCCAGCGAATCAAAGACGCGGCCAAGGCAGTGCAGGCCGATCTTCGCTCCCGCGCAGCGACAGCGAGCGGAGAGGCGAAGAATATCCTTTCCGCGACCGCATTGATGGCCACGGACCCGATGCTCGTAACGTCGGCCATAAAGTTGCTTAGCAGTCCCGACGGAGCCCGCACCCCGGAGCGAGCCGTCTGGGAAGCCGGTTCGGGCGTGGCGGAAATGCTCAGCGGGCTCGGCGGATACATGGCCGAACGTGTATCCGACATTCTGGATGTGCGAGCGAGGATCGTGTGCGAACTGCGCGGCGAGCCTGCTCCGGGCATTCCATACTCGGAGCAGCCCTTCATCCTCGTTGCGGAAGATCTGGCGCCGGCGGACACTGCAACACTGGATCCGCGAAAAGTGCTGGCCCTGGTCACCGCCAGTGGCGGACCCCAGTCACATACTGCCATCCTGGCTCGCGCGCTCGGGCTTCCAGCCGTTGTGGCCGCACCAGGGGTCCAGGAAATACCGGACGGCCAGCCAGTCTACGTTGACGGTGCGGTCGGCATCGTCAACAGCTCTCCGGGTGAGGAACAGCAACGTGCTGCTGAGTCATGGGCGGCGTCGGCTTCCTCGTTAAAGGCATTCAGCGGCTCCGGCAGGACGGCGGACGGCTTCAGTGTCCCGCTGCTGGCCAACGTAGGTAGTGCCGCCGATGCCGCCTTGGCGGCGGTGGCATGTGCTGAGGGCGTTGGCCTGCTCCGCACCGAATTCTGTTTCTTGAATCGAGACACGGAACCCACAATCGCCGACCAGGTGGAAGCATACGGTGGGGTGTTCGAGGCTTTCCCCGGAAGGAAAGTCGTGGTGCGGACTCTGGATGCGGGAGCGGACAAACCGCTGCCGTTCCTGTCGAACCTGGATGAGCCCAACCCTGCGCTGGGTGTCCGGGGCTATCGTGCCCATGCCGGTTTCCCCGGTGTCCTCGAGCGCCAACTGCAAGCAATCGCCACTGCGGCAGCGTCGCACACCGCCGAGGTGTGGGTTATGGCGCCCATGATCTCGACGGCCGAAGAAGCCGCCGAGTTCGCGTCCCTGTGCCTCGGGTTGGGACTGGCCACGCCGGGCGTCATGGTGGAAGTGCCCTCAGCCGCCTTGACGGCGTCCTCGGTCTTAGGGGAGGTGGACTTCGCCTCCATCGGTACGAATGACCTCACCCAATACGCCATGGCAGCGGACCGGCAGCTCGGGTCCCTGGCAGCTCTCAACGATCCTTGGCAGCCTGCGGTGCTGCAGCTTGTGCGGCTCACCGTCGAAGGGGCGGCCGCTGCAGGCGCCGCCGACGGCAAACCGAAGAGTGTCGGAGTCTGTGGTGAGGCCGCAGCGGATCCTGCCCTCGCTGTTGTCCTGGTGGGGCTGGGAATCACCACCCTGTCGATGAGCGCCCGCGCGCTGGGTCCGGTGTCCGCCGTTCTCAGCAGCGTCACTGTGGCCCAGGCCCGGGAGCTGGCCGCTGTCGCACTGAGAGCGCCCACCGCTGCGGCTGCCCGGTCCGCAGTCCGTTCCGCGCTTCCGCTTCTGTCTGAACTAGGTTTGTAACCAAATATCACCATCAAGGAGAATCATGTCCGAACGTATTGCCATCGTTGCCAGCCGTTCCGGTTTGCACGCCCGACCGGCGGCCATCTTTACCGAGGCGGCACAGGATACCGGTGTGCAGGTCACTGTCGCGAGAACGGGTGACCCGAGGGAAGACGCCATGGACGCAGCCAGCATTCTGTCCCTGATGGCGCTCGGGGCTGCCCAGGGTGAGGAACTCGTGTTGCGTGCAGAGGGTGCCGGCGCCGACCAAGCCCTGGATGCGCTGGTCCAGGTCCTCGAAACCGACCACGACGCAGCCTAAGAGTCCCGGCACGCGGGCTGCGCCGGGCGGGGCGGTACCTGCCGCCCGCCCGGCAGCGTCGCAAAACGGCTTAAATCGAGACCTGCAGGGCCTGCCGGATACGATTAGGCCATGACTGCGCCCGTTTTGCCTGCTGCCCGTGCCCGCCTCCTGGAACTGATCGGTGAGCTGGCGGTGGTCCGCGGAAAGGTTACGCTGTCCTCAGGCGCCGAAGCTGATTACTACATTGATCTGCGCCGCGTCACGCTGCACCACGAGGCCTCCCAGCTCGTGGGTGACGTGATGCTGGACCTCATAGATGCGGCCGGCATTTCCTTCGAGAGCGCCGGCGGGCTGACCATGGGTGCTGACCCGGTGGCCACAGCGGTGATGAATGCCGGTGCCCGGGCCGGCCGTCCCATCGACGCGTTCGTGGTGCGCAAGGCACAGAAGTCCTACGGCATGGGCCGCCAGGTTGAGGGCCCCGACGTTGCCGGACGCAACGTGGTGGTCCTGGAAGACACGTCCACCACCGGCGGTTCGGCGCTCACCGCCGTGGAGGGCGTCCGGCGTGCCGGCGGAAACGTGGTGGCCGTTGCCGTCATCGTGGACCGGGACACAGGTTCAAAGGAACGTATTGAAGCGGAAGCTGGTGTGCCGTACCTGTATGCCTTCGGCAAGGATGAACTGGGCCTGGACTAAGGCTGGGGCCAATACGGCGGGATCCGCTGCGGCGGGCACGGGAACCGGGCTTCCGTGAGTGATCCGGCAGAGTTCCTCCGGGCCGCCGCTGACCTCAAGCGGTTCTCCCGGCGGCGTTTTTTGACCGGCAGTGCACTGGGGCTGACCCTGGCCGCGGATCTGCTGGTCACTCAGCGGATCCAGCGCTACCGGGAGGACCTGGAAATCCTCCGGGTCCGCGACGACACCGCGGAACGGCGGTTTCCCACGGCTTCCTGGATCCTGTTTCCCGGGTACAAGACCAGCTGGGAAGAAACGGTCTGGATTTTGAACTCCCTGCGGCCGGTCCTGGCCACCCGCGGGCAGCTGGCCGGCGTGGGCTACTCCAACCGGGGGCTGGACGTCGATGACATTGTGGCTGCCGTCTACCGCTACATCCGCAACCATCAGCTGCGCCGCATCTACTTTTACGGGCACAGTTTCGGCGGTATGCTCGCCGTCGAGGTGGCGGCCCGGCTGCTCGGGCGCGGTGTCGCCGTCGAGCTCATCATCCTGGACTCCAGTCCCGCCGGTCGGCAGGACGTCCTGGACCGTGCCATGTTCCAGGGGGCGGTGGCCCTGTATGACGCCGGCTACCGGATTCCCAGCGTGGTCCGCGGCGGCTACGAACTGGGCGAGCGGGTTCTGCATAAGGACGAGCGGACATGGCGCACCGTCGTGGACCAGACCCTTGAACAGCTCTCACCGCTGGCGCCTTCCACCACGCTGATCCAGTCCGAGGCATCCTATATCTTCCGCTACGATGCCTGGCGCTACTCACGCGCGCTGGGCGGAACCTCGCTGGCATTCATCGGCAACCCGGATGACAAAACGGTCAACTACTTCGGCGCCAGGAGTGCCTGGGCTTCCGTGTTCCCGCGCAACCTGGTCTCCAATGACCTGGTGACCGAAGGAGCCAGCCCGGCGCATGCCAGCCCGCAGTGGAATCCCGGGGTCTACCAGCGGGTGGTGCGCGAGGTGCTGCGGCAGTATTCTCCGCCGGAAAAGGGCGGCGGCCTGAAATCCGTGTTCTGAGGCCGGCCGCCCGGTTGCCGGTCCGCGGCTCAGACGGTGCTGATCAGGTCCGACACTGAGTTGACGATCTGGGTGGGACGGAATGGATAGCCGTTAACGTCCTCGCGCTGCGTGATGCCGCTCAGGACCAGGACCGTGGTCAGGCCCGCTTCGATGCCCGCAATGATGTCCGTGTCCATCCGGTCGCCGATCATGGCCGTTGATTCGGAATGCGCGTCGATCTTGCGCATGGCGGAACGGAACATCATCGGGTTGGGCTTGCCGACAATGTACGGCTTCATGTTGGTGGCCGCAGTAATCAGGGCCGCGATGGCGCCGGTGGCGGGCAGCGGCCCCTCCGGCGAAGGCCCGGTGACGTCCGGGTTGGTGGCAATGAAGCGTGCGCCGCCCATGATCAGGCGGATGGCCTTGGTGATGGTGCCGAAGGAATAGGTGCGGGTTTCACCCAGCACCACGTAGTCCGGATTGGTGTCCGTAAGGATCATGCCGGCCTCGTGCAGCGCCGTCGTCAGCCCTGCCTCGCCCACCACAAAGCAGCGGCCCGGCACGCCGGCGTTCTTGACCTGGTCCTTCAGGAACTCGGCCGTGGCCAGCGCGGACGTCCACAGGTTCTCCTCGGGGATCTCCAGCCCCGAGGCGTGCAGCCGCGCGGCAAGATCCCGGGGCGTGTAGATCGAGTTGTTGGTCAGGACGAGGAACCGCTTGGACGTGGCCACCCAGCGGTCAATGAGCTCGGCTGCACCCGGAATGGGATTGTTCTCGTGAACCAGGACACCGTCCATGTCTGTCAGCCAGCACTCAATGTTCTCGTTTTCGCCCACGCTGTTCCTTTTCTTGCCGTCTGGATCGGGTATTCCCGGCGGTTGCCGCCGTTTGCCCGAAGTCATCCCTTCCAGTCTTTCACCTTAGGCTTGAAGGGTGAAAGACAGCGCTGAACAATTGCCGGACCTGCCCGATGAAACATCCGAGACCGCACCGTCCCACCAGGTGGGCGTAGGCCCGTGGGAAGGCCCCCTCCCGGAGGGCGACCACTGGGATCCGGAACTGCTGGCCAACGGCGACGCCCGCAATGTGGTGGACGAGTACCGCTACTGGAACCACGATGCCATCGTGGCGGACCTGGACACCAAGCGGCATCCGTTCCACGTGGCCATCGAGAACTGGCAGCACGACTTCAATATCGGCACCGTGGTCCGCACCGCCAACGCGTTCATGGCCAAGGAAGTGCACATCATCGGACGGCGGCGCTGGAACCGCCGCGGCGCCATGGTTACCGACCGCTACCAGCATGTGCGCCACCACCCCACGGTGGAAGATTTTGTTCAGTGGGCGCACGGAGAAGGCCTGCGAATCATCGGAATCGACAACTTTCCGGATTCGGTGCCCCTGGAAACCTACGAACTGCCGCAGAACTGCGTCTTGGTGTTCGGGCAGGAAGGTCCGGGGCTCAGCGCCGAGGTGCACGCCGCTGCCGACGCCACCCTGTCCATCGCCCAGTTCGGGTCCACCCGGTCCATCAACGCCGGCTCCGCTGCGGCCATCGCCATGCACGGCTGGATCCGGCGGCATGTTTTCGGCCAGACGGTGAACTGAACCGGGACGCCCCAACCGGTCCCTTGCAGGCTCCGCGCGGGGCCGCAGCCCGTTATACCGTGACACGGGGCACTGCCCGCAGGATACTTGTGGCTAGGATGTAGGAAGCCAACGAGGGCCCTGGCCCTGCCGTAGATCGACCTTTCACGAGGAGTCAGCATGCCTATTGCAACCCCTGAGATTTATGCCGAGATGATCGACCGCGCAAAGGCCGGGGGATTCGCATATCCGGCAGTGAACGTCACCTCGTCCCAGACGCTGAACGCCGCGCTCGCCGGGTTCGCCGAGGCGGGCTCGGACGGCATCATCCAGGTGTCCACCGGCGGTGCGGCGTACTGGTCCGGTGCCACGATCAAGAACATGGTCACCGGTTCACTGGCCTTCGCAGCCTATGCCCGCGAAGTGGCGAAGAGCTATGACGTCAACATTGCGCTGCACACGGACCACTGCCCCAAGGACAAGCTGGACGACTTTGTGCTGCCGCTGCTTGCGGCCTCCGAGGCCGCGGTCAAGCGCGGCGAAGACCCCATTTTCAACTCCCACATGTGGGACGGCTCCGCGGAAACCCTCGAAGACAACCTGCGGATCGCCCAGGAACTGCTTGCCCGTACCCACGCCGCCAAGATGATCCTCGAGGTGGAGATCGGCACCGTGGGCGGCGAGGAAGACGGCGTGGAAAACGCCATCAACGATAAGCTTTACACCACCGTGGCGGACGGGATGAAGACCATCGAGGCCCTCGGCACCGGTGACAAGGGCCGCTACATCACGGCTCTCACCTTCGGCAACGTGCATGGCGTGTACAAGCCCGGCGGCGTGAAGCTGCGCCCCGAAATCCTCAAGGACATCCAGGACGCCGTAGGCGAATCCATTGGCCGGGAACGTCCCTTTGACCTGGTCTTCCACGGCGGCTCGGGTTCTTCCGCTCAGGAGATCGCCGACGCCGTTTCGTACGGCGTGGTGAAGATGAACATCGACACCGACACGCAGTACGCCTACACCCGCCCGGTGGTGGACCACATGTTCCGCAACTACGACGGCGTCCTTAAGGTCGACGGCGAAGTTGGCAACAAGAAACAGTATGACCCCCGCGTGTGGGGCGCGTCGGCGGAAGCCGGCATGTCCGCCCGCGTGGTTGAAGCAGCCCAGAACCTAGGATCGGCAGGCAAGTCCCTCTAATGTCAGATGAATTCCGCAAGAACCTGCTAGGCCCGGAGCCCACGTACCTGCCGGAGGAGACCGACGTCGTCGACCGCCTCGAAGCCGGTGACGAAGCCGTGGACCTGGCAGCGAAACACCCCACCTCCTCCCAGGTCTGGGCCATTCTGGCCGACGAGGCCTTCGACGAGGGACGGACCATTGAGTCCTACGCGTACGCCCGGGTTGGCTATCACCGCGGCCTGGACGCCCTGCGGCGCTCGGGCTGGCGGGGTGCCGGTCCCATCCCGTGGGAGCACGTACCGAACCAGGGTTTCCTGCGTTCGCTGTACGCCCTGGGCCGGGCGGCAGCGGCCATCGGCGAGGCCGAGGAAGTGGACCGGATCACCAAGTTCCTGAACGAGTCGGATCCGCAGGCGAAGATTGCCATTGAAGGACGCGAGTCTTGATCGTGCGCTGATCCGTGCCAAAGGCCGGGTACCCAGCTTCTGCCGGGTGCCCGGCCTTTGGCCTGTCCGGGCCGTCCCCGGGTTGGCGGCTGTTACCAGCCTCCGGTGCCCGGTGCTCCCTTGAAGGGGCCCGTGATGCGTCCGGTGATCCAGCCTCCGTAGAAATCGCCCTCCTGCGCCCGGACCTCTTCTCCGTCCACGGTGCAGCGGTCCATCCGTCCGGGATACACCGCTGCCCGGTCGGCCAGGGGTGCGTAGCCGGTCACCGGATCGGGATACGTCCATGCCGCCCGTGCTGCCCGTTCGTTTCCGCCGAGGACGTCAAAATACGCAGCCTTTCCCTTGTACTCGCACCAGGTGGATCCGCGGGCAGGGACCAGCGCACCGGGTGCGAAGTCCTCGAACGGAAGGTAGTAGACCGGCGGATGGCTGGTCTCCAGCACGCGGACGGCAGAGGTGGTGTCGGCAATCAGCTGCCCGCCGAGGAAAACCTGGACATGCTCCGACGTCGGCTCTAGCCGCGGCGGCCGGGGATAGTCCCAGACGGATTCTGCGGCACGTTCCTGCTCCGGATGCAGAGGGTGTTGTTCCATGATCAGCCCTTTCGCCTGGCGGCCTTGGGTGGCTCCTGCCCGGACTGGGAGGTTCCGGGTTATGCCGTGATTCGGAGCTGGGGCCGTGCGGGATGGGTGCTTCCGGCAGGAAGAAGGCCTAGGAAGCAAGCCGCGCATAGACAACGTAGTTGTCACCGAAGGTTCCGGTCTCGGGATCGTATCCGTCGCAGGTAATCAGGCGGAGTTCAGGCCCGTCGGTGTTTCCGTAGACCTTCTCGGAGGGGAAGGTGTCCTTGGGATACTGCTCGCCGTACAACACTGTAAAAACCGCGGTGGAACCGTCTTCACGCTGAACCTGGATTTCCTCATGCGGCTGCAGGTCCCGCAGATCCGCGAAGACTCCCGGCCCGCCGTCATCGGCGTTGACGTGCCCCAGAATCACAGCCGGTCCGGGGTCTCCGGGTTTGGGTGAACTTTTGTACCAGGCGGCGGGTGCTCCTGGGTTGCCGGGAGGTACTTCCAGGGTGCCGTCCTCCCGGAGGCCCACCTGGACCAGGTCCGACCCTGCAGCGATGGACGGCAGCGTCAGGGTTTTGGGCAGTGCCGTCGACTTGCCGGCCGTCCCATCCGCCGGCTCAGGACTGGGGGGTGCTGTTGGCTCGGAGGTGACGGTGCTGCTGGCGGTCTGAGCGGGCGCCGGCGTCAGCTGCCAGGACGACGCTGATGCTTCCGGCGGCAGCGCTTCAGCGCCAGAGCCGGTTCCACATCCCGGGAGCAGCAGACAGGTAGTGAGAAGCATGCCGGCGGCGGCAGTTGCCCGAGCACTCCTGCCGCCGCCGGTCTTAGCTGTTAGCCGGCTCATGAGCATTGGAGCCCTGTTCCGGCCTCCCCTGGCCGCCTGGAACTAGGCATGGTTCCCGCTGCGGCGCCGAACGACGAAGGTTCCGGCCCCGGCTGCTGCCAGCATGAGTCCTCCGGCCAGGGCGACTGAACCCAAGTCCGTCCCCTTCTCAGTCGTCACACCGGCATCCACTCCGCCCTTGGGAGTTGGCATGCCGGTGTCTGTTGGTGTGGGTGGTTGGGTGGGTTCCGGTGAGGGAGGATCGCTCGGAGTTGACTCCGGGTTTTCGCAGGCGATCCCGTCTCCATCCCGATCCAGGTTGGGAGCGTAACGAGGATCTCCGGCGGGAATGTTGTAGACGCCGTCAGCCTCGGCCTCGCCACAGGTTGCATAGGGCGTGGTCATAGCGACAGCCGGCGTCGCAGATAGTGCCGAGAGTCCGGTTACCGCTGCGAGTGCGAGTCCTGCAGTGCGTTTCTTCATTGTGCTCTGCTTTCCATGTGGGGTTGTCATCCGAGTGACGGTGACAGGAAAGAGAGTATGGACACGGTAGTTTTGTCACCCGGGTAGCCGGCGTTTATGCCGACGCGGCACGCAGATTAAATCGGGCCAAAAGGTCGTCAGGAAACAATGCTGGTAGTCACGGCCACTATTTGCGGCTTCGGCGGCACTGAGCTGAAACCGAAGCGAACCGGCGGATCTATGGGTGACAGGCCGCCCAAATCGCGGCCGTCCCAGCTGGCCTGCGCTCCTGTGAGGGAACGGATGGACCGGACCCCGTAGTACTCGCGGCGCCCGCCGCCCGCTGAGCCCGACGTCCGGACACCGGGTACCAGCAGCCCGGCCACGGGACTGACGGCAGCCAGCCAGCGCGGATGAACAGCCAGGGCGGGCGGAATCCGCTCCAGCAGCTGCCCGAGGGCGGTGCGCGGCCCCAGCTCAGCCCGTAGCCGCAGCGGCCCCGCGCTGAGCAGGAGGCTGTCCGCCGTGAGCCGGGCCTCGACGTCGGCCACGTCCACCGCATCAAAGGAATAGGTGCCGGACACATAGTCGGCGACCTCGGAACCGGGGGCCAGCAGCAGACGTGATCCGGCGGCGTTCTCCACCATGACATCCGTGAAGGCCCCAAACGGTGACTCCAGCCAATGGCCCACCACCATCCGGGTGCCGGAGGATGTACCAACGCCGGCGATATAGCCCACAAAACGCTCCATCCGGCCACGCTACCCGGGTAACACCGGCCGGAATACCTTCTACGGCGCTTCCAAAAGGGCACAGGACCTACAATCGGCTAAACTTGACAGGTAAGAGCCCCGCGACTCCGGCCAGACCCGGCCCACAGCCATTTCCGGTCCGGCTTGGGAGTTTAGGGGCGTTCTCATGCACGGAAGCGGATCGCGCCGTCGGCGTCATTCTCCCTTTCGTAACTAATGGGGGAGGATCCCATGCCCGCAATTGTCATCGTCGGCGCCCAGTGGGGCGACGAAGGTAAAGGTAAGGCCACTGACCTGCTCGGGGGCCGTGTCGACTATGTCGTCAAGCCCAACGGCGGAAACAACGCCGGCCACACCGTCGTCGTCGGCGGTGAAAAATACGAACTCAAGCTTCTGCCGGCCGGCATCCTGAGCCCCAACGCCATTCCGGTGATCGGCAACGGCTGCGTGGTGAACCTCGAGGCGCTCTTCACCGAAATTGACGGACTGGAAGCACGCGGGGCGGACACCTCCAAGCTGCGGATCTCCGCCAACGCCCACCTGGTGGCCCCGTTCCACCAGGTCATGGACAAGGTCACCGAACGCTTCCTGGGCAAGCGCGCCATCGGCACCACCGGCCGCGGCATCGGCCCGGCCTACATGGACAAGGTGGCCCGCCTCGGCATCCGCGTGCAGGACATCTTCGACGAATCCATCCTGCGCCAGAAGGTTGAAGGCTCCCTGCGCCAGAAGAACCAGCTGCTGGTCAAGGTCTACAACCGCCGCGACGTCGACGTCGAAGAGGTTGTCGAATACTTCCTGTCCTACGCGGACCGGCTGCGCCCCATGGTCATCGACTCCACGTTTGAGCTGAACCGGGCACTGGACGAGGGCAAAGTTGTCCTGATGGAAGGCGGCCAGGCCACGTTCCTGGACGTGGACCACGGCACCTACCCGTTTGTGACCTCCTCCAACCCGACGGCCGGCGGCGCGTCAGTGGGCTCGGGCATCGGCCCCACCCGCATCACCCGTTCCGTGGGCATCATCAAGGCGTACACCACCCGTGTGGGTGCCGGTCCGTTCCCCACCGAGCTGTTCGACGACATGGGCCTGTACCTGCAGAAGACCGGCGGCGAGTTTGGCGTGAACACCGGCCGTCCGCGCCGCTGCGGCTGGTACGACGCCGTGCTGGCGCGCCACGCTTCCCGCGTCAACGGCTTCACGGACTACTTCGTGACCAAGCTGGACGTGCTCACGGGCATTGAGAAGATTCCGGTGTGCGTGGCCTACGACGTCGACGGCGTGCGGTTCGACGAGATGCCGATGACGCAGACCGATTTCCACCACGCCAAGCCGATCTTCGAGTACTTCGACGGCTGGACCGAGGACATCACCGGCGCCCGGACCCTGGACGACCTGCCCAAGAACGCCCGGGATTATGTGCTGGCCCTGGAAAAGATGTCCGGCACGCGGTTCTCCGCCATCGGCGTAGGCCCGGACCGGGATCAGACCATTGTGGTGCGGGACCTGATTTCCGAATAGTCCCGAACCTTGTGCAAAGCCCCGCAGCCGCCGCGGCCGCGGGGCTTTCGCGTACCCGGATGCGGTGCATGCCATGAGCCGGGATCCCGTCGACGCATGGCAGGATGGGACCAAAGCAGAGTGCGATGTGCCGTAGACATCTTGGGGGGACCGCGGAAATGAACGAGGATTTACTGGCCAGCCTTCGACGGGCCGTGGACGCCAATCCGGAGGATTCAGGGCTGCGGCTGCACCTGGCCGAGATGCTGCTGGGATCCGGCCGGCATTCCGACGCCGTTGGCGAAGTCAACGCTGTCCTGCAGCGGGACCCGGGCAGCCGGCCGGCGCTTGCTCTCCTCAGCCGCACCGTGGCGGCAATGACCGGCCAAGCCGCCGGACCGGCTCCGGCACCCGCTGAAGAACCCGCCGCCCGGGCCGCGGAAGCAGAAAAAGCCGCAGCACAGCCGGACCCCTCCCCGCATGCCGACATTGACCCCGCGGACGCAGCCTTCGACTGGACCCGCGCGGAAAGCGAGGTGGGCTCGGATATTCCCCCGCCCTTCGTCGCGGAACCGCAGCTGGCCGCAGGGGAAAGCCGCGACGGCGTCGCTCCCCTGGAACCGGAAACCCCGCCGATCACCCTGGCGGACGTGGGTGGACTGGACGCTGTCAAGAAACGGTTGGACGAATCCTTCATGCAGCCCATGAAGAATGCAGAGCTGGCCAAGGCTTTCGGTAAATCCCTGCGCGGCGGTCTGTTGCTCTACGGGCCGCCCGGCTGCGGCAAGACGTTCCTCGCGCGTGCCGTGGCTGGCGAACTGGGGGCCGTTTTCATGTCCGTCACCATGACGGACATCCTCGACCCCTACCACGGGGTGACCGAGAAGAACATGAAGGCTGTTTTCGACTCGGCCCGCGCACACTCGCCGACAGTGCTGTTCCTGGACGAAGTGGACGCCATCGGCATGAAGCGCAGCGGGCTGGGCCACCACGCCATGATCCGGCAGATGGTCAATCAGCTGCTGATCGAGATGGATTCGATGGCGGGCAACAATGACGGCCTGTACCTGCTGGCCGCCACCAACCACCCCTGGGACCTCGATGAGGCCCTGCTTCGCCCCGGACGGCTGGACCGCACCCTGCTGGTGACCCCGCCGGACTTTGAGGCGCGCAGGACCATCCTCGAATACCACCTCCGGGACCGTCCGCTGGCCGGAATAGACCTTACCGCCATTGCCACCCGGACAGAGCTGTTCTCGGGGGCGGACCTGGCCCACATCTGCGTGACAGCCGCTGAGAAAGCCATGACGGAATCCATCAGTGCCAACCGGATCTGCCCCATCAGCATGACGCACATTGATGCGGCGCTGGAGGAAATTGGGCCGTCCACCCTGCCCTGGCTGGAGTCCTCCCGGAACGTGGTGAAATTCAGCAACGACCACGGCCGGTACAACGACCTGGCTGAATACCTGCGCTCCCGCAGCATCCTGTGAGCGCCACCGGCGTGCTGGAGCCGGCCATGGTGAACCTGCGGTTTGAGGCGCTCCTTTCCGCCCGGCGGCCCGGGGAGGCACTGCAGCTGCTGCAGTCGCAGCTGCCCGGGCACCGGGACGCACCGTTTATCTGGCACCTGTTCTGCCGCGTCTTCCTGATCCTGGAACGGTACCCGGAAGCCGAATCCGCCGGACGGCAGGCGCTGGCCATGGGTCCGGAGGACACCGGCGTACTGACCAACCTGAGTCTCGCGGTGCTGTACCAGGGCAGGCATGAGGAAGCCGTTGACCTCGCGCTGCGCACCGTGGAGCTGGCTCCTGATGATCCGGAGAGCCATTACTGGCTGGGCGTCATGCATCTGAACACACCGTCAGGGGGGAAACCGGAGTGGGCAGCCGCCCGGGACGCAGCCCGCACGGCCATGGAACTGAACCCGGACAACGCGGACTACTACTGGCTGGCCGCCTCGGCCAGCGGTCGGATGGGTGCGCGGGAGGACGCCGCCAGGTACCTCTCCGGCGGGCTCGCCGTGGACCCCGGCAACCGTGCTCTGCTGATGCTGGGAACCCGGCTTACCGGCGGGCAGGACGTGGTGGGCGGCGAAGCGGAGGTGCTGCGCTCCCTGCTGGCACAGGATCCCATGGACAGCCAGGCGCATCTGCTCCTGCGCGCCCAGGCTTACGCCCGCCTGCGGCGGCTGGCCATCCTGCCCTGGCTGCAGGTGGTCTTCTTCTGTTTCCTGGCTCCGTTTGTGCCCGCAGCTGCCGTGGGCGGTGCCGTTCCCGTTGCCCTGTTTCTGGCGTTTGTTTTCGCCTGGCGTTCGCGGCGGCGCTACCGGGTGCTGCGGCAGGAACTGCCGGGGGACTACCTCGAGGACCTGCAGCGTACCGGACCGCTCACCCGGCTCAGCCGCCGGCTGACCCTGGCGGGCATGCTCGCGGTCAGTGCCGGAACGCTGGGCGCGGCCGTCGCCGGAACGGGGGAGCCGCTGCAGTGGTTCCTGGTGTTCACCGTGGCCGGGCTGCTGCCGGCAGCTGCGGGCTATCAACTGCTGCTGGCCGGTGAAGAGCGGGACGGCCAACCGGCCGGCGTCCGGTACCAGCGGCCTGACACCCGCCGCAGCAACGCCACTCTCATTGTGGCGGGGTGCCTGCTCAGCCTCCTCACGCTGGTCCATGCGGACCGCCTGGTGTTTGCCGGAGCCTCGCTGCTGTCCCTGGCCCTGATGCTGGCGGCGGCCCTCGCGGGGATGATGGGGCGGCGGCTCATCACGGGCGTGACGCTGCGCTCCGCAGTGTTCGTTGCCGCAGCGCTGATCCTCATCGCGGTCCTGGGCACCAACGGGACGTATCTGCTGCGTTCAGGCGGTCTTCCGGAGCCGCCGGAGCCGTCACCGGTGCAGGAGCCGCCCCGGATCCCGACCCCCACGTTCGGCAACCCCACACCCTTCCCTGCGGTGACGCTGCCGCCCATGCCTGAGGTGTCATTTCCGCCTGTTCCCCGGGTGAGCCTGCCGGCCGGACCTTAGGCCCGCTCCTCAGGAACCGGCCTACCAGCGGTGCCGGGCTTCCTCGATCCAGCCGCCCAGCCCGTCGAGTGAGTATGCGGTTCCGTCCGGAGTCCGTGCCGTTCCCGCCCAGGTGCCGAAGGCCTGCCAGATCGTTGAGGAAATGACGCCCAGTTTGGTGGCGGACTCCCTGCGGTGGAAGGGCGTGAGCACGGCGTCGATCCACGGACCGTGCACGGTCCAGGCGGAGTGGGGGTCCGAGAGGTCGTACGTGAACTCCAGCTCGCCGTCGTAATGGTGCAGCCGGCCGTCAACGATCAGGGCGTTTTCCGTGGCCGGAGTTCCGGCAGTCCACTGCCCGCCGATCTGCAGGCCAAGCCGGGTACCGTTCACGGTCCCTGATCCGGCACCCCAGGTCCAGGTGGTGCGGTACGGCCAGCGGCCACGCCCGCGGTCCAGAACGGCAAATGCGTCAGCCCCCACGGTGAAGACTTTGCCGTCCACGGTCACAGTGCCGGACACCGCGCGGGCCACGTCCTTCAGCGTGTACTGGAACCTGCGCTCGGACCACGGCACCACAACGCCAAGGACGTCCCCTTCGGCCGGGGCATACAAATCGACCTCGACGCGGGGGGAGCGGGCGCGCAGGCGGGTGCCGCCGCCGTCATCGTGGAAGCGCAGCGAGACGTCGCCTGCCGAGGCCAGTGCCGTCAGCGGCGGGAGGGTGTCCGGCAGCTGGACGTCGGCGGGGGAGGGCAGGATCTTCAGCGGCTCAATGCTGATTTCCTTACCGGTGGCCCGGTCCAGGACATAGATCTGCAGGCTGGCGGCGTAGCCGAGATTCACTATCGTCATGCCGAGTGCCAGGTCAGGCGTGAGCACGCCCCAGTACTCCCAGCGCTTGGTCCGCAGCCGGGCTGCAGTGTTGCCGGGGAGCGCAGTGCGGTGCAGCGGTGAGCGGGAGTAGCCTACGGCTTCCGGGTTCAGGGTTCCGCGGGCGGTGGTGAGGTCCGTCGGGAGCGTGAGTTCATTCATGCGGCCCCAGTCTAGGCCCGCCCGCGCATCTGCCGGCGCACCGCTGAGTCCGCAGCGCCGGCATTTGCGCCCGTCGTTTCCGTGCCGGGCCCTGCGGTCCTGGTCTAGGCTGGGGGAGAAAACTTCGGATCAGATGAGGGCGGTGCCGCAAATGTTGGTGAGCGTAGGTCAGTTCAGCCCGGCGGGCGACGTCGGAGAGAACCTTGAGGTGATGCGCTCGCTGGCGGCCAAGGCCAAGGCCGACGGCTCCGAGCTGATCGTCTTTCCTGAGGAGTCCATGTTCAGCGTGGGCAAGGTGGAAGGCTCCCTGGCCGCTGCGGTGGACGCCGGCTGGACCACCTTTGTCCAGCAGCTCTCACTGCTGGCAGCGGAACTGGGCATCGCCGTCGTCGCCGGCGGTTATGAGTCCAGCGGGGAGGAACGCCCCTACAACACCCTGGTGCTGATCGATTCCACGGGACGGATCGTGGACACGTACCGCAAACTGCATCTTTATGACGCTTTCAGTTACTCCGAGTCCACCCGAATCAAACCGGGCGACGGCGGCGTGAAGGTTGTTGACCTGGGCGGCATCCGGGTGGGCCTCATGACCTGTTATGACATCCGCTTCCCCGAACTCGCCCGCGCGCTGACGGACCAGGGTGCTGATTTGCTGGCTGTTCCCGCCGCGTGGTTCAAGGGTGAACACAAGATTGAACACTGGGAAACCCTGCTCAAGGCCCGTGCCATCGAAAACACGGTGTGGGTGGCTGCGGCGGGAACCTCCAGCCGCCACACGGTGGGGCACTCGGCCATCCTCGACCCCATGGGAGTGCCGCAGGCATTCCTCGAGGACGAGCCCGAGGCCGTGGTCACCGCGGAAGTTACCCGGAAACGGATAGATGATGTGCGCGAGTTCCTGCCGGTATTGAAGAACCGGCGGTTTGCGGCCAATGATCGGATAACTTCAGCAGGGTAAAGCCGAATCCGGGCTCGAATTCCGGCCGGACGTTCCGCTGAACTGAAAGAATTAAAAAGATATCGGGTGCCGCGTTACCTTTTGGCGGTCCCTGGCGATTACTCTCTTGGAACGGCCGCACCGAGGCTTATCCCCCCAACGAGCCCCGGTGCGGCCGTTTCGCTGCGCCCGCAGGATAGGATGTGAAAAGCCCATCCTTCCGCGAGGGAAAGACCGAGCCTTGGCCATAACCCTGACAGAGGAGATTCTTTCCGCTGCGCGTGGTGGAGAGCCTCAGGCGCTGCGGGAAATCTATGAGTCTCTTGCGCCGTCAATTCTTGCCTATCTCACCGGCAAGGGCTGCGAGGATCCGGAAGCACTGTGCCAGGAAGTTTTTCTGGCCGTCTTCAGCAAGCTGGAGAAACTCACCGGCGGCATCAGCGGATTGCGGACCTTTGCCTTTTCCGTTGCCCATGCCCGCATGGTCGACGATGTCCGGCAGCGGAAACGCCAACCCGTGCTGGCACAGTTTGATCCGCAGGCTGATTCCCGGTTCAGCTCATCCGCTGAGGAAACCTTTCTGGGAACCGGCCCCGGTGTGACAGCACTGCTCGAGGGCCTGCCCCGCCGTCAACAGGAAGTGCTGCTGCTGCGCGTCGTGGGGGACCTCTCCATCGAAGAAACAGCCAACATCATGGGCAGCAGCACCGGTGCCGTCAAGCAGCTGCAGGCCAGGGCCCTGCGGGCCCTGAAGGGCCGGATGGAACGAGGGGAGGTTCCCGATCATGAACGAATTGCCTGAACGTGACGACGCCGTGATCCGGCGGCTCCTTGAGGAATCAGGCGTCGACGAGACTCCTGAGCTGCTGGACGGGCTGCGAAAGCTGCGCTCATTCACCGGCACCGCGGCGCCGGTGCCAACCGGCGAACTGGCCGAGCTGCTGTCGGAACCGGCCCCGGACCGCTCCAAGCAGCCGCGCCGCCACCGCGGCCTCATCCTGAGCTTTACGCTGGCTGCTGCCATGGCTGCGGGAGCATCGGGTGTGGCTGCCAGCACCATCACCGATCTGCGCCTGACAAGTGAATCCGTGACGCCCGCCGAGGTTCGCGATGCATCTCCGGTGCAGGAAGACAGCGGACAGGAAACGGACGAGGACGGCCAGCCCGGCCCTGCAGCTCCGGTTTCTCCCTCCGCTGCGGAGCCTGTTGTCCCGGAGGCGGCTTCCCCCGAGGGCACACCCGCCGTGCCCGGATCCGGCCCGGATTCAGCCCCGGAATCCGGAGCTGGATCCGGCACTGCGGCGGTCGGCGCCGCGGACGGCAACCCCGCAATCCCGCCTGCAGTGCCGGCGCCGCCCGCCAACCTGCCGGGTCCTTCAGCTTCTGCCGGCAGCGTCCCGGATCCCGCCGCGGCCGCCGCCCCAGCCGCCCGGACACCCGCCTCGGCGGAAACCGGCTGCGGGCATGACCACGGGGGACCGGGCGATCCCGGACACCGCGGGAAACCCGACCAACCGGGGGGCTCCGGGAAACCCGACCAGCCGGGAACCCACGGACGGGACCGTGGAGCCGGTGAAATTAGCCGCCCGGGAGTGCCCGGCCGTGATTCCGGCGGCGGCGCCGGGCACGGATACCGTGGGAATCCCGGCAAGCAGCCCCATAACCCGGGCCAGAAGTTCTCCGAAGGCAGCCTGGCCCCGGGCAACTCCTAAACGGTCAGCTGCCGCTTGGAGGAAATGACCCCGGTGTTGAAGCCGGCCAGGTTCAGTCCGCCGTGGAAGCGGGCGTGTTCAATTTTCACGCAGCGGTCCATCACCACGTCCAGGCCGGCAGCTTC
Source organism: Arthrobacter sp. APC 3897 (assembly GCF_030407495.1). Classification (GTDB taxonomy): domain Bacteria; phylum Actinomycetota; class Actinomycetes; order Actinomycetales; family Micrococcaceae; genus Arthrobacter_B. The sequence goes on along the minus strand of NZ_JASDDG010000007.1, from coordinate 29,855 downwards.
CGCGTCGCGGGCCACCTGCTCATGCCAGGACCCCAGCTGCAGCCACAGCGTCTTCGCGCCTACGGCAATGCTCTCCTGCAGCACGGTGGGCAAATCATCGTGGCGGCGGAACACATCCACGATGTCCGGCACTTCCGGCAGGTCAGCCAGGGACGCGTAGACCGGCCGCCCCAGAATCTCCTTGGCCACAGGGTTCACGAAATAGACCGTGTACGGTGACGAGGAAAGCAGATAAGTCGCCACGAAATAGGACGCCCGTGACGGTTTGTCCGAGGCACCCACAATCGCAATCGACTTGGCCCGGCGCAGCAGCGCCAGCCGTTCCGGAGCGCTCGGCCCCTCCCAGATGCGCGGTGCGGCAGCTTCAGCGGACATTGGCGGACTCCTCAAGTTCGTGGACAGCATCGGGTACAACCGCAGCTGAAAGGGCCTGGTCCAGATCCCAGAGGATGTCTTCCAGGTCCTCCAACCCCACGGAAATCCGCACCAGGTCCTCGGCAACTCCCGCGGCGGCAAGCTGCTCAGGCGAGAGCTGGCCGTGAGTGGTGGAACCCGGATGGATCACCAGGGTGCGCGAATCACCCACGTTCGCCAAATGCGACGCCAGCTGCAGTGCCTCAATGAACGCCCGGCCAGCCTCCCGGCCGCCGCGCACGCCAAAGCTGAAGACTGATCCCGGACCCTTGGGCAGGTATTTCCGGGCCCGTTCGTAGTGCGGGTGGGAGGGCAGGCCGGCATAACTGACCCAGGACACCCGGGGATCTGCCTCCAGCCACTGCGCCACAGCCAGGGCGTTGCGCAGGTGTTCGTCGAGGCGCTGCGGCAGGGTCTCCACACCCTGCAGCAGCTGGAAGGCCGACTGTGCGCTGAGGGAGGGGCCGATATCCCGCAGCTGCTCCGAGCGCAGCTTGGTCAGGAACCCGTACTCGCCGAAATTGTCCCACCAGGAAATGTTGCCGTAGCTGGCCACGGGCTCGGTCATGGCGGGGAACTTACCGTTGCCCCAGTTGAACTTTCCGGATTCAACGACGACGCCGCCCAGCGTGGTGCCGTGCCCGCCCAGGAACTTGGTGGCGGAGTGGATCACAATGTCCGCACCGTGTTCAAACGGCCGCACCAGGTAGGGAGTGCTCAGGGTGGCATCCAGGATCAGCGGCACACCGGCGTCGTGCGCCACCTTCGCCAGCCCGGCAATATCGGTGACCTCGCCGCTGGGGTTGGCCACCACCTCGGCATACACCGCCTTGGTGTTTTCCCGGATGACCGCGGCATAGTCGGCCGGGTCGGTGCCGGCCACGAACGTGGTGTCGATCCCGAAGCGGCGCAGGGTCACGTCCAGCTGGGTGACGGTGCCGCCGTACAGCTGGGCGGCGGCAACAATATGGTCACCGGCCCCGCACAGTGCGGCGAAAGTGACAAATTCCGCTGACATGCCCGACGCCGTTGCCACCGCACCGATGCCGCCCTCAAGGGAGGCGATGCGCTCCTCGAACGCCGCCACCGTGGGGTTGCCAATCCGTGAGTAGATGTTGCCGTACTTCTGCAGCGAAAACAGGTTCGCGGCGTCGTCGGTGTCCTTGAAGACAAATGAGGTGCTCTGGTAGATGGGCACGGCACGGGCGCCGTGCGTGGCATCGGGGGTGCCGCCGGCGTGCAGGGCACGGGTACGGAAGCCAAACTGGCGATCACTCATGGAATGAGTGCTCCTTTCTGGTGTGCCGCGGCAAAGCGGCCTGAGAATCGTTGCAAGTGGGGTACGGCGGACCAACAATGGGGAACAGGACTGCGTGGCCGGTCAGGACCGCAGATCTGCGACGGACAGCGGCGGGGGAGCCGGACGGCACGACGAAGGAAATGATCCCAATGGACCAATACGTGGTAATCATCGAGACCGGCTACAAAGTTGCCGCCGCCACCCACAAAGTGACCGCCACCGACCCGATGCCGCAGGTGGAGGCGAGCCGGTTGTTCGTGGAACTCCTGGACGGCATGCACGCCGATCTGCTGCCGCCGAAAGCTGACACCACCATGCTGGAAGTCTCGCCGACGGAATTTGTGCGCATCTACCGCCTGATGGGCGGCGTAGTGGTGCTGGACCGGGTGACCCTGGCCCGCGTTCACTGAGGAACCCCGCGGCGGCGGGATTCGCATACCTCCGCAATGTCAGCGATGCAGGGTTCATTCTGCAGGCTGGTGGTATCGCCCAGCGGTGTGCGCTCGAACAGCTGCGTCAGCAGGCGGCGCATGATTTTCCCGGAACGCGTCTTGGGAACGTCAGGGACCACGACGACGGCGGCCGGCTTGGCGATCGGCCCGATCTGCCGGGCAACGTGTGCCCTGAGTTCAGCCGTGACCTGCCGGCTGAGATCGGTACCGGCGGCCGGCGCGGCTGTCGAGAGCACAACAAACGCGGCAATCGCGTGCCCGGTCTTGGGGTCCGCGACGGGACAGACGCCGGCTTCGGTCACCCAGGGATGGGACACCAGCGCGGACTCAATTTCAATCGTGGACAGCCGGTGCCCGGAGACGTTGAGGACGTCATCGGTGCGGCCCAGGATCCAGGTGTCGCCGTCGTCGTCGTATTTGGCGCCGTCCCCGGCCAGGAACCAGCCCTGCCGTGCGTACTGCCGCCAGTAGGACGCCAGGTAGCGCTGCGGATCACCCCAGACCGTGCGGGCCATGGCCGGGCCGATGCTGTCCACCACGATAAAGCCCTGGGTGTGCGGGGGAACCGCGTTGCCGGCTTCATCCACAATCCGGGTGGACACCCCGGGCAGGGCCCGGGAGGCACAGCCGGGCTTGAAAGCGGTGTCTGCGGGACGCGGCGACAGGATGGTGGCGCCGGTTTCCGACTGCCACCAGGTGTCAATCACCGGAACTTCACCGCGGCCGATATTCTCCCGCATCCAGCGCCACGCCTCCGGGTTTACGGCTTCGCCCACGGTGCCCAGCAGGCGGATGGAGGACAGATCCCAGGTGTCCGGCACACCGTCCGGGAACCAGCCCATCAGCGACCGGACCAGGGTGGGCGCGGTGTAGTAGCTGGTCACCTTGTAACGTTCAATGATCTCGAAGTGCCGTCCCGGATGCGGGGTGTTTGGGGTGCCCTCGAAGATCACCTGGGTGACACCGTTAGAGAGCGGACCATAGATCTCATAGGTATGCGCGGTGACCCAGGCCAAGTCTGCGGTGCACCAATGGACATCGTGCCCGCGGGCCTCCGGATCGGGATTCGCGAAAAGGTACTCATAGCTCCAGGACGCCTGGGTCAGGTAGCCGCCCATGGTGTGCACCAGGCCCTTGGGGCGTCCGGTGGTCCCCGAGGTATACATGATGAACAGCGGTGTTTCGGCGTCGAAGGCCTCCGGCTCGTGAACGTCGGAGGCGGTGTCCACGGTCTCATGCCACCAGAGGTCGCGGCCTTCGGTCCAGGCAATGTCGCAGCCCGTGCGGCGGACCACCAGAACATGCTCGACGGCGTTGGTGCCGGACACGGCTGCGTCGGCATTCTCCTTCACCGGCACGGCGGTGCCGCGGCGGAACTGGCCGTCCGTGGTGACCAGCAGCTTGGCGCCGGTGTCCTCCACCCGGAACTTCAGCGCCTCGGCGGAGAAACCGCCAAAAACCAGCGAATGGACGGCGCCGATCCGGGCGCAGGCCAGCGTGATAATAATGGTTTCGGCGATGACGGGCAGGTAAATCACCACCCGGTCTCCCTTTCCGATGCCGAGTGCCAGAAGGGCGTTGGCAGCCTTGGAGACTTCCTGCTGCAGCTGTCCGTAGGTGATGCTGCGCCGGTCTCCGGGCTCACCCTCACAGTGCAGGGCGATTTTGTTGCCGCGTCCGGCGGCCACATGCCGGTCCACGCAGTTCACTGCGACGTTGAGCCTGCCGCCGGCGAACCATTCGATCTGCGGCACTGAATAGTCGGCGTCGGCTTCCGGAACTTCCGGGCCGCTCAGCCGCTGCGGCGGAATAAACGTGTGCGCCGTGTGCCAGGGCTGCTCCCACTGCAGCCGCCGGGCGGCGTCTTCCCAGAAGGCGATTCGTTCGGCGCCGGTCTGCGGGTCCGAGGCCGTGCCGTGCCCGTCCTGCAGGGCTGCTTCGAACGTTTCCTGCGCTGCTGTCCTCAGGCCCATTTGGCCACCGCCTTCTTTTCTGCCAGTCCCAGCAGGGCATCGGTTGCCTTGCCGATAACTGCCAGCAGGATGATGGCCAGCAGCAGCCTGTCGGTGCGCCCGTTGTTTTGCGAATCGGTCAGCAGGAAGCCGAGCCCCATGGAGGAGGCGATGAGCTCCGCAGCCACGAGGAACAGCCAGGACTGAGCCAGTGCCAGGCGCAGCCCGGAGAACACCGCCGGTACGACGGCGGGCAGCTGCACCGTGGTCAGGAGCTTCAGACCGTTGAGTCCGAAGGCGCGGGCGGCTTCCACCAGGTTCCGGTCCACGTGGCGCAGGGCCAGTGACACGGTGGTGAACACCGGGAAGAAGGCGCCGATTGCGATCAGCGTGATTTTGGAGTCCTCACCGATCTTCAGCCACAGGATGAGCAGGGGAACCCAGGCCAGCGACGGTACGGCCCGCAGTGCGCCGATCATCGGACCGAGCAGGATGTCGGCCAGCCGGGACAGCCCCAGCAGGGCACCCAGCGCCAGGCCCAGCACCCCGCCGACCGCGAAGCCGATGAGGACCCGCTGGGTGGAGATGGCCACGTGGTTCCCCAGCTGGCCGCGGCTGAGCAGGTCAGCCGCGGCGGTGTAGACGGCCGACGGCGACGGGAGCTGGACCGGGGAAAAGATGCCGGCTGCCGTGGTGATCTGCCAGGCGGCCAGTACCAGGACGGGCACCACCAGGCCCAGGCCGGCACGGGTCCAGCGGCTGGCCAGGATGGTGCCGGCCGCCGCCGTGTTTCCGGTGCCGGTGCCCGCGGACGCAGACGTCTTCAGGACGGTGCTCACTTTGTCTCCGAAACGGACTCGGGATCAGCTGACTTCACGAAGGAGTCATCGAACAACCCCTCCAGTGCCGCATCCACGGCGGCCTGGCCGGCAACGTCCCCGGTCTCCACCAGCGTGGGGCCAATCTTTTCGAGCACGCTGCGCTGGGCCTCGCCGGGAGCCGGATCAACGTCAAGGTTGCTGCGTTCCAGCACCACGGTCTGCGCCACCGCCAGGTCAAGGCCGGCCACGTCGGCCAGGATCTGCGCGGTTTCCTCCGGGTTCTCCGCCGCCCAGGCGCGGGCCTTTTCATACGCGTTGACTACCGCCTGTGCCAGTTCCGGATCCTCTTCCAGGAAGGATTCGTTGGCGGCGAGGATGCCGTAGGTGTTGAAATCCAGGTTGCGGTGGATGAGCCGGGCACCGTTTTGTTCGGCACCGGCCATGATGGGGTCCAGCCCTGCCCAGGCATCCACAGATCCGTTTTCCAGGGCGCTGCGGCCGTCCGCGTGCTGCAGCTGTTCCACCGTGACGTCATCCAGGCTCAGCCCTGCCTCGTCCAGGGCCTGGACCAGGAAGAAGTAAGGGTCGGTGCCCTTGGTGGCCGCCACGGACTTGCCCTTGAGGTCCGCCACCGAGCTGATGCCGGACTCGGCGCCCACCACCAGGGCGGACCACTCCGGCTGCGAGAAAACATCAATGGCCCTGATCGGGGATCCGTTGGCGCGGTGGAGCAGGGCTGCGGACCCGGCCGTGGAGCCGACATCGATCGCCCCGGAGCGCAGGTTTTCATTGGCCTTGTTGGAACCGGCCGACTGCACCCACTCCACCGTGACGCCCTCCTCGGCGAGGGTGGATTCCAGCCACCCCTGGTCTTTGATGATCAGGCTGAGGGGGTTGTAGGTGGCGAAGTCCAGGGTGAGGGTTCCGCCGTCGGCCGTTCCGCCGTTGGCGGCGGCATCGGAATCCTCACCGGCCACGCAGCCGGTCAGCAGCAGGGAAGCTGCGGCAGCGGCTGCGGCCAGGGCCTTCAGCGCGGCGCGGGAGGCGGGACGGGAGTTGAGGGAACGGCTGTTCATGGGAAATCTTTCTGATGAGGGTGTCTGTAAAAGCCGCGGTTCGTGCGCAAAAGGGCACAGAACAGCCGGCGAAGCGGTCCGGGAAAAGTGCCGCCGAGGGGGAGTCTTAGTGGCGGTCGACGCCGAGGCGGGCCAGGAGCTCGCCGCGCATTCGGGCCAGCTCAGCCGAAGAGCGGTCGCGCGGCCGGGTGCCGGGGACGGTAACGGCGTCCGTGATGGTGGCTCCGTGCTTTCCGGGCTCTTTCCCCAGGATGATAATGCGGTCTGCCAGCTGCAGGGCTTCGTCCACGTCGTGGGTGACCAGCAGCACCGTGGTGGGGGTTGCCCGGTGAACCGAAAGCAGCAGGTCCTGCATCTTCAGCCGGGTCAGCGCATCCAGCGCGCCGAAGGGCTCATCCAGCAGGAGCACACCGGGTGTGCGGGCCAGCGCCCGCGCCAGGGAAGCCCGCTGCGCCATGCCGCCGGAAACCGCCCGGGGACGGTGTTTGGCAAAGGCTGTCAGCTCCACCAGCTCCAGCAGCTCGGCCACCTTGGCTTTGCCGTTCCTGGCGCTGATGCCCTTGGGCAACCCCATGGCGATGTTGGCCTGCAGTGTTTGCCAGGGCAGCAGCCGCGGTTCCTGGAACGCTACGGCGCAGCGGTCATCAATGCCGCGGACGGGTGTCCCGTTGATCAGGACCTCCCCGGCGGTCGGGGCGTCCAAGCCGGCTGCGGCGCGCAGGAGGGTGGACTTTCCGCAGCCGCTGGAGCCCAGGATCGCCAGGACTTCCCCGGCATGTACGTCAAAGGTGATGTCCCGCAGCACCTGGTGTGTTTCTCCGCCGGAGCCGAAGCTGCGGCCCAGCGCGGAAAACGTGACGGGAAGGGCGGAGCCGGCCGGCGCGGCAGGGTTCGGTGCAGCGGGCGGCGCGGCGGCAGGGGACTGTGAAGCCAGAGCGGTCATGTTAACTCTCCATCGGTCCTGGCAGTAGCACCCTACGGATAACACCTTGGGCCACAAAGGCCTCCTGCGGTGTTGTCCTCGCTATTGCCGTTCCTCAAGGAGGAGGTACGGCAACCAGGGTTGCTGCGGCTTCACTGATCCAGGTCTCTCAGCCGCTCGGGATGGTCACCTGCTACTAAACGCGTGATTGCGGAAACCGGCAAGTCCCCGCCGTAATATTTCGACGTGCCGGTCAGGAGCGCAGGCTCTGCAGGGCTGGGTGTGCGGCCAGCCCGTGCTCGCCGTACAGGGCCCAGACCAGATACGCGACGGCCAGGGGTGCTTCGGGGCCGCCGATCAGGAGGGGCTCACAAGAATAGAATTCCAGGACCAGACTGCAGTTTTCAGGTTCCGGGTAGCAGGCGGAAATCTGCGAATAGGGAAAGCTGAGCCATTGCCCGTTCACCTGGGCGATAATTTTGCGGTTGGTCAGGAACATTTGCGTGCGTTGCTTTTCCCGCCATTGTTGAAGCGATGCGGCCTGGGCTGCGCGCCGCCGGGAACGGTTGGCGAGGGCGGTCAGCCCAGCACCTGCGAGGACAAAGGAAGGCCGGCCCCAGAAAAAGCCGGACGTGTGGACGTACGTTCCGTTAAGACCGTAAAAACGCGCATAGTCGGCGTTGATGAAAAGGTGAACCGATTCCCCCGGTTCCGGTACAACTCCCCACACCTCCTGAGCCGGCGGGGACTGCCCCCGGCGGAGCCCGGCCGTCAGCGCCCGTGCCGCCGACCATGCATCCTCATGCGTCCGCTGTAAATCTGCCTGGGCCCTCTCAGCTTTGTTGAGATGACCTCCGGAGCGGCGGTGGGCACGGAATGTTCGGTACCAATTGCTGATGACCTTTATCAGCAGATAAATACCCAGGAATATGCATCCGGCGAAGAGCACCAGCACTAACAGCCCCTTGGGAATGACACCCAGGGAGGAAACGGCCACGGCATTCAGGACAAGGGGGCCAAAGTGCCAAACCGCCGCTATTCCTGCCAGCGGCATTATCCAGCCGAGATGATTCTTCATGGTGTGACCGTAGCGCTGTCTGCGGGTTTGGGTAAGAGAAAGCGACGGTTGTGGATAAGTGCGGCAGACAGCCGGGCCGGTTCATGACCGAAAGTTAACGGCCGCGGTTCACACAGGGTCATGTATTTCCCCTGCCCGTCCGGGTGTGCAAATACTGGTTCCGAAGGATCATGAGTCCCAACGCGAAGCTCTGGCTGGTTGGGCGGCAACCCTCTTTCCGTAGCGGGGTGCCCCAGATGAGGATCCGGCCGTGTCGCGTCCGCGAACGGCAAGTACGGCGCTCCCTGGCGGGTGCGTCCCGTTCCCGAAGGGTTCCCGTGTCCGATTCATCTTCTTCAACAGCCCGGAACACGCGCCGGCAGATCCGGTTCAACGCCTTTGACATGAACTGCGTGGGCCACCAGTCGCCCGGGCTCTGGCGCCACCCCGCAGACCGCTCCGCCGACTACACCAAGCTCTCCTACTGGACCCATCTGGCGAAAACCTGCGAACGAGGCCTGTTCGACGGCATTTTTATCGCCGATGTCCTGGGCACCTACGACGTCTACGGGGCCTCCAACGAAGCGACCCTGCGCCAGGGCACCCAGGTTCCGGTCAATGACCCGCTGCTGCTGGTCTCCGCCATGGCCCTGGTCACCGAACACCTCGGCTTCGGTGTCACGGCCGGCACCGCGTATGAGCATCCGTACCCGTTCGCCCGCAGGCTTTCGACGCTTGACCACCTCACCAACGGCAGGGTCGGCTGGAATGTGGTGACCGGTTACCTGCCTTCCGCCGCGCGGAACATGGGCGCCGAGGACCAGCTGGAACACGACGAGCGCTACAACCACGCCGATGAGTACCTTGAGGTGGTCTACAAGCTCCTCGAAGGTTCCTGGGAGGATGACGCCGTGGTCCGGGACCGGGAAACCGGCGTGTTCACGGATCCGGCCAAGGTCCATGACATCAACCACGAAGGTAAGTACTTCAAGGTCCCCGGCATCCACATTTCCGAACCTTCGCCGCAGCGGACACCGGTGATCTTCCAGGCCGGTGCTTCACCGAGGGGCATTGAATTCGCTGCCGGGAACGCCGAGGCGGTATTTGTCGGCGCGTCCACGGTGGAGAAGCTCAAATCCACCGTCACGAAAATCCGCGATGCCGCCGAGGCCGCCGGCCGGGACCGGCACTCCATCCGGATCTACACCCTGCTGACCATCATTACCGCTGCCACAACCGAGGAAGCCGATGCCAAGCATCTGGACTATCAGAGCTACATCAGCGACGAGGGTGCCCTTGCCCTGATGTCCGGCTGGATGGGCGTTGATCTGTCCTCCTACAACCTGGATGAGCCGCTGGGTTCGGTGAAATCCAACGCCATCCAGTCAGCGGCCGCCAACTTCCAGAAAGCAAAGGACGACGGCGAACCCTGGACGGTGCGCGACATCGCCGAATCCGCGGGGATCGGCGGGCTGGGTCCCCGGCTGGTGGGCTCGGGTTCCGACGTCGCCGAAGAGCTGATCAGGTGGGTGGAGGAGACCGATGTGGACGGCTTCAACCTGGCCTACGCCGTGACCCCGGGTACGTTCGAGGACGTGGTGGAATTTGTGGTGCCGGAGCTGCAGAAGCGCGGGGCATATCCCACGGAGTACACTCCCGGGACGCTGCGGAACAAACTCTTCGGAGCGGGGGACAAGCTGCCGGAAAGCCACCGCGGTGCATCCTTCCGCCTGCAGCCGGCAGGTTCCGGGCGGAGCCATTGACCGGGAACAGCCCGCCTCCTTACGTTTGAAGGGTCCGCGCAGGAACCCCTTTCAGCGAGCAGGAGCCCGCCATGGAACCCTCACCCAGCGCCAGCGGCAAGGCCCTTTCCGCCGACGGCACCCGCATCGCCTGGTCCCGGCAGGGAGACGGCCCGCCCCTGGTGATCGTTGATCCGCTGACAGCTGACCGCAACAGTTCCAGTACCCGGGCGCTGGCGCAGCTGCTCTCCGGAAACCACACCGTCTACACATATGACCGCCGGGGGCTGGGCGAGAGCGACGTGGGGGAAGAGTACACGGCGGAGTCCGACGTTGATGACCTGCTGGCGGTGGTGCAGGTGGCCGGCGGACGGGCTGACCTCTACGGCTTCGCGTCGGGCGCCTTCCTGGCGCTGCGCGCTGCCGAGGAATCCGCTGTCATCACGCGGGTGGTTGCGCTGGAACCAGCTCTGGCCCTGGACGAGGGCGAAGACGAGATGCTGGTGCTGCAGACGGAACTGGAGGGACTCGGCGGCGTGCAGGTGCCCGTGCTGGTGCTGGCGGGCAGCTCCAGCGGCGAGGACACGCAGGATCTGGCCCGCCGTGCCGCCGATGCCCTGGAAGAGGGGGAGTTCCAGCTGCTGGAAGGCAACACGGCCAGTGTTCCGGAGGCCGCCCTGGCCGAGGCCATTGAATCCTTCCTCAGCTGAGGAACGCAGGGGCGTAAGCTGGTGCCCGATCCAGACCCCCACTGAAGGACGGCAGATGCCACACGTCAATGACCCCGCAGTTGTCGAAGCGCTCCTGACCAACAAGGGTGCCCGCTGGGCGGTGGTGGGCCTGTCCAGCAATCCGCGCCGCACCGCCGTCGGCGTTTCCCGCTACGTCCAGGACCACCTGGGCATGGAGATCATTCCGGTGAGTCTCAAGGGAGACGACGTCCACGGAAACAAGGGCTACCGGCGGCTCAGCGACGTTCCCGGGCGGATCGACGTCGTCGACTGCTTCGTGAATTCGTCCCGCGTCGGGGACATCGTGGACCAGGCCATTGAGGTGGGTGCCAAGGCCGTCTGGCTGCAGCTGGGCGTGATCGACGAGGCGGCTGCACAGCGGGCTGCCGACGCCGGGCTGGACGTTGTCATGGATACCTGCCCGGTCATTGAGGCACCCCGCTTCGTCCTCTGACCGGTCCCGCCGGTTGCCCGGAGCCTACAGCTTGGCGAACCGGGCGCGCAGGATCCCGGTGTACAGCCCGTAACAGATCAGCCCGGCCCCCACGGCCCCCAGCGCCAGCCAGCCGAAGGGCTGCCCGCGCAGGGCGTGGAGTGCGCCGTCGAGCCCGGTGGATTTCTCCGGGTCGGCTGTGAAGGCGGCAGTCATCACCAGGATGCCCAGGATGGCCAGCGACACCCCCTTGGCGACAAAGCCCAGCGTTCCGGTAACGGTGACGGCACGGTCCCAGGCGCCCGCCGGAACCGGCTTGAGGTCCTTGCGGAACCGGCCGGTTGCGCCCTTGAAGATGAAGTAACCGCCAACGACGACGATGCCAAGTCCCACAAGCCCGAGCAGGACGGCGCCGGCAGGCTGTGCCATCAGCGTGGCGCTCCAGCCGGCCGTACTCTCGCCGCTGTCCTTGGCGCCGCCCAGGGCAAACGTGCCGAAGGACACGCCGATGGCACCGTACGTGACAGCCTGGGCGGCCGCCGAACCGCGTGCCTTCCAGGCATCCTTCCCCTGCAGCCCGCGGCCGTCCAGCCAGACCCGGGACGCCTGGAACAGTGCCAGCGCCAGGCAGCCCAGGAAACAGATCCACAGCAGGACCAGCCCGCCTGGCTGGGCAGCCAGGGCAGCAACCGCACCGGAGGAATCCGCGCTGCCGCCGCCGCTGCCGGAGGCAATCTGCAGGGCAATCACGCCAATGAGCAGGTGCAGTACCCCGCTGGCGACGTATCCAACGCGGGCGGCCCGTTCAAAGCCCTTTGAGTCAGCCGCTTTCTCCGCTGCCGAAGCGAGCCGGTCCCCATGTCCTGTTCGAGCCAAAGCTGTCCTCCGTCGGGCGGGCACACAGCGGGTGTGTGCCGGGTTGATGAGTTCTCCGCCCTCCATCCTGTCACTTGTGGCGTGTCCGCGGGGCGGCGGACTAGGCTCGGAGAATGGACGCGGCAGAGGTAAAGCGGGTGTGCCTGCAGTTCCCGGGGACGTATGAGGACTTTCCGTTCGGACCGGATGCAGCCGTGTTCAAGGTCCAGGCCGCCGGGGGAAAGGCGAAAATGTTCGCCCTGTGCTGGCTGGGCGAGCCGCCGCTGACCGTCAGCCTCAAGTGCGAACCCGAACTGGCGGTGCAGCTGCGGGCCGCCCATCCCCAGATCAACGGGGCATGGCACATGAACAAGAAACACTGGAATTCCGTCCTGCTGGACGGGGTACTGGCGGCAGACCTGTTCAGGGACCTCGTTGAGGACTCCTATGACCTGGTGGTGGCGTCTCTGCCGCGGCGGGACCGTGAAGCATTGATGTGGAAAGGTTTGGCAGGCGGATGACGCGGCAGCTGAGCTATTCGGAAAGCGGATACACCCGCCGGCCTTATCCGCAGCCGCTGACTCACCGCTGGCCGGAGGGTTACCGGCTGGTGCTGCGCCGGGAACGTCTCGAAGTTCCGGACCCGGCGGCCGGATACCTGCGGCTGGCCAACGGGATTCTGAACTGGGATCTGCACCGCCGAAGCGGACTTCGCGTGGCCGCGGGCACGCCGCGAGCTGCTCCGGGAGTGGAGATGGCGTCGGGAGTCGGCGTGGGACCGCTGCGCTACTACGCTCCGTGCCGCGTGCTGTGGGCCGAGGAACCCGCACTGGACGACGGCGGCGTCCCGGTGCCGGGGCAGCGGGCCGGGTTTGGCTACGGAACGCTTCGCGGACACCCGGAGCAGGGTGAAGAGGGGTTCTATGCGGAACTGGACGGGGACGGCAGGCTGATTTTTCGTCTGGCGGCCTACAGCCGTCCCGCCAACCGGCTGATTGCCGCCGGGGATTTTGCCAACCGGGCCGTACAGCAGTTCATTACCCGGCGGTACCTTGCGGCGGCCTACAAGCTGGCGTCGGGCACCTGAGGAGCCTGAAGGACAAATGCCAGTCCCGGGCCCTGGATTTCCACCGGCATAAAACCGGCGGTCAGCAGGAGTTCCTGGGAGGCGGTGTTCTCTTCCTCCGTGTGGGCAAGGACCCTGGAGACTGCCGGCTCGTCCAGAGCCATCCGGGCAAGTGCTGCCAGCGATTCAGTCGCATAGCCCCGGTTCCGGCGGGAAGGGACCACGCTGTAGCTCACTTCCGTGTCACCAGCCTCAGGCAGTATCAGGAAACCGATGGTTCCCACCACCTCGCCGGTTGCCCGCTCACGGATCAGCCGCGTTGCCAGGGCTGGGGGGACGCTGTGGAGGCCCTGTTCAAAATACTGCCGGGCAGCGTCCAGGTCGGTGGGCTGGGGAAAGTCCTCTGCCCAGCCGGGCAGGCGGGAAAGGCCAATGAGGGCGTCCGTCTCCGCGGGAGCCAGAATGTCCAGGCGCAGGCGTTCTGTGAGGACACTGGTGGACGGTGCCGAACGTTCCGGGGTAAGAGTCACAGCATAATTGTGCACGTCGGGCGGCCCATGCTCCCACTCGGAGAAAGAGGTCTTGCACACATTGCGGCTGAGGGCGGCAGGCACCCGCCCGGAACGGGACGGGCACCTGCCGCCCTCAGCGGCTGCAAGACTCGAAGGAGGCTAGCCGAAGTGCTTCGGCAGGGTTCCCTCGTAGGCGTCCTTCAGCTCGGACAGCGGCAGGGAGAAGTGGCCCTGGAAGTCCAGTGCCTCAATCTCGGTGTCCACTACGCCAATGCGCATATGTGCGTAGCCGCGGGCACCGCACATGTCCTTGAACCGGACCTCTTCGCTGCGGGCCACGGACACCAGGGCGCGGGACTGGGACTCGGAGAACAGCAGGGTGAACAGGTCCACGCCGTCGCGCTCGCAGACCTCGTCCAGGCCAATCCGGGCACCCACGCCGAAGCGCAGCGCCATCTCGGACAGGGCCGCGGCGAGGCCGCCCTCGGAGAGATCGTGCGCGGCATCGATCATGCCGTCGCGGGAGGCGTTGACCAGCAGTTCGCCGAGCAGCTTCTCCGTCTTCAGGTCCAGAGCGGGAGGCTGTCCGCCCAGGTGGCCGTGCAGGTTGGCGAATTCCGAGCCGTCCAGCTCGTCCCTCGTGACGCCCATCAGGTAGATAGCCTGGCCGTCCTCGCGCCACCCCGACGGCGTGCGGCGGGCGACGTCGTCGAACACGCCCAGCACGCCCACCACGGGGGTGGGGTGGATGGCAACGCCGCCGGTCTGGTTGTAGAGGGAGACGTTGCCGCCGGTAACCGGAATGCCCAGTTCCTGGCAGCCGTCCGCCAGGCCGCGGACGGCCTCGGCGAACTGCCACATGACCTCCGGATCCTCGGGAGAGCCGAAGTTCAGGCAGTCGGTGACCGCCAGCGGGGTGGCGCCGGACGTGGCCACGTTGCGGTAGGACTCCGCCAGTGCCAGGCGGGCACCCTCGTACGGGTTGAGGTAGGTGTACCGGCCGTTGGCGTCGGTGGAGATGGCCACGCCCAGCCCGCTGGCCTCATCCACGCGGATGACGCCGGCGTCGTCGGGCATTGCCAGGGCGGTGTTGCCCTGCACATAGCGGTCAAACTGGTTGGTGACCCAGGACTTGTCGCACATGTTGGGGGAGGCCATCAGTTCCAGGATGGATTTCTTGATGGCTTCGGCACCAAACGGGCGCTCCGCCGCGAAGGAATCCGACTGCAGCTGGTCCTGCCACTCGGGGCGGTGGAACGGGCGGTGGTAGACCGGGCCCTCGTGCGCCACGGTTTTCGGATCGACGTCAACGATCGTCTCGCCGTCCCAGTCGATGATCAGCCGGCCGGTGCCGGTGACCTCGCCGAGCCAGGAGTACTCCACGTTCCACTTGTCCATGATCGCTTCGAACGCCTCAACGTTCTCCGGCGTGACCACGGCCATCATGCGTTCCTGGGACTCGGACATGAGGATTTCGCCCGGCGTCAGGGTGGGATCGCGCAGCAGCACCTTGGTCAGTTCCACGTGCATGCCGCCGTCGCCGTTGGACGCCAGCTCCGACGTCGCGCAGGAGATGCCCGCCGCGCCCAGATCCTGGATGCCCTCCACCACGGAGGACTTGAACAGTTCCAGGCAGCACTCGATGAGCACCTTTTCGGCGAACGGGTCGCCCACCTGCACGGCGGGCCGCTTGGAGGGCTTGTCCGCGTCGAAGGACTCGGAGGCCAGCACCGAGGCGCCGCCAATGCCGTCGCCGCCGGTCCGGGCGCCGAAGAGCACCACCTTGTTGCCGGCGCCGGAGGCGTTGGCCAGCCGGATGTCCTCGTGCCGCATGACGCCCACAGCCAGGGCGTTAACCAGCGGATTGCCCTGGTACACGGAGTCGAAGACCAGCTCGCCGCCAATGTTCGGCAGGCCCAGCGAGTTGCCGTAGCCGCCGATGCCGGAGACGATGCCGTGCACCAGGCGGGCGGTGTCGGGGTGGTCGATGGCGCCGAAGCGCAGCGGATCCATCACGGCAACGGGGCGGGCGCCCATGGAGATGATGTCGCGGACAATGCCGCCGACGCCGGTTGCCGCACCCTGATAGGGCTCCACGAAGGAGGGGTGGTTGTGGGACTCGACCTTGAAGGTCACGGCCCAGCCTTCACCGATGTCCACGACGCCGGCGTTCTCGCCGATGCCCACCAGCAGGTGTTCCTTCATCTTCTCGGTGACCTTTTCACCGAACTGGGAGAGGTGCACCTTGGAGGACTTGTAGGAGCAGTGCTCGGACCACATGACCGAGTACATGGCCAGTTCCGCGGCGGTGGGGCGGCGGCCGAGGATCTCGACGACGCGGTTGAATTCGTCTTCCTTCAGGCCGAGTTCGGCCCAGGGCAGGTCCGTCTCCGGAGTGGCGGCGGCGTGTTCAACGGTGTCGATGCGGAACTTCTTCGCGCCGGCCGTGGAGTCTGCGGAAACTGTCATGATTTGCCTCCGGCAACAAGCGAGGTGAGAACTGAGGTGAAGATGCCCAGGCCGTCGGTGCCGTAACCCAGCCCAACCTCGCCGTAGGCGGAGGAATCCGGGCCGAAACCCGGTTCCACTGCGTGTTCAGGGTGCGGCATGAGGCCGACGACGTTGCCGGCGGCGTTGGAGATGCCGGCAATGTTGCGGCGCGAGCCGTTGGGGTTGGCGCCGTCGTAGCGGAACACCACGCGGCCTTCCCCCTCGAGTTCATCCAGCGTCTTTTCATCAGCGACGTACTGGCCGTCCTGGTTTTTCAGCGGGATGACCATGCCGGAGTCCTTGGCGTAGGAACCGGTCCAGGCAGTGGTGTTGTTTTCCACGCGCAGCAGCTGGTCCGCGCAGGAGAACTTCAGGTGGTTGTTCTTGATCATGGAGCCGGGCAGCAGGTGCGCCTCGGTGAGGATCTGGAAGCCGTTGCAGATGCCCAGCACGGGCATACCGCCCTTGGAAGCATCCACCACCTTGTCCATGAGCGGCGCAAAGCGGGCAATGGCGCCGGCACGGAGGTAGTCACCGTAGGAGAAACCGCCGGGAACAATGACGGCGTCAACGCTTTGCAGATTCGCTTCGTTGTGCCAGAGGCCGACGGCGGTGCCGCCGGCGAGCGTGACGGCACGGGCGGCGTCGCGGTCATCCAGGGTGCCGGGGAACGTGATGATGCCGATCCGGATTGCTCGCAGGGCATCGTTGTCGGGGGCGACCGAGAAGTCGCCGATCAGGGGAGTGCTCAAAATCAGGCCTCCGGGATTACTTCAACGCGGGTGACATCTTCGATGACGGGGTTGGACAGCAGCGTTGCGGCTGCCGTGCGGGCCTGCTCGAGGACTTCTTCAGTCACGTCGCCGTCTACGGTCAGCTCGAAGCGCTTGCCCTGCCGGACACCGGTAAATCCGGTCAGGCCAAGCCGCGGCAGGGCGCCGGCGATAGCCTTGCCCTGGGGATCGAGGATTTCGGGTTTGGGCATAACGTCAACAACGATCCGGGGCATCCGGGCAACTCCTGTGAGAGAAAAAATGGGTGGCCGCGGACCCTGCCGTCTCACGCTGATTCAGCGCTCCGCGAGCTTGCACTGTCCAGTCTAGCGGCGTTTTCCGCGCCCGTCCTTTCGTGTCATTCGGGGTCCGGAAAGGCTGCCGGGCGGCATGCCCGCTAGTGGTCCAGCAACCGCTGCACAAACTGTCGGGTGCGCTCCTGTTTGGGGGCCGCAAGAACCTCCGACGGCGGGCCCTCCTCCACCACAACGCCGCCGTCCATGAAGATGACGCGGTCCGCCACATCCCTGGCGAAGCGGAGCTCGTGGGTCACTAGCAGCATGGTCCAACCCTCCGCTGCGAGTTCACGAATGGCCTCCAGGACTTCACCCACGAGTTCCGGATCCAGCGCGGAGGTGGGCTCGTCAAAAAGCAGCAGCCGCGGCTTGAGGGCGAGTGCCCGGGCTATGCCCACCCGCTGCTGCTGCCCGCCGGAGAGCTGATAGGGATAAGAGCCGCTCTTGTCTGCAAGCCCCACGCGTTCCAGCAGGGCCAGCGCATCAGCTGCGGCTTCGTCCCGGGGGCGCCGCTGCACCCGAACGGGGCCCTCCGTTACGTTCTCCAGCACCGTGCGGTGCGGAAACAGGTTGTAGTGCTGGAAAACCATGGCGCTGTGCTCCCGCAGTCCGGACACCGTGCGGCGCGGAGGTTTGCTGCCGAAGTCCACTGCGGCCCCTTCGGCAAACTGGACCGTCCCCGAGTCAGGCACCTCCAGCCCGTTGAGGCAGCGCAGGACGGTGGTTTTGCCTGATCCGCTGGGCCCAATCAGTGCAACCACTTGGCCGCGGCGGATGTCCAGGTCAATTCCCTTGAGCACTTCCACCGGGCCGAAGCGCTTGTGCAACCCGCGGACAGCCAGGACGTCTGCGCGGGCCGGGTTCTCATTTGGCGACATGGCGGTCCAGCCTCCTTTCAAGTGCAGATTGTCCTGTCGACAGGACAAGGCAGATCAGCCAGTAAATGAAGGCGGCCTCAATGTAGATGGTCATGAACTCGCGGCTGAAGGCTGCTATCTCCTGTGCCTGCCGGAACAGTTCGGTGACAAGGATGAGTGAGGCCAGGGATGTGTCCTTGACCAGGCTGATGAAGGTGTTCGAAAGCGGCGGAACCGATACCCGTGCCGCCTGGGGGAGGATGACGCGGATCATGGTCTGCGCCCGGGACATCCGGATGGTGTAGGCAGCTTCCCACTGTCCGCGCGGGACGGAGAGGATGGCGGCTCTGATGATTTCCGCCGCGTAGCCGCCCACGTTGAGGGAGAAGGCAATGGCCGCGCTGGGCCACGATGGAACAACAATGCCGATGGAGGGCAGCCCGTAAAAGATGACGAAGAGCTGCACCAGCAGTGGGGTTCCACGGATAATCGACACGTAGACGCGGGCAATCCCGGAGAGGATCCGAACCTTGGACAGGCGCAGGAGCGCTATGCCCAGGGCAATGACAAGCCCCAGGGCGAAGGAGAACAGCGCGAGCGGAATGGTGCCCTTGACCGCTCCCTCAACCAGGGGCAGGAATGAGCGGAGGACCAGATCCCGCGTCGACTCATCCATGGGCTGAGCTACCCGGAGACGTTTTCGCCGAAGTACTTCTCCGAAATCTCGGCGAGCGTGCCGTCCGCGCGCAGTTCGGCCAGGGCCTCGTTGACGGCGTCGCGCAGTTCGGTGTTGCCCTTCGCGAAGGCGAAGGCGGAAAGGGCCGGATCATCGGTTTCCGCGGCCACCTCCAGCGGGGCATCAGGGACCTGCTGCATGTAATCCAGGTAGGTGAGCTTGTCATTGACCGTCGCGTCAACGCGTCCCTGTTCCAGCAGGGCCACTGCCTGGGCCCATCCCTCCACCGCCTCGACGTTTGCTCCATTGTCCTTGGCCAGCGTGTACCAGTTGCTGGTCAGGGACTGCGCGGTGGTCTTGTCCTTCAGGTCCGCGAAGGAGCTGATCGACTTTTCGCCGGCAGGCACCACAATGACGCCCGGGCTTACGGTGTACGGCTCCGAGAACTCGTAGGACTCCTCGCGCCCGGGATCAATGGACACCTGATTGGCGATCATGGCAAAACGGTTGGCTTCCAGCCCGGCGAAAATGGCGTCCCACTGCGTCTCTTCGAACTGCACGTCCAGGCCGAGTTTATCCGCCACGGCCTCAGTGATTTCGACGTCATACCCGGTCAGGTCACCGGATCCGTCAGCGTGGAAGCTGAACGGACGGTAGGTGCCCTCGGTGCCCACCACAATGGTGCCGGCTTCCTGAATGGCCTCAAGTCCGGTGGGAGCGGTGGCAGCGTCGTCGGCCGCGCCTGATCCGCACGCAGCCACCATCAGGGTGCCGGCGGCCAGAGTCAGTGCTGCGAAAGTCTTGTGGATGCGCATGGATCTCCTCAGGGTGTCGCAGCCACATTACGCACTGGCCGGCGGATCCGCACGCGTCCTGTTACGCCGCGTGTAGATCCGCCGGTTGCCGGGTCAGGCCGGAACGCTGATCTGGAACCCGCAGCGGCACCGCAGCAGTGTGGTGTCCAGTTGGACTTCAGGAGCCGGCGGGCCGTCCGGATCGGTGAAGACCGGTTCAAAAATGGACGACACGGTGCTGTCCCTGGGCTGCATCGGCTCCCCGCAGTGCAGGTACTGTGCCGTGGTGCTGTCCGGCTGCAGCTCCCGTGCCCGTACGGAGGAATGCCGCACCGGATGGCCGTAGAAACGGTGGCATTCCGAACAGGTGTAGCTAATTTCCAGGAACTCCGTTGCATCATCGCCAACGGCCGGTTCCACGGATTCAATAATGAGATAGTCATCCGTTCCGCAGTGTGTGCACCACGGAACGTAGGGTTCCGGCGCAGGGTCTGCTTCGCCTTCGGATCTTGCCTGCGTTGACATTCGTGCCTCCAGATATAGCCCGGGCGGAAGATTTCCGGCCGGATCGCATACTAAGCATGCTTAATGATTTTACGCAGTGAGGGGACAGGCAACAAGTCTCCCCAGGCAGCGGTTCCGGAGAAGAGCTGTGTCAGGCCCGCTTGTCCTGGCGCCGGCGGACTACCGGAGCTTTCCCTCCGCCGGGCCCAGCAGTGCGGCGAGGCTTTCCCAGCGGCCAATCTGGCAGCCGTCCCGCAGCGAGAAGGTTTGGTCCACGGCTTCGCCGTTCACGGTGCCGGTGACCCGTGCGCGCTGCTGCCCCTTGATCATCTGGGTGCACATCAGGTTGGCATCGGGAGCTGCGAAGAGGGCGGTTCCTTTCTCCGCCAGCACGGCGCAGGCTGCGGCCGGATCCGGTGCGTCCGAACTCCCGGTGAGGGATGCGCCGTCACAGTTCAGGGTCCAGCCGGCGCTGGCGGTCTCGCCGTCTTCCCGGTACTCCACGGTGAGCGAGGTGGCGCTGGAGGAAGCGTCCGGTGCTGTGGTTCCGGTAGCTGTCGGGGAAGCGGAAACGGATACGGACGGGGAGGCAGAGTCTGCCGAAGGTGCGCCGGCGGAGTCGCCGCACGCTGACAGGGCCAGGGCGGCAAGCGCCAGGATCGACAGTCCTTTGAGTGGACGGAACATGAGCGAGACCTCCGGATAGGGTGGCCCCAGCCTAGTCAATTCTCAGCCGGTTTGGTTCTCGTCGGCCGCCGCCCGCGCCTGAGCCAGGAAGTACGGGCCCTGCCCGGGATAGTAGTCACCGAATTCCGGGAGGGTGCCGCCCCCGCGGACCGCCGCCAGCCGGTCCAGATAGTATTCCCAGCCCGGTCCCACGCTCTCCGCAATCAGCGGATTGTCGAGGTGGTGAATGAAATCCAGCCGGGTTCCGCCGGAGCGGTCCTGTAAGCGGATCTCCAGGTCCCAGCTGCCGTATTCGTCCTCCACCAGCAGGCGAAGCAGTTCCGCGGCTGCGCACTCGGAAACCTGCACCCGGCTCCACGGCAGGCCGTCCTCGTAGAGCATCTGAAGATCCAGCCGGGCTCCCCGGGCCGGGGAGCCCTGCCAGCGTCCAAACCAGGAAGCTGTTTGGGCGGGATCAGTGAAACTGGACCAGACGGCATCCGGCGGTTCGGAAAACAGCCGGGAAAAGGTCAGGTTGTACGATTCCGGTCCGGTACAGGTGATTCTGCCGGTGGGTTGTGGATCCATAGCTGCTCCTGAAGGGGTTCCAGCAGGCCAAGGATGCGGGCCCGCAGCAGTTGTGACTCTTCACTGAACTGTCGCTGGGCGGCAGCGTATTCGCTCCGGCCGCCCGGGGTTTCCACGCGGATGGGGGAGTAGCCCCAATCCTGAAGGTCATAGGGGGAGGCCTGCATGTCCATGGTCCGGATGCGCCAGGACAGTTCGAAGCAGTCCATGACGAGTTCGCTCGGCAGCAGCGGCACCAGCTTGTAGGCCCACTTGTAGAGGTCCATGTTGGCGTGCAGGCAGCCGGGCTGCTCAAGGTCAATCTGGTTTTCGCGGGTAGGGCGGAGTTCGTTCAGGGGCGCGGCCTGCGGTGCATAGAAACGGAATGCGTCGAAGTGGGTGCACCGGATCTTGCTCCGCTCCACGAGCTCGTCGGTTCCCTGCGCACCCAGGCGGAGCTGCAGGTATTCATGCCGGACACCGTTGGTGTCCGACTTATAGGCCATTGCCCACTCATGCATGCCGAAACAGCCCAGGGTTGCTTTCCGTGCGGCAGTGCGGGCAAGCAGCCTTGCAGTGAAAGCCGTGGCGTCTCCCCGCGCCGCCGCAAAGGCGGGCAGGTCCACGGTCACCGCCGTCGTGCCGGCGTCGAGGCCCGCCGCCGCAAGTTCCGGTTCGCTGAGGGGGCGGTAGAACTTCCAGTCCCTGCGCTCGCCTGCCGCCTCTCCGGCCAGGACGACGCCGGCTCCCGGATGCCAGCGCAGCAGCTGTCCGGGCTTCTGTGAGTAGTAGGTGAAGAGGAAATCTTCCACAGGATGTTTTTGTCCCGCCGACCTGCGGGACAAAAATCCCTCCACGAAAGGCTGCGCGCGTTCATGGTGCTGCTGAACCAGGGGCAGCCACTGATCCTCTCGGAGGACGGCGGAAAAAGCGGAGGAAGTCACGCACCCATTATCCCGCTCCCGCTCCCGGGTGTGGGGAGCGGGAGCGTTGCCGGGCCCCTTAAGGCACGAATGAGTTCTCATTTGCTGCCGCTGCAGGCTGTGCGGCCTCGATCAACCGCCGCATGGCTTCATTGAGCTCCTGCACCTGGTCCCGGGTCAGGTTCAAGCGTTCCATCATGGTGCCCGGAACTTCAGCGGCCTGTCCCCGCAGGGAGTGTCCGGCTGCTGTCAGCTCCACGGCCAGGGACCGGTCATCTCCCGGTGCGCGGTTGCGGGTGAGGAGCCCGGCCGTCTCCAGCCGCTTGAGCATCGGCGAAAGCGTGGCCGGCTCCATGGCCAGGGCGGCGCCGAGGCTGCGGACGCTTCGCGGGCTCTCTTCCCACAGGGCAAGCATGACCAGATACTGCGGGTGGGTGAGGCCCAGTTTTTCCAGCACGGGCTTGTAGGCGCCAACAACGCTCCGGGAAGCCACCGACAGGGCAAAGCACAGCTGATGTTCCAGCAAAAGGTCCTCATCAACCCGGCCCATGTCCTCATCCCTTCTTAAAACCATTAGTGCACTAATGATTAGCGTACTATGGGCTGCAGGCGAAAATGTTGCGGAAAGGTGCAGGACATGGCTGACAAAGAGAGCTTCACATCGAAATTCATGCGGACCACAGGCAAGGTGCGGTTGATCTTTGGCCCTGCCCAGACCAGTTCCCTGGACCACCCCATGACCGATGAAAACCAGCAGCTGCTCAAGGATCAGCAGGCGCAGGAGAAGGCCCTGTGGGAAACCGTCACCCGGCCGGACGGAAGCAGCTACATCGTTTCGCGCAAGCCCTAGCAATCCAGCCGCGGAAAAATCCCGGCACTAAAGGTTTGCGGAATACACCCGCAGCATGCCAATGAGCGCGTACGGTTGACTGACCCGGAATTCAGGCGCCCTGCACCTGGACGGACTTCCGGTCTCAACCGCACAAGGAACTCTCCATGAGCGCTGAAATCCCTGCCCGGCCGGACCCCCTGGTCCACGGCACCTCGCTGGCCGGCCGCGTTGCCCGCCTGGTCTCGGTGTTTTACGGCGACGCCGAACGTAACCGGTTCACGGAGCCGGTCCGGCACCTGCACGATGATCTGGAAAATGAGATCGATGAACAGCTGCGGACAATCCGGGTTGAAACGGATGCGTCCGGCAGGCATTACGGGGTCCAAATCACCGCCCCGAAGGACCCTGAGCCGCCGTGGCCCGAGCTGTCCTACCGAAACTACTCGCTCCGCCCGCCCCTGTCCCCGGACGCCTGAGCCGGCTTTGGGACCGGCCCGGGGCAGGAGGCAGCAGCCGGGCGGAATCGGTTGTGCCGCTGCTAGCGGCCGGTGCCGCCGTATACGGTAGCCTCGTCCTCGCCGTCGAGCCCGAACGCCGCGTGGACGGCGCGGACAGCCGTGTCCAGAAGTGCGGCGTCGGTAACCACTGAAATGCGGATCTCCGAGGTGGAAATCATGTCGATGTTCACCCCGGCCTCATGCAGCGCCTGGAAGAAACGGTGCGAGACGCCCGGGTTGGAGCGCATGCCGGCGCCGATCAGCGAGAGCTTGCCGATCTGCTCGTTGTAGTCGATGCTGTCGAAGCCCACCTCCGCTTTGGCCTCATTCAGGGCTGCCATGGCGGCCTGGCCGTCAACGATCGGCAGGGTGAAGGAGATGTCCGTCTTTCCTGAGCCCTGGGTCGAGACGTTCTGCACGATCATGTCGATGTTCGTGTTGGCTCCGGCCACGATGCCGAAAATCTCCGCCGCCTTGCCGGGGATATCCGGGACGCCCACTACGGTGAGCTTGGCTTCGGAGCGGTCATGCGCAACGCCGGAAATGATGGGCTGTTCCAAGGGTTCTCCCTCTTGAATCTTGATCTTGTCATCGGGGCTGGGCAGAACCCAGGTTCCCTCGTGCTGGCTGAAGGAGGAGCGTACATGCAGCGGAACGCCGAAGCGGCGGGCGTACTCCACGCAGCGCAGGTGCAGGATCTTGGCGCCGGAAGCCGCCATTTCCAGCATTTCCTCGCTGGAGATGGTGTCAATCTTCTGGGCGGTGGGTGCCACGCGCGGATCCGCCGTGTAAATGCCGTCCACGTCCGTGTAGATCTCGCAAACGTCGGCGCCCAGCGCGGCAGCCAGTGCGACGGCGGTGGTGTCTGATCCGCCGCGGCCCAGCGTGGTGATGTCGTGGCTGTCCCGGCTCATGCCCTGGAAGCCCGCAACAATGGCGACGTCGCCCTTCTCAATGGCCGTCTTGATCCGGTGCGGGGAAACGTCGATGATGCGGGCCTTGCCGTGGATGGCATCGGTAATCATGCCGGCCTGGCTGCCGGTGAAGGACTGGGCCGATCCGCCGCGTTCGTTGATGGCCATGGCCAGCAGTGCCATGGAAATGCGTTCCCCGGCGCTCAGCAGCATGTCCATTTCGCGGGCGTTGCCTCCGCTGGTGATCTGTCCGGCCAGGTCCAGCAGCTCGTCAGTGCTGTCACCCATGGCGGAAACCACCACCACTACCTCGTTGCCTGCGGCATGTGTGTCCACCACCCGCTGGGCAACGCGCTTGATGCCTTCGGCGTCCGACACGGAGGAACCGCCGAATTTCTGAACAATCAGGCTCATGCGTACACGCTCTCTGAATCACTTCCGGTTTGCTGCCCGGCGACGTCCTCGGCGCGGTGCATCTGATGTCATCCCCGGCAGTCCAGGGAAGCCGGGCCACGGATACTGTGTGGCCAATCATCAAAAGTCTAGCGTTGGAGCCTGAACGCGCCGAAATATAAGGGACATATGCACTTAATGTCACGCTTCGGCAGATTCACGGGGTTGCCCGGAACTGCCGGAAAACACCCGGAACGGGAAGAAGCGGCTAGGACATGCTGCGCCGGCCCTCAAAAGCGCGGCCCAGCGTAATTTCGTCGGCATATTCCAGGTCTCCGCCCACCGGCAGGCCGGATGCCAGCCGGGTCACGTTGATGCCCAGGGTCTTGAGCATCCGCGACAGGTAGGTGGCGGTGGCCTCGCCCTCAAGGTTGGGGTCCGTGGCAATGATGATTTCGGAGATCTGCTCGTCCGAGAGCCGGCTCAGGAGCTCACGGATGCGCAGCTGGTCCGGTCCAATCCCCGCAATGGGATTAATGGCGCCGCCCAGTACGTGGTACCGGCCGCGGAAGGATCGCGTGCGTTCCACGGCAATGACGTCCTTGGACTCTTCAACCACACAGATCATGGTCGGATCCCGGCGGCTGTCCCGGCAGATGGCGCACGTTTCATGCTCGGTGACGTTGCCGCAGATGCTGCAGAACTTCACCTTGTCCTTGACCGTGACGATGGAGGACGCCAGTTTCCGCATATCCTCCGGATCAGCTTCCAGAATGTGGAAGGCAATGCGCTGGGCGGATTTGGGGCCAATCCCCGGAAGCCGTCCCAGCTCATCAATCAGTTCCTGAACTGCGCCTTCGTACACGTGACCTTCTCTGCTGGATTGGTGCGCCGCCGCTGAGGCTGCGTTGGTGCTGCCGGTACCGGATGGTCCCGCCGGCAAACCGGCGGGGTTCAGGCTGGTTGCGGAACTCGGGGGTTACCGGCCGTCGAGGCTGCGTTCTTCGATCAGCCGGCCGCCCAGGATCCGCTCGATGGCTTTCCTGCCCACCAGCCCGGAATCTTCGAGCCGGATGTCATCCGCGCTGGGGATGTCCTCCACCGAGTTTACTGCGCTGCGCCCGGGGGAGGGGTGCGCCGAACCGCTGCGCGCGGCGGCTTCGTTGAGCAGTTTTTGGTACCGGCTCAGCGGCCGCCCGTCGTTGCCCGGTCCGGGACCGGCGGCGGGAGATGGGGCAGGGCGCTGTACCTGCGGCTGCGCCGTTGCGGGCGCGGCCGACGACGAGGCCGGAGCCGGTGCTGTCTGAACCGACGCTGTTGGGGCCGGTGTTGTTTGGGCCTGTCTTGTTTGTGCCGGCGATGACCCTGTTCCGGCCCAGTTTGTGGCAGCCCATTCGCTGTCGGACAGATTGCCGGACGAATACACGTCAGCGGGCGGTTCGGCCTGCTCCCAGGCGTTACTTTCCGGACCGCCGGCATACGGATCCTCCGGCGGC
Source organism: Arthrobacter sp. APC 3897 (assembly GCF_030407495.1). Taxonomy (GTDB): domain Bacteria; phylum Actinomycetota; class Actinomycetes; order Actinomycetales; family Micrococcaceae; genus Arthrobacter_B. The sequence continues at coordinate 3,844 of NZ_JASDDG010000007.1, read as the reverse complement.
TCCTGCTGCCAGTCGTCCGGAAGCGGACCGGGTTCGGCCGCAGCAGTACCTCGCCCGCCCCGGGCGGGGAACCGTGAAGAGGACGAGTGCTGCTGGCTGGAACGCTGCTGTCCGGAACCCGGATGGCCCGAACCCTGCTGCGCTGAACCCTGCTGCGCTGAACCCTGTTGGGGGTTTTGTCCGCGGCGGCGGTTCAGTGCAGCGGCAGCCGCGGGACCGGAGGTAACAGCCGAGGAGCCATGGGCACGCTGCGGGTGAGCCGCTGGTCCTGACGATGCCGGACTGTCGGACGGTGCCGAGATGTCAGACGGTGCCGGACGGTCGGAAGAAACCCGGGCAGCCGGAGCGGCGGGCCCAGCCGCGGGGGCTGTGGAAACGGCAGGCGCGGACGGCACAGCTGCCGCAGGTGATGACACAGCCGATGCCGACGGCACAGCCGGGGCCGGTGCCGAACGGACGGCGGGTTGCTGGGACGGAGCCTGGACCTGAGCGGAAGCCGGCGCCGGGGTTAACCGGCTACCTGCTTTTGGGCCCGACTCACCCGCCGAACTGTCATGCACCACATTGACCTGGCAATCCACTCCAAGGACCTGGCTGACCGCCTTCCGGAGGTTCTCCAGATGGTCCGGGCGGTTGAAGTTTGTGGCGGCTCCCTGGTTGCTGAACGCCAACTGCAGGATGCGTCCGTCGAAGGACTTGGGGCTGGCGTTCTTGCTGACGTTCAACCAGGTGGCACGGCGGATTCCCGTGAGGGCCTCCATGATCTCGGGCCAGGCACGGCGGATCATTTCAATCTGGCCGCCCGAAGCATCACCGGCACCGCCGGCCTGAGGCGCGGCGCCGGCGGGCTGCTGTGCTGCCGGGGCCGGTGCTGCCTGGGCCGGCTCCGGAGCGGAAGGTGCCCGGCGCTGATCCGGTTCTGCAGCGGGAGAAGCGGCAGGACCGGCAGGAGGCGCCGGAGACGCGGCACCATTGCCGGCAAATCCGGCCGGTGCGGTTCCTGCGGATCCGTTGCCGGTATTTGCTGTGTTCGGCGGTTCCGGCGCGGTGGCCCAGGTTCCGCCCCAGTCCAGGGGTGAACTGTCCGAAGCAGCCGAAGCAGCCGAAGCGTTCGAGGCACCGGGCGCAACCGCAGCGGGCACGGCGTCCGGCTGATGTTCAGCCGGGGCATCCGCAACCACTGCGGGGGTCTCCGGTGCCGCCGTCGGGCGTGCCGCCGGAATGGATTCAACCGGCGACGAGGCAGCTGCCGCCCGGCCTACAGCTTCGGCGCTGTCCCCGGCGTAGCTCAGGCGACGTTCGATCCGGTCAACGCGTGCAGCGGTGCCGCGTTCGGTCTGGTCTGAGGCGGGCAGCAGGATGCGTGCGCACAGCAGTTCCAGGTGCAGCCGCGGGGACGTGGCGCCGGTCATTTCCGTCAGCGCGGTGTTGGTGATGTCTGCGGCGCGGGACAGTTCGGCGCCGCCGAGCTGGGTGGCCTGCGTGCTCATCCGGCTGATCTGGTCCTCCGGCATGCCGCGCAGTACCGCGGCGGCGCTGTCCGGCATGGCATGGACAATGATGAGGTCGCGGAAGCGTTCCAGCAGGTCCTCGACAAACCGCCGTGGATCCTGTCCGGTTTGGATGACCCGGTCCACCGCGCGGAAGACGGTGGCGGCGTCGCCGGCCGCAAAGGCGTCCACGACGTCGTCGAGCAGTGAGATGGGCGTGTAGCCCAGGAGGTTCACGGCCAGTTCGTAGTCCAGCCCTGATTCTCCGGCGCCGGCCATCAGCTGGTCCAGCACTGAAAGCGAGTCACGGACGGATCCGCCGCCGGCCCGGATGACCAGGGACAGGACGCCGGGGGCCACGGGCACGTTTTCCTGCTGGCAGAGCCGGTCCAGGTACGCCAGCAGCGGCTCCGGGGGAACCAGGCGGAACGGGTAGTGGTGGGTGCGCGAGCGGATGGTGCCGATGACCTTGTCCGGCTCCGTGGTGGCGAAGATGAACTTGATGTGCTCCGGGGGCTCTTCCACGATCTTGAGCAGTGCATTGAAGCCGGCCGAGGTCACCATGTGGGCTTCGTCAATGATGAAAATCTTGTAGCGGTCGCGGACCGGGGCGAAGGTGGCGCGTTCGCGCAGGTCCCGGGCGTCGTCGACGCCGCCGTGGCTGGCGGCGTCAATCTCGATGACATCGAGGCTGCCGGAGCCGTTGCGTGCCAGCTCAACGCAGCTGTCGCACTTGCCGCAGGGAACCGGCGTCGGGCCTTCGGCGCAGTTCAGGCAGCGCGCGAGGATGCGCGCGGAAGTTGTCTTGCCGCAGCCGCGGGGGCCGGAGAAAAGGTAGGCGTGATTCACGCGGTTTTTGGAGAGCGCCGCCATCAGCGGTTCAGTGACGTGCTCCTGCCCGATCACATCCGCGAAGCTCTCGGGACGGTAGCGGCGGTAAAGGGCTGTACTCACAGATAGAACCCTATCGGTTGGCACTGACGGTTTGCATCCCGGCACCTGGGGCGGGGAAAACCTGTTGATCCTAAAAAATTAAAGACCCCTCATGCACCTGCCAGAGCCCGCTTACCCTTGCTACCTTCCGGTCCTGGGGGAGTTCACAGGATGACACCACATGAGGGGCCGCGAACCAGTCTACCCGATTTTTTGAGTGCTTATGCGGCGGCTGGTTTCAGGGCATTCAGTGTGCCTTTTGCGCCGCTCACGGTCTCTGTAGACGGTCTGTGCATATACGGCTCTCCTATAGAAGGAAGCCGTAGTGGGGCGCGCCGTATATAGGGAGCCGCACAGGAGACAGCCCCAGAGGTCAGAGCGGCGTCCGGATGTAGCGGTACATGTCCTTCCACTGGGATCCCACCTTCTGCCAGGAGGGCAGCAGTGCATCCCTTCTGTAGCCGGCCCGTTCCGCTGTTCGCCACGACCCTTCATTCCACGGCTCTATATACAGGTGGATTCGGCGCATGTCCGCCTCCGTGAGCGCCCACTCCGTCAGCAGGGCCAGTGCTGCACCTGCATAGCCCTGCCTCCGGTGATCCGGGCCAATCCAATATCCGATCGTGTCCGGGTTGCTGGTCCGGCGTGAGGATTGCCCGGGCCACAAGCCGATCTGGCCGACGGCAACATTCGAAGCGGCATCGGCAACGGCAAAGGACCAGCCGGATCCGCTCTTCAGCCGCTGATGCTGGCGTTCCATGAAGGCCAGCGCTTCGGTGCGTCCGGAAGTGGCGGGTACAGAGGTGATGAGGGGAATCAGCGGATCGCGGGACGCAGATTGGATGAGTCCGACGTCGGCGGCTATGAAGGCGCGCAGTGTCACCCGGGTGCCGGCAGTGGAGGCAGGGGTAGTGAGGGCAGGGAGTTCGAGCGGATTGCCCAGTCCCCGCATACCGGCCGATGGCATGGTGCTCCCTTCCAGTGGTCCTCTATCTATGGTCCCTCTATAGGGTCCTCTGGGAGGCGGTTTCGGGCTGGTTTGGAGCCGATTTGCGGGTGGGTGGAAACCTGTGTAAAGTCTTCTAAGTCGCCGCGGCCGGGAGTTGGAAAACATCCCGAGCAGGGCGGCCAAACCCCACCAAAAACATCCTGGTGATCCACCCTGCGCCTCACGGCCCGGGAGCGGAAAGCCGGGGCTTTTGCGCGGGGTCAGCCGGACAATATGAAGCACGCTTCGGAAATACACCGAATTGCCAAATACGGTCCGGATGAAATAGAATAAAGAAACACTGCAGCGAAGAGAAAAGAAAAACATTCATTGTTTTTCCGAGTATTTCGGATGCATCTGTTGTTTGAGAACTCAATAGTGTGCCAAGTTTATTGATACCAATTATTTTAATTGGTTGAACTGGTTGTTTCCG
>NZ_JASDDG010000060.1 GCF_030407495.1 Arthrobacter sp. APC 3897 | reverse complement strand
AGCTGGCCGGTTTTGAGGCGGATCTGCTGGAGCTGGCAGCGGCGGGGCAGACAGTGTCGCAGTTCCGGGTGAAGGCCAGGCGGTTGCGGGAGAAAACCTATCCGGAGACCATTCCGGTCCGGCATGAGAGTGCGTTCGAGGCGCGGCGGGTGTGTTTGGTGCCGGATGAGGACGGCATGTCCTGGTTGTCGGCGTTGTTGCCGGCAGCCCGCGCCCAGCTGATTTTCACGCAGTTGAGTACTGCGGCGCGGGGTGAGCAGGGTGCCGGGGAACCGCGGGGAGTGGATCAGTTGCGGGCTGACATCCTCACTGACCTGCTCGACGGTGACAGGGATGAGGATGCCAGCGGTAACGGAGACAGCCGTAACGAAGGCAGCGGTACTGAGAACAACGGAGACGAAGGCAGCGGTATTGAAGGCAGCTGCAACGAAGGCAGCCGTGCCGGCGGCACAGCTGCGGGCAGGAAGACCAAGGCCCGGGCGCGGGCGCGGGCTGAGATTCTGGTGCTGATCACCGCTGAAACCCTGT
>NZ_JASDDG010000006.1:21879-114096 GCF_030407495.1 Arthrobacter sp. APC 3897 | reverse complement strand
TTGGGGGGGGAGGAGGTTGGCGGCTAGTAGCTGATGACCTGCGGGGAGCCGAGGTGCTTGAGCCCTTCGACTCCGAACTCCAGGCCGTAACCGGATTGCTTGGCACCGCCGAACGGGATACGCGGGTCCACGGTGCCGTGCTTGTTGATCCACACGGTGCCGGCCTCGATCCGGGCGGCAACCTCGCGGGCAGCTTCCTTGTCTGTGCCCCACACTGAGGCTCCCAGGCCAACGTCCAGGCTGTTGGCCCATTCCACGGCCTGGTCCACGGTGGAGTAGCGGATGATGGGGAGCGCGGGCCCAAACTGTTCGTTGACCACCAGCGCATTGGCCGGGTCGATATCCGCGATCAGCGTGGCGGGATAGAAGTAACCGGGCTGCCCGGGTTCCGGATTGCCGCCCAGCAGCACACGGGCGCCGGAGGCTTTGGCCTGTTCCACCAGGTCCGCCACGATGTTGTACTGCGCTTCATTCTGGAGCGGACCCAGCACGTTGTTCTCGTCCAGGCCCACGCCCATCGGCATGCCCGCTGCCACCTCGGTCAGCGCTTCGCAGACGTCGTCATAGAGGTCCTCGTGCACATAGAGCCGCTTCATCGCAGCGCAGGTTTGGCCGGTGTTGATGAACGCGCCCCAGAACAGATCCTGGGCGATGGCCTTTGGATCAGCGTCAGGCAGCACGATGCCTGCGTCATTGCCGCCCAGTTCCAGCGTCAGGCGCTTCACCGTATCTGCCGAGGACCGAATGATCGCCTTGCCGGTGGCGGTGGAACCGGTGAACATGATCTTGTCCACGTCCGGGTGGGCGGAGAGGGCTTCCCCGACGTCGCGGCCCCCGGAGACTACGTGCAGCACGTCGGCAGGAAGGACCTGGTTGAGTACGGCAGCCAGCGCCAGCACGGACAGCGGCGTGTATTCGGACGGCTTCATCACCACGGTGTTGCCCATCCGCAGGGCCGGTGCCAGTTGCCAGACACTGATCATCATGGGCCAGTTCCAGGGGCCGATCGCGCCCACTACGCCCAGGGGGCGGTAGTGCAGCTCGGCCCGCCCGCCGTCGTCGTCCACCAGAACCTCGGGTTCCAGGTCAAAGGACGCAGCGGCACGGAGCCAGGCGGCGGCGCCGCCCACCTCAAACCGGGCATTGGGACCGTTCAGCGGCTTGCCCTGCTCACGGGAGAGCAGCTCGGCGAGTGCTTCGGCCGAGGCGTCGACGGCGTCGGCCGCCTTCATCAGGGCCTCGCGCCGGCCGGTGTGGCCAAGCGCGGCCCAGTACGGCTGCGCGGCACGGGCGGCGGACAGCGCCTTGTCCAGGTCCTGCACGCTGTGGACCGGTGCTTTGCCCACCACTTCGCCGGTTGCCGGATCCAGAATGTCCCGGCCTTCCCCGGTTGCCGAAACGGCGGACAGGAGGTCCTGGTAAGAGGAAAGTGTCGTGTCTGCAACAGGCATGTCCTGCTCCTTTGCTGGATGTGTCCGGGGTCTTCCATTAACTGTGACGCACACCATGGTGCCGGCGGTTGGCTTTGCGTGAGCACTGCTTGGCAAAACGTGCACGCCCTGCGGTTTTGCCGTGCGGTTAGCTGCGCGGCGGAACAGCAGCCTCCCGCGTTGGCTCACCGGCGGGTTCCCCGGCCTCGCCGCCGTAGCCGATTCCGGCATACACCTTCGGCCGGCGGCGCCGAAGTTCCAGCGCCCACAGCATGCCGATCAACCCGGGAGCCAGAACGATAACCGGGAGCAGCCAGCCCAGGGTGCCGGCTTCCTCCAATCCAATGAGCACATCGAAGTTGGCCACAATGACGGCGAACAATGCCATAAGGGCAATCCCCGCGGTTGTCGGTGCAAGCAGCCGTGTCCAGGTGCTGCAGTCCGCGCCGTGGCGTCCCAGGTATCCCACCACGGCAAAGGACGTCAGCGCCATCAGCAGCACCAGTCCAAAAGCGCCCATGTTTGTCAGCCAGGTGAACAGCGTGACCACGGGGAACAGCGGCCCTGCCTCGGAGCCGTTGCCTGCCGCGGCGAAGGCAACCAGTACGACGGCGGCGATACCGGACTGCGCCAGCGATCCCACCACCGGGGCCTGGGTCCGCCGGCTGGTTGCGGCGAGTGCCGGGGGGAGCACGCCCTCGCGGCCCAGGGCGAAGAAGTAGCGTGCCACGACGTTGTGGAAGGCAACCAGCGCCGCCAGCAGGCTGGTCACGAACAGCAGCGAGGAGAGGTCCACCGCCCATGCCGGCACCCGCTCTGCCAGGAAGACGAACACCAGGTCAGGGCCGAGCTCGGCGGAACGGGCAATGACCCGGCTGTCACCTTCGCCTACGGACATCGCCCAGGCCGAGAAGGCGTAGAAGCCGGCAATGATCATGATGGCGATGAAGGTGGCCCGGCGTGCGGTGTTCCGGGGATCCTTGACCTCTTCGTTGTAGATGGCACCGGACTCGAAACCCATGAACGCGGCGATGCTGAACGCGAGGGCGGCGCCCACGCCGGCGGTGAACAGACCCGACGGGGCTAGCGAGGCGGCGCTGATGCCCTCTGGGGCACCGGCGACGGAGAGGAGGTCATACACAATGACCACCAGGAATTCCAGGGCCACCACGGTGCCCAGCACCCTGGCGGACAGGTCCACCTTGTTGACGCCCAGCACGGCAACAACCACCCAGCCGGCCAGCGCACAGAGCCACCAGGCCGGTTCAGCGCCGGTGAGGCCGCTGATGAAGGAGGACAGGGCGAACCCGAACATGCCGTAGATCCCGATCTGCATGGCGTTGTATGCCATCAGGGCCACCCACGCTGCTCCCACGCCGGCAGGCTTGCCCAGCCCCCGGGCAATGTAGGCGTAGAACGCGCCGGCATTGTGTATCTGCCGGCTCATGGCCGAATAGCCCACGGTGAACAGCAGCAGCACGGCCCCCAGAACAATAAAGGACAGTGGAATGCCCGTCAGACCGGTAACGGCGTAGTTGCTGGTGACGCCGCCGGCTACAACGGTCAGCGGAGCGGAAGCGGCAATGATCATGAAGACCAGGGCGGGAACGCCCAGGCGCCTTTTGCCCAGGCCCGTGCCGGGGCTGCGCTGCTGCTGGAGGGAAGAGGACACAGTGTCTCCTGACGGACGAGGTGAAGCGGGTGCACCCCGGAGGGGTTGATTCCACTGTGGGGCACGCCACACTATGTCCGCTTGGCTTTGAGTGAGCACTGGTTGGCTAACTGTGCACCGAGTGCGTCCGGAATCCGCGCCAGGGCATGGAAGCCGCCTTCGACCGGAATTCGGGGCTCAGCTGCGCCGGCGGTATGCGGAGGGGGAGCAGCCGTGTGCGGCACGGAAGATGCGGCTGAAATGTGCCGGGTCAGGCAGGCCCCAGCGTGCTCCGATGGCGGAGATGGGGACGTCCGCCAGCAACGGATCGGCCAGGTCACGCCGGGCGCCGGCCAGCCGCCGTCCGCGGATCCAGGCAGCTGCGGTGGTTCCGCTGTCTTCGAAGAGTTTGTGCAGACTGCGGGTGGAAATGTAGTGCGCAGCAGCCACATAGCTGGGTGAGAGGTCCGGATTGGAGAGCTGCCCGTCGATGAAGAGCTGGACGCGCCGCAGCATCCGGGCCTGTCCCGTGCTTTCGGCGGCCGGACCGGAGTATGCCTCGTCAGCCAGCAGCGTAGCCAGGAGGTCCACGGTGTTCATGGCGAGACGGTGCGCTATCGGCCCGTCAAGTTCGGGCAGCATGCGGGCGGTCTGGGTGAGGAAGGGAACCACCGCCCGCCCCAGCCGGTGCTCCCTGCCCAGGGGAATGGCCGTTAGGCCGCTCATCTGCTCCGGTGACAATCCCACCAGATGCTTGGGGAACATCAGCACCAGGGTGGAAAAGCTCTCGTCGAACCGCAGGGTATAGGGCTGGCCGGTGTCATAGATCGCCAGTTCACCGGTGGTCAGCACCGTCTGTCTGCCGCCCTGCCGCAGCACTCCGCTGCCTGAAAGCTGCAGGTTGAGTTTGTAGAACCCTGATCCGCCGGCAGCAATGAGGTCCGGCGTGCGTTCCACGGCGTGTGCCATTGCGTCCACCTGGACAATGGCCAGTTCCCTGAGCTGATGGCTGGTGAGCTGCCCGGCAAAGGCGGCCCCCGCGCGGTTCCCGGCCGGTGCCGTTTCCAGGGGGACGAAGGACTCCGAGATCAGGCGCTTCCACTGGGGGAAGGACTGTGCCCGGACCACAGTGCCCGACGACGGCACGGGGGAGGCCGGGGGAGCTTCCGGGAGCGTGGTGGTCATTGTGGTTCCTTTCGCCGCCTGCCGCGGAACGTTCCGTGAGGCAGGTCACGTGAAAGGGAATCTACGCGCTTTTGAGCCCGTTGTCGAAGTTTTTCTCCATGTGTCGAATTTCCTTCGGTTGCCGGATAAGTATTCCCGGACAAGTAGTCCCGGATAGGGAGACGGGGACGGGGACGGAGACGGAGACGGCCCGCCCGCGGGCCGCCATCCTCAGCCGCGCAGCAGCGCCAGGTGGCTGTCCAGCTGGTCCGTGAGCTGGTCCGGGGAGTTGAAGTCCGGATCGAACACCGCCGCCACCTGTGTTCCCAGCAGGAAACTGAGCAGGGTTTCCGCGGCGTTGTCCGCGCTCAACGGTGCGGTAGTCCGCTCCGTTCGGTGGGCAGCGTTCAGCCAGGCGCGGATGTTCGTCCTCCACTGGGCCATGGCGGCGTCATTGACCTCGGCCTGGGCGGGATCGCGAAGGGCCTGCTGCCAGAACGCGATCACCACCCGCGCCTCGTCCAGCCGGTTGTCATCCAGGGGCAGCACCTCAAGGCAAAAAGCCCGCAGGGCTTCTAAGCCGTCCAACCCCTCGGTGGCCGCATCGATGCGGGCATTGGTACTGGCGAAAACGTGCCGGAACGTGGCCTCCATGAGGTCCGCCTTGGCCGGAAAATACGGTTTGAGCGCGCCGTTGGCATAGCCGGCCTCGGCTGCAACCTCCCGCAGCGTTGCTCCGTCCAGCCCCCGCTGCGCGATCACGCGCCAGGTGGTCTGGACAATCTCGGCACGGCGCCTGTCGTGGTCCACAATCTTGGGCATGTTTCCTTCCCGGCCGCCGACCCCCGCGGCCGCCTGCCCTTCGCCATCCTAGTGCCGGGAGCCGCCGGGACCCTTACGCTGGCACGCTCACCGGTTTTCCGGCTGCATCATGCACCAGGCGGCCCTCGAACCAGGTCTCCTGCACCTGTACGGCATGGATTTGTCCGGGATCCACGGTGAAAATGTTCCGGTCCAGAACGATAAAGTCAGCAGACAGCCCCGGTGCCAGCATGCCTGTCCGGTCCTGCAGTCCCATGGCGGCGGCCGGATGACGGGTAAAGGCAGCCACGGCCTGGCGGACGTCCAGTGCCTGCGCACTGTTGAGTGTGCCGGCGACGGCGGGGTCCGGGTTTCGGCGGGTAATCATGGTCTCCAGTCCGGTCCAGGGGTCCGGAGTGGGGGCCGAACAGGGCCAGTCCGAACCGCCGCTGACGGGTGCCCCGTCCAGCAGCAGGTCACGGAGGGGCCAGGAACTGTTGAAGACATCGGCGGGAATCTGCTTGGCGATGCTTTCCTGGATGACTGAGGGAAACCAGATGTAGGGCGAGGCATCAGGCACCACGCCCAGCGCCGCAAACCGGTGAAGGTCAGCCTCGGAAATGTACTCAACATGGGCAATCTGGAAAAGCGGACCGTCACCGCGCGAGGCACGGACGCGTTCCACCGCATCAAGGATCAGCCGGACCGCGGCGTCGCCGGTGGCGTGGAGCTTGGCGTGCAGCCCGCGGTCCACCAGTTCCTCCAGCGAGGCAACCAGCTCGTCCAGCTGCCACAGCGGAGCGCCCGTGTGCTGCGGATCGTGGCTGTGGTGGCTGCACAGGTAGGGGTTGAGTATGGCGCTGGTTCGGGTCATCGGTACGCCGTCAAGCACGTATTTGGAGAAGTCCGGGTGCAGGTGTTCGGTGCGGTGCAGTGCGCCGATGTCGTAGAGCGCCGCGCCGGTGGTGCCGGGCTCGATGAACGGCCGCGAAGGCATGGATGCCACCACATGAGCAGTGAGCTCGCCCCGCCGGTCCATGCCGGCGAGGGTTTCCAGGGCGTAATCCATCGTGGCTGCCTCCTGGACGGCTGTGACTCCGTAGCCGTTGAGGATCTTCACGGCGGTGCGGAATGCCGTGGCGTGGCGCTCCGGGGTGTCTTCGATGGAAGCGGCCGCGGCCTCCTCGCCCACCGGGCTGGCCAGTTCCTGAAGGACGCCGGTCAATCGGCCGGCGTCGTCGCGCACATAGGTGCCGCCGTCGGGATCCGCCGTCGTGCCATCCACGCCCATCAGCTCCAGGGCCCGTGAATTCACCCAGCGGTTGTGCATGGAATCATCCCGCAGCAGGACCGGACGGCCGGCGGACGCCTTATCCAGGGCACGGAGGTCCTCCGCAGTGATGTCATCCATCACCGTGGATCCAACTATGCCGCCGGTGATCCACTCGTCCGGTGCCAGCCGCTCTGCCCAGGCCTGCACTTTTTCGAAAATGACCGTCTTGGTGTCGGTGGGCAGCACCGGCAGCTCAAAGGCGGCCTGGCGGCCGCCCAGGCCCAGGTGGGCATGCACGTCCACCAGCCCGGGCATGGCCAGCCTGCCCCGGAGATCGATGACCGGAGTGTCCCCGCTAACCAGGCTGCGTATCTCCGCTTCATCCCCCACTGCCAGAATCCTGCCGTCACGGACCGCAAAGGCTTCAGCCCATTCATTGTCGGGGTCGCTCGTGTAGACGGGGCCGTTGGTGACGATGAAGCTGGTCAGGTTCTCCGGGGTCATATGTTTTCCTCTCGGTTGGCCGCACGGGGCTGATGCACATCGGTCCGCACTGTTCCGTCAAGCTTCGGCGCAGGCACGGCAACGGGTCTTGGCGACGGGTGACGGGTGCTTGATTTTGCGTGCAGTCCTTGGACAGCTGTCTCGGCGGAACCCGGACATCACCGGAATGACAGCGAAAGTCAGAGGTGGACACCTCTTGTCAGCAGGCTGGCAGATGGTTATTGTCTACAGCCATAGAAAAAAGGAGCGGCAGTGTGGCTCCTACCTCACAAAAAAGGGGACAACCCATGAGCTCGTGCCATTCCGCTGAAATCTCCGCCGCTCCTTCGGCCGGTGACCACTCTGCCGCCGGTGCTTCCGAACCGGCCTCCGCCTACGCGCTGGCCGCACCGGAGGAAGTCACCGCCGTCCGGGAGATTCTCGAAGCCGCGGGACTGTTCTCCGGTACTGCACGCATTGCCTACCTCGGCCTGGTGGATCCGCCCCGCAACACTGCGGACAGTGACTCCGGCTGCGCCGACCGCCGCTTCCGCGTGTTCCTGCTGGACACCGCCGGCGGCAAGCCGCACGACGTCGTCGTTTCCGCCACCCGCCGCACCATTGAGTCCGACACCGTGCTGGACACAGCCGTCACCGGCGAACTGCCCGTGCTGGAAGAGGAGTTCGAGGTGGTGGAGCAGATCCTGGCCGCCGACCCCCAGTGGCTGGCGGCGCTGGACAAACGCGGGCTCGACGTCGCACAGGTGCGGGTGGCTCCGCTCTCGGCGGGAGTCTTTGAATACCCCGAGGAGAAGGGCCGCCGGATCCTGCGCGGCCTGGCGTTCCTGCAGACGCACGCCGAGGACTCTGCCTGGGCGCATCCGATCGACGGCCTGGTGGGCTACGTGGACGTAACAGCCCGCACCGTGGACCGGGTCCTGGACTTCGGCGCAGTCCCGGTGCCTGAAGAGCACGGCAACTACACCGATCCGGAACTGACCGGACCGCTGCGCACCACCCAGAAGCCCATCAGCATCACCCAGCCGGAGGGGCCAAGCTTCACCGTCGCAGGAGGCAACCACGTTGAGTGGGAGAAGTGGCACCTGGATGTGGGGTTTGATGTCCGTGAGGGCCTGGTGCTTTACAACATCGGCTTCGAGGACGGCGGCCGAGTGCGCCGGATCCTGAACCGGGCCGCCATCGCGGAAATGGTGGTGCCGTACGGCGACCCCGCACCCACCCGCTCCTGGCAGAACTACTTCGACACGGGCGAATACCTGGTGGGCCAGTTCGCCAACTCACTGGAACTTGGCTGCGACTGCCTGGGCGAAATCCACTACATCTCGCCCACGGTCTCGGACGCCCGCGGCAACCCGCGCACCATCCGCGACGGCATCTGCATGCACGAGGAAGATGCTTCCATCCTCGCCAAGCACTCGGACCTGTGGTCCGGTATCAATTACACCCGCCGCAACCGCCGCCTGGTGATCAGCTTCTTCACCACGGTGGGCAACTACGACTACGGCTTCTACTGGTACCTGTACCTGGACGGCACCATCGAATTCGAGGCCAAGGCCACCGGCGTTGTCTTCACCAGTGCCTACCCCGGCAAGGACTACCCCTACGCTTCGGAAATGGCCCCCGGCCTGGGGGCACCCTTCCACCAGCACCTGTTCGGTGCCCGGCTGGATTTTGCGCTCGACGGCGGCCCGGGCCGGGTCGAGGAAGAGGACGCTGTGCGGGTCCCGGCGGGACCGGAGAACCCGCGCGGCAACGCCTTCACCCGCAGGCGGACCGTCCTGGCCCGCGAGTCGGAGGCTGCCCGCGATGCCGCCCCCGCCGTCGCCCGCACCTGGGTGGTGACCAACCCGGAAAAGACCAACAGGCTGGGGGAGCCGGTGGGCTACAAGCTGCATCCCCAGGGCCAGCCCACGCTGCTGGCGGACGAGGACTCCTCGATCTACCGGCGGGCGACGTTCGCCTCCAAGGCGCTCTGGGTGACCCGGCGGGACGAGGCCCAGCGCTACCCGACCGGCGACTTCGTCAACCAGCACGCCGGCGGCGGCGGTATTCCGGAATGGATTGCGGCGGACCGGGACATCGACGGACAGGACCTGTCCGTCTGGCATACCTTCGGCCTGACGCACTTCCCCCGGGTGGAGGACTGGCCGATCATGCCGGTGGACACCACCGGGTTCAAGCTGCGCCCCGAGGGGTTCTTTGACCGGTCTCCGGTGCTGGATGTTCCCGCGCCGGAATCCGGCGGTCAGTGCCACCGGTAGCAGCCGCGGCGACGGCAGGTCCGGGCCTTCACGCCCGGACCTGCGCCGGGGCTGCCCTGGTTTCCGCCGGGCTGCATCTGGTCATGGCGGGTCAGCACACTGACCTGTGGTGGCAGGCGGCGCTGATGGTGGTCATGGCGCTGCTGTGCCTGCCGTGCGTGCTGCCGTTGTGGCGGTCCGGTTCAGCGGCGGCCGGGCGGATGATGATGGGCTCGGCGCTGGGCATGGTTGCCTTTCACGCGGTGCTGCTGCTGTATCCGGGCGCGGCCGGAGGCGGGCACCGGCACGACGCGGCGCTTCCGGCGGTTGGTCCGGCGTCCGCCGCATCCCCTTTCGGCATGCTCGCTTTGGTCGGCTGGGAACTGGCTGCGGCCCTGCTCGCCGCGACGTGGCTGCGGCGCAGTCTCGGGGTGCAGCACGGCGGCGGAGCGCCGGCAGCCGAAGAATAGCTGCAGCGCCGGCGGCCTGCGGAGGGCCAGCCCTTTAGTTGCCGCCGGTCCGGGTGTTAGCTGGAAGTACGGCTTGAACCGATGTGCGGCGGCGCCGTGCAGGAAGGAGACCGACATGGCCGAAAATCTCCGCAAATACGCTGGGCTCTACCGCAAATCCGGTCCTTGGTGCGCTGCTTACGTTGACGCAGGCGCCGGAACAGTGGAGGGCCTGGAAGCCGCCGAAGTCCGCCCCGGAAACGTCCGGAACGCCGCGGCCGCGCAGGGCGCTCCGCCCGCGGACCTGGAGGCCATTGAAACCGCAGTGGACCCGGCCCGCGGCGTGCCCGGACCCGTATCCCGGTTTGTCCTGGTCCGGGACGGCACCGTGGAATTGAACGAACTGCTGCCGGGGCCGCTGGTCACCCCCAAGCAGATCCACGTGGGACCCGTACCCGATCTGCTGCCCCTGTTTAAGCACCGGCCGGAGGAGTTCCCGTACATTGTGGCGGATGTGTCCCGGGAGGGCGGGGAGATCCGGCTCGAGTATGTGGGCCGTCCCGGTGTAGCCAGCGTGGGGGACGTTGAGGGGTCCACCGAGGACATCCATAAACTGTCCACCGGTATCTGGGGGCAGGACAAGCTGCAGCGCCGGACCGAAGAAGTGTGGCGCCGGAACGCGGACGAAGTGGCCGCACAGATTGACAGGATAGCGGACGCCAGCGGAGTAAAGCTGATTGTGCTGGCCGGGGATGTCCGTGCCCGCGGCCTGGTCCTTGATCAACTGGCAGAGGCCCATAAGCCGCTGGCCGGCATGCTTGATTCCCATACCCGCACCGGGGGGCCCCACCAGGACAGCTTCGAGGACCGGGTCCGGGAGCTGATCGCGCTTCGATGGGCGGCCGAGCAGGAACAGATCATGGACCGTCTTGCCCTGCAGCAGGGGCAGGCCAATCCCGAATCGGCCCAGGGCATCGGTGCAGTGGTGCATGCACTCCAGCAGGCCCAGGTGGATGTGCTGATCCTGAATGACAATGCGCTCGCGGACCGGACACTGCTGGCCCTCGGTGCCGAGCCCTGGGTGGCTACGGCCGAGGAGCAGGCGCTTGGGGCCGAAGTGCTCGGCAAAGTTCCGGCGTCGGCGGCGTTGTTGCGCGCGGCAGCCCTGACTGACGCGAGCCTGCTGCTGGTGCCCAACGGCGTGCTTCCCGACGGGGTGGGCGTCGCGGCACTGCTGCGCTGGCAGACCGGCCCGAACGCTCCGGGAGGCAATGCGTCCCTGCCGTAGACAGGAGCAGCAGAAGCGGCGCGGGTGCGTGCATTTACAGACATCTGAAAGGCAACGCAATGAGACTTCCTTCACCTCTGCGGCGGACTTTCTCCGCATTCCTCGCCGCTGTGCTACTGATTCTGATGACCGGCACCGGGGCCCTGGCCTCTTCCCCGGCCGCAAATTCCCGGCTCGCCCCCGCTGCGCCGACGGCGGTGAACGATGACACGGGTCCCCAGTTCTACAGCGGACTGACCGTTGATGTCCCGGACGACGTCTTTGGAGACGTGTACGTGTCAGGCCAGACCATCACCATTTCGGGCAATGTCACCGGCGATGTCATCGCCGCCGGCCAGACCATCAACATCACCGGAGACGTGGACGGCAATGTGCGTCTCGCCGGACAGGATGTGACCATCAGCGGGGACGTGGCACGCAGCGCCACCATTTTCGCCGGAACCCTCGACATCGCCGGCACCGGTGCCCTGGGAACAGACCTGGTGGGCGCCGCGGGTGAAATTGACATAGCCGGCACAGTTGGCCGTGATGTGCAGGTTGGAGTTGGAGACCTCTCCATTAACGGAGTGGTTGGCGGCAACCTCACGTACACCTCCGATGACGAGGCCGAGATTGCCCAGGGCGCGGTCAGCGGCACCGTGGAGCGCGTCGCTCCGCCGGCACCCGAGGAACCGTCAGCGGGGGAGCAGTTTGCCGCGTGGCTGCTTGGACTGCTGTACGCACTGGTGGCCCTGAGCCTGATCACCGTCTTCGCCGCCTGGCTCCTGCCCCGTTTGCTGCACCGGGTAACTGATCAGCTGGTGCCCCGGCCGTGGAAAGCGCTGCTGGTCGGTTTTGTGGCATCCATTGCCGTTCCCCTGGTGCTGCTGCTCCTTCTGGTGACGTTCATCGGGGCACCGCTTGCCCTGTCAGGCCTGCTGGTCTGGATCACGATGACGCTGGCAACCTTCGTCTTCGGTGCCTACTACATCGGCAGACTCGTGTTCCGCGGCAACCAGCATCCCATCATCAAGTCGCTTGTGGGCGGGGTGATTCTCATTGTCGCGCTGCACATTCCGTGGCTGAACGTCGCCGTTTGGCTGGCCATGGTCTTCTTTGGCCTCGGCGCGCAGCTTCTGGCGATGTATGACAAGCGTCCGTGGCATCGTTCGGTGCCGGCGCCGCCGGTTGCTGCGCCGGGCAACACGGGGAATGTTAGCCCCGGCCGGGAACTCTAGCTGCGGCGGGTGGCCAGCACGACGACGTCGGGCAGGGTGACGGTCCGTCCGTCCGGTGCGGTGACGGTACGGGACTGCGTATCGGCGGACAGAATGGTCCATTCCGCCGGATCCAGCAGCGCCGCAACGTCGGCGGCGGTGACGGTGGCTTCAGCCGGCGGCTGGTGGCCGTGGGCGGTCCTGGCCTCAGGATCGTGGGCGTGGCCGACTATCAGCAGCGTGCCGCCGGGAGCTACCCAGTTCATGATCCGCCGGTAGAACTCCAGCTGCGGCATGGCCGGGTGGGCATAATTGGTCATCACCAGATCGAACCGGCGCCCGGGTTCCCAGGAGGCCAGATCAGCTTCTCTCCAGGTCACGGTGCCCGCCAAGTCCTGCTCTGAGGTTTGGGCGGCTGCCGCAGCGAGTGCTGTGGAGGAGATATCCGCGCCGAGGACGTTCCAGCCTCGGGCGGCCAGTTCCCGGGCTTCAGCGCCCGTGCCGCACCCTGCGTCGAGGGCCGTGCCGGGGGACAGCCGGCGGGCGATGCGTTGGACATAGGGGTTCGCCCGGTTCTCAGCCGGCGCTGACGGTGCCGTCTCCGGCGCCTCGTCCCAGTGCTGTTCCCAGTAGTCTTTATCGAAGCTGTGCGTCACCGTTTCAGTCTACTTGTCCGGGGAGAGGGTCAACCGCCCCGCCGCCGACCGCCTCCTCCCTGGACCGCGCCGTCGAATCCTTGTGCGCATCGATGTTCCGTGCCCGGTCAAAGAGCTCGGCTGCGGGCACGGACGTCCGGGTGATGCACTCGAAGTTGACGGTCATCGTCAGAGTATTGCAGTTCCCCGATACGGTAACGGCGACGTCGGCAGTCTCCCGCAGCGTGCCCGTTCAGCGGGGTGGCTCAGGGCGCAGGATCAATTCACCGGATCGAGGCGCGTCCGGAAGCTCAGAAGACGCGTTCGGCCACGTTCACCCGGGTAGCCGATGCCAGGGCGGACTCAACCTTCGTCTTCGGGGTTGTCCCGGGAACCGAGGTCATCAGCTCCTCATCGGGCGTGCTCTCATCCGCAAGGTACAGGCGGGTGTAGCCCGCGGAGTCCGGCTCAAACCGCCAGCTGTCAACGAGGGCGCCGGCGTCGACGACGTCGTAGCCCAGCGCCTCGATAAGCGCCGCCGCCTCAGCCTTGGCAGCCGGATCGTCGGAAGCAACGGGCAGTGCGGAGCGGTCATCGGCCCCGGAAGGGCGGGCCAGCAGCGGAATGTGGTGGGCCAGGATGTTATTGAAGGCCTTGACGTACTGCACTCCGGGCAGCAGGCTCTGCACCAGTTCGCTTGTGGTCACCGTGCTGTCATCCAGTTGGGCAATACGCCCGTCCCGGGACGGGTAGTAGTTGCTGGTGTCCAGGACGGTTTTGCCGGCCAGCAGTCCCTCCGGAAGCCCGGAGACCGCGCTGAGCGGAATGGACAGCACGACGGCGTCGCCAAGTTTCGCCGCGTCCTCCACCGTTCCGGCCTGGGCCTGCGGGCCCAGTTCGGCGACCAGTTCAGCCAGCGTTTCAGGTCCCCGCGAGTTGGCAATGACAACGTTCATGCCGGCGGCCACTGCGAGCCGTGCGACTGCGGATCCGATGTTTCCGCTTCCGATAATTCCCAATGTCGCCACGATGAATCCCTTCGATGATGTTCGGCTGGACCGGCAGGTGTGTACTCCGGCGGTCCCTCATGAAGGGAACTGCCGCCGCGGTGGAGGAATTCCCGACGGGCCGAACAGGGCCGTCGGCCGCGGTACGCGCCCGGCTTTCCCGTCGTGCGGACCCCATCCGGTGTCTTTTGGGTAGGTTATGCCGTACAGGCCGTGACCGGCACCACGCCGGATCACCAGTCCTGCAACCGAAAGGATCACGATGCAGTCACCTGATCAAAACCCTGAGGTCTTCGGCAGCATGGCAGCCCTGGCGGGATTGGAACTGAGCCCCGACCGTGCCCTTGCCCTGGCGGAAGCGGCGGCACCAATCCACGCGCTGTTGAAAACGCTGAGCAGCCGGGACCTGGGCGAAACGCCTCCCGCCACCGCCTTCAGCGCCGCCTGGAAGTAGGAGAAGACCATGGAACCGTACGAACTCTCACTTACCGAGGCTTCCAACGCGATCAGCGCCGGTGATCTGTCGCCGCTGGAACTGACTGAATCCGCGCTGGACCGGATCGCCGCCGTCGAACCGCAGATCCATGCCTTTGCCGCCGTGACCGCGGACGCAGCGATGGCGCAGGCAAAGAAGGCCGGCGAAGAGATTGCTGCGGGCCGGAGCCGCGGGCCGCTGCACGGCATTCCCCTGGGTGTGAAGGATCTTTACAACACGGCGGGGATTGCCACCACCTCAAGTTCCAGGGTGAGGGAGCACTTCATTCCCGAGACGGACAGCGCCGCCGTCACGGCGCTTTCGGAGGCGGGAATGGTGCTGGTGGGCAAGACCCATACGCATGAGTTTGCCTTCGGTGTGGTGACGCCGACAACCCGCAACCCCTGGGATGTGAGCACCAGCCCCGGTGGTTCCAGCGGCGGCTCCGGCGCCGCCGTCGCGTCCGGATCCTGCCTGGTGGCGCTGGGCAGCGATACGGGCGGATCGATCCGGATTCCGGCGGCTCTGTGCGGAACGGTTGGACTTAAGCCGACCTATGGGCGCGCCTCGCGGTTCGGCGTTGCGTCACTGTCCTGGTCCCTGGATCACGTGGGACCGCTGACCCGGAACGTCACCGACGCTGCCCTGGTGCTGAATGCCATGGCGGGATATGACAGCCGGGATCCGGCGTCCGTGAACATGCCGGTCCCGGATTTCACTGCCGGGCTGGAACGGGGAGTGAAGGGCCTGCGGATCGGCATCCCCGTCAACTTCTACACGGACCGGGTGGACCCGGAGGTCGCGGCCGCTGTCTCCGGAGCCGCGACGCTGCTGGAAGGGCTTGGGGCAGAGCTTGTTGAAGTCCTGATCCCGCGGGCGGAGAGTATCCAGGCTGCTGAGTGGGGAATCCTGATGCCCGAAGCCAGTGCCTATCACCGGCATGCCATGAGGACCAACCCCGACCTGTATACGCCGGAGGTTCGTGCCCTGCTTGAGGTGGGTGAAACCATCCTGGCCACGGACTACATTGACGCGCTCCGTATGCGGCAGCTGATAAAGCAGGGATGGGAGGAGATGTTCGCCGATATTGACGTGCTGATTGCGCCGTCCGTTCCGGCTCCCGCCGTCGCCGCGGACGATCCTCAGATCTATTGGCCTGACGGAACAGTGGAAACGGCAACGGATGCCATGGTCCGCATGTCCGCACCGGGAAACCTGACCGGTTTGCCTGCGGTGTCGGTGCCCTGTGGGTTCTCCTCCGCGGGACTTCCGCTGGGCATGCAGATCATTGGCGGGCCCTTCGAGGAATCCGCCATCCTGACGGTCGCACGCACTTATGAGCTGGCCACGGATTACGTGGGCCGGATTGCCGATTTATCCAGGACGCCGGCCTAACCGTTTCCCGCCGGTCCCCGGACAGCGGCAGGCCTCCCGCAGTGTGCGGAAGGCCTGCCGTTGTTGTTTCAGTTAGGAAGCAACCGGTTCCAGCACCGGGTAGTCCGTGTAGCCGGCGGCGCCGTCGGTGTAGACGGTGGCCTGGTCCAGCTCGTTCAGCGGCAGGTCTTCCTGCCAGCGGCGGGCCAGGTCCGGGTTGGCCATCACGGGGCGGCCGACGACGACGGCGTCAGCCAGGTCCTCTTCGAGCAGCATGATGGCGTCATCGCGCGTAGTGACGGTGCCGAAGCCGGTGTTCATGAGGACCGGGCCGCCGAAGCGGCGGCGCAGGTCCTGGATCATTTCGTCGGCCGGGTCCTTGTGCAGGATGGACAGGTAGGCCGGTGCCAGATCCGCAATGCCGTCCACCAGGGCGGTGTAGGTGGCGGTGACGTCCTCGCGGTCGGTTTCCAGCACGCCCTGGATGTTGTGCTCCGGAGAGATGCGGATGGCGGTGTGCCCGGCGCCGATCGCCTCGGCCACGGCACGGAAGGCCTCGATCACCAGGCGGGCCCGGTTTTCCGGCGAGCCGCCGTAGTTGTCGGTGCGGGTGTTGGAGACGGGGGAGAGGAATTCCTGCAGCAGGTAGCCGTTGGCACCGTGCAGCTCCACGCCGTCGAACCCTGCCTTCATGGCGTTCTGCGCGGCGGACACGAAGTCCTGCACGACGCCGGGGAGTTCCGCTTCGGTCAGGGCATGCGGCACCGGGTAGGGCTGCTTGCCGTCATAGGTGTGGGCCATGCCCTCCAGCGCGATGGCGCTGGGGGCCTGGGGCTGGTGTCCGCCGTTGATGCTTTCGTGGGCTACGCGGCCGGAGTGCATGAGCTGGGCAACGATGCGGCCGCCGGCCTCGTGCACGGCCTCGGTGACGCGCTTCCAGCCGGCAACGTGGTCTTCGGTGACCAATCCGGGCATCAGCGGGTTGCCCTGGCCGGGGAAGGAGGGGTAGACGCCGTCGGTGACAATCAGGCCCAGGGACGCGCGCTGCCGGTAGTGCTCAACCATAATGTCGGTGGGAACGCCGTTACGGTCGGCCCTTATGCGGGACATCGGTGCCATGACGAGGCGGTTGGGCAGTTCCATGGTGCCGACGGTGAGCGGGGTGAAGAGTTTCACTCAGGATTTCCTTTTGTCGCGTCGCTCGGGCTCCCTTGGAGCGGCCTGAGCTGGAGATTGATATATCCAGCGACAACAGGGGGCGGCAACCGGGATATTCCGCGAAGCGAGCGAACTCACACCGCTGCCTCCCGGCGGTGCCGCTACAAATCGATATGCAGATTCGTCAGCAGTATTTCGGTGGCGGCATCCCGGTATTCGGTGACCACACCGAACTCCCGGTTGATAGTGGCTTCACCGGTTTCGTCTGGTGCCTCCCGATGCTGCAGTCTCAACGTCACAAAAACATCGTCTTCGAACGCGTCGACAACCCGCATCTGGTCGCTCACCCCGTCCCAGATCCGCATCTGCAGCGGGTGGAAGAGTGCTATCTGCGGTGGCATCCAATCAGCCCGCTCCAGGCCGCCGACCTCTTCTCCGGACGGCGACCACATGACCAGCCCTCTGACAGGATCACAGCTGGAACCGCTGATGCCGTCAGTGAGGGACCAGGTGCTGCGGCTGCGGTTCACCTTGACGGCGTCTTCTGTCGTACCCGATTCGGCTGTCGTAACTGCTGTGCATGCCAGAGGCGGCGACATCCGTGCATTTCGAGTCATCGCTATGACCGCCAGAACTGCCTTGAAACTCTCTGAACCGCCCACTGCGCCAGCCCCGTTTCCGTCCTGCCCGATGAAGTGTCAGGGAAGACTTCCCCGGCTAGGGACACTGTAGGCGAAGGTCGGGGCAGGCAGGTGACGGGCCGGGCCACCATACTCGGCGGACCGGCCCGTCATGTTCCCGGGTAGGGCCTAGAACTTCCGCTCTGCTACGTTGACCCGCGGGGCGGCGTCGAGTGCCGAGCGGACCTCATCCGCGGGCGTCGCACTGGGAGGGGCACTCATCAGCTGCTGCTCGGACGCGTTGGGATCAGCGAAGTACATCAGCCCGTAGGCCGGAGTGTCGGGCTCGAACTTCCAGCTATCGGCCAGCGTGCCTGCATCCACCGTGTCATAGCCAAGCCGCTCGATGATGGCAGCCGCCTGCACCTTGGCGGCGTCGTCGTCGCCGGCGATGGGCAGCGCCGAACGGTCCGATGCCTCGTCCGGCCGCGCGAGGGCCGGGATGTGTGCCGCGGTGATGTTGTTGAAAACCTTCACGTAGCGGGTGTCGCCGAGCATCTGCTTCACCAGCTCGCTGGTGGTGACGGTGCTGTCATCAAGTTCCTTGATGCGTCCGTCGCGGGACGGGTAGTAGTTGCTGGTATCCAGGACAAGTTTGCCGGCCAGCAGACCCTCCGGCAGGTCCTTCACCGCTTTGAGCGGAATGGAGAGCACGACGGCGTCGGTCTGGCTGGCTGCCTCTTCAACCGTTCCGGCCTGGGCTGGGGGACCCAGCTCGGTAATCAGGTCCTGAAGCGTTTCCGGTCCCCGGGAGTTCGCGATGATGACGTTCATGTCTGCACCAACCGCCAGCCGCGCCACGGCCGATCCGATGTTTCCGCTTCCTATGATTCCCAGTGTTGGCATGGTGCTTATCCCTTCGTTGGCGTTGTGGTGTGCAAGCAACCGCCGGAACGGGAAAATTCCCGCGGCAGTTCTGCGGGTCAGGCCACGGGCTGGGGGAGGAGTGCCAGCTCTTTCAGCTGTGCGGCGGTCAGCCGGGCTCCGAACGCGGACCCGCCCGGCTGCAGGAACAGCGTCCCGGCCAGGGACGGGACCGGAACCGGGTCATAGCCGATCCGTTCCACCACGGACGAGACGAGCGCGACGGCGTCCGGCCGGTTCCCCGCCACCGCCAGGCCAAGCCGTTCCGGATGCCCGGCGGGACGGCGGTCCGGCTCCAGGGCCGCGTAGCCGGTGTGATTGAAAGTTTTCACGACGGCGGCGTCAGGGAACATCTCCTGCACCACCACGGATGACCCCTCGTCCTCTGTCATGAAGGCCGGAATGTCCCCGTCCACGGGCGGCCAGTAGTTCATCGTGTCCACCACCACCTTGCCCGCCAGCAGGGCCGGATCGATGAGATTCAGCCGGTGCAGCGGCAGCGCAAGGATCACGAGTCCGGCGTCTGACACGGCGTCACGGGTCCACTTCGGCTCGGCGCCCGGGGTAATGATGCCGGCCATCAGCGACAGCATCTGCGGATCGCCGGAGGCGGACAGCGAAACCCGGTACCCGGCGTCGAGCAGGGAACGGGCAACGGCGGTGCCTGCTTTGCCCGCGCCCACCACAGCAATGTGCAGGTGCTCCGTGGCGGAGGCAGCGGTTTGATCAGAGGAGGTGCCTGGGACGGCGGCGGGTGAAGAGGTCATGTCTGCGCCAACGCGTCCTCTTCCGAAGTCATTCCCGCACGGTCCGCTAGATTGGTCGCATGACTTCAGCGGGGGCTGTGCTCGAGATATCCGAATTGTCCGTGGGATACGGGGGCGCGCCGGTGTGCGGACCCATCACGGCGCAGGTGTACGCCGGGGAGATCCTGGGCATGGTGGGATTCAACGGAGCCGGCAAATCCACCGCAGCCCGCACCATCGCCGGGAAACAGCCGATGCTCGACGGCGAAGTGCTGGTACACGGCCTGCCGGTCAACGAAGACGCGCTGCCGTTCCGCCGGCAGGTCGCAGCCCTGTTCGATGAGGATGCATTCTTCCCCTCCCTTTCGGTCCGCGAACACCTCCAGCTGGTTGCCCGCGGACACTCCGTTCCGGACCCTGAGGAAGCAGTGAACGCCGAACTGGACTTCTTCGTCCTGCAGGAGCGTGCCGATGCCGTTCCGGCCTCCGTCTCGTCCGGGCAGCGGCGCCGCCTGCTGCTGGCCTCTGCCCTGATCCGTCCCTCCTCCCTGCTGATCCTGGATGAACCCGAGCAGCGTCTGGACCCGGTCATGCGTGAGCGGCTGGGAGAGCGGATGAGAGCCTACGCCGACGCCGGCGGTACGGTCCTGCTGGTCACCCACGATCCGGCGCTGCTGCTGGCCACGGCTGACCGGTGCCTGTTAATTGACGACGACGTCCGCGGGATCGCGCCCGACCGCGCGGCCGCCGAAATAGCGGGACGCTGACAATGAGCTCCCGGCTCGCCGGCGGATCACCCGCAGTCTTCGATCCTGTCCGCTTCACCCGGCTGGCCTCCCGTGCGTACACCCGGGGCCGAAGCCGGTTCCGGGATATCTTCGTTGACGTCTACACTGCTGTCCTTACCGGCGGAACCATCGCGGCACTCGCCGCGGGACTGGTCCTGGCGCTGCGCGAACAGGTGGCCGTTGCCTGGTCCGGTAATTCGGGCGGGCGCACCCTGGTGGACCCGCTGTCGTTCTCCCTGCCCGACGGCGCGGCACCGACAGTGCTGTTGTTCGCGGCACTGGCGGCAATCATGGTGGTGGCCCGGAAACTGGGTCCGGCCGCCGTCAGCGGACCCGAAGGGTACTGGTGGCTGGGCCTGCCCGTGCCCCGCCGGCGTCTGGTGGCCGGACGCCTGATCCGCCGTCTGCTCCTGGCATGGGCGGGGGCCTCGGTGCTCTATCTGCCGTTCGGCTTCATCACGGACCTGACCGCCGGCGTGCGCGGACAATTCGCGGCGGCAGCGGTGTTTGGCCTGGCGGCCGTCTGCGCGGTGCAGCTCGCGCTCCTGCGTCAGGTCGGCACCGGATCAGGAACAAATGCCGGAGCGGCGACACCGGCGTGGTCCGGGGCGGCCCGGCGAACAGCCTCCGGCCCGCTTCCGGGTCTGCTGCTGCTGGCTGTGCTGAGCTTTGTTCCGCGGCAGGCGGCGGCCGGGCTGTGCGGACCTGCCCTCGTCACGGCGGCAGCCGCCGTCGTGCTGTGGCTGCTCAGCCGCCCCGGGTTGGGGAACATTCCGGCCCGGGACCTTATCCGCGGCGGCGCGGTGTCCGGGCATGCCGGCTCCGCGGTGTATCTCATGGATCCGAACGAGGTGGCGCGTGCGCTGTCCGCCGAACCCGGCGCCGTCGTTTCCTCCCGCGCCGGCCGCTGGTACGCGAAGGGTGCACGGACGCCGTTTGGGGCACTGCTGCGCGCCGATACCGCTGCCTTCCTGCGGACGCCCCGGTGGTGGGTCCGCCCGGTGCTGATGCTTCTGCTCTGTGTCACTCTGCTGCTGACCGGCGGAAGGCAACCGGTTCCGGTGCAGCTGGCCCTGATCGCCGCCACTGTGTGTGCGGTGGTTCCGGCACCGGGAGCGCTGGCGCGGCAGACGGCGATTATGCCGGGACTGGATGTGCTGCTTCCCCTCTCGCAGGGCGTGGTGCGGCTGAGCCGGATGGTGCTGCCCGCGGCCGCCCTCACCCTGTGGTCCGCCCTGATGTGTGCCGTACTGGTGGTGCTGGGTGCGGGGAGCCCTGAGCTGATTGCGTTGGGGGCGCTCGCAGGCGCGGGGTTTGGCGCGTCATCCGTGCGCGGAGCGTACCGGGTCCAGCCGGACTGGACCGCACCGCCCGTGGACACCGTCTTCGGTCCGGTGCCCACCGCTCAGACCGGGGCGATGATCCGCGGTGTGGACACCACGCTGCTGGCGCTGGTGCCGCTGCTGCTGGGGTTGTTCCTGGGCTATGCCCCGGGCGTGCTCCTGCTGGCGCAGGCGGGATTCTCCACGGTGTGCCTTCTGATGGTGATGTATTCGAACCCCAAATAGGTCCGAAATCATCCAGGGCCGCTAGGTTGCGATGGCCGTCAGGTCCGTAATCTCCGCTGCGGCGTTGTTTCGGACCGATTCCACGCCCTTGAGCGCCGACGCCTTCGACTTGTAGCTTTCCGACGACGCGATGATTTCGCCGTTGCCTGCCTTCAGGCGGAACCGGTACCCGCCTGACCTGTCCTGATAAACCTCAAATTTTCCTGCCATGACTGCCTCGATTGAACTGGGTTCATGTGCTGCGTTTTGTGGCCGGCAGGTTCTGGTCTGCCGGTGAGGACCGCCGGCCGGACGGCCTGTGGGATGAGAACACGTCCCTTTCAGCGTATGCCTGTTGCCGGGATTCAGCGGGGGAGAATACAAACCTTTCCTGAAAGGACCCGTCCGGAAGTGCCAACCTGTCCGGCAGATGTCCACGCCGCTAGAGTTGGCAAACACCGGCAGGCCGGAAGCGGGCCGTTGACCCGCTTACATCCCTGCGGCCGGATAGGGAGGAACATGCGCGCCTGGCAGATAGCGGATAGGTCATCCCGGCACGCGGTCCGGGCGTCCGGACCCGCCGTTCTCCATGCCGCCCTTTCACCGGCCGATGCCCGCTGAACCGCGGCCGGACGCCGTCCCGTCACCCGCCCTGCCTATGCCTGCCGCGGTAACACCACTGCGCTATCAGGCCGTCATCTTTGACATGGACGGGGTTGTCACCGACACGGCGACGGTGCACCGCACAGTCTGGAAGGCCCTCTTCGACTCGGTCCTGGCTGACGCGAGAGCCGGGGCAGCCTCCGGCGGTCCCTTTGAGGACAGTGACTACTATGCCTATGTTGACGGGCGCCCGCGCGAACAGGGAGTCCTGGCGTTCCTCCGATCCCGCGGAGTAGACGTTCCGCTCGGGTCCGCGGATGACGCTCCATGGTCCTGGACCGCCTACGGGCTCGGGGCCGCCAAAAACGCGCTGTTCATGACCGCCCTTCAGCAGGACGGTGTCCGCGCCTATCCCGGAACGGCGGGTCTGCTGGGGAGACTGCGCAGGGACGGGGTGCCGGTGGCCCTGGTGACGGCCAGCCGCAACGCTGCGGCCGTCCTCGCGGCCGCGGGGCTGGAGGGCAAGTTCGACGCCGTCGTTGACGGTTCCGTTGCGGCGGAACTGCGGCTGGAAGGCAAACCGGACCCCGCCACCTTCCTCGAAGCGGCACGCCGTCTCGGTGTCAGCCCGTCGCAGGCCGTGGTGATCGAAGACTCCACCGCCGGCGTTGAGGCTGCGCGCAGCGGAGGGTTTGGACTGGTTGTGGGCATTGACCGGGTCAAACAGCGCACCCGGCTGGAGGCCGCCGGGGCGGATCTGGTGCTCCGGGACCCCGGGGAGCTGGACATCGGACTGGTGCTTTCCCACCCCTGGCAGCTGATTTACGACGGTTTTGATCCCTGGCACGAGGGGCACCGGGAGGCGCTGACAACGCTCGGTAACGGCCGGATGGGAACCCGGGGAACAGCACCCGAAGCCCGCGCGGACTCCATCCACTATCCGGGAACCTACGCTGCGGGCATCTTCAACCGGGTCCCGGAGGTCATCGGCGGCGAGACGGCGTGGAACGAGCACATGGTGAATCTGCCGAACTGGCTTCCGGTGGACCTCCGCTTCGGCTCCGGCGGCTGGTGGTCCGAAGGCGGTCTGATTCTGCGGCGCGAGCACCGGTCGCTGGACATGCAGCGTGCAGTCCTGACCCGCCGTGTCCTGCTGGAGGACGGGAACGGCCGGCAGCTCGACGTCGTCCAGCGGCGCATCGTATCCATGGCCTCTCCCGCGCTCGCCGCGCTGGAAACCACGGTGACCGCCCGCGGGTGGGACGGACCGGTGGAGTTCAGGACAGGGATTGACGCCGACATCCGCAACGCTAATGTCGCCGAGGACGCCTCGCTGGGCAACCGCCACCTCCATACCCGTGCCGTGGACTCGCAGTCCGGCATGGAAAGTGCTGAAGTTGAAACCACGCAAAGCCAGCTCCGGATTGCGGTTGCAGTGCGGGTCACCTTCCGTGCAGATGCTCCGGTTCACAGCAGCAGGCTGCCCGGCGCCTTCCGGGCCGGAGCGGATTCCTCCCGCTGGCTGCAGCACCATCACGGTCAGCTGCGCGATGGGGAGCCTTTGGGTGTCCTCAAAACCGCCGCCGTCGTCACTTCCCGCGACCGGGCCATTTCCACGCCCGCCTCCGGAGCACACGCCGTGCTTGCCCGTACTCCGGCTGACTTCAGCGCAGTCCTTGCCGACCACCAGGCTGCCTGGCGCAGGCTGCTGCATTTGTTCACTCTTGACCTGCATGCGGACGGCCAGACGCAGCTGGTCCTGAACCTGCATGTGTTCCACCTGCTGCAGGTGCTTACCCCCATCACTGAAGAACTGGACGTGGGCGTTCCGGCCCGCGGACTGCACGGGGAAGGCTACCGGGGACATATTTTCTGGGATGACCTCTTTGTCCTGCCGCTGGTCACCTCGCGGCTGCCCTCCATCACGCGCTCGGTGCTGAACTACCGGTGGCGCCGCCTGGGCGCAGCCCGGGACACGGCCCGCGCAGCCGGACTGGCCGGCGCGTTGTACCCCTGGCGCAGCGGCAGCGACGGAACCGAAGAGACGCCCCGCTGGCTGTACAACAGGTTTTCCCGGAAATGGATGCGGGACAACTCCCGGCTGCAGCGCCACGGCAGCCTGGCTGTGGCCTATAACGTCTGGCAGTATTTCCAGGCCACGGAGGACCGGCAATGGCTGATCAGCCACGGAGCGGAGATCATCGTGGAGGTCGCCCGGATGATCGCGTCCATGGCTGGAACGGGGGAGGACGGACGGTTCCATCTGCGCGGCGTGGTGGGGCCGGACGAGTACCACGACGGTTATCCGGGCCACCCCGGGTCAGGAGTGGATGACAACGCGTACACCAACATCATGGCCGCCTGGCTGTGCGCCCTCCCGGCACGGATCCTCAAGGAACTGCACGGACAGGACAGCAGGTACGTGCGGAAGAAGCTGGGGATCACCCAGGACGAACTGGCGTTCTGGAAGCAGCTGGGCCGGCGGCTGTATGTTCCTTTTCATGACGGCCTGATCAGCCAGTTTGAGGGCTACGGCCGGCTCAAGGAGCTGGACTGGGACCATTACCGGCGGCGCTACGGCAACATTGAACGGCTGGATCTGATCCTCGCGTCGGAGGGAGACAGCACCAACGATTACAAGCTCTCCAAACAGGCCGACGTACTGATGCTGCTTTACGTCCTGGGGGAAGAGGAGCTGGTGCGCCTGCTGCGGCGGATGAATTACGACGTCGGGCCGGAACAGATCCGGGCGATGGTGGACTATTACCTTTCCCGGACCATTCACGGTTCCACGCTCAGCCGGGTTGCCCACGCCTCCGTGCTGTCCGCCTCCGATCCGGAACGCGCGTGGGACACATTCCGGGACGCACTGGATGCCGACCTTGACGATACCCAGGGCGGCACCACCCGAACCGGAGTGCATCTTGGCGCAATGGCCGGGACCATCGACGTGGTGCAGCGAAGTTTTGCGGGGCTGCGGATGGAATCCGGGGACCTGGTCTTCACCCCCAGGCTGCCGTCAGGGCTCCGGCGGGTGTCCTTTCGGGTTCGCTACCGCGGGGTGCTGCTCAACATCATCCTGGAACGCACCGTTCTGCGGGTATCCGCCGCCCCGGGCAGCCTGCCACCGGTCCGCGTCCGGGTGGGGGATGTCCTGATCCAGCTCCGCCCCGGCCGCAGCGTGGACATCCCGCTGGAACCGGCCGCGGCACCATCCAAGGAGAGCCATGACTAACGATCCCCGGCACAACCCGGCGTCCCGCAGGGAGATGGCCGAAGCGGTGTATGAGCGGCTGTTCGGGCCGCGGGACCGCGCTGCCTACGAGGAAGATCCCGAGCTGATGGAGATCCTGCGGGGCTTCATCTTCGGCGACGTGTTCGGCACCGGCGTCCTGGATGACCGGACCCGGGAGCTGATCACCGTGACCGTCCTGGCGTGCCTTCAAACCCTGCCGCAGCTGCGGGCCCATACTGCGGCCGCCCTCCACGTGGGTGTGCCGCCGGTCCACATCCGCGAGGCCATTTACCAGCTGGCACCGATCATCGGCTTTCCGCGCACCCTCAACGCCGTCGGCACCGTCAACGAGGTGTTTTGTGACCGGGGAATTTCACTGCCGCTGCCGGCGGAAGGAACAGTGGACGACGACGCCGGCCGCTACCAGCGCGGGCTCGCTGAGCAGATGCCGCTGTACGGCACTGAGATCCGGGACAACCTTGCCGATCTGCCGGAACCGTTCAATGAGGCGCTGCCACGGTTCCTGACCGAGTTCTATTTCGGTGATTTCTACACCCGCGGCGGGCTTTCCGCTCAGCAGCGGGAGCTGCTGGGGCTGTGTGCTCTTGCGTCGCTGGGGGACACTGCCGCCCAGCTTGGACCGCACGGCCGCGCCTGCCTGCAGCTGGGGCACTCAAAGACGGTGATCATTGCAGCCCTGGTGCACTGCTTCCCTTATGTGGGGTTCCCGCGGACAGTAGCCGCTATCCGGGCTGTGAAGGACCTTTAGGCTCCTCCGGACCGTCATCACCGCTGATCCACTGTGCGAAGCGGGCACCGGGATCCCCGCCGATGATCAGGAAGCGTGCGAAGAGGGTCAGCGGCACGGCCAGGAGAGAGCCGACCGCTCCCAGCAGGGTTGTCCAGAGAACCACCGAGGCGAAGGTCAGCGTGACGCTCAGCCGAACTGTTTCCCCCACAAACCGGGGCTGGACCAGCACCTGGAGGGTCACGTTGACGATGCAGTAGATGGCCAGCACCAGCAGCCCCAGCCCCCAGCCGCCAACCGCGACAGCGAGTACAACGGGAGGCACCACGCCCAGGACGAAACCAATATTGGGGATGTAGTTGGTAACGAACGCGAGCACCGCCCACACGAAGGGACCGGGCACGCCGAGGAGCCAGAGGGCAAGTCCGTCAATCACCGCGACGATCAGGCCGAATATCGAGTTGACGAGGAAATACCGGTTGGTTCCGGCGGTGAACTGATTAAAAGCGTGCAGTCGCCGGCCGCTCGCCTTCGCGAGCTCGGCCGGGGGGTTCTGCCACCGTGCAGCATCCATCCCGAGGAACATCACGTACGCGAAGACAAAAAAGACGGCCGTGCCCAGGCCCAGCAGTTGCGTGCCGGCGTTGAAAACGGTAGTCAGCAGGGCAGCGGGCTGGATTGCCCCGGAAATCTCATCCATCGACACGGTGTTGAATCCGAGACGCTGAAAAAACGATTCCAGTGTCTCGGCGCTCTCCGCCAGCTGGCCCGCATAGGTGGCGAGAATGCGCCCGAACTGTCCCAGTGCCACAAGGACCAGCAGGCCCAGAACCACCAGAATTCCCCAGGCGATGGCCACGACGGCGAGCGTGCCGACCCAGCGCGGGGCACCGCGCCGGTCCAGGGGCCCTCGTGCGGGGAGCGCAATAATGATGAGCGCCGCCGCCAGCACCAGCGGTCCCAGAAGTGACCGCCCCGCCCATACCGTCCAGCAGGCACCTCCCGCCGCCGCCAGAGTCAGCAGAATCCGCGTGGGCCGTGCAAGCCCGGGCTGCCCGGGTAGCTCACGATCGCTCATGCGGCCTCACAGTTTCAGGGAATGACGACGCTAAAGTTCGGGCTCCGCTGATTCTTCCCGGCGGCTCCTACCTCCACAGGTTGGCGTACAGGGACATTTCCGTCCAGAGGCAACCTCCCATACCGGCCCCGCGGGGGAGGGAATCAATCCCTGCCGGTTCGGCCCCGGATGGCTGCATCACTCATACTGGGGCAATGGAACTTGATGAACTGCTCACAGCGTTGAACGCCGGCGAGACCATAACGGCCGGCTCGCCCCTGCATGAGGCCATGCACCATGCCAGCCAGGCCGCCCTGCGGGTTACCGGTGAACTCAACAGCGGCTACCACCAGCCGGAACAGGTACGGGAGTTGCTGTCCCGGCTCACCGGTAAACCGGTGGATGAAACGGTTGCGGTGTTCCCGCCGTTCTCCGCTGACTTCGGCAGGAACATCACCCTGGGCAAACGGGTGTTCATCAATTCCGGCTGCCGGTTCCAGGACCAGGGGGGAATCAGTATTGGCGACGATTGCCTGATTGGCCACAACGCCGTCCTGGCAACACTGAATCATGACCTGTCACCCGGCCGCCGGGCGGACATGCACCCGGCACCCGTCACCCTCGGCCGGAATGTGTGGCTCGGATCCAACGTCACCGTCCTGCCGGGAGTGACCATCGGTGATGACGCCGTTGTGGCTGCCGGTGCCGTGGTCACCAAGGATGTGCCTGCCCGTTCCGTGGTGGTGGGATCCCCGGCCCGGGTCATTCGCAGCGTCGAGGACTAGACGCGCCGGCGCACCGCTTGCCCCGGGACCCGGTGTATTGGCCCGGCAAGCACGGCTGCGTACGATCATAGGCAGCAGCCCGGCATCCCGGGTGCTGACGCGCCGCATGGACTGCCGGTCCAGCGGTCACCGGAAGGCGGGCATGCAGGTGAGCACCGTTCAGGACGGACCTGGAAGCATCGAAGTGCGGGGCGCCAGGGTGCACAACCTCAAGAACGTGGACGTGTCCGTCCCGCTGGGCAAGCTGGTCTCCATTGCCGGGGTCTCCGGATCGGGAAAATCCTCGCTGGCACTCGGCGTGCTGTACGCGGAGGGCTCCCGCAGATATCTGGAGGCGCTCTCAAGCTACACGCGGCGCAGGCTGACGCAGGCAGCTCGACCGTTGGTGGGCAGCATCGAGCACGTCCCGGCCGCCCTTGCCCTGCGGCAGCGGCCTCCGGTGCCCGGCGTGCGCAGCACCTTCGGCACCTCAACTGAGCTCCTGAACAGCCTGCGGTTGATCTTTTCGCGGCTTGGCAGCCACCAATGTCCAAACGGTCACCATCTGGAGCCGACCATCGACGTCGCACTCGACCGGAGCCTGACCTGCCCGGTGTGCGGTGCGGTGTTTCCCCCGCCCAGCGCCGAATCGTTCTCCTTCAACAGTGAAGGGGCGTGCCCCACCTGCGCCGGCACCGGGACAGTGCGCGACGTCGACGACGCCGCCCTGGTTCCCGACGAATCGCTGAGCATCGATCAGGGCGCCGTGGCCCCGTGGTCTCTGTTTGGGCTGGCGGGCAACTCCCAGGCAGCCGCGGAGATGGGAGTGCGCACGGACGTGCCGTTTCGGGATCTGGATGAGAGGGAACGGGAAATCGTCTTCCGCGGGCCTCCGGAGAAACGGCGCATCCTGTTCCCGTCAAAAAATGGAAAACTCTTTGAACTGAACATGACGTACCGCAACGCCCACGACGCCGTCGAGCAGGCGCTGCGAAAAGCCGAAACCGAGAAGGGACTACGGCGCATTGACCGCTTCCTCAGCGTGCAGACCTGTCCCGACTGCCGCGGCACCCGGCTGAGCGAACGCGCCCGCTCCACGCTGGTGGACGGAATTAACCTTGCCTCAGCTACGGCGAAAAGCCTGGACGAGGTCACTGCCTGGGTGGAAACCCTTCCGGCATTGGTGCCGCCCGCCATGACGTCAATGGCCCGAAGCATCGGAACCGAGCTGGTCGAGGCCGCACAGCTGCTGATCCGGCTGGGTCTGGGCTACCTCACCCTTGACCGTGCTTCCTCAACGCTGTCGACCGGCGAACGCCAGCGGGTACAGCTTTCACGGGCGGTCCGCAGCCGCACCACGGGGGTGCTGTACGTGTTGGATGAACCCTCGATCGGACTGCATCCTTCGAACATCGACGGGCTGCTCGCGGTGGTGCGCACCCTGTTGGAGGACAGGAATTCGGTGGTGATTGTGGACCACGACGTTCAGCTGCTGAAGGAAGCTGACTGGCTCATCGAGATCGGCCCGGGGTCCGGTGCCCGGGGCGGTGAAGTGGTGGTCTCCGCGCCGTTGGCGTCAGCGGTGGAGAATCCAGGGTCGCGGATCGCCGGATTCATTACCGGTGCAGAGAAGATCCGGGTGCGCACCCCGCCTGATCCCGGCAGCATGTTCGCCCTCGGACATATTCGTCTTGCGACGTTGCCCCTTCACACCGTCCATGCCCTGGATGTGGATATTCCCCAGGGACGGCTGACCGTGGTGACCGGGGTGTCCGGGTCGGGGAAAACGACCATGGTGCTGGAGAGCCTGGTTCCTGCCCTCACCGCCAAGCTCAAGGGCACGGCCCTGCCCGGGCATGTTGTTTCGCTGGAGGCTGACGGGATAAACCGCGTGAGCATGGTGGATGCATCTCCTGTGGGGACCAACGTGCGCTCGACCGTGGCTACGTACAGCGGAGCCTTTGACGACCTCCGCCGTGCCTATGCGAAAACCCCGGAGGCCAAGGAACGCGGCCTGAAGGCGGGGGACTTTTCCTACAACACCGGCTCGCTGCGCTGTCCCGTCTGTGACGGCACCGGTCAGATCTCCCTCGATGTGCAGTTCCTACCGGATGTGGAGATTGTCTGCCCAGATTGCAACGGCAGCCGCTACGCACCGGCGGCGGACGAAATCCGCCGCCGGCCGAGTCACGGAGAAATGGACCGGGCAGGGGAGGGGAGCAGGGAGAGCCGGGATGAGGATGCCGGGCTTACGCTGCCTGAGTTGCTGGCTCTGACGGTTGAGCGGGCGGCAGACGCCACATCGGATCTGAAGAAGGTGTCCGCCCGTCTCCGCATGCTGGCCGACCTGGGACTGGGCTACCTCACCCTCGGTGAGGCAACCACGGCACTTTCCGGAGGTGAAGCCCAGCGGCTAAAGCTGGCTCCGGACCTGGACCGGAACCAGCACGGAACGGTGTTCATTCTCGACGAGCCCACCATCGGCCTGCATCCGCTGGACGTGCAGGTCCTGCTCAATGTGCTGCAGGGGCTAATCGACCGGGGCGGCACAGTGATCGCCATTGACCATGACGTGGACCTGATCATGAACGCGGACCGCCTGATCGACTTCGGTCCCGGCGGCGGTACCGACGGCGGCCGGATTATCGCCGCCGGTACCCCCGCCGACGTTGCACGCAGCCCCATCAGTATCACCGGCCGGTATCTACGTCCGTGAAAACCGCGAACGGGCCGAACCAAAGGTCCGGGATCTACCGGAGCGTCTGCGCGGGTGCTGTTCTTGGAAGGGAGAGAATTCACCGGCAGAAGGAGACACCATGCGTGGCGTAGTACTGCATGCCCCCGGAGACGTCCGTGTTGAGGACCGGGCCGATCCCGTGATTGAGGAACCGACCGACGCGGTGATCCGGCTGGCCGCGACCTGCATCTGCGGTTCGGACCTCTGGCCGTACCGGGGCATCGAGGAGGTCCGGCCCGCACCCATGGGACATGAATACGTCGGCTGGGTGGAGGAGGTTGGGCCGGACGTGCGGAGCGTCAAGCCCGGGGATTTCGTGGTGGGTTCCTTCTGGGCTTCTGACAACACGTGCGAGATCTGCCGTGCCGGTTACCAGAGCCGCTGCGTCAATGCCGTGCCCATGGGGACGCTGGGCACCCAGGCGCAGTTCGCCCGGATTCCGCTGGCGGACGGCACCCTGGTGGCCACCCCGGAGGCTCCGCCGGCGGACCTGCTGCCCTCACTGATGGCTGCCTCCGATGTCCTGGGAACCGGCTGGTTCGGTGCCGTGGCGGCTGAGGCCGGCCCCGGCAAAACCGTCGCCGTGGTGGGTGACGGCGCCGTCGGACTGTTGGCCGTCCTTGCGGCGCAGCAGCTCGGCGCCGAGCGCATTGTTGCGTTTAGCCGGCACCCCGAGCGCCAGCAGCTCGCCCGTGACTTCGGTGCCACCGACATCATCGCCGAACGCGGTGACGCCGGGGTGGCTGAACTCAAGGATCTGACCAACGGGCTCGGCGCCCATTCGGTGGTGGAGGCCGTGGGTACGCAGGAGTCAATGATGCAGGCTGTGCGCTCCACCCGGCCGGGCGGCCACATGGGCTTTGTGGGCGTCTCTCATGACGTCGCTCTTCCCGGGCTGGAATTGTTCTTTGCCGAGATCCATATGCTCGGAGGCCCAGCTCCCGTGCGGCGCTTCCTGCCTGACCTGATTCAGCGGATCTGGGGCCGGCAGATTGACCCCGGCCGGGTTTTCGACCTGACGCTTCCTCTTGCCGACGCGGCGGAGGGCTACCGGGCGATGGACGAGCGCCGCGCTGTCAAGGTGCTGCTGACTCCCTGACCTGCCGGCGGGGTAGCCCCCTGCGGCGATTCGAGCCTGGCATTTGGGGTGTCCGGGAGAGAATGTTCCAGCAATTGAGCATTTTCCTCAGAACACGGGAGCCGGGCGGTGGATGATTCGATCCAGCTGATCAATGATGGAGACGGCCTTGCGGTCATCGGGGACCCGGTTGCGGTTGAGCGGTTCCTTGCATCCGAAAACCTGCAGTCCAGGGATCTCGGTCTGAACCGGATCGGCCCGAAACTGGGCAAGGCGGCAGGCATCGCAGAAATGGGATCCCACCTTGCCGCAGGCTCCGGCCGCTGGGTGAAACTGACGGAGGAGTCTGCCCGGGCCATCACGAAGTACGGCCTCATGACAAACTCCAAAACGGGGCTCAGTATGGGCGTAGTTCAGGCAAAGGGGCAGTCA
Organism: Arthrobacter sp. APC 3897; assembly: GCF_030407495.1. GTDB lineage: Bacteria > Actinomycetota > Actinomycetes > Actinomycetales > Micrococcaceae > Arthrobacter_B. Next base: position 82,172 of record NZ_JASDDG010000006.1, on the reverse strand, counting down.
GGAGGCATCAGGGCCATTGTCCAGTTCTCCAAGGGCCCCGCCTCTCAACTGGCCAACCCCGCTTTGCTGGCAGGTGCGGCGGGAGTGATGGCTCAAGTTGCCATGCAGCAGACCATGGATGAAATCACCGATTACCTTGCGGCGATTGATGAGAAAGTCGACGACATTCTTCGCGCCGGCCGGGTGCACCTGGTTCGACGCTGCGTGAGTATGTGGGCACCGGAGAGATATTCATGCGCATCTTCCGGGATCTCCGCGATCAGCGTTATCTCGTGAGACCACACCGAATTTCGGCCTAGTCATAGGGCATGGTGAACTGACCATCAAGGTGACGGAAACTCCACGGTCGACTGGAAGATGGGTAACGTCAGTCTGTTTTCCTCCGGGCATTTCTCTGGACGAGGACACAAGCATATGGCGACAACAAGCAATCCCAGACGCAGCTGTTCCGCCGGATCCATGGTGGAAAGTGTTTGCTCAGTCGCTTTAGCTATTCCTCGCCCGACGATGACCGCTACCCATGGCGTCACCCCGCGGTCAACAAGAGCGGCCTCGAATAAGCTCCCCACATTCTCTGCAACTGTCCCAGGATCAATGGCATCAACGGCGTCAGCCAGCATCACGCATAACCAGTGGCCAGAGTTTCCGCGCCAGTTAGGGCTCTTAGTAATAGCACCGGCAACGGAATTCCAAAGAACGACAGTCAGGTCCTTCGAGAGGGCAACATCCCACCCAGCCTTTACTAGCTGATCGCGGATCATCCCTGCTTTCTTCTGAGAAGGAGAAGGAGAAGGAGAAGGAGAAGGAGAAGGAGAAGGAGAAGGAGAGGGCGGTGGGGTGGGCTGTGTGGAGGCCGAACCAAAGCAAGGACCAGGACACTTCATGCCAGCTGCGGACCCTGCCCGGTGCCCCTTTACTCGCGCAGTACAAACCATATGAAACCCATCCCCCTCGTATGAACGTGCCTTGAGTCTACTAACCTGAAGACAAAACGGGTGGCAATAGCACGCTCGCACTCTCTACGCGGCCCCTGCTGCCGGAGCCTTTCAGATCTGGAATAACAACCGCCAGCACCTTAGGGAGTGGCATACGTGCCCGATCCAGCCCGCCTAGCCCCCACTTGGACGCCCATGTGCCGCGTTGACTGACGCCGCCGAAGAAGGAACGCGAGGACGCTCTTTGAGAGCAACGAGTAGGGGAGCTGGAGGATTTCCGCGGTACAAAGGAGCTGTTTACCCATTCGAGAACGTAGTAACTGAGTGGCATCAGAGGCAACGCCACCGTCTTGCCTCGGGAGAAGCGAAATAGGGAAAAGCGTCTTTGCATGGCTGCTCCGTCCTGGTCAGGGCGTCCACCCGGACTTCACCAGGAAGGCACAGCACACGATCGAATCTGTTCAGGTTAGTTGCCACGTGTGGCCTAGTGTGCAAGGGGCAGCCCAGAATTATGACTTTTGAATGAGTCAACGCCTAAAGCCAAGAATAGGATTGTATGGTGCAGGTTGCAGTGTTTACGAGTACGGAGCCCATTTCAATTCGAGCAGTTCTTTAGAACGTATGGTCAGCTTATTTACGCCTATGCAGACCGCCATGCCGTTGGAATGTGGGCGTTTGAAAGTAAGCGGCTTACCGCCGTCCACGTGGTGCCGGAGTTGTGCCACGGTCAAAGGACCTGATCCAGCCGAAGGCGCCTCCAGCCCTAGAATCTCGCTGTATGGCCTCTCGGTTGTCATCAGGTCGTAACCGAGTTGGGCGGCCTCGAAGTGACCTTCCTGCTCATTCCATTGGAGCATGTAGGTAAATGCCGATGCCCACCAAGACTGACCTTCAGCTACTGCGACCACAACATCCCAAGAGTTGCTGTCGGGAAGCTGGAACTCAGGAGCCTCAGGCAGGCGTTGAATTGCTTCTTGGATCTTTTTCGAGACGAAATCGGGCAGACATTCAGGCCCTGTCCCGGCGGCCTTGCCACTGATGCCGAGGCGTGTCAGATTCCCTAGAACAGAAGCTGGAGTGTCCACAGAACCGGGTGCTCGGTCGACTACGTAAAACGGGGTGTTAGCAGGGGCCTGAGCCATTAGCTGACTCGCTGCTCGGTCTTCAGGGGGTAGCGAGTAACCGATAAGTGTTAGAGCAGATGCGGAGGAGATGTAGGAACGGGCCTTACGCCAAATCGAATTAGCAAGGTATGAGCCGTAGTAACCATCTTTACTAGTGATCGGAGGAATCAGATATCGATCCAAGCTTGTAATACCTAGAAAATCTGTCTCAGTCGTCAGTGCAGTGTTCGCCCCATAACCCTTTTTTTCACGCACTCTGATAAGTGTCGATCCGCTGGAGTCATTTGCAGCCCAGTACCAGGTGAGGGATCCGTGTAGCTTAAGTATCTCGAAGGATTCGTCACTATGACTGGCGGTCATATCGTCAGCTAACTGGACGGGTGGAGGTGAGGGGGCAGGAAAGACAACGTGATCGCCGAGAATGTGGCGTGCATGTCCCGTAGGGTCGATGATCGATGGAGGGTTGTCATTCACAGCACGCTCAAGCAGGGTGTCGTAATTGAATGTGAGAACCACCGCTCGCTCTGCATGCCAAAGAGCCACGAGTTGTTGGAGCCAAAGTTCGCTGACGCTAGAGGATGCGTCCTCGACCTTTTCATCGAGTACTTGAGCAATTTCTGCGATAACACGAGCCGCGTTTGCTGAGCGCCGAGAGTTTTCAAACCCTTGCAGAAAGGGGAGGGGAGTGATTTGTAGCGTGAGCCAATCCTCGAACGTTTGGTTCGGGTACAAGTCAAAATCAACCTCGTGTGAGAGGCGGGCCCGCAGGGCCTGGCCGAGCTCATTCGTGATTGGCATCGCTGAACTGATCGCTTTTGAAAACCCTGCGCCCAAAACGTAAACAGGGCGACGCGGTGGAGAACTTGTCATCTACTCAAAGTAGTCCCCTTCACCCGGTAACGGCGTCACGGCGGTAGAGATGGAGTCTAAAACGAACTTTTGCAACCCAAGGTTTCGCCTCAGACCAAGCTGCGTCCCCCGCCGGAACAATCCAAGTACGAAACACACATCGCGATAATGTGGCGGTGCAGTGGATTCTGACCCATGGGGGGACGTCATGGAACACTCCCGGGACCGGGAGAGGACGCTCCTGCGGATAGCTGGCGACAGGTCACGCTTGCCAGCTTGGAAACTGGCGGTATGTCCACCGCCCGCAGCGCGGCGCCGCCTCGTCTTGAAACCTATGGGTTGCGGGACGCCGGGCAGTGAGACTGCTGCGATCGTGCAGTCTTGGCCACGCTGAGTGTCTCGCGGCTATGCATTGGAACTAATCATCGAGCTGCTTGAGGCAGCCCTTTGATGTAAGACACTTTTGGTTTAGTCATCCGGCATCCGTCGGTTTGTGAAGTGGGTGGGGGATTCGGTTGGGTAAGGAGCAGCCCCACCGCTTGACGTGACCCACTACACATGTAATCCTCATCATATACGATTTCGTACTTGATCCAGGAGAGACATGTCCCCGAGCAACGTAGCCACCACGGACACGCTGAAGCAGGCCGGTAAGGTCATCGCCGTCCACATCAACTACCCCAGCCGGGCGGCAGAACGCGGACGCACCCCGGAGCAGCCCTCCTACTTCCTCAAGCCCGGCTCTTCCCTCGCCCTCAGCGGCGGCACGGTGGAACGCCCGGCCGGTTGCGAACTGCTCGGCTTCGAAGGCGAAATCGCCCTGATCATCGGCAAGACCGCCCGCCGCGTTTCCGTCGAAGACGCCTGGAGCTACGTCGGGGGAGTGACCGCCAGCAATGACCTGGGCGTATACGATCTGCGCTGGGCCGACAAGGGCTCCAACCTCCGTTCCAAGGGCGGCGACGGCTTCACCCCCGTAGGCCCCGCCATTCTGGACGCCGCCGACGTGGACCCCGCAGCACTGCGCATCCGCACCTGGGTCAACGGCGAGCTCGCCCAGGATGACACCACCGCAGACCTGCTTTTCCCCTTTAGTCAGCTGGTCGCAGACCTCTCCCAGCTCCTCACCCTCGAGCCCGGGGACATGATCCTCACCGGCACCCCGGCTGGCGCCTCCGTGGCCGTCCCCGGCGACGTCCTGGAAATCGAAGTGGATGTCCCCGGCACGGGCAAGACCACCGGCCGCCTCACCACCACCGTCACGGAGGGCACGACGGCGCTGGCCGCCTTCGGGGCACAGCCCAAGATTGACGACAAGCAGCGCGAAGAAGCGTGGGGCTCCGCCGAAAAGGCGGGGCTCAAGCCCGAGGAAGAGCAGAAAACCCTCACCCCGGAGCTGAAGGCCAAGCTGGAATCCGTCGCCACCGCCACTCTGTCCTCGCAGATGCGCGCCCGCGGCCTGAACAACGTCTCCATCGACGGCCTCACCGGCACCAAGACCGGACGCAAGGTGGTTGGCACCGCCCGCACCCTGCGCTTTGTCCCCAACCGCGAAGACCTCTTCAAGACCCACGGCGGCGGCTACAACGCCCAGAAACGCGCCATCGACTCAGTCCGCGACGGTGAAGTCCTGGTCATGGAAGCCCGCGGCGAAAAGGGCACCGGAACCCTGGGCGACATCCTCGCCCTGCGTGCGATCAGCAACGGCGCCGCAGCCATCATCACCGACGGCGGCGTCCGCGACTACTCCACGGTGGCTAGCTTCGACCTGCCCGTCTACTGCGCCAACCCGCACCCGGCAGTGCTCGGCCGCCGGCACATCCCCTGGGACACGGACATCACCATCGCCTGCGGCGGCTCCACCGTCCAGCCCGGTGACATCATTGTGGCCGACGACGACGGCATCCTGGTCATCCCGCCGGCCATCGCCGAGGAACTGGTGGAGGCCTGCATCGTCCAGGAACACCAGGAAGAGTTCATCGCCGAGATGGTCAGGGCCGGCCACAGCGTGGACGGGCTCTACCCGATGAACGCCGCGTGGAAGGAAAAGTACGAGGCCTGGGCGGCGGAACAGGCGTGAGCACCGCGTCCAGCAGCAGCACGGAAGCAGGCACCGGTTCCAAGTCGGAGCAGGCCTACGCCCAGCTCAAGGACCGCATCCTGGGCGGCGCAATGAGCCCAGGATACCGCCTGGTGCTCAGCAGCATCGCCACCGACATGGGGTTCAGCGTGGTCCCTGTGCGCGAAGCCATCCGCCGGCTCGAAGCCGAAGGACTGGTGAACTTCGAGCACAACGTCGGTGCCACGGTGGCCGGCATTGACCCGGATCTCTACCTGCACACCATGCAGACCCTCAGCATCATCGAGGGTGCGGCCACTGCGCTGGCCGCTCCGGGCATCGGCGCGGAGGAACTGGCGCAGGCCCGGGACCTGAACAAGCGGATGCGCGAGGTGCTGGCGGACTTCGATCCAATCCGGTTCACCCAGCTGAACACCGAGTTCCACGCCCTGCTGTACGGGCCCTGCCCCAACCCGCACATCCTGGACCTCGTCCACCGGGGATGGACACGGCTGGCCCGGATGCGCACCTCCACCTTCGGGTACGTGCCGGGCCGGGCTCACGCCTCGGTGGAAGAACACGAGAACCTGCTGAACCTGATCGAATCCGGCGCCCCGGCGTCCGACGTCGAGCACGCCGCCCGCGCGCACCGCACCAACACGCTCAACGCCTTCCTGGCCCAAAAAAGCCAGCCCCCGTCACCCATCTGATCCAGAACCACCAAGAACTTTCAACGCAGAAAGAGGAAAACCCATGGCTGAACACTTTGTCCCCGAGAACCTCCCCACCCATATCCAGCACTTCATCAACGGCAAGTTCGTGGACTCCGTCAACGGTGCCACCTTCGATGTGCTGGACCCGGTCACCAATCAGAACTACGCCACCGCCGCCGCAGGCCAGAAGGAGGACATCGACGCCGCCGTCGCTGCCGCCCGCGAAGCCTTCGTCAACGGTCCGTGGCCCAAGATGAAGCCGCGTGAGCGCGCCCGCATCCTCAACAAGATCGCCGACGCCGTCGAGGCCCAGGAAGCGCGCCTGGCCGAGATGGAAACCTTCGACACCGGCCTGCCCATCACCCAGGCCAAGGGCCAGGCACTGCGCGCAGCTGAGAACTTCCGCTTCTTCGCGGACCTCATCGTCGCCCAGTTCGACGACGCCATGAAGGTCCCCGGATCCCAGATCAACTACGTGAACCGCAAGCCCATTGGCGTCGCCGGGCTCATCACCCCGTGGAACACCCCGTTCATGCTCGAGTCCTGGAAGCTCGCCCCGGCGCTGGCCACCGGCAACACCGTGGTGCTCAAGCCGGCCGAGTTCACCCCGCTTTCCGCCTCGCTCTGGGCGGACATCTTCACCGAAGCCGGCGTTCCGGCCGGTGTGTTCAACCTGGTCAACGGCCTGGGCGAGGAAGCCGGCGACGCGCTGGTCAAGCACCCGGACGTGCCGCTGATTTCCTTCACCGGCGAGACCACCACCGGCAAGACGATCTTCCGCAACGCTGCAGAGAACCTCAAGGGCATGTCCATGGAGCTCGGCGGCAAGAGCCCCTGCGTGATCTTCGCCGACGCAGACCTCGACGCCGCCCTCGATTCCGCGCTGTTCGGCGTCTTCTCGCTCAACGGCGAACGCTGCACCGCCGGCTCCCGCATCCTGGTGGAACGCCCGGTCTATGACCGGTTCTGCGAACGCTTCGCCGCCCGCGCCAAGACCATCGTCGTCGGCGACCCGCACGATCCGAAGACCCAGGTGGGTGCCCTGGTGCACCCGGAGCACTTCAAGAAGGTGGCCTCCTACGTGGAGATCGGCAAGACCGAAGGCCGCCTGCTCGCCGGCGGCGGCCGCCCCGAAGGCCTGGAAGAGGGCAACTACATTGCCCCCACCGTCTTCGCGGATGTGAAGCCCGACGCACGGATCTTCCAGGAGGAAATCTTCGGCCCCGTCGTCGCCATCACACCGTTTGACACCGATGACGAGGCGCTGGAGCTGGCCAACAACACCAAGTACGGCCTGGCCGCCTACGTCTGGACGCAGGACCTCACCCGCGCGCACAACTTCGCGCAGAACACCGAGGCCGGCATGGTGTGGCTCAACAGCCACAACGTCCGCGACCTGCGCACCCCGTTTGGCGGTGTGAAGTCCTCCGGCCTGGGCCACGAGGGCGGCTACCGCTCCATCGACTTCTACACCGACCAGCAGGCCGTGCACATCACCCTCGGCAAGGTCCATACGCCCAAGTTCGGGACCGACGACGCCGCCGCGGTTGCCGGCTAAGTTCCGAACTCTTCCCCACATTTCTTGCAAAGGAGCAACAACACCATGAGCGTTTCAGCCATCAACCCCAACCCGATCCCCACGCCGTCCATCCAGCCCCCGGACATTATCCGCTGCGCCTACATGGAGCTCGTGGTCACCGACCTGGCCAAGTCCCGCGAGTTCTACGTGGACGTCCTGGGCCTGCACGTGACCGAGGAAGATGAGAACGCCATTTATCTGCGTTCCCTCGAGGAGTTCATCCACCACAACCTGGTGCTGCGCAAGGGACCCGTCGCCGCCGTCGCGTCCTTCGCCTACCGCGTGCGCACCCCCGAAGACGTGGACGTGGCAGAGGCCTACTACAAGGAAATGGGCTGCCGCACCGAACGCCGGGCCGAGGGCTTCACCAAGGGTGTGGGTGACTCGGTCCGCGTGGAGGATCCGCTGGGCTTCCCCTACGAATTCTTCTACCACGTGGACCATGTGGAGCGCCTGACCCAGCGCTATGACCTGTACTCCGCCGGCGAGCTGGTGCGCCTGGACCACTTCAACCAGGTCACCCCCGACGTTCCCCGCGGCCGCGCCTACCTGGAGGACCTGGGCTTCCGTGTCTCCGAGGACATCAAGGATTCCGACGGCGTCACCTACGCCGCCTGGATGCACCGCAAGGACACCGTCCATGACACCGCGCTCACCGGCGGCGACGGCCCGCGCATGCACCACGTTGCCTTCGCCACGCACGAGAAGCACAACATCATCCAGATCTGCGACAAGATGGGCGCCCTGCGCATCTCCGACCGGATTGAGCGCGGACCAGGCCGCCACGGCGTCTCCAACGCGTTCTACCTCTACATCCTGGACCCGGATGACCACCGCATCGAGATCTACACGCAGGACTACTACACCGGCGACCCGGACAACCCCACCATCACCTGGGACGTCCACGACAACCAGCGCCGCGACTGGTGGGGCAACCCCGTGGTTCCGTCCTGGTACACCGAGGCCTCCCTGGTCCTGGACCTGGACGGCAACCCGCAGCCGCTGGTGGCCCGCACCGATTCCTCGGAAATGGAAGTGACCGTGGGCGCGGACGGCTTCTCCTACACCCGCGGCGACGAGACCGATTACAAGGTCGGCTCGCAGCTCTAAGCAGGCTCACTCCAACCAGAAAGTAGTGCGGTGCTAGATAAATCAACCCTCCAGGCGGTGGCCGATGAGCTGGTCGAAGCCAAGCGGACCCGGACCCCGGTTCCGCGGCTGACCGCCCGTTATCCCGAGATGACCATCGCGGATTCCTACGCGGTGCAGAACCTCTGGGCGGACCGGCTGCTGGCCTCCGGCCGCCGGCTTGCCGGGCACAAGATCGGCCTGACCTCCAAGGCGATGCAGGCCGCCACCGGCATCACCGAACCGGATTACGGCGTCATCCTCGATGACATGGTGCTGGAAAACGGCTGCACCGTGCAGTGGGATGAATACACCCATCCCCGGATTGAGGTGGAACTGGCCTTTGTGCTGGGCAAACCGCTGGCCGGCCCGCACTGCACCATCTTCGACGTCCTGGACGCCACGGACTACGTGGTTCCCGCCCTGGAAATCCTGGATTCCCGGATCGAGATGGAAGGCCGGACCATCGTGGACACCATCGCGGACAACGCCGCGATGGGCGCCATGGTGGTGGGCGGAAACCCGGTGAAGGCCTCCGACGTTGACCTGCGCTGGGTCTCCGCCCTGCTCTACCGCAACCAGGGCATCGAGGAGACCGGAGTCGCGGCCGGAGTGCTGAACCACCCGGCCGCCGGAGTGTACTGGCTGGCGAACAAACTGGCCGCGCACCAGACCTCGCTGGAGGCAGGGGAGATCATCCTTGCCGGCTCCTTCACCCGGCCCATGTGGGTCTACAAGGGCGACACCGTGCTTGCCGACTACGGACCGTTGGGAACCATCACATGCCGCTTCGAGTAGCCCCAGAGGAATCTTTCGCCGCCCGGCTCGCCGCCGGCGGACGCCAGACCGGCATGTGGGTGTGCTCCGGCAGCCAGCTGGTCGCCGAGATCTGTGCCGGGTCCGGCCTGGACTGGCTGCTGTTCGACGCCGAACACAGTCCCAACGGGCTGGAATCCCTGCTCGCCCAGCTGCAGGCCGTCCATGGTTATCCGGTGGCCCCGGTGGTGCGTCCGCCGTCGGGTGATCCCGTGCTGATCAAGCAGTATCTGGATCTGGGGGCGCAGAACCTGCTCATTCCCATGGTGGACACCCCGGAACAGGCCGCTGACCTGGTCCGCGCCGTACAGTATCCGCCGCACGGCATCCGCGGCGTGGGCAGTGCCCTCGCCCGGGCATCCCGCTGGAACCGGATCGACGGGTATCTGCAGAACGCCGCGGAAACCCTGACGCTGCTGGTGCAGATCGAGACGGCAGCCGCCGTGGAGAACGTGATGGCCATTGCCGAGGTCGACGGCGTGGACGGGCTCTTCATCGGCCCGTCCGACCTTGCCGCGTCCATGGGCCATCTCGGCCAACAGGACCACCCTGACGTGGTGGCCGCCGTCGAGCACTGCATCCGCGAAATCAAAGCCGCCGGCAAACCGGTGGGCGTGAACGCATTCGCCGAGGCAACCGCCCGGCGCTACATCGCGGCCGGCGTTGACTTCATCCTGGTAGGCGCCGACGTCGCACTTCTGGCCCGCGGCAGCGAGGCCCTGGCCGCCACCTATGTTTCATCCGCGGACGACGACGCCCGCGCCAGTTACTGAATAAGGATCCCCCATGGCAACAAGCGCGAAAGCCGGCCCACGCGCCGGCGGAGCAAAACCCGGAAAACCCACGCAAGACACCCGCAGAGTGGCCGTAGCCACCCTGATCGGCACAACCGTCGAATGGTATGACTTCTTCATCTACGCCACGGCAGCAGGGCTGGTTTTCTCCCAGCTCTTCTTCAAGCCGGCCGGAGAGGAATTCGCCACGCTGGTCACCTTCGCCTCGGTGGGCCTGAGCTTCCTGTTCCGCCCGCTCGGCGCGTTCCTGGCCGGTCATTACGGAGACAAGATCGGCCGCAAGGCCATGCTGGTCCTGACCCTGCTGCTCATGGGCGGTGCCACCACGCTGATCGGCCTGCTGCCCACCCACGCCACCGCCGGCATCTGGGCGCCCATCCTGCTGGTGCTCCTGCGCATCATCCAGGGCATCTCCGCCGGCGGCGAATGGGGCGGTGCGGTCCTGATGTCCGTGGAACACGCCCCGCGGAACAAGCGCGGACTCTTCGGCTCCTTCCCGCAGCTCGGTGTGCCGCTGGGCATGCTGCTGGCCTCCGGCGTTACGGCGCTGATGACCGGTGTCATCTCTCCCGGTGACGCGTTTGTGGAGTGGGGCTGGCGCGTACCGTTCCTGCTGAGCATCGTGCTCATTGTGGTGGGCTTCCTGGTCCGGATGTCCGTGAGCGAAAGCCCCGTTTTCGAGGAAATCGCGGAAAAGAAAAAGCAGACCCAGATGCCCATCGTGGAACTGTTCCGGAACCACTGGAAGCTGGTCATCCTCGCTGCCCTGGTGTTCGCCGGCAACAGCGCCGCGGGTTACATGACCACCGGCGGGTTCATCCTGAACTACTCCACCAACCCGGACGGCCCGGTTGCCCTGGACCGCACCGACGTGCTGCTGGCCGTCTCCGGCTCCGCGGCCCTGTGGTTCCTGTTCACCCTGATCAGCGGCTTCATGGCGGACAAGATCGGCCGGAAGAACACCTACCTGATTGGGTTCGCGTGCCTGGCACTGACGGTGTTCCCGCTGTTCTGGCTCATCAACTCCGGGGACATCTGGATCCTGTTCCTGGGACTGGCCCTGTTCACGGTTGGCCTCGGCCTGACCTACGGCCCGCAGGCAGCGTGGTACAGCGAGATTTTCCCGGCCTCCATCCGCTTCTCCGGCGTCTCCGTTTCCTACGCTGTGGGCGCCATCATTGGCGGTGCCTTCGCGCCCACCATTGCGTCCGCCCTGGTCAAGGCCACCGGTTCGACGACGGCGGTCTCCGCCTACCTGTTGGTCATGATCGTACTGGCGGCAGCGGCCACCATGATGCTGCGCGACCGGCCCGGGATCGACCTGAGTATCCGCAACCAGGCCGAGCAGGAAGTTGGAGCCACCATCTTCGACAAGCGGCGCGGTGTGTCCACCGATGACGCCATGGCCGGTTCTTCGGCAGGTACGGGCACGCGCGTCTAGCTCCGGACCTCGTCACCGCTGCCCCGGGAAGCTTCCACAATGGAGGCCTCCCGGGGCAGTGTTGTGCGGCGGGCAAGGAACGCGGTGCCGCCGGCCGGCTTTTCAGAGAAGGAACGGAAAACCAGCGGCAGGCCGCGGGCGGTCCACGGATCCGCCCGGTCCATGGCCTGCACATGCACGTGCGGCTGGGTGGAATTGCCGGAGTTGCCGCACTCACCGATCTGTTCGCCTTCGCGGATTTGCTGTCCCGGGCGCACCCGGAGCGAACCGGACCGCAGGTGCATCACCCCCACCACCGCGCCGCCGCCGGGCCTGGCAATGAGGACGTAGTTGCCGCCGATGGCCCCAATTCCACTCCGCAGCCGGGCGGGCTGTCCCAGCAGGTAAGGGATCAGGGCCAGCCGGGAACGGCGGGCTTCGTGGTCGGATTCTCCGTCATGCACTGCCACAACGCCGCCGCTGACCGGGGCGAGGACTGGGCGGCCGAAAGCGAAAAACAGCTCGGGCGGCTCCGTGGCGAGCGCCGTCCGCCACGTGACGGCGGGAGCTGTTCGCCCGGCGTCGTCCACGCCCACAAAATCGATGGCGTAGGTGCTGCCGAGCAGATGGGTGCCGTGACTGGGGACCCGGCGCAGCGGACTGTTCTCCACCTTCCATTTCCCGGTGAAGGGCAGCGACACAGGCACCGCCGCCGACGCGGTCCGGTCCGGACCGGCGTTCCATTCCGAAGCGGGCGTCATGATTCCCCGGCCCCTGCCGCGTCCATGCCTCTGATTCGCCGCCTGTCCCCGGCATAGTGCAGGCTTTCCACGGCCACCAGTGCGGCGGTGAGGGCGGTGACCAGCAGGAGTGCTGTCAGGGGGCTGAGCGGGGGACGAGCGGCCGGCACCGCCAGGAGCAGGGCGGCCGTCCCGAGGCGCCACTTCTCCCAGCCCCCGCCCATCCGCCGCCGGAAGGCAGCACTGCTGAGCACATACAGCGCGGGGCCGGCAAACAGGGTGAACACTCCAAGGACGCTCAGGGCCTTGCCGTCCTCCACATGTGCCAGGGCGTCTTCCACTCCCACCGCAGTGAGGACAATTCCGGCAACCAGGGGCAGATGCAGGTACGTGTAAGCCTCGACAGCGGCAGAAGAGCGGGCGGAGCCGCGCAGGGCGGCAAAATGGTGTTCTGCGGCGATGGCCGTGACATCGAAGTAGATCCACCAGAGTCCAATCGACAGGCAGATGCCCGCCGCCGCTCCGGCCAGCACCGGAATACTCACCGGCACCTCGGAAGCACCGACGCCGATGGCAACGATGGATTCGCCGAGCGCCAGAATCACCACCAGCCCGTACCGTTCGGTCCAGTGCGCCGCGGAGTGGATCCGCCAGTTGCCGTGCCGGGAAATCAGGAAAGTGAGCACGGTGTCCAGCACCATGCCGGCCAGCCACAACCAGGTTTGGGCGGGTCCGCCCAGCAGTGCCCCGGCCAGAACCAGGGTTGCTCCAAGTACCGCTGTAACGGTGAGCTTGCCGATCTGGCGCTGCAGCGGCCGGTCGTTGCCGGCGGCGTAGACGTACAGCCCCAGATGGAGGAGCCGCACCGCCGCGTACGTCAGGGCGAGCACCACCGGGCCGTCGAGTCCGCCGCGGAGATCATCAAACGCCTCCGGAATGGCCAGCGCGGCCATGAAGACTGCCACCATGACGGCGGCCAGTCCAAAGCGCATCAGGCCGGCATCCGCATGGGCCTGGTTCGCGAGCCAGGAAAAGGGAGCCCAGGACCACCAGAGCAGAACCAGGATGACCATCCCCTGCAGCACCCCAGGGAAGGAATGCTCATGCACCATGAACCCGGTGACCTGGGTAAATGCGAACACGAACATGAGGTCAAAAAACAGTTCAAAGGTGGTGACCCGGTGGGACTCATCCGAGATATGGGCCGCCGGGAGCCTCCGGCGCGGCAAATGCGGCATGCCTCCACGATAGGAGCCGTTCGCCGCTGCCAGAAGGGCCCGCCGCGGCAGGTTCTGCTGCCGATTGACCACTCCGAAGATTCCCCGCTAAGACTGTGGGCTGCCGCACCCGTGCGTATATTGATCGCATGCCCAACAAGAATGCGTTCCCGGCCGCCGCCGAGCAGCTCACCATTCCCGTGGCCGCCGGGGGATCGGTGACCGGCATCCTGCGCACGCCGTCCGAGGGGGCACCCCTTGCCGCTGTGGTGATCCACTCTGCGACGGCGGTTGCGCAACGGCTGTACACCGGCTTTGCCGAGTACCTGTGTGAGAACGGATGCGCAGTCCTCACCTACGACTACCGCGGAATCGGCACCTCCGGAAGCCCCAAGCAGTACCGGAACCTGCGGATGCGGGACTGGATGGAACAGGACGTCCCGGCGGCGGCCGAGTGGATGGCCGCCCGCTTTTCCGGTCTGCCGCAGTTCGCCGTCGGGCACTCGCTCGGCGGACAGTCCCTGGTCCTTGGCAGCGGAACCGGGAAGTTGGCCGGCTTTGTGGCCGTGGGCTCGCACGGCGGCGTCACGCGCGCCGTCGAAGTCCGCAGGGAACGGATCCGGGTGACGCTGGTGCTGCGTTTCATTGGACCGATGTGCGCACGGCTGCTGGGCTTCGCTCCGGCACGGCGGCTGGGGCTGGGGGAGGACATGCCCGGCACCGCGGTGCTGGAGTGGAGCCGCTGGTCCCGCAAGCCCGGGTACTTTTTCGATGACCCCGGGATGCGCGCTGCCGAACGGGCCGCCGGGGTAAGGACCGATGTCCTCGCCGTCGGACTCAGCGACGATCTGTGGGCCACGCCCGCCCAGCTTGCCCCGTTCTTCGGCCATTTGGTGAACGCCCGCGTCCAACTCCTCAGCTGCACCCCCGGAGATGCGGGAGTTCCCGCCATCGGACACATGGGTTTCTTTCGGCGCGCGATGAAGGACAAACTCTGGCCGGACATCCTGAACTGGCTGACGGAGCGGATTCCGAACTGATTCCTCCGGGCGGGTTGGTGTTGACCTTCCGTCTGCCGCTGGCGGACAGTTGACGCATGTCAAGAGCCGCACCGTTGTGGAACGCGCTTACTGAAACCGTTGAATCAGGCTGGTGCCCGGGACTGGTGGCGGGCATCCGCATTGACGGTGAGACTGAGATCTTTGCCGCCGGTTTCCTCGACACCTCGGCCTCGGCGCCGATGACCGAGGACACTCCGTTCCGAATCTCGTCACTGAGCAAGCTAATGGGCGGGGCGCTGGCCCTGTCCCTGGTGGCGGACGGAACGCTGGGACTGGACGACGACGTCGCCCGCTGGCTTCCGGCGCTGGCCGCCCCGCGCGTCCTGGCAACTCCGGATGCGCCGCTTTCCGTCACCGTGCCGGCCCGCAGTCCAATCACCGTCCGCCACCTGCTCACCTTCACTGCCGGGTTCGGCATCGACTTTGGCCGCACCCCTTATGCAGCGGCCACAAGGGAGCTCTTGTGGGGACCCAATCCGCCCGGGGTGCCCCCGTCCGAGTATTTGGCACAGGTGGCGGACCTGCCGCTGGCACATCAGCCCGGGGACCGCTGGATGTACCACGCATCAGCGGACGTTCTTTCGGTACTCCTTCCCGCGGCTGCGCTCACGCCGCTGGACCGGCTGGTGGGTGACCGGCTCGCCGGGCCGTTTGGGCTGGCCGGCACCGGGTTCCCCAGCGGGAAGGAGGAGTTTCCCGCCGTGTATGAAGCAACCGATACCGGGTTGCGGGAAGCGGAATCCTACCGGGATGTGTTTGCGGCTCCGCCGGTGTTTGGATCCCTTGCCGGAGGCCTGGTCTCCACGGTTCCGGACTACATGGCGTTTCTGGCGGGTCTGGCCGATGACACCGTGCTGCCGCCTGAACTCCGCGCACAGATGACGGCAGACCAGCTGACCTCGCAGCAGCGTGCCGGCATGATCGATATGGCCGGCCCCGACGAGTCCTGGGGCTTCATGACAGCTGTGCAAATCGGTTTGGGCGCGCCCTGGTCCGAACCGGGCATGTGGGGCTGGGCCGGCGGTTCCGGAGTAAGCGCTGCCGTCTATCCCGGCGGGGATATCGGCGTCGTCTTCTCTCAGCGTTTCATGGGTTCGCCGAACGATACGTTTGATTTCTTCTGGGAACCCCTGGGCAGCATCCGGAACAAGCGCCGGCGGATCGGCTGGTGACGGGCTCCGTTTTGGAGGCGGGCCTTTTGCCGGTGCAGGACGTTTGCTAGAACTGGGGCAGCCGTGCGCACGCAGCACAACACGCCGCAGTCATTACGTGAGAGTGAAATCATGAGCACAGGGAAAAGCACCGGAGAGGACTTGTGGGCCCTGATCCACACGGAGCGCGCAAAGCTGGCCGAGGACCTCGACAACCTCTCCGGTGAACAGTGGCAGCACGGCACGCTGTGCACCGGGTGGACGGTTGAGCAGGTCCTCGCACACCTCACCGCAGCGGCAAGCACCAACCAGCGGCAGTGGATGCGGAGCATGATCAGCGCCCGTTTCCGTCCCGATGTCCATAACCAGCGGCGGGTGGCCGAGCATCTGGGCTTTACTCCGGCGCAAACGCTGCAGGGGTTCCGGGCCGTCATCAACAGCACCACCGCCCCCTCGGCACACACCGCAGCGTACCTGGGTGAAGTGCTGGTGCATGCCCAGGACATCCGCCAGCCGCTGGGGTTACCCCGGACTCCGGCTCCGGAGGCCCTGGACCCGGTCGCCGAGTTCTTTGCCTCCCGGGATTTCGCCGTTCCCAGCAAAACCTATGCCGAAGGTCTGCAGCTTCGGTCAACGGACAGCACCTTCAACGCGGGCTACGGATTCCTGGTCACAGGACCGGTCCTTGCCCTGGTCATGAGCATGGCCGGCCGCGCCGCCTATCTGGATCAGCTCGCCGGGCCGGGGGCCTCAACGCTCCGGGGACGGGTTGAACGGAACCTGGCCAACGTCTCAGCGCCGCCCGCCTCCGGGGCAGGATCCGTTGCCCAGTAAACCAGGGCCAGGATCGGAAGGATCACGCCAAGGCTGGTGAACAGCTCCAGAGCGGCAGGTCCCTGCCCGCTGACCTCGCCGGTGAGGGTCATCGTGACGGTGATGGAAGAGAGCATGAACACGGGCACCATGGCTGCGGCCAGCACGGTTCCCGCCGCGCGCACCCGGGCCGGCCGCCGTCGTACCGACACCCACAGCGCCGGCAGGACCAGGGCAATCCAGACCCAGTGGTGGAACCAGGAGATGGGGGAAATCGCCAGCATCACCACGGCGTTGGCGCTGATCGCGGCCACGGTGTCCCCGCGCATATCGGCTCGGCGGATGGCCAGGAAACCCAGCACGACGACGGCGGCACCGGCCGCCAGCCACAGCGGACGCTGGAGGGCCCCGGGCGTGCCCAGATGCGCGATCATCGAGTTCAGCGACACGTTGTACATGTCGGTGGTGTCGCCCACTCGGCTGGGGTCTGAGAGCGCATCGAACCAAAAGGTGCGCGACTGCGCCGGGGAGGCAAGCCACCCCGCCGCCACCGTGGCGGCAAAAGCGGCCCCCATGGTGAGGACGGCGCGCCAGTCGCGGCGCACCAGGAAAATCAGTCCGAAGGCCAGGGGCGTGAGCTTGATGCCGGCCGCCAGCCCGATCAGCAGACCGCGCGGCACGCGGCCGGCGGGGCGGAGGAGATCCGCCGCGATCAGGAGCATGAGCATCGGATTGATCTGTCCGAAGCCAAGGCCTTCACGCCACGGCCCGAGCAGGCCAATCAGCACCGTGGCCAGGACAATGATTCCGGCGGGACCGCCGAGCACCGCCTGGATCCGGGCGGGGACGGCATCATTGAGCTGCAGGTAGCGGGCCGTCAAGACGGCAACCGCCAGAAGACAGATGCAGGAAGTTGCGGTCAGGAGCACCAGCCCGGCGGCTTCGGGCAGGAAAGCAAAAGGTGCCAGCAGCAGCGCGGCGAACGGCGGATACGTGAACGGCAGCCCGCGGGTGTCCGTCTCCACCAGGCTGGGGTCATACAGCTGGTGCTCGCTCCTGCCCAGGAACGCCAGCGCACCTTCGCGGTACACGGTGAAGTCCAGCCCGTGGATCTGGGCGCCAAGGACTACAAGCGCCAGGGCGGCGGGTAGGCCAAGAATCAGCCAGAGGAGCGCGGTGCGGGGCCGCGTGCCGTGATCAGTCGTCGATAAAGCCATGCCTGCCAGTCTAGTTTGGACCGTGATCTCCCGGCGTTCCCCCTAACTTAGTCAGCAGGCTTAGTGTTGTACCCGGCGCAGTCCGAAGTTCAGGATGCAAACGCAGCGAAGGGAACGGCATGAGCGAGCAACGCCGCAGGGAAATCGGGGAGTCGGAAGCTCCCGTTGAGGACGAACTGCAGGAGTCCTTTGAAAACACCGTCACCGAAGGCGCTGAACGGTTGCACCGTACGTTCCGTGCCGTCCTGGTGACGGGCGTGTTCGGCGGGCTCGAGGTGGGACTGGGCGTCCTGGCTTATCTGGCCGTGATGCATCAAACGGGAGACCATCTCCTGGCCGGAATAGCCTTCAGTGTGGGCTTGATTGCGCTGTTCCTGGCCCACAGCGAGCTTTTTACCGAGAACTTCCTGATGCCGGTGGCAGCCGTTATTGCGAAGGAAGCCAGGCTGCGTCAGCTCGGCAAGCTCTGGGGAGTCACGCTGCTGGGCAACCTTGCCGGCGGGTGGATCATCATGTGGATTGTGATGCAGGCTTTCCCGCAGTGGGAGAGTCTCATCGAGGAATCAGCCCGGCACTTCACCGACGCACCCTTCTCCCTGCAGACCGTTGCGCTGGCGGTCCTGGGCGGAAGCACCATCACGCTGATGAGCCGCATGCAGCAGGGCACCTCCTCGGACCCGGCCAAGATCGTGGCCACCGTGATCGGCGGCTTCCTCCTGGCCGGACTCCAGATGTTCCATTCCATTCTGGATTCCCTGCTGATCTTCGGCGCCATCCAGTCCGGCGCCGGGATCACCTACCTTGAATGGCTCACCTGGTTTGCTTACACGCTGCTCTTCAACATGGTGGGCGGACTGGTGCTGGTGACTGCCCTGCGCCTGGTCCGCACGAAAGAACTCCTCAAGGAACGCCGCGAGGAGGCTCCCGACGATCCCGACGCATCCCGCCGCAGCGGCTAGGGCTTCCCCTGCTGCCGTGCCAGGGCGCTGCCGATAATCCGGGCTCCTTCCGGGAAGGCGCCCGGATCCTGCCCGGAATAGTTCAGTCTGAGATGCGGTCCCGTGGGCTCGGCCGGGAACCACTCGTTTCCGGTGCCGACGACGACGCCGCCGCTCTCACAGTCCCTCACGAGCCGGGGCAGGTCGGTGCCGTCCGGCAGATGCAGCCACAGGTTCAGCCCTCCGCGCGGCAGGACCGGCAGCTCAGCCCCGGGCACATGCTCACGCAGCGACGCCGCCAGCAGATCGCGGCGGTCAGCCAGCTGCCGTCGCAGTCCGCGCAGGTGGGTTCTCCACGCGGGCTGGGTCACGACGTCGAGTGCCACCGCCTGCAGAATTGGGCTGACGTACATGGACTGCGCCTGGGTGTCGGCAAGGATACGTTGCCGGGCCGGTCCACGGGCCACAATTCCGGCAACCCGTACCGCCGGAGACACGCTCTTGGTCAACGACCGGAGGTAGACCACGTGTCCGCCGTCGTCCCGCGCCGCCAAGGGGGCCGGGTCCGCGGTGATACCGAAATCGTGGGCCCAGTCGTCCTCGATGAGGAACGCACCGAACCGGCGCACGACGTCGAGCACCTCAGCCGAAAGATCCGACGCCCACTGGATGCCGGTGGGGTTGGCAAAAGTGGGCTGGGCGTAAAAAGCGCGGGCGCCGGTCTGCTCGAAGGCGCGCACCAGGTCGTCGGGATCGGGGCCGCTGACACCGCTCGGGATCGGAACGACCTCCACCCCGGCCTGCTCCGCAGCGAGGATGGCGCCCCAATATGTGGGCGATTCCATCAGCAGCGGCCGGCCGGAACCCACCAGTGCCCGGAAGGCGGTGCTGAGTCCACTCTGGCTGCCGGGGAGGACGACGACGTCGGACGCCACCGGGGGAGCGGAACCGGCCGGGGCCGCGGCTTCGAGCTCGGCGGCGAACCATGCCTGCAATTCAGGTAGACCAGCTGCGGGGGAACGGCTCAGTGCGGCGCTGGTGCGCGCCGCCCGCGTGAAGGCTGCCCGGACGAGCCGCTCGGGCAGCAGCTCCCGGTCGGGATACCCGGAGTGCAGGGCAATGACGTCATGGGGGGCGGTCCGCAGGGCAGCGGACAACTGAGGCAAACGGGCCTGGGGAGAGCCAAGTGCCGCGGTCTGCCATCCGTAGTCGTGGGCGCGCGCTGTCCGGGCGGCGCGGACAAAGGTACCCACGCCCGGGCGGCTTTCGATGACCCCCTGCGCGCTCAGTGTCCGCAGGGCCTTCTGCACGGTCACCGGACTGGCGGCGTACTGGGCCACCAGCTCACGGGTGGAGGGGATTCGGGTACCCGGCGCCGCCGTCGAAATCCAGGCACGCAGGCCTGTGACGATGCGTACGCTGCTGCTATCGTGAGACATGACACAGCATAGTAGCGCTACTCTTCGACAGGCACCACCGCTATCCACTTCCGGCGCCGGCTTGAAGGCCGGGCTGGGGTGGGGTTTGCTGGGCGTTGCGGCGTTTTCCCTGACCCTGCCGGTGACCCGGATTGCGGTGCAGGACGGCGGACTCACTCCGCTCTTCATTGGTTCCGCCCGAGCCGTTATTGCCGCGCTCCTGGCAGCGGCAGCCCTGGCTTTGACCAGGCAGCATTTTCCGCAGCGGCGGCAGTGGGCGCGCCTGGCGCTGGTGGCCGGCGGCGTCGTCCTTGGATTTCCGCTGTTGACATCCTTCGCGCTGACAACTGCTCCGGCCAGCCACGGCGCCGTCGTCATCGGCCTGCTGCCTGCGGCCACAGCTGTGGCCGCCGTCCTGCGGGGACATGAACGTCCGCCGCTGTTCTTTTGGATCATGGCCGGTGCCGGCGCAGCCGCGGTGCTGGTTTTTGCTGCCCTCCACGGCGGGGGACTTGGCGGCCTCCACTGGTCCGACCTGCTGCTCTTCGGCGCCGTGGCGGCAGCCGCCGTCGGTTACGCCGAGGGTGGTTTGCTGGCGCGGGAACTCGGAGCCTGGCAAACCGTGTCGTGGGCGCTCGTCCTCGCAGCACCGCTGATGCTGGTGCTGACCGGAGTTGCGGTTGTGAGGCAGCCGCCGTCGGGCTCAGCAGGTGAGTGGATGGCGCTCGCCTATCTCGGTGTGGTCAGCATGTTCCTCGGGTTCTTTGCCTGGTACCGGGGACTGGCCATCGGCCCGATGGCCCAGGTCAGCCAGATTCAGCTGGTCCAGCCGGTGCTGACCATTTGCTGGGCTGCCCTGCTTATCGGCGAGCAGCTCACCTGGCCCACGGTGCTGGGCGGAGCTGTGGTGATCGTCTGTGCCGCGGTCTCCGTAAGGGTCCGGCTGCAGCGGTAGCTGGGCCGGTGAGTCCCTGGGCATCTTGGGCACGCATTCTCGGTGTTCCCCCGGAATCCTTGGCTGGGAGGGGCACACGGAATTATCGGCAGAAAAATGACGGTTCAGTTCTCATGTTTGTTTCGTTGTTCGGAGTTGGGATTTTGGTGGGGCCCGAGTGGGCCATGGCGGCGGCCCACGGCCTCACGGACCGGGAACTGGCACGTCGTTCACAAACGTTAGCCGTGCTTCGGAACACGCACTTGCTCGGGAGCACGCCTGCTCCCGGGAAGACCGGGCCGAAGCGGGCCTGAGCGAGATGGCAAATACGTTTGTGCTGCTCGGCAACGAAAGCCCCGGGATCCCGGCCGCGCGACATCACGCCAGCCCAGCGGGCACGGTTGTGGCATGATGTGCGTAACAAAGAGCATTCTCCCTCCGGCAGACGGGTGTCGCCATGAAACGCTCGGTGCGCGCCTACGCCGTGGCCGCCGGTGTCTGCGCTCTGGCGGCAGCATCCACCGGGTGCGGCGAAGAGGTGGGGCCGACGGCGACCGCAACCGAGACGGCTACGGCCACGTATGCATCGATGGGCGCCGCTTATCAGGCCGTTGACACCGTGGCGGGCTGCGACGATGACGAGCCTGAGCCGCCGGACTACTTCCACACGGCGGAGTTCCTGGACGGCGGCGGATCCGTGGCAGAAATCAGAATGTGCACACGTTCGGCCGGGGTTTTCTGGTTCGAAACTTCCGAAGACCGGGCTGCTGTCTATGACCTGGTCGCAGGCACTGGAGGCAGCGACGAGCTGGTGCATTACGCCCAAGGGTACAACTGGTTCCTGGCCGACCTCTCGGCCACCCGCCTTGGTATCCCCGGGCGGGTACTGGACGTGGAGCATGTGGCCGATCAGCTGGATGCCAGTTATTCGGAGGCTGCCATTTACGCCACCGTGACCATGGACGAGCCGAAGTCGCTGCCGCCCCTGCCCGGCGGAATCCCGAGAGGAACTGCCTTCTTTGACGAAGTGAGGCGGAGCGCCCCCACCCTGACACCGGAACGGATTGACGACCAAGGGCTCCTCACCACGGGGTATGTGGCCTGCATCGATCCGGAGAGGGCACCAACTCCCGAGCAGGCCCTGGAGTCCCTCGTGGAGCGCGGCTTCACGGAGGCGGAGGCTGAGGTTATTTTCACGGCCGGCGGGAAGTACCTGTGTTAGTCCATTTGATCCCTGAAAGGAACCTATGAAGCACATGGGTATTCTGCTTTTCGACGGCGTGGAGGAGCTCGACGCTGTCGGGCCCTGGGAAGTTCTGGCCTACTGGACGCGGCACTATCCGGAGGACGGGTACGACGTCGCGCTCGTTACTGCGGACGGGAAACCCGTAACGGCGGCAAAAGGGATGGTCATGACGCCGCATCTGTCACGTGCTGAAGCCCCGGACTTTGAGGTGTTCCTTCATCCGGGCGGTTTCGGCACCCGCGCCCTGACCAAGGATGAGGAGCATCTGGATTGGATCCGCAGCATGCGCTCGGATGTTCCGCTGATGACCAGTGTCTGCACCGGCAGTCTTGTTTATGCGGCGGCGGGGATTCTCGCTGGCCGTCCCGCCGGCGAGGATCGGGCCCGCGAAGTCCGCCGCGGCATCCAGTACGATCCCGAGCCGCCCGTCTAGCCTGACTGTCGCCCAGCGGGTTGTCGCCCAGCCGGGCTGTCATCTAACCGGTGCGCTCATCCAAACCGGCTCCGGCGGCCATTCTGGTCTGTGCCCTGTCCAGGAAGGCGGTCTTTGCGCGGGTGTGGTCGTCGTAATCGGAGGCCGAAGCGTGCTGCACCGCCAGGGTCCGCTTCACCGTTTCGTAGTTCCGTGCTTCGTCCGGGTTTTCGCGCAGCCAATCCCGGAAGACCAGCACATAGTCGCCGAACGGTGAATCCTGCCGCATCTGCCGCCGGCAAGGTTTTGGTGCGGATCTGGAGGTCGATGACGGGTTTCGCTGCAAGTCCGGGAACGGCGGTCGAGCCGATGTGCTCGTAAGTGAAAGAGGATGAGTCCTTCAGCCCGGCGAGTGAGGCTTCGATCCTTATAAGCCAGGCGCGGGCAAGCACCGGCCATGCGGGATCGTACTGACAGATCTCGGCGGCAGGCATCCCCACATCCTAAGGGGTAGCGTCGGTGCAACGTGTTAGCTTCTGATCGAACGGAAATTCACGCAATGACAGGGAGCCCGTGATGGAATCCGGAAATACGTTGGAACACCTGGATGTGCTGATCATCGGCGCCGGGCTGAGTGGAATAGGCGCTGCATGCCGGCTGCTCACCGATCATCCCGGCCGATCCATCGCACTCCTTGAATCCCGCGGCCGTTCAGGAGGAACCTGGGACCTCTTCCGGTATCCGGGAGTGCGCTCGGACTCCGACCTGTACACCTTCGGTTACGACTTCCGCCCGTGGCTGGAGGAAAAGGCCATTGCGGACGGGCCGAGCATCCTGTCCTATCTGAAAGAGACTGCCGCCGAGTACGGCGTGGACGCCCTGATCCGCTACCACCACAAGGTGATTTCAGCGGATTGGTCCAGCCGGGATGCACGGTGGAACATCACCGTGGAGCGCACCAGGACTCCGGAACCCGGCCCGGACTCAGTTTCGGACTCAGCGCCGGCCGAGCCTGAGGGCACCGGAGAAACCCTGCACCTGACCGCCGGCTGGATCTTCAACGCTGCCGGCTACTACCGCTACGACGAGGGATACACCCCCGAGATTCCCGGGCGTGAGCGGTTCAGCGGTCGGATTGTGCATCCGCAGGACTGGCCGGAAGATCTGGAGGTGTCCGGCCAACGGGTCGCCGTCATCGGCAGCGGCGCCACCGCGGTGACTCTCGTACCGGCGCTCGTGGAACTTGGTGCCCGGGTGACGATGATCCAGCGCACCCCCACCTATATCCTTCCCATCCCCGCGGAGGATCCGATCGCGCGGAGGCTGCGCGGCGTCGTCGGACCCGAACGCACCGGAAAGATCATGGCCGAAGTCAGTGCCCGCCGGCAGCGCGCCATCTGGGCCTTCTGCCAGCGCTGGCCCACCCAGGCGCAGAAGCTCATCCGCGGCATCCAGTCCCGTGTGCTGCCGGAGGACTTTGACCTGGACACGCACCTGAATCCGCCCTACCGGCCGTGGGACCAGCGGCTGTGCGCCGTTCCGGACGGTGATTTCTTCAAGGCGCTGGGCAGCGGCAACGCCACCATGGTCACCGGCCAGACGGCCGCGTTTACCGAACACGGCGTGCGCCTGGCATCCGGGAAAGAAGTGGAAGCCGACGTCGTCGTGACCGCCACCGGCTTGTCCCTGCGGATTCTGGGCGGCATGGAGCTGAGGCTGGACGGCGTGCCGGTAAACCTTACGGAGACCGTCGCGTACCGGGGCGTCATGCTCAGCGGCATCCCGAACATGGCGTTTGCCATCGGCTACACCAACGCGTCATGGACCCTGAAGGTAGGGCTGCTGACGCGGTGGTTCTCCCGGCTGCTGACCCGCATGGACCGCCTCGGCCACACCGCCGCCGTTCCCGAGGCGCCGGCGGGCATGCCCACGCGGCCGCTGCTGGATTTTGGTGCCGGGTATATCCAGCGCAGCATGGCTGACCTGCCGCGGCAGGGAACACAGGCGCCCTGGCTCATGACCATGAACTTTTTGGCCGACCGCCGGGACCTGCAAAAGGGGGCACTGGTTGATGGGCATCTGCAGTTCTCGGGTCCGCAGGGGATCCTGCCCGGCACGCAGGAGGAAGACCGCTTTGTAACTCTCGGGTCAGGAGTCCGGCTCTGCTATCGCCTTGACGGACCCGACGACGGTGAGCCGGTGGTCCTCGTGGCAGGCCTGGGGATGGATTTGCTGTCCTGGAACGCTGCGTTTGTGAACGGGCTGGCAGCCGCCGGATACCGGGTGATTCGCCTGGATAACCGTGACGCGGGGCGTTCCAGCCGGATGACTAACCCCGTGCCCAGCCTGCTGCAGCTGGCGCTGGCCCAACCGGTGCCCGGCGCGTACCGGATTGAAGATATGGCCGAAGACGTGGTGGGTCTGCTGGACCACCTTCAGGTGGACCGGGCGCATGTGGCGGGAATGTCCATGGGCGGCATGATTGCCCAATCCGTTGCGGCTCATTATCCGGACCGGGTCCTGACCCTCACCTCGATCATCTCCACCACCGGTGCACGGAAAACCGGCGCTGCGGCACTGTCAACCAAACGCCGGTTTGCCGCCCGGCCGCCGCGGACACGGGAGGAATTCATCAAGGACCGCGTGGGCATGATGCGCCATCTGTCGGGCCGGGTGCATCCGGCGGACCCGGCGGAAGAAGCCCGGGCCGGCGGACTGGCCTGGGACCGGGGCGTGTATCCGGACAACGGAACAGCACGTTCCCGGCACCTCGGTGCCATTAACGCTTCAGCGGACCGGACGGCCGATCTTGCCGGGATCAAGGCGCCAACACTGGTGATCCACGGTGACCGGGACCCCATTGTGCATCCCAGTGGGGGAGCGGCAACCGCTGCGGCCATTTCCGGTTCGCGGCTGGTGACGGTGCCCGGCATGGGCCACTATTTCCATCCCGCCGTGGTGCCGGAGCTGCTGCGGCTCATGACCGGGCATTTTCCGGCGGGACGGACTCCTGAGGAGGACGCGTACTGAGTTGTCCTAGCCGCCCATCCCGGGGGAAACCGGAACGAAATTGATCTTGTTGTTGTCCGGGGCCTGCTTGTTCGCGAGGCGGTTGAAACCTTTGGCGTCCAAACGGTTCTTCGCGCGGAAAACTGCCAGGGCGTCGTCGTACGCCTTGTTGATCCGGGCGCCCGTCAGGACTTCGGTGGTGCCGTCCGTGAAAACGATGCTGACCGGGGCGGACTTGGGGTAGTGCCGGTCCATGCGGATGAAGCCGTCATTGTCCTGCTGAAGAGTAATCAAGGGGTTCCGCCTTAGAAGATGGTGAGCTTCCAGTCTTCCCTATTTCCGGACAGCCGCCGTACCGGGTGCCCGCCGGCCGACGGCGATTGTTGCCTCGGCGTCCCCGCCGGTGATGATTTCGGGACGCAGCCCCTGTGCCGCCAGGAGCTGTGCCACAACGGGCGCCTGCCCTGCGCTGCACTCCACCAGTACCGAACCTCCGGGTGCCAGCCAGTCAGACGCCGACCCGATGATGCGCCGAATGAGGGTGAGGCCGTCAGCGCCGCCGTCGCGCGTGACAACCGGTTCATGATCGCGCGCTTCAAGAGGCAGGGTGTCCAGTTGTGCGGTGGGGACGTAGGGTGCATTCGCGACGACGACGTCCGCCCGGCCGGGCAGGGATGGCGGCAGCGCACTGAAAAGATCGCCGGCCAGAACGGTTGCCCGGCCCGCCAGGTTGATGCGGGCACACGCAACGGCTGCGGGGTGGAGGTCCACGGCGTAGGCCTCCAGCGAATGGCTGGTACGGGAGGCGATCGCCAGGCTGACGGCTCCGGAGCCGCAGCAAAGCTCAATGAGCACCGGCTTGGCCAGGGCGCTGATCAGCGAGATGGCGTGGGCGGCCAGGAATTCCGTCCGCCGCCGGGGAATGAAGACGCCGGGAAAGACCTGTACCCGGAGCCCGCAGAATGCGGCCCAACCGAGGACCTGTTCCAGCGGCAGCCCGGCGCATCGTTGCTGCACCATCCGTTCGAGGTTCTTTAAACCAGCTGACTCAGCGCTGCGCTTGACGGCTTCAGCAAGCAGGAGACGGGCTTCTTCCTCGGCGAAGACACACCCGGCCGCCCGGAGCCGTGCTGCGAGCCGTTCTTCAGGAATGTTCCGGTGCACAGGGATACTGTCACAGCTGCGGCGGCGCGGGGCAAGAGACCGGGCCGGGCGTGCTGCCCGCTAGCTGATCCTCGCCAGCGTAAACATGAAGGGAGGATGGGGTCCGGGCATGTCCATCGCTCCCAGCAGGTTGTCCGCGTCCACTCTGCGGAAGGCATCGTTGATGGGCAGGGCGTCGTAGATCATGGTGGCCGACACTGTGCCGCGGTATTCCATCAGGCGGACCCGTGCCCTTGGTCGGGTTGTTCGGAGCAGCCGCAGCAGCGGGCTGATGACGCGGCCAACGGCCGGACGGCGCAGGACGGGGCCGAGCCTTAGGGCTGTCCGAAGCGGAACAAACCGCGGATTCACCTCGAAGAGGCTGCCGTCCCTGCCGCTGAAGACCAGTGGGTGTGCGGCCTCGGCGCCCTCGAATTTCTTCCCCTGCCAGCCTAAGCTGCCCAGTACACCGTCGAGGGGATGGCCGGTTGGCACTTCTGCCCCCTGCCATGAACCGCTGAGCTCATCGATGCCAACCGGAGGAAGGGAGTCAAAAAACGCCAGGGCCTCAGCGGAGCTGGTTCCGGTGCTGAGGCAGTTCAGTCCGGCCAATGCCGGGGTGAGGCCGCCGGTGGGGCTCGCTGCGTTGGGGCTGGTGCCAGAGGAACTGCCGAGTTGGGCACCGGACAGCGGTGCATGGGCGTTCAAAGGTCCACCGGCACGCTCGAGCGTTTCGGCTTCGGACTGTGCGTCCCTATATCTGGCGGTGAAGGCTCCCGCGGCCGCAGGATTTGTTGCCGGCGAACTGCTTCGGATGCTGCGGTGCTTTCCACTGCTGTTCTCGAACTCCACAACAAAGTCATTTCCCAGCTCTGCTGCAAGGTGAGCGGCCAGCGTTCTTCCCTGCTCTCCGTGAGCCCGGTTCGTAGGCTTTAGCCTTGTGCGCCTGCTGCCGGGAGCCGCGCCGGTGATTGAGGCGTAGTAGCGGTTTTCCCAGCCGGCCAGGTCCGTTTTGAGCTGTTCGCTGAGGTGCGAGTCCCCGAAACTGACGGGGCCGTCAGAAAGCCAGACCGGAGATTCAGCCCATCCGGGGAACAGTCGAACGGGGATGGGAACGTGAGGGGAGTCCACGGGGCCTTCTTCTCTTCGGTGGTTCTAGCGTTGAGGGTGGTTCTAGCGTTGAGGGTGGTTTTAACGTTGAGGCGAATGTATGACAAAGGTGCCGTCCCGGTCAGCATCTCCTCGAAGCGGGTTTCCCGGTTCGCAGCGCTCATCTCGGCCGCCCCGGAGAAAGCCCGGCTGTCGACCGGATATCGCTGGAGGCTGGTGAGCGGGTGGTGAGCGGATGCAACGAGATTCGGTTGCTGGAGGAATTAAAGTCAGCGGCGGCTGCGGCGCAGGCCCGCGCAGGGTTGGCGTGGAAGGCTGCGGCGGTTGTATGCGGTTGCCGGGGCAGGGCGGCTAACAGCCATGGATGCGAAGGCACGATTGGTGCCGAAGGGCTTGGCACGGTTCATAGCAGTGCGGGACCAAACTGCTGGAATTGCAGTAACGATGAGCACTGCCCGGGCTGCGCGGGACACCGCCCGCGCGGTACACGGGACACGGACCAACGGGACACACCGGAGAACACACCGGCCGCCATGCCCGGACAGCAGGCACACGGTGGTCACCACCACTCCTGCCGGACACGGGAGAATGGACCGGTGAGCACACAGCATTCAACCGGCAATCCGGACCGGCCAAACGCCCCGGCCCGGCCTCCGTTCAACCTGCAGCACATCGGCTCGGGACTGGTCTTCGCCGAGGCGCTGCCGGATCTGGAGGCCGTTCTGGACCCGCTGAACGGAAGGAACGCGGCCGTGGTCCAGGCGCCGCCGGGGACCGGTAAAACAACCTTGGTTCCGCCGCTGCTGGCCAATCTGCTCATCAACAAAGCTCCCGCTGAGCCGCAGTCGCGGATTATCGTGACCCAGCCGCGCCGGGTGGCCGCGAGGTCGGCAGCGCGCCGGCTCGCAGTGCTGGACGGGAGCCGGTTGGGCGGCAGGGTCGGCTACACCGTCCGCGGTGAAAGCCACACCGGGCCGGAAACGGTCATCGAATTCGTCACCCCGGGGATCCTGCTGCGCCGTTTGCTGGCCGATCCGGGATTGGACGGCACCGCTGCTGTGGTCCTGGACGAGGTCCACGAGCGCGGGTTGGAAACGGATCTGTTGCTGGGCATGCTCACTGAAGTCCGGCAGCTGCGCGACGACCTCACCCTTGTGGCCATGTCGGCCACCCTGGATGCACCCCGCTTTGCTGCGCTGATTGGCGGCGCAAACGGCAGCGGGGGATTCGGGGACGGCCCGGTTCCCGTCGTCGGCTGCTCCTCGGCACTGTATCCGCTGGACGTCCGGTGGGTTCCGGCGCCGTCCCTGCGGTTGGACGAGCACGGAGTGACCCGCAGTTTCCTGCAGCACGTGGCTGATACAGCTGCCGAAACACACAACGAGCTGCTGGCCGAAAACCCGGAGGCCGACGCCCTTGTCTTCGTGCCGGGCGCCTGGGAAGTTTCCGCAGTGGCCGCACGCATCCGCAGCCGGGCAGGCACCGGAACCGAGGTGCTGGAGCTGCATGGACAAATCGATCCGAGGGAACAGGACAGAGCTGTCTCCGGGAGGTCAGCCGGTGACAAGCCGCGCATTATCGTCTCCACCAGTCTGGCTGAATCCTCCCTGACGGTTCCGGGTGTGCGTCTGGTCATCGATTCCGGCCTGGCCCGGGAACCGCGCCGGGATGCAGTGCGCGGCATGTCGGGCCTGATGACCGTATCCTGTTCCCGGGCTTCCGCGGAACAACGCGCCGGACGCGCTGCCCGCCAGGGGCCGGGGCGAGTCATCCGGTGCTACGACGAACGAACCTTCGGAGCCGCACCCGCGCATCAAACACCGGAGATCTCCGTCGCGGACCTGACGGCTGCAACCCTGGTGCTGGCCTGCTGGGGTGCACCGGGCGGTGAAGGACTGGCTTTGCCGGATACACCGCCGCGCACCGCCATGGCAGACGCCCAAAGCGTGCTGCGGGACCTTGGTGCGGTGGAAGCCTCCGGCGCCGCCACACCGCTCGGTAAAACGCTGGCAGGAATCCCTGCCGACCCCAGATTGGCGCGGGCACTGCTGGACGGGTCCGGTGTGGTTGGCGCTCGTCCGGCGGCCGAGACCGTGGCCCTGGTTGCCGGAGACCACCGCGCGCCGGGTGCCGACCTCACGCGCCTTCTCACCGCGCTGCGCTCGGGACGGGATGCCGGAGAGCGGCGCTGGTCGGAGGACGTACGGCGCATGCAGTCCATTGCCCGGCGTGGCGAAGCAGCTCCGCGCAACGGAACAGCCCGCAGAGAGAAACCGGCCCGGGAGAAACCTGTTGATGTGGCAGCCGCCGACGCCGTGGGCTTCGTGATCGGGCTCGCGTTTCCGGACCGCATAGCCCGGCGGGTGCCCGGCGAAGGACCTGAGCGCTATCTGCTCTCCTCAGGGACACGCGCAGGCTTGCCGGCGGGCAGTCCGCTGACAGGCCATGAATGGTTGGCAGTTGCCGAAGTGACCCGCGCCCAGGGAAGGGACGCAGCGGGAACGGGTGCCGTCATCCGTGCCGCGGCACCGTTGAGTGAGGAAGCTGCTGCTGCCGCGGCACGGCACCTGCTCACGGACACAATGGAGGCACGATTCGTCTCCGGCCGGGTCACGGCCCGGCGGGAACGCCGGCTGGGCGCGATCGTGTTGTCCTCAACGCCTGTCCGTCCGTCTGCTGAGGAGGGGAAACCGGCCGTGGCACGTGCTGTGGCGACGGAGGGCCTCGGCGTCATCGGGTTCTCTCCCGCCGCGGATTCCCTCCGCCGCCGCCTGGCCCTGATCCACCGGGAGCTGGGGGATCCGTGGCCGGATGTCTCGGAATCGGCGCTGCTGGCAAGGTTGGACGATTGGCTGGCACCGGAACTCAACGCGCTCGCCGCAGGTGCCTCCGTAAACGGCATCGATCTCACCGAGCCGCTGCGCCGGCTGCTGCCCTGGCCCGAGGCATCCCGGCTGGCAGAGCTGGCGCCGGAACGGCTGGCCGTTCCCAGCGGATCCCAGGTACGGATTGGTTATCCGGACCCCGACGACGAGGATGGCAGGCCGGTTGTGGCCGTCAAGCTGCAGGAGTGCTTCGGCTGGGCGGAAACCCCGCGGGTGGTTCAGGGCAGGGTGCCGGTGCTCTTCCACCTGCTCTCACCGGCACGCCAGCCCCTCGCCGTCACGGATGACCTGGCTTCATTCTGGGCCGGGCCGTATCAGCAGGTCCGGGCGCAAATGCGCGGCCGGTATCCCAAGCATCCCTGGCCCGAGGATCCCTGGTCAGCGAAGGCCACGGCAAAAACCAAGGCGAGGATGTAGCTGCGACCGGCATCACGTGGGTGGCTCCGCGGCTGCAGCGCGGTCTGCTCATAGGCTTATGGGGTGGCAATTCGAGACTTCCTGGCGGTCCCGGCAGGCCGCGGCCACAGATTCCCGGCGGTGAGGGTTGCCGCCGGCCTCCTGATCCCGTTACTGGTGCTGATTCTCCTCGGCCGTACGGACCTGACCATGTGCGCCATTTTCGGTTCGCTGACAGGAGTCTTTGGCCGCAGCGAACCCCACTGGCGCCGGCTCCGGCATCAGGCACAGTCCGGTGTACTCATGATCCTGACCGTGACTGCCGGTGTCTCCATGTCCCTGGCCGGTCGAAGCGACTGGGAAGTTGTTGCCGCCGCCACAGTCATTGCCGGCATCATTTCCGTTGCCGCCGATTATCTGCGGGTCCGGCCCGCCGGACCGTTCACCTACATCTTCGCTTTCACCGCAACGGCCGCTGCGCCCTTCACGGGAACCGTGGGGGAAGCTGCCCTGGCGGCAGGAGGCGGCGCGGTAACGGCGGTCGTCCTGGGTATTGCCGGGCGCGCCCATGCCCGCCGCCACAGCCCGCACCTGCACCGGCCTGCCGTGCCGCCGCCGAACTGGCGGGCGATCCTGCAGCATTCGGGCAGATACGTCGCCGCCGTGGCAGCGGCCGGTTCACTCGCCGTCGTCGCCGGTCCCGGACACAGCTACTGGGCGATGCTGGCTGCCTGTGCTCCGATTGCTGCCGCAAGTACGGCCCGAGCACCGCTGCGGGCCGCTCATTTCATCGCGGGAACCTACGCCGGAGTGCTGCTCTCCGCGCTGCTCCTCCAACCGGACTGGACGCCGGTGCAGCTGGCTGTCCTGTTGACCCTGCTGCAGTTTGCCGGGGAGATGTATGTTATCCGGCACTATGCGCTGGCCATGGTGTTCCTGACCCCTGTGGCCCTGCTGATGACCGGCTTCGTATCCACCCAGCCGGTCCGGGACCTGACCATTGACCGGGCCGTGGAAACCACCATCGGGGCGGCAGTTGCCGTCGCCGTCGTCCTGCTCACCACCCGCCGCAGGGAACCGCAGGCTCCCTCCACAGAGAGCGCGGCACCACCAGTTGAGGGGTACCGGCAGCCAAACCGGAGCTGACCCCGGGTCCGCCGGAAGCCAGGCATATAGACTCGCGGCATGACGGACCGACCCCGGATTCTCGTCGTGGAAGATGACCGGCAGCTGTCCCGGATGCTGGCGGACCTCCTGGAATCGGAGGGCTATGCCGTCACCCTGGCTTTTGACGGCCAGCGCGCACTCCACGAAGGTCTCACCCGCCCCTACGACGTTCTGCTCCTGGACCGTGGACTGCCCGCCATCGAGGGGCTGGATGTGCTGACCCGGCTCCGCAGCCGCGGGGTGCTGACACCGGCCCTCATCCTGTCCGCCCTGGGCAACCCCGCGGACCGCGTCGAGGGACTGGACCGCGGAGCCGAAGACTACCTGGCCAAGCCTTTTGACATTGACGAACTCCTGGCCCGGCTTCGTGCACTGCGGCGCCGGAACATCACCCGGGTTCCTGTTCTGCCCGTGCCCGGCGGCGTGCTCGACACCGCCGGCCGCACGGTAACAACAGACGCCGGAAACGTGGTGGTGCTCTCGGAGCGTGAGAGTGCCCTGCTGGAACACCTTGCCCGCAGGCCCGGCCAGGTTTTTCCGCGGGCTGACCTGTTGGACGCGGTCTTTCCTGAGGCCGACGACGACGGCGTGGTGGACACCTATGTGCATTACCTCCGGCGCAAGCTCGGCAGGGAAACAGTCCTGACGGTGCGCGGGATCGGTTATCGGCTCGGTACCGGGCCATGAGAATCCGGCGGCGGCTGAGCGGGAAACCGCGCAGCCTGGAGGAGGCTGAACTGCGCCGCGCCGCACTGCGCCTGGCAGTGCAGTTCACCGCACTGACGGTGGTCCTGCTGGGATTGGCTGCCGTCCTCGTGTACGGACTGGTGTCCACCCAGACCAGGAGCGCTGCTGAGCAGACCCTGCTTTCAGCGGTGGATTCCAAGTCTCCGCGGGACGTTCCGCTGGATGTGTTTTTGGCCGTGTACGACGACGGCCGGCTGGCTGTGTCCCGCAATATGCCTTCGGGTTTGCCTGACGAAGAGGCGCTGGCCGACGTTGCAGCAAGCGGAGAATCCCGGCGGGACCTGGTGACTGCAGGGGACCGTAGCTATGAAGTCCTCACTGTCCGCCGCGGAGGTGATGTGGTGCAGGCGGCAGTCGATACGGGGGACGCGGCTGAGCAGCTGCGCCGTCTGGCCCTGGCACTGGTGGTGTCGGTTCTGGCGGCAGGGATCGCCGCCGGCGCGCTGTCGGCCTGGGCGGCGCGGGCTGCCATGCGGCCGATGGCCGAAGCCCTGGCCCTGCAGCGGCGTTTCGTTGCTGATGCCAGCCATGAATTGAGGACACCGCTCACGCTCCTGAGCATGCGTGCCCAGATGCTTCGCCGCCGTCTGTCCGCAGAGGCAGTGGAACCCCGGTTCCGGGACGCCGCGGTTCACGCTGCCGACGAGGTGGTGGAGGACACCAAGGTGCTCAACGGGATCCTCGAAGACTTGCTGATGTCTGCCGATCCCCGGCACACGGGCCCCCTGGAGGAGATCAACCTGGTGGAACTGGCCGGCTCCGCCGTCAACTCCCTGCAGCCGGCGGCTCATCGGCGGGGATTGGTGCTGGAACTGGACGCCCCTGATCCGCAGGTGCCGGTGCGGGGCGGACAGTTCGCACTGCAGCGGGTATTTACGGCCCTTGGCGATAACGCCCTGGAGTATGCCCGTTCACGGGTGCGCTTCTCGGTTCGAAAAAGCGGCCGGGAAGCGGTCATTCGTGTGTCCGATGACGGCCCGGGTTTTCCTCCCGGTTTCAGCAGGCAGGCCTTTGAACGGTTTGCCTCGGCCCGCGACCGGACAGACGAAACATCAGGGCCGCGGCACTACGGCTTGGGACTGGCCCTCGTGGCGGAAATTGCGGCACGGTACGGGGGCAGCGTCCAGGCCCTGCCGGCAGTGAACGGCTCGGGGGGTGTGCTGGAAGTGCGGTTGCCGGCAGCACGGGAGCATTCCCCGGCCTGAGCGGCGGGCAGGAGCAGTGGAAGTCTAAGAATCCTCGAAGAATCGGCTCCGAGAATAGTTGTGTAGGTGAACGACTATATGGAGGTGAACAAACACAATGGCTTTCCGGGATAAGGTTCGAGGCCCGCTGGGTTGGATTCTTGGCGTTGTGGGAGGTCTGGCACTGCTCGGTGGTGCCTTTTTTGCCGGCCTGGCCACTGGTGACAACGGTGTTGACCAGGAACAGGCATCAGTGACTGAGCAGCAGGAGAACCGGCAGCAGGAGGAGAACCCGGAGGAGAACCAGCAGGACCGGGACACGGACAAGGATGCTGAATCCAAGCCGGAAAAGGAGAGGGGCGACGGCGGCGACAAGATGCGCGGCGGCGGAAACGAGCCTCAGGATGACGGGCAGGAACTCCAGGACGGCACTACCGGGGAAGGTACCCCGGACGACCGCCCGGCGGACGACCGTCCGGCGAAGGACCGGCACGGAGACAGGGACGGCCGCGGCCATGGTGACCACCATGAAGACGGTGACCACCATGAAGACGGCGGGAACGGCGGAGACTCAACCACGGAAGAGCAGCCCGCGGCCTGACTGTCAGGCCTCGGCCGGCACGCCACTGACCGAAGATGTGCCCTCATTAAAAAGGAAACGCCCGGCCAATTGGCCGGGCGTTTCCCTACTACATCCATCGGAGCGCAGGTCCGTTCGCTTCCCGCACTCCGGTGGGAGCTATTGGTGCGTGCTTACGCTACGCGGTAGTAGACAGCACCGGAACCGACGTTGGCGCTCTGCTGAACCGTCTGGTTGCCGTTCCATCCGCTGTGGATGGCCTGGCCGTCACCAACGTAGATGGCGATGTGGGCAAGGCCCATGCCGCCGTCGGCGTAGTAGGCGATGTCACCGGGCTGGGGGTCAGATACCGGGGTACCGTAGGCAGCCAGCTGTGCCGGAGCCAGATCGCCCACCGAGTGGCCGGCTGCCCGGAGGGCAACCTCCACCAGGACGGTGCAGTCCTGGGCGGCGCCCATCTGGGCGTAGGCGGAGTTCAGCATGATGGAGTTCGTGCCGCCGACAGCTGTACCCGTGGAAGCAGCCGGAGTCACGGAGGACACCGGGGTGCTGAAGGTGCTGAAGTCGGCTGCGGCCGGGCTGGCTTCCACCGGTGCGGCGTAGACGGCCTCAGCCGGTGCAGCGTAGGCAGCCTGGGCTACCTCGGCAACTGCGCCGCCGGCATACGTGATGACGTCACCGGGGTAGATGATGGATTCCAGCGCAAGGCCGTTCAGGGCCAGGACACTGTCCAGGCTGACGCCGTAGGTGGCTGAAATTGCGCTCAGGGTGTCACCCGGCTGGACAACGTGGGTTGATCCGGTGGCAGCTGCGGCAGGTGCCGGAGTTTCCACAGGAGCGGCTACAGCAGCAGGAGCGCTGTAAGACTCGGTTGAGTCGTTGGCGGTGACGCCTGCCGAGGCGGGGCCGGCCATGCTCAGCACCAGGCCGGAGCCTGCCGCGAGAACTGCAGCGGCGCTGCCCACGGTGCGGGCCTTGCCGCTTGCGGTGTTTGCGATTGCGGCCCACACTCCGGTGTTTCCGGCGCTGTGACGTCCACGAGTATTGTTCAACATAGAGTTACCTCTCCCGATACCTGCGAGGTGAGCTGTCGGATGCGGATGGGAGTCATCCGGCCCGCCGAAGAAAACCTCGGCCGACTTAACCCCAAGGATTCAAAGGAACCCGTAAGTGGTTCCCCCGCCTCTGCCGAAGAGTGAAATTTGTGGACCTTGACCAGCGGCAGAGCTAGGTAACAAGCCAAGGGCGCCGTTTCAGGTAACGGCATGGCTTCAACAGTACAAGCCGATTACGGGAAGGTAACTATTTAGTAACGGACGCCGCAGAGGTGCGTGATCGGGGCCGCTGGAGGGTATCGGTGGCCGGTGGCACAGTAGGCAGCCCAGCCGCTCGACCCCGGCGGTGCGGGAACTTCACGAACACCCGTGATCAGCCGCCGGAACCGTCGGACGGGCGAATCCTTCCGGCCTGCGGCGTGACGGGGTCAACTCCGCGTATCCGTGGACCAGGTCACAGGCTGAAGCCTCAGCCGCCTGTCCGCGCCGGATCCTGTCAGCACGGCCGCCCCTGTTCTGCCGGCAGCGACCCGTGGTCCCCGCCGTCGGTTCTCCCGGTCCCCATGACACAAAATTCCCTTTATCAACACTAGTCACATTCCCCGGATAAAACACATTTCCTCCGCCCGGTTGCGCTGTGCGGGAAATCAGGGCAGAGAGTCCAGAATTTTTTGGGCGGCACAGAGTTGCAGGATTTCGGCACATTCCCGGCGATTAGGAACGCAGGTACGCCAAAGCGGCCAGTACCCGGCGGTGGCCGCTGTCTGACGGAGAAAGCCCGAGTTTCGCGAAGATATTACCGATGTGCTTGCTGACAGCCGTTTCGGAAACGGAAATGGCCTGGGCAATGGCGGTATTGCCCAGCCCCTCGGCCACCAGTCCCAGCACCTGGAATTCCCGCGGGGTCAGCGACCGCACCGGGTCCTGCGTGCCGCGCCGGCTGAAGAGCTGGGCAATGACTTCCGGATCCATCACCGTTCCTCCGGCCAGGACACGCCTCAGGGCGTCTACGAAATCACCCACCTTGCCCACGCGTTCCTTCAGGAGGTAGCCCACGCCCTGTGCACCGGAGGCCAGCAGCCGGCTGGCATATCTGTCCTCTACATAGGAGGACAGGACCAGGACCGGAAAGTCCGGCACCTGCGCACGCAGGTCCAGCGCGGCGCGCAGCCCCTCATTGGTGAACGACGGCGGCATCCGGACATCCAGGACCGCACCGTCGGCGCTCCCTGGTTCAAAAGCGGCGAGCAGATCCTCGGCGTTGTTGGCCGAACCGACCACTTCGAAGCCCTCGCCCTGCAGCAGCAGCTCCAGGCCCGCGCGCAGCAGGGCATCGTCTTCGGCGATTAAAAGGCGCATGGCAGTTCCACTCTTAGATCGGTTGGCCCGCCCGGCGGGCTGGTGAGGATCAGCTTCCCGCCAAAGGCTGAGGCCCGGCGTGCAATTCCCGCCAGCCCGGTGCCCCCGCCGGATTCGCTGCCTGTCCCGGATTCGCTGCCGGAGCCGCTGCCGGGCGACGGCGGAAGTGCAGCCCCGCCGCCGCCGTCGTCCCGCACCCGGACCACCAGCACATCCTCGTGCGGGATTGCCTCCGTGCGCAGGACCACCTCGATGCGGGAGGCGTTGGAATGCCTTGCGGCGTTGGTGAGCGCCTCGGCCAGGACAAAGTATGCGGCTGATTCCACGGCGGCCGGAGCGCGCAGCAGGCCGTGCGCGTCCAGGGCACACGGGATAGGGGAGCGGCTGGTCAGGGCCGAAGCGGCTCCGCCCAGCCCGAGCTCATCAAGGATGGGCGGATAGATATCGTGCACGGCCTCGCGCAGTCCGGCCAGCGCCTCTGTAGCCGCATCCTGTGCGCGGCTGATGAACGGCGCAGCGGCGGCCGGATCGGTCTCTGCTGCGCGCTGGGCCAGCCCGAGCATCATCACCACCCCCACCAGCCGGTTCTGGGCGCCGTCGTGCAGTTCTCTTTCGATTCGGCGCAACTCAGCGGCATGGGCAGTCAGGGCGCTGGCCCGGGCAGTGGACAGATCCTGGATCCTGCGGGAGAGCTCGTCGTACCGGCGGGGCGAAAGAATGCCCAGCGTTCCGCCGCTGAGCCGCCGCGCCAGCCAGGGCGGCAGCAGCCAGGCCGCGTATCCGTAAACCAGGCCCAGCAGGACGGTGGCTCCTGCTGCCGGCCAGCCGGTCACCGGAAAGGCCAGCTCCAGCGGCATATCGGAGGGGAACAGTGTCCAAAACGGTGCCGCAACGACGTAGAGCAGTGCGGCCAGCGGCAGCCCCGCGGCCAGGCAGCCGGCCAGCAGGGCGAACGCTGCGTGGAACAACAGCCAGGACACATCGCGCTTGGTTTCGGGTGCGCTCACCAGCGCCGCGAGTTCCCCGAAGGTATATCTGTCTGCCAGCCGCCGGCGGTCAAAGGGCACCACGGCGGAGCCGTAGGCGCAGGCACGCGCCTGGGCCCGGGACGCCAGCAGGTTCAGAACTGCCAGCAGGCGGGGAACGGGATACAGGCCCACGCCCAGGGGCAGAAACGGAAGCAGGACGACGCCGGCTACAAGGACTCCCAGCGATGCAGGCCAGGCCAGCATTTCACGCAGGAGGAAACGAACGGCGCTCAGACGGGTCTCAAGGCTGGGCCGGGCAGGAAGCATCACCTGCCCGATTATGCCCTGCTCCGGTTCCGTGAGGGGTATAGCCAGCTATACCTCCGATTGGGGTGCAGGCCGTATCGGACCGGGCAGGTCTTCTCCGTAGCGTCGGAGACAGCGAATAACGGCGGCAACCGGCCGCCGGACCGAGCGAAGGACAATGCCCGTGTATACCGATACCAGTGACGCCCCGGAACCGATTGCCCTGCGGCTGGAGGCGGTGTCCAAGAGCTACCGCACCGGAACTGCCCGCGTTCCGGCCCTTCGGGAGGTTTCCCTGTCTGTGCCGGCCGGAACCTTTACCGCTGTCATGGGGCCCTCCGGTTCCGGCAAGAGCACGCTTCTGCAGTGCGCGGCCGGCCTGGACACCCCGGACAGCGGCCGGGTGCTGCTGGGATCCACCGACCTGTCGCGCCTGCGCAGGAGGACCCTGCCGGCTTTCCGCCGCGACCACGTAGGGTTTGTCTTCCAGTCCTATAACCTGCTGCCCCAGCTCTCCGTTGCCCGCAACGTGATCCTGCCGCTGCTGCTGGGAGGGCGCAGTGTGGAACAGGACTGGCTTCAGTACGTCCTGGAAGCTGTGGGACTGACCGGTCTGGAGGAACGGAAGCCGCAGGAACTGTCCGGCGGACAGCAGCAGCGGGCGGCAATTGCACGGGCCCTGATCACGCGGCCCGACGCCGTCTTCGCGGACGAGCCCACCGGTGCCCTGGATTCCGCCGCCGCCCGGCAGGTCCTGGACCTGCTGCGGCACACGGTGACCGATCTTGGGCAGACCGTGGTCATGGTGACCCATGATCCGGCGGCGGCCTGTTCGGCGGACAACGTCCTGTTCCTCGCCGACGGTCAGCTGGACGGAAGCATGGCCAACGCCAGCGTCCGGGACATTACCGAGCGTGTGGCCTACCTGGGGGAGCGGTGAACATGTTTGCTCTTGCCCTGTCATCCATCAGGCACAACCGCGGCGGCTTTGCGGGTGTCTTCATTGCCGTGTTCCTGTGCGCCGGCCTTATCACCGCCATGGGGGTCCTGATCGAATCGGGACTGCGCGGCGGCACCGCGCCCCAGCGCCTGGCCGGTGCCCACGTCGTCATCGGAGCTCCGCAGGCCATGCCCGTGCCCGAAGACCTTGCCGTGCCCTTTCACGAGCGCGTGCTGCTCGCGAAGGACAAAGTGGCCGACATTGCTTCGGTGCCCGGGGTGGAACAGGCGGTGGGGAACGTGAGCATCCCGCTGGCTACCGCAGGGGGGCAGCGTATCGAGGCCGCCGCATGGGAATCGGCGGTGCTGGCACCCTACACGCTGCTCTCCGGCCGCACTCCGCAGGCAGCGGACGAGGTGGTGCTGGACGGTTCCTTCGGGATAAGTCCGGGTTCCAGCATCGAGCTCTCCCATGGGGGAGAACCGGCCCGGTACACGGTCACCGGAATTGCTGCTGCCGGCGGGAGTTCTGCGGACAGGGGAGATGTCTCCGGCGAACCCGCCGTTTTCCTCAGTTCCTCCGGGACCGATACCCTGTGGACGCACGCCGGCGCCGTCACTACGGTGGGGGTGATCGCGGAACCGGGCACTGACCCGCGGAAACTGGCAGCCGCCATCGAAGCGGAAGTGGACGGAGTTGTCGGGTACACGGGAGACCGCCGCGCAGATGCGGAGGCCGCGGGCGGCGCCGCCGGGCGGTCCATGTTGCTGCTGCTCAGCGCCTCCCTGGCCGGGACTGCGGTCATGACGGCGGTCTTTGTCACGGCGGGCACCCTGTCGCTGTCCATCATGTCGCGCCGCCGGGAGTTCGCACTCCTGCGTGCGGTGGGCGCCGGTACCAGGCAGACGCTGGGGATCATTCTGCGCGAAGTGACACTTGTGGCCGGAGTTGCCGGTTTCCTGGGCGCACTGCCCGGATTCTGGCTGGCACGGCTGCTGGCACGGCAGTTTGTATCCGGCGGGATTATCCCCGCAGACTTTGCCCTGGCCTACAGCCCGCTCCCGGCGCTCGCAGCCATAGTGCTGGGCATGGCCGCCGCAGCCGGAGCGTCGCTCACCGCTGCCCGGGGCGCCGTCCGGGCAACCCCCGCCGCGGCCCTGCGTGACGCGGTCACCGAAAACCACGTGCTGGGCCGCAGGCGGACCGTCGCCGGACTGGTCCTGCTGGGAACCGGACTGGGCGCAGCGCTCACCCCGCTGGCTGTTCCCGGACCGGCGGGGCTGACGGCGGCCGCGTCAAGTGCCCTGCTGCTGATTATCGGGGCGGGAGTCCTGGGTCCCCGGATAGTGACCGGTGTCCTTGACGCGGTACGGCCGCTGCTGCGCCGCAGCACGTCCGCTTCCATGGTTCTGGCCGAGGCCGGCACTGCTGCCTTTCCCCGAAGGCTGGCCGCAGGCATGGTTCCGCTGGCGCTGGCGGTGGCTCTGGGATCGGTCCAACTGTTCACGGCACCCACGGTGGAGGCCGAAGCAGCGCAGCAGTCCCGTGATTCAGTCACTGCCGACTACCTGGTCTCCGCGCCCGCCGGGATCTCCGCTGATGTTGCCGCACGAATTGCGGAAATACCCGGCGTGGACGCGGCAACCCCCGTAGCCCGGTCCGCGGTTCTCGCGCAGACCACCTTCCTGGGGATGGAAGACACAGTGGAGACCTATATGATTTCCGGCGTGGGCGCAGAGCACCTGTCCTCAACGCTGGATCCAGGCGCCGGCGAAGGTTCATTGGAACGGCTGGCAGAGCCCGGCACCGTAGCGCTCAGTAAGGAGCTGGCCCGGTCAGCCGGCACCGGGGTGGGAGGAAAATTCTCCTTTCACTACGGGGACGGCACCGAGGCATCCGCCGTCGTTGTGGCAACCTACGAACGGGGGCTGGGGTTCGGTGACCTCGCCGTTGGCAACGGAACCCTGCGGGAACACACCACCTCGGGACTTAACGACTACGTGCTCATCTCCGCGGACACCGGTGCGGACAGCGAACTGGTTGCCGCCGTGGAAGAGCTGGGGCTGACGGTGCTGGACCGTGACGCCCTGGGCGCCGCCGGTGCCGCGGAACGCAGCGCGCAGTCATGGATTTCAGTAGTTGGACTGCTGGTCCTGCTGGGATATGTTGGCCTGTCCGTGGTCAACAGTCTGGTCATGGCAACGGCCCGCCGCCGCCCGGAACTCATGCTGCTGCGTGCGCTGGGCGCCACGGACCGGCAGCTGCGCAGGATGACGGGCGTTGAGGCGGCACTGATGGTGGCCACGGCAGTAATGCTGGGAATCCTGCTTTCCCTGCCCCCGCTGCTCGGCATAGCCTTCAGCGTTTCCGGGCAGCCTGTTCCCACCGTTGTTCCGGGCACTTTCTTCGCTCTGGCAGGGACGACGGCGGCACTGGGCCTGGGCTCCGTCGCCGCTGCCACACGTGTTGCCCTGCGGCCGGTGCGGGAATAAACCGGCCGCGGCGCAGGTTGCGTCCGTTTGCGGGTCCCGTGCGGGGCCCGCATAAGATTGCACCCCGGGCCAGGCCCGTTTTAAACGCCAAACTCCGTGAACAGGACTCCACCCTCTTGAGCATTGACTCGTCTTCCGTCGCCACATCCGCGCCGCCGTCGTCCGCCGAAGCGAAAGGCCGCAGGCCGGCCAATCCCGACGCCCTGGACACGCGCACCAAGACCGTGATCGGGTTGCTGCTCGTCTCGTCCTTCGTGGTCATCCTGAATGAAACCATCATGAGCGTTGCACTTCCGCGCCTGATGGCTGATTTGAATATCACCGCCGGCACCGCCCAGTGGCTGACCACCGGGTTCATGCTGACCATGGCCGTGGTAATCCCCGCCACAGGTTTCCTGCTCCAGCGGTTTTCCATGCGCGGTCTCTTTATGACCGCCATGTCGCTCTTCAGTGCCGGGACACTGCTGGCGGCGCTGGCACCGGGTTTCGGCACCCTGCTTGGCGGCCGCATTATCCAAGCCGGCGGAACCGCCATCATGCTGCCGCTGCTGATGACCACCGTGCTGAATGCCGTTCCGGCCCACCGCCGCGGACGCATGATGGGCACCATTTCGATAGTCATCGCCGTCGCCCCCGCCATTGGCCCCACCGTTTCCGGCATCATCCTCAATGCCCTGGACTGGCGCTGGATGTTCTGGCTGGTCCTGCCGATCGCCGTGCTCTCCCTGGTGGTGGGTGCGCTCAAGGTGCAAAACCTGACCGAACCCAAGAAGGTTCCCTTTGACGTGTTGTCGATCGTGCTGTCCACCGTGGCCTTCGGCGGGTTGATCTTTGGCCTGAGCAGCATCGGCGAAGCCGCCCAGGGCGAGGCCCTGATGCCGCTGTGGATTCCCCTGACCGCCGGGGCCCTGGCCATGGCCGGATTTGTCTTCCGCCAGCTGGCGCTCCAGCGCACCGACAGCGCACTCATGGACCTCCGCACTTTCGCCAGCAAGCCCTTTGTTGTCGCCATTGTCCTGGTCCTGGTGAGCATGATGGCACTGTTCGGCTGCCTGATCGTCCTTCCGCTCTATTTGCAGAATGTCCTGGGCCTCAGCACTTTGAACACCGGGCTGCTGCTCCTGCCCGGAGGCGCCGTCATGGCCATCCTTTCCCCCATTGTCGGAGGACTGTTCGACAAGTTCGGTCCCCGTCCGCTGGTGATCCCCGGCGCGCTGGTACTCAGCGGTGCGCTGTGGGGCATGACCACGCTGGACGAAAACAGCCCGGTACCTCTGGTCATCGTGCTCCACTGCCTGCTCAACACCGGCCTGGGCTTCATCTTCACGCCGCTGTTTACCTCGGCCCTGGGCTCCCTGGACAAGTCCCTTTACTCCCACGGCAGCGCGATCATCAACACCCTTCAGCAGCTGGCCGGTGCCGCCGGCACAGCAGTCTTCATCACTCTGATGACCGCCGGA
The DNA here is from genome assembly GCF_030407495.1 of Arthrobacter sp. APC 3897. Classification (GTDB taxonomy): domain Bacteria; phylum Actinomycetota; class Actinomycetes; order Actinomycetales; family Micrococcaceae; genus Arthrobacter_B. The sequence goes on along the minus strand of NZ_JASDDG010000006.1, from coordinate 38,807 downwards.
ACCGCTGCTGCGGTCAACGACGGCGCTGCGGGCATTCCGGCCGCCGCAGCCGGTGTGCACACAGCATTCTTCTGGGGTGCAGTGATTTCGCTGGTAGCCCTGGCCGCCTCCTTCTTTGTACGCCGGCCCACCAATGAACTGCCCGACGGCGTGAGCGTCCACTAAACGCCCGTGCCGCGGATGCCGTTGCGCAAAGGTTGGAGGGAATCCGTTTTGCGGATACTCAGACCGATTCGCCGGCAGTAGTGAAACGACTGCGAAGAATTACTTGTGCAGGCTGAAAGCGAAATGTGCCCGGCAGCCTATTCCAGAGAGGCCGACTGACTAAACTGATTGACAGGGGTGGTTCAGAATTAGCGGAAAAGAGAGAAATCACGTGGCTCAGAAAACCCAAGTGCTGTTGATTGATGACCTAACCGGCGAAGACGCGCAGGAAACGGTGAAAGTTGGCCTGGACGGGGCGCAATATGAAATTGACCTGACGTCGGAGCACGCTGCTGAGCTTCGGGAAAAGCTGAGCCCCTATATCTCCAGCGGGCGCCGGCTTCGGGGCGGTTCCAGCGGGCGCAGCGCCCGGCGCGAGAGTGCCCCGCGCAGCGACAACAGCCGAATGATTCGCGAATGGGCTATTGCAAACGGCTACAAACCCAGCGCCCGCGGCCGTATCAGCCAGGAAATCCGGGACGCGTACAACGCGGCCCAAAGCTGAACTGTCCGGATAGTTTCCGCCGGCCGTCCCGGAAGGGACCTCGGATCATGTATGCAGATCCGAGGTCACTGCTGCGGGCTCCGGCGGCGGTCTGTCCGGATGTCTTTTCCCTGCAACATTCCGCCATATGTCGGCTTCCAGGCGTCATATAACGTTCCACTGGGTTTTGTCCGGCCGCACGTGCATGCTGGGACGTGAGCCCCTCCGCACGGCACCCGGCACCCGCCGGGGAGGGGGCGCCCCGCGCGCTGCCAGTGGATATAGCCTTACCCACACCATCCAGAGCAGCTGAGAGACCTGCCTCCGCGACGCTGCAGCTTCCCCCGGACTTCCGTTCCGGAAAGGTGCTAACGGCAGGAACGATGGAAGGAAACCTCATGACGCATGACCACATTCCCGCCACCCACGCCGGCTCCCTGCCCCGGACGCCGGAACTGATAGCCGCCAATGCCGCACGGACTTTTGCGGCCGACGGATTCACCCTGGAACGGAACACCGCATTCGACGGTTTGCTTACCGGAGCCGTCATCGATCTGGTGCAGCGGCAAAAGGATCTGGGCATCACCATTCCGGGCGACGGCGAATACGGCAAGGCAATGTCCAGCCCGGTGGATTACGGGGCGTGGTGGACCTACAGCTTCCAGCGCACCGCAGGTCTGGAACTCACCGAGTTCAATCCCATCACCGCCGGCCCGGTGCGCAGCGAACCCGGGAACGTCCGGCTGACGTCATTCGCTGACCGGAGGGACTGGACCAGATTTGCCGCCGCTTATTCGGATCCGGAAAGCGGAATTCAGCTGGGCCGGAACGCCACCTCGTTTCCCGCGGCTACCGGACCCATCAGCTATACCGGCCATGCTGCCCTGGCCGGCGACATTGACAATCTCAAATCAGGATTGGCAGCAGCGGATCTGCCCACCGGCTTTATCACGGCCCTGTCGCCCGGATCGGCCAGCCGCATCGGCAATGACTACTACGGCAGCGAAGAAGAATTCATCTTTGCGTGGGCCGACGTCCTTCGGGAGGAATACAAGGCCATCGTCGATGCCGGTCTCGTGGTGCAGATTGATGATCCCTCCATTGCCGAGAACTGGGATCAAATCAATCCGGAGCCGAGCGTGGAGGATTACCTTCGCTTCACCGAAATCCGCGTCGAGGCTCTGAACTATGCGCTCCGCGGGCTGCCGGAGGAACAGATCCGTTTCCACGTGTGCTGGGGCTCCTGGCACGGACCGCACACCACCGACATCGAGTTCAGCGCCATTGTGGACCTGGTCCTGCGGATCAATGCCGGCGCCTACTCCTTTGAAGCAGCCAATGCCCGGCACGAGCACGAGTGGACCATCTGGCGTGACAGGCAGCTGCCGGAGGGCAAGGTCCTGATTCCCGGGGTCGTTTCCCACGCCACCAACGTGGTGGAGCATCCGGAACTGGTGGCGCAGCGCATTGAGCGCTTCGCCGGGCTCGTGGGGAGGGAGAACGTCATTGCCGGAACCGACTGCGGCCTGGGCGGGCGGATCCACCCGGATATTGCCGCAGCGAAACTCGAGTCGCTGGGCCGGGGAGCTCAGCTTGCCGGTCAGCGCCTGTTCGCCGGGGCGTCTCTGAACAGGTAGTGCGGCACTCTTGACGGCGTCCGGGACCGTGGACATACTCGGTTACTAAATGATCGTTTAGTAACCGAGTAGGCCGGAGCCGACATGACCGCAGGAATTGCAAACCCATCGGAACTCACTAACCCGGGCGATGTGGCAGGAGCCCCGGGGGCCGCCGGGTTCAGTTTTGATCCGACCGCGGTCCGGGACGTCGACAGCGACCTGTATCTGTTGGACAACCTCCTCGATGAGCAGGCCAGGGATGTCCAGCGCCGGGTGCGTGCCTTTGTGGATGAGGATCTTCTGCCGGTCATCAATGACTACTGGGAGCGTGCCGAGGTTCCGTACGAGTTGATTCCGAAACTCGCTGCCCTGAATATTGCCGGCGGAACCATCCAGGGTTACGGGTGCCCCGGACTGACCCGGCTGGCGGCATCCACGGCTGCTGCTGAGCTGGCCCGCGGGGACGGATCCATCAACACGTTTTTCGGCGTGCACTCCGGCCTGGCCATGGGCAGCATCGATATGCTGGGCTCCGAGGAACAGAAACAGCGCTGGCTGCCCCCCATGGCCAGGTTTGAAAAAATCGGCGCCTTTGCGCTGACCGAGCCGGAGCACGGTTCAGATTCCGTGTCGCTGGAGACCTCTGCGCGTCGCGAGGGAGACGAATACGTCCTCAACGGCAGCAAGCGGTGGATCGGCAACGCAAGCTTCGCCGACGTCGTCATCATCTACGCCCGTGATGAAGCCGACGGTGCGGTGAAGGCCTTCGTGATGGAAAAGGATGCGGACGGCAACCATCCGGCCGGATACAACGCCAAGGTGATCACCGGCAAAATGGGCAAGCGCGCCGTACTGCAGCCGAATATCACCATCGATAACCTGCGGATTCCCGCAGCAAACCGGTTGGAGAACTGCAACTCGTTCAAAGATGTCAACAAGGTGCTGGCGGCCACCCGCGGGGGAGTGGCGTGGGAGGCGCTTGGGCACGCGGTTGCGGCGTACGAGATTGCCGTGGCGTACGCCAGGACCCGGGTGCAGTTCGGAAAGGAAATTGGCCGGTTCCAGCTGGTACAGAACAAACTGGCGAACATGCTGGCACAAGTGACCGCGATCAAATTGACGTGTTTCCGCCTCAACGAGCTGGCCGATGAAGGCACCATGACCAGCCCCATGGCCTCCATGGCCAAGATGTTTGCTGCACGCCAGGGCCGGTGGGTCTGCTCGGAGGCACGGGACATTATGGGCGGCAACGGACTGCTCCTGGAAAACCATGTTGCCCGGCACCTCACGGACATGGAGGTGGTCTTCACCTATGAGGGCACCGACAGCATGCAGTCCCTGATTCTTGGCCGGCACATCACGGGCTTCTCGGCGTTCGCATGACCGGAAGCCCGTGCAGGAGGGGAGCACCGGAAGCAGAGTGCCGGAAGCAGAGTAGCGGGCGGCTCGTAGTGCGAACGCAGTAGCGGGAGGGTACGGAAAAGGAGGGCGGCGCATCAGCGCCGCCCTCCTTTTTGCGCGGTTACTTCGGGAAGCTGTTGTATCCACTCCTATCCAGTCATATAAAATTATCTGGATATAGCCAAGAATCGCCGCGGCACATATAAAATCACCTCACTGGCGCACTTCCACACACCCATCACAACTCTCCATGACGGGGAGGGGTCAGCCGGGGGCAGGAATCAAAACGGGGTATGCATCCCTCAGCGGTGATCTGCTCCGAGCAGCCGCAGAGCCATAAGAGAGTGATGCTCACCGATTTCCGCCGCACTGAGCCGTCCGTCGCCGCGGTACCAGCGGGCAACGTCGATGCACAGGGACAGCAGAGTCACCACTGCCATGTTCGCGTCCGGAACGTTAAACACACCCTGTTTCAGGCCGTCGTCGACGATGGACCGGAATTCTTCCTCCACCTGATGGCGCATCTGGAGGACTTCGGCCAGGTGCTCGCCGCTCAGCGCCGGCAGTTCGAAGTTCACTACCCGTGAGCTGGTGTGGTTGGCCGCCTGCCACTCCACCAGGTTCCGCACCAGGGCGGCCATCCGGTCCGCCGGGCTGTCGTCCTTGAACTTACCTGTACTGGACCGCACCAGATCCAGGGTTTTTTCATGTCCCACCTTGGAGATGCAGTAGAGCAGATCTTCCTTGGACTTGTGGTGTACATAAACCGCTCCGGGGGTCACTCCGGCGCCGGAGGCGATGTCCCGTGTGGTGGTGCCGTGAAAACCTTTTGCAGCGAAGGCAGCAGTGGCGGAGGAGAGCAGCCGTTGTGCTGTATCAGTCATGGCCGTTGTTCCGTATTCTGCAGGCGGGAAATGTTACTGAATGAGCGATCAGCAACCAGCGTAACAGCGGCCGGTTGAAGACCCGGCGGCCGTCTCACCCCAAAGATATCCCGCCCGCGCCTACTTCACTCTGAGCCCCATAACTCGGCCGGTGTGTTCGGCAGCCGGATCCATGACGTCAGGCCACTGCGCCGTCAGCATGAACAGCAGCCCGCCGTCCTCGCCGCCGGCAGCGCAGGAGAAGCAGCCCTGGTCAAGCCGGACCGTTTCAAGCACCGAGCCGCCCTGTGCCACCCGGACACAGCGTTCCCCGGGGACCTCGGCAAACCAGATCCCGCCGGTGCCGTCCCAGCAGATCCCGTCCGGGGCGCCGCCGGCAAGATCAGCCCACAGCGAGCCTGCTCCCAGGGTTCCGTCGTCCCGGATAGGAAAAGCGGTCAGCCGCCCGCCGTTGGATTCGGCCACCACCAGCGTGCTGCCGTCCCCGCTCACCAGCATGCCGTTGGGGAAGGCCAGGCCGCCGGCAACCTGTTCCGCGGAGCCGTCCGGCCGGATGAGGGCAATGGGTCCGTTGGGAACGGCCTGCCCGGAATAGTCGTAGCCGATGCCGTTGACATAGATGTTGCCCGAGGGATGGACCGCTATTTCATTCCACGGGTGCCCGGAGATTCCGTGCAGATCCGCCAGGGGGACCAGCCCGGCGTGCGGCACCTCCAGCAGGACGGCTGCATCACTGCCGGAGACCACCGCCATCCGCCCGTCCGGCAGCCAGTCAAAGCAGATCGGCATTGACGGCACGCCGGCAACCCGCCGAACGTTCCCAGCCGCGTCGAGAGCGGAAATGGTGCCCGCCAGCCAGTCGGCAAACCACAGTTCCTGGCCGTGCCAGCGTGCCGATTCGCCCATTCCCAGGCCGGACACAAGGGCTGTCGCGTCGGACATCGAGCACCTCTCTTCATCGGTAAAGGTGAATCTGCCATGGAATGTACAGTATGGCGCTGCGGCCGCGCTCCGAACAGGGACGGCCGCAGCAGATAGGATGAGTGGCTGGTCAACGGGTGCAATACCCGCCGCGCGGCCCATCCGTCCGCCGGCACCGTTCACCAGTTCCCACCCCGAGAGGAAATCCCGAATGAGCCTGATCAGGCTGCAGGACGTCAACGTTGGCTTCGATAAGACACAGATCCTGCGTGAAGCGTTTTTCCGGCTGGAGCCGAAGGACCGGGTGGGGCTGATCGGCAAAAACGGTTCGGGTAAATCCACTCTGCTGAAACTGATTCTGGAGCAGGTTCAGCCGGACTCCGGCACGGTCAGCGTGGAGCCGGGACTGAAAATTGGCTACTTCTCCCAGTTCTCCGAGCTCAACGGTGAATCCACCATCACCGAGGTGCTTGACGCATTGTTCGTGGAGATCAAAGCCGCTGAAGCCGAGCTTGCCTCCATTGACGAGGCGATTGCCGCGGATCCCGAACCCAAGGCACTGGATAAGCTGATCCGCCGGCAGTCGGAACTGTTCGAAACCATGGACCGGCTGGACGGCTGGGATTATCCGCGCCGGATCGACGCGGCACTGACCACCCTCGGGTTCAGCGCGGCGCACCGCACCTGCCCCATCGATGCCCTCTCCGGCGGCTGGCGCAACCGTGCCGCCCTGGCCAAGATTCTGCTGCAGGCACCGGACGTGCTGCTGCTGGATGAACCCACCAACTACCTTGATGTTGCCGGCGTGGAGTGGCTGGAAGGCTGGTTCCGCGATTTCCGCGGCGCCGCCGTCGTCGTCTCCCACGACCGCAAGTTCCTGGACGCCGTGGTGACCCGCATTATTGAGGTGGAGAACTACCACCTGCACGAATATCCCGGTAATTTCGGCGAGTACGTTATCCAAAAACAGTTCCGGCTCAAGGCGCTGCAGACCCAGTTTGTCCATGAGTCCGAGTTGCTGGCTTTCGAAGCCGAGGGCATTTCCGACCGGCGCGAGGCGGCGAAAGCCGGCAGCGACGGCCTGGGCGGCAGGCTGGCGAAAATCAAGAAAGCCCGCGCTCCGCGCCCCGTGGACCAGATCATCACGGAAATCTACGGCGGTCTGCACGTCAAGGACAACCTGTTCCGGGTGGAGTCCGTGGGCAAGTCCTACGGTGACAGGACGCTGTTCCAGGACCTGAGTTTCGAAATCCGGCGCGGGGACCGGCTGGTGGTCCTCGGTTCCAACGGCAGCGGGAAAACGACGCTGCTGCGTGTATTGACGGGCGAAGAGAAAGCCGACGCCGGCAAGGTTGTCTGGGCCAACGGCGCGAAAATGGTCTCCTACAACCAGGTGCTGGCGGAGCTCGACGACGGTGACACCGTCACCCATTCGGTGAACGCCATGCCGGACAGCCTCGCTCTGACCGCCACGAAGAAATCCGTCAACCGGTTCCTGACCATGTTCCAGTTCTCCGAGGCGGACCTGAAGCAGAAGATCGGCAACCTCTCCGGCGGGCAGAAGGCGCGGGTGGCCATGGCCCAGTGCCTGCTCTCCGGCGCCTCGGTGCTGCTGCTCGATGAGCCCACCAACCACCTGGACCTCTCCAGCACCCAGGTGATGGAGCGGGCGCTGCTGCACTTCCCGGGAGCCGTGGTGGTGGTCAGCCACGACAGGTTCTTCACCGACAAGATCGCCAACCGCCATCTGGTATTCGGGGCCGGCGGCGCCCGGCCCGGCGAGATCGACCTGCGGGTCGCCTAAGCCTCCGGCCGGCGCCTGTCAGGGCAGCCGGCCGGAGGCTTTCGGAGTGTTACGCCGGGGTTCCGATCATCGGTACGGTTTCCAGCATTGATCCGAGTTCGGACATCAGAGCCGGAGCGCTGCCCAGCGAGTATGCGTTCTGCCGGCCCCACAGGAAGTAGCGGTGGATTTGGTAATCGATGTCCGCGCCCATGCCGCCGTGCAGATGCTGGGTTGCCAGCACAACGCGAAGGCCGCCGTGTGCTGCCCACCAGGAGGCAACGAGTGATGCGGATTCCGCGCCGTCGCCTCCCTGGTCAACGAGCCAGGCGGCCCGGCGGGTGGTGAGCTTGATGCGCTCGGCATCAAGATGTGCATCGGCGGCGCGGGCCGAGACAGCCTGGTTGGCCGAAAGCGGACGGTCGAACTGGATGCGCTCGGACGTGTAGGCCGCGGTGATGGCGATGGCTTCTTCACAGACTCCCGCCTGGACTGCTGCCAGCGCGATGCGTCCGAGCATGCGTGCCTGCTGCACCGGCATGGATCCGCCGGTGAGCACTTCGTCATCTTCCACGCGCACCGCGTCCAGCACCACGCCGGCCGCCGCGCCGTGGCTTGTCAGCGACACCGCCTCGCGGCTGACCCCTTCCCGGTCCACCGGCAGGATGACGGCGATCACGCCGTCGTCGGTCTTCACCGGAACGAGCAGGGCAGCCGCGTTGCCGGCACCCGGGACCGCCAGCAGGGTGCCGGAGATCCGCCACCCGCTGCCGTCGCGTTCGCCGCGCACGGCATTGTCGCCGTCAACGGCCGCGTCAATGGCTCCGGCAATGAGGAGTGATCCGTCAAGGAACCCGGGCAGCCAGCGGTCCCGCTGCGCGTCCGTTCCCCAGCAGGAGATCGGGAGTGCGGCCATGGCGACGGCGGCAGCGAAGGGAACCGGGGCAACCCGCCGGCCCTGCTGCTCCAGCACTGCTACCAGCCCGAGCACGCCCAGACCGGAACCGCCGTGTTCTTCGGGCAGGGCCAGCCCCAGGATTCCCGTGTCCGCGAGGGCTTTCCACAGTGCCTCGTCGTGCCCGCCTTCTTCGCGCTCGACGTCCCTCACCCGCGTGGTGGCGGCCATCTGTGTGAAGACTTCCTCTGCCAGCTGGGCTGCTTCGCGCAGATCCTCATCGAGTTCGAACTGCATGTGCCTCTTCCTTCTTCTCTTGGCGGCGGACCGCCACGGTCATTCCCAGTGACTTGGCGGCAACAAGATCCCGCAGGACCTCGTTGCTGCCGCCACCGAAGGTATTGTTCTGCGCACGGCGGGCCAGTGTCTCAACCCGCCCGCTGATGGCTGCACCGCGGGATCCCGGACGCAGCAGGCCTGCCACACCCAGCACGTCCTGCAGCTTGCCGTACACCTCCACTACCGTTTCCGTTCCGATCACCTTCGCTGCGGCTGCGTCTCCGCCGGCCAGCGTGCCGCCCGCGACATCTGCCACCAGGCGAAGGTTCACCAGTTCGGCAGCGGAGAGCAAGGCGTAGACCTCGGCGAGTGTGGAGCGCACCCAGGGCAGGTCCAGGACGTGTCCCTCGCCGTACGGTTCGGTGCGGGCCCAGTCCAGGACCTGACTGAACAGCTCGTTGGCGATCCCGCCCCGTGCTGCCAGGGCAACACGCTCATGGTTGAGCTGGTTGGTGATCATCCGCCAGCCGCCGTTGAGTTCGCCGACGACGTTGCTCAGGGGTACCCGGACATCTTCGTAGTAGGTGGCGGCGGTGCTGATGCCTCCCACGGTGTGGATTTCGGTGGCGGAGAATCCGGGGGCGGTGGTGGGCACCATGACCACCGAAATGCCCTTGTGACGCGGTGCATCAGGGTCGGTGCGCACAGCGAGCCAGATCCAGTCAGCGAAGATAGCGGCACTGGTGTAGAGCTTGTTGCCGTTGATGACCAGTTCATCGCCTTCGATCCGCGCCGTGGTGCGCAGCGAGGCGAGGTCGGTACCGGCACCGGGCTCCGAGTAGCCGATGGCGAACATCAGCTCACCGGCCAGGATCGGCGGGAGGAAGAATTCCTTTTGTTCCCGGGTACCGTGTTTCATCAGGGCGGGAGCCACCGTGTTCAGGCTGACCAGGGACAGGGGGGCGTTGGCCCGGATCACTTCGTCATAGAACACGAATTGTGCTTCGGGGTCCTCGCCCCGCCCGCCGTATTCCGTGGGCCAGCCCAGGCCGAGCCAGCCGTCGGCGCCCATCTGCTTCAGGATCCGTGAGAAGGTCGGGCCGCCTTCGGTCTGTTCCACGAGGTCACGGGCGTCGTCGGCGCTGATGATCCTGGCGAAGTAGGCGCGCAGCTCCGCGCGCAGCTGCTTCGATTCAGGTGAAAGATCTGGATTCATTGTCACTCCTGGGGGCTTCAGTGGTCGGTAGCAAGGATGAGGGCGCTGTGCGGCACGGGTGAACCGCCGGTGACCAGCACATTCGCGAGATTCTTGGGCGGCTGGTTGACCGAGGTGCCGCGGATCAGGCGTACGCCCTCGGCGATGCCGTTCACTCCGTGCAGGTACCCCTCGCCGAGCTGGCCGCCGTGGGTGTTGATGGGCAGCGAACCGGTGAGTTCCAGCTGGCCGTCGGCAATCATGTCCTTGGCTTCGCCGCGCTTGCAGAATCCGTATTCTTCGAGCTGCAGCAGGACCATGGGGGTGAACGCGTCATACAGGATGGCGGCGTCAATACCTTCCTGGCCGTGGCCGGCCTGCTGCCACAGCTGCCGTGCCACCAGTTCGACTTCGGGCATTTCGTCGATATTGTCCCGGTAATAGCTGCTCATGGAGATCTGCTGCGGACCTACGCCCTGCGCGGCGGCGGTGATGATGGCCGGGGGATGCGGAAGGTCGCGGGCGCGTTCGGCACTGACGATCACCAGCGCCTGCCCGCCGTCGGTCTCCTGGCAGCAGTCCAGCAGCCGCAGCGGGTCCGCGATCATCCGGGAAGCCTGGTGGTCCTCCAGGGTGATGGGACGGTTGTGGAACCAGGCCAGCGGATTGTTCGCCGCATGTTTGCGGGACAGCACGGAGATCTGCCCGAAGTCAGCGCTGGTGGCGCCGTACTCCTGCATGTAGCGCCGGGCGAGGAATGCCTCCTGCGCCGCAGGGGTGAGCAGCCCGTACGGGTTGATCCAGTTGCGGTATTCCTGGTCCGTGGTGGTGGCGTAGGCAAACTGCGGGGGACCGGAACCGAAACGGTGTCCGGAACGCTCGTTGAAGGCGCGGTAAACGACGACGACGTCCGCAACCCCGCTGGCTACTGCCATGGCCGCCTGCTGGACGGGCGCGCAGGCGCCTCCGCCGCCGTGCGGGATGCGGCTGAAGAACTTGAGCTCGGGGATCCCCAGTGCCCGGGCCACGGCAATCTCGGGATTGTTTTCCATGGAGAACAGGGAGAAGCCGTCAACTTCCTCAACCGGGATCTGCGCATCGGCGAGCGCGGCCAGCACTGCCTCGCAGGCGAGGCGCCATTCACTGCGTCCGGAATCCTTGGAGAATTCGGTGGCGCCGATCCCGGCTATTGCTGCCTTTCCCGAGAAGCCGCTCATGCCGCAGCCTCCTGCCGGGTCAGGTTCACTGTTGCCGTGACGTGGATGCCGCGGGCATGCGACCCGGTGACTTTCACTGTGGTCCCTGCGTCATCCGCGGCAACGGTCTCTCCGGTCAGGTGCAGGACGTCTCCGGGGTGCAGCGGCATTCCCAGACGCAGGGAGACCGAGCGCAGCCGCGCAGCCGGTCCGGCCCAGTCCGTGACGTAGCGTCCCACAACGCCGTTGGTGGTGTTGATGCTGATGAAGATGTCCGGTGTTCCCCGGTTGATGGCCGCATCCGGATCGTGGTGCACATCTTCGAAGTCCTGCGAAGCGATGGCCCCGGCAACGATGAAGGCGCGGTCGATCGGGACGTCCAGCACCGGAAGCGGTTCTCCCGGCGTGAATCCGTTGCTGCTCATGACACTCCTTGCTGAGTAACGTCTGTTTCCCCGTGTCCGGACCGGAGCCTCAGGCGGGGGAGGATCTCGCCGTGGGCGTGTTCGGCGAAGTAGACCTCCACCGGACAGCCGACGGCGAGCGCATCGTGGTCGGTGGGCTCAAAGTCCGCCACCAGCCGGGTGCCGGTATCCAGGTCCACGAGCCCCACCAGGAGCGGGTAGGTGAAGGCCGGATCCCGGGGGTGGTGCACCACGGTCCAGCTGTGGAGGGTTCCCTGCCGTGAGGACTCAACCGAGTCCCAGTCAAAGGACCGGCAGTGGGGACAGCTGGGCGCGGGCGGATGGCGCAGCGTTTCGCAGTCAGTGCACCGCTGCACGAGCAGGCGGCCCTCCGCAGCGCCGTCGAACCAGAAGACGTTGTCATGCGTCCGCACCAGGTGCGGAACAACAGTGCCGGGGATGGTCATGAGTCCTCCTTGGGCCGAAACCGCAGCAGCGTGAACTTTTCGGTGGCGATGGTGTTCTGTTCGGCGTCCACATACCGTTTGCCCAGGACGAGGAAGAACCCCTCGCCGAGCCCGGTCTTCTTGGGGCCGGCGATGGAGTCGATGGTGATGTGGCAGCTGACCTGCGTTCCCATGGTCAGTTCACGCTCGTAGTCCTGCTCCATCTGCGTGGCCACCACCGAGGTGTAACCGGCCTGGTCCAGCAGGGACAGCAGTTCGGCGTACGGGGTCGCTTCAACCACGCCCTCAGCCCGGGCGCGCTGCACGTCGCGCCAGCGGCGGTAGCCGGACATCACCCAGGTGGAGACCATGGCCGGGGGAGCAATGATGCCGGTGCGGCCGGTCTCCCGGGCCGCTGCCTCGTCGACATAGACCGGGTTCCGGTCATCCAGGGCCTCGGCCCAGTTGCGGATCATAGCCTCCGAGACTCCGTAACGGGCCACCCGGGGAGGCTCTGCCACGGTTCCCGCGAACCGCTGAAGATCCTCGGCGCTCAGTACATGCTGGGCAGTTGTCATCGGGTACCAGCTCCTGCAGTTTCTACAAGGGCCGCAGATGCTGCCGGCAGGGAATTGATGCGCCCCGCAGCGATGAATTGATTGCGCAGGGCTTCGCGGTCTGCATCCTCCATGCGGAGATACGCGCTGCTGCGGCTTCGGGCCCACCAGACGTTCCCGGCTTCCCAGGCCACCCTGCGCAGCGGAGCCTTGTCGATTTTGGCGTTGGCAGTGGTCGGTGCCTGGTCGACCACCCGGATAAACGCGGGACGCCATTTGGTGCCGAGGTCCGGCTGGGCATCGAGGAAGGCCGCCATATCAGCGGGATCGAATTCGGCACCCGGATGGAGCACCAGGGTGCACATGAGCTGATCGCCCGTTAGCGGGTCAGGCACGGCATAGGCATGAACCCCCGAGACCGCCGGGTGGCGCGAGATAATGCGTTCAACGGGAGCGGTGCCGAAGTTCTCGCCGTCCACCCGCAGCCAGTCCGAGGTTCGGCCGCCGAAGTAGAAGTAGCCCTCCTCATCGCGGTACCCGAGGTCCCCGGTCCAGAAGTCCTCTCCGCCGAACCGAAGGCGTTCAGCCATTGCCTCGGGATTGTTGTAATAACCCTCAAAGCGCGGGCCTGCCCCCACCACAACAATCTCCCCGATGGCTTCCTCGGCGTTGAGGAGACGTCCGGTCTCGTCGAACCTTGCCCGGGGGCACTCCGCGCCGTCGGCCGAGCGGATCTCCACTGTCATGCCGGCGGCGGGCAGGCCCAGGGCGCCGGCAGGGGTGCCCGGTACGGGAACGATGCGGATGATGCCCTCGCTTGATCCAAAGCCTTCACGGACCTCGCAGCCGAACCGCCTGCGGAAGCTCTCCGCTTCGGCCGGAGATGCCTCGGAGCCAAACACTGCTTCTAGGCAGTTGTCGGCGTCGGCCGGATCTTCCGGCTGGGCGAGAATGTAACTCAGGACGCGCCCAACGTAGTTTACGAACGTCACTTTGTGCTCGCGGATGTCACGGGCGAAACGGCTGGCAGAGAACTTGCGCACCATGACCACTGTTGCCCCGGCTTCGGCGGCGGTGGCCAGGTTCATCATGATGCCGTGGCCGTGGAACAGCGGCAGGTGCAGGTAGCTGACAGACCCGCGGTGCAGTGAAATGCGCTCCGTGAGGCTGGGGGTTACTGTGCCCAGGCGGCCCTGGGTGCAGATGACGGCTTTGGGGGCACCGGTGGATCCGGAGCTGAACAGCAGCAGGTAGAGCGAGGTTGCATCCGGCAGTTCTCCGGGCAGGGGAGCTCCGGCATGGGATTCGAGCAGCCGGGCGTAATCACCGGACTCCACGTCGAAGATGCGCTCTGCAGGCACCGGCAGTTCGGGGCAGTCATCGGCTGCCAAGTAGAGCGGCTCGCTGATCAGGAGATCGCAGTCCGCGTGCTGCATGTCATGCGTGAGCTCGGCACCGCGCCGTGTCGGGTTGATGCCAACAATCACGTCGCCGCTCAGTGCTGCCGCCAGAAGCCAGAAAACATAGTCGGGGGTGTTCTGCAGCAGAACCCCCACATGGACCTGACTGCGTCCGATGCCCGGCTCAATGGTCCCGAGGATCGCGGCCCGGGTGGACGCCTCATCGATGACCTGGGCCCAGCTCCAGCTCCGCCCCTCGAAGCGAAGGCCCTCATGCTCGTCCTGCGCGCGGCTTCTCACCACTTCTGCGTACGTTCGCACGGCATCCTTTCCTGTTGTCTCTACACGTTTCGCTTCACGCTAGGCGAAGTTTCCGCGCGCTTGGTTCCGGTCCCACTGGGTGGAATCAGCCCCGCGCTGCCCGGTCCTGAATGTGTTTTGCTTGGCGTAACCGGGCCGGCACAAATGCCGGGCCGTGACAGGCCTGATGACGGGAGCGGGAGGAAGGGATGGCAGGCGCAGTGCGCACAGGGGTGCTGGAGCGGATCACGCTCATCATGGACTGCCTCAGCGAGGCGCCCGGCTATTTGTTGCTGGAGGATGTTGCCGGCATTACCGGGCTGCCGCGGTCAACGGCGTTCCGCCTGCTCAGCCAGCTGACCGACCGTGCCTGGGTGCAGCATGATGCCGAGGGCTATGTGCTGGGACCGCGGCTGTCCTACCGGGGCCTTTCCTCTGATTTCGAAGGCCTGCGGGCTGCCGCGCGTCCGGAGCTCATTGATCTGGCTGCGGCCACGGGGATGGTCGCTCACCTGGGCATCCTGCGCGGCGGTTTTATTGATTACGTAGACAGGACCGGGGCCGAAGGCCAGGCAGGAGTGAGTACCCGGATCGGAACCCGGATTTATGCTCCGGAGTCCGCCTCCGGCATGGCGATTCTCTCCTGGCTGGACGCTGCGCAGGTGGATTCCGTCATCGCCGGGGCAGGGGTGGAACGTGCTTCCGGACGCAGTGAACTGAACCGCCGGCTCAGTTCGGTCCGGCGGCGCCAGGGCATTGCTTTCCAGGACGGCAGTACCCGCCCAAGCGGCGTGAGCTCCGTGGGCGCCGCTATTTTGGGAGACGAGGGACCCGTCGGAGCAATCTCCCTGGCCCGCAGGGGAAGCATCCCCGTGCAGTCAGTCAGTCCCCTCCTGCTGCGTGCCGCTGATTCGACAGCAGCCGCGTTCCGCGCCGGGCACTGCTAGCCTTGCCAAACAAATGTTAGCTAGATGAGGTAGCCATGCTTGCCGACTTGGCATTTTTTTCCTTCGTTGAACTCACGGATCCCGGATCCCACGCTGCCTACAACCGCTGGCATCAGCTGGACCACCGGCCGGAGAACCTCGCGCTGCCCGGAGTTGCCTGGGGCGACAGGTGGGCGCGGGTTCACCGTGATCAGGCCGCCCCGGCGCAGGATTCCGGCTTGGCGGCCACGGATTACGTGGCCATGTACTGGTTCCGGCCGCCCGTCCAGGAAAGCGTGGCCGCGTGGGACGCCCTCGGTGAAGCTTCCTTTCAGTGGGGACGCGGTCCCATCATCCCCGGTGTGCGGCGACCGCTGCTGGCATTCTTCCGTCCGGTGAAGGGCTACGCGGCGCCGCGGGTGCTGGTTGGCCCCGATGTGCTGCCTTACCGCCCCAACCGAGGTCTGCACATCACCCTGACCCGTTACGCCGAGCCGCACGGCCGGCAAACACATGACAGCTTCGCGTGGGAGGACACTACGCTGATACCGCATCTGCTGGAGGTAGACGGGGTGGCTGGAGCCTGGACCTTTTCCTTTAGCCACCCGCAGCGGCACAGCTCATTGCCGTTCGGCGGCGTGGTGGAGGAGCCGCCAGGAGGGCTGCGCATCCGGATGCTCTATCTTGACGGGGATCCGGAGCCAACCGGAGCAGCGATTGAGGAAACGGAACGCCGGATCAGTTCCGATTCCGCGGCCCCCGCCGGTGCCGGCGAGGTGCTGTTCTCCTCACCCCTGCGCTCCATTGTTCCGTGGACTGACTGGTGAACGCCGCGCGGGGCAAGATGGAAGCTGCCCGGATCCACCCCACGAGCGCAGGTCAGCTGGCAGCACTGCGGGCCCGGGAACTACCGCCGCCGGAACGGGTGGCCCCGAATGTGTGGGCCATCGCGTCGCCAATCCCCGACGGCGGCGTCAGATACACCCTCAGCTATGTTCTGCTTTCCGGCGACTCATCCTTCCATCTGCTGGACCCGGGCTGGGACTCGGCGGAGAACCTTGACGCCCTGCGCGGCAACCTGCGGACAATCGGAGTTTCGCTGGACGGGCTGTCGACGATCATCGCCACTCATCACCATCCGGACCATCTTGGAATCGCGGGGACGCTTCGGGACATCACCGGGGCAAAGGTGGTGCTGTCCCGAGCTGAGCGGGCTGTCCTGACCCATCAGCTGGGTCCCTGGCGCCGGGACCTGGAGGCGTATGACCGCGTTCTTGACGGTTGGGGCGTACCCGCCGGACGACGTGCCGAGCTTCGAGCTTCCTTCGGCCGGGCGCCGCTGTTCGCGGACATTGAACCAGATCTTCTCCTTGAGGACGGAGACGTTCTGGAGCTTGACGGCCACTGCCTGACGGCCCTCTCCACTCCCGGCCATACCGGCGGACACCTGTGTTTCGTGGACCGTGAACGGCGCGTGGTCTACGGCGGCGACCATGTTCTGCCGCAGATCTATTCCGGCGTTGGCCTGGGCGTCCTGCCCGGCGCCGAGCCGCTCCCCGACTTTCTGGCCTCACTGCAGCTGATGCGCCGCTATGAGGAGTATGAGGTCCTGCCCGGGCACGAGTACCGGTTTCGGGGCCTGGCGGCACGGGTGGATGCCATCGCCGCGCATCATCTGCGGCGTACCCGCACCGTTGCGGCACTGGGTGCGGAGATGGGAAACGCGCCCGTCTGGGATTATGCGCAGCGTCTGCGCTGGACACCCAGCCGGGACCGGCTCGAGGGTTTCTACCTGAACTCTGCCCTGCGCCAGACCGAAATGCACCTGAACCTGGCACGAAGCGGGCTCCTGGAGGTACTTCTGGCCCGGCATGAAGGCCTAGCCGGCCAGACACTTCCGCAGAACATCGGGAATCCGGATGGGTCGCTGATCGGGTGAAACCGTGACAAGCCAATTGGATGCCCGTGCCACGAGCGTCTCATCGGCGCGGCGCCACATTTCAAAGTCGAAGCGCACCGAGGACGTTCCCATCT
>NZ_JASDDG010000006.1:0-21869 GCF_030407495.1 Arthrobacter sp. APC 3897 | reverse complement strand
ATCTCGCCGACCCTCAGCTCGATCGTAATTTCGTCGAAGAGCCGTGCCGCCGCAAGGTAGTCGCAGTGGGTGGCCCGCGAGACCGTCCACCAGCCGAACCGCTCCAGCAGGGTGTCCTGGCGCAGGTCCTGCAGGAACAGCCATTCGGTCTGCAGCGCTTCCATCCGCGGAAACCACGCTGCGTAGTAGAGAATGCCGGCCGGATCGGTGTCCGCATAGCTCAGACGTTGGGTGTGCTCGTGCAGCGGCCGGCGGCGCTCGTCTTCGGTCGCCGTCGTATGGGCTGAGCTGGCAGTCATTACTGTTCCTCGCTGTTGGTTGGGGTTGTGGCCGGTCGCAGCGCGACGGACTATGCTGGCCAGACTATACAAGCAAATGCTTGGTTGCCATCATTGCGCTTAAGGAGCAGGACATGACCGCACCGGATTTTGGCTTTCGACGGGGCGACGCGATTGTGGTCACGGGTGCCGGCAGCGGTATTGGCAGGGCCACGGCCTTGCGGGCCGCCCAGATGGGACTGAACGTCAGCGCCTGGGATCTGAATGCCGGGAGCCTGGAGGAGACGGCTGCCCTGATCCGGTACGGGGGCGGGCTGGTGCACACCGTGACCGGGGACGTGTCTGATGAAAGCGTGGTCCGAACCGGGCTCAACGGCTCGCGGGAAGCACTGGGGGAGCTGCGCTACCTGCACAACAATGCGGGTCCCTCATCGGCGGCACCCCTGACTTTCAACGACGCCATGAGCATCAGCGTGGGCAGCGTGCGCAGCCTTACCGAGATATGGGCCGCGGGAGGGCTGCCCGCGGGAGCCGCGATGGTGGTGACCACATCGGTGGCCGGCAACCTGGTGGGCACCGAGGTCGACTGGTACTCGGCGGCCAAGGCTGCACTGATGGGGTACGTCCGCCATACCGCCGCGCACCGCGCAGCCGAGTTCCGCTCCAACGGTGTGGCCCCGGGCATGACTGACACGCCCCGGCTGCAGGGATTCGCAGAGAGCCCCCGCGGACAGGAGGTGCTGGGCCGGATTCCGCTGGCCCGCATGGCAAGTCCGGATGACATTGCCTATGCGGTGCTGTTCCTCCTCTCACCGCTGGGTTCCTATATCAACGGAGTCTTCCTGCCGGTCGACGGCGGCTGGACCATCACGCAGTAGAACGGCGCGACATTACACCATGCGACAAACAAGCACTTGTTTGGTACCGTAAACCATCCGCACCGTTGCGAGAAGAGGGCAGGAAACCAATGTCGATCACAATCGATCTCACAGGATGGGTCGTACTCGTCACAGGAGGTGCGCGCGGCGTGGGTGCCGGAATCGTGGACGCCTTCGTTTCGGCCGGAGCTGTAGTGGAAACCTGCGGCCGGTCCGAACCGGATCTGGACGCACCGGGGCTGTCATCCCCTTCAGTGCACTTCAGCCGCCTCGATGTGCGCGACGATGAGCAGGTGCACGCCTGGGTGGCCGACGTCGTCGAACGCCGAGGCCGGATTGACGTCGCGGTCAATAATGCCGGCGGATCACCCTTCGGGCGTTTTGAGGCTGGCTCGGCACGGTACCAGCGTGCCATTACAGAGCTGAACTTCCTCTCCGCGGCGCATGTGGTCAGTGCCGTCCATCCCGTGATGATGGCCCAGGAGCAGGGCGGGTCGATCGTCAATATCACTTCCATCAGCGCCCGCCGCCCGAGTCCGGGCACCGCTGTCTACGGCGCAGCCAAGGCGGCCCTGGAAAGCCTGACCGGCAGCCTGGCCGTGGAGTGGGCGCCGCACATCCGGGTCAATGCCGTCAGCTGCGGGCTGGTGGCCACGGAGGGCGCCGTGGACCACTACGGAAACCCGGACAGCTATGCCCGGGTGGCAGCAACCATTCCCCGCGGCCGGCTGGCCGATCCCCGCGAGATCGGAGACGCCGTCCTCATGCTGGCCTCACCGCTGTCCAGCCATATCACCGGGGCGGTACTCGACGTCGACGGCGGGGGAGAGTGGCCGGCTTTCCTGGCGCACACCCCAAACGCAGATTTATTGAACCTCACAGCACCAGAAGGAGCACACTGATGTCCGAAGCCGTAATTGTTTCCGCAGTCCGTTCACCGATTGGCCGCGCCCACAAGGGCTCCCTGCGCGGGATGCGCGGTGACGACCTGGCCGCCCAGATGGTGCGTGCCGCACTCGACGCCGTTCCGGGGCTGGACCCGTCCACCATTGAGGACCTGATGATGGGCTGCGCACAGCCGGCGGGGGAGCAGGGCTACAACATCGGCCGCATGGTGGCAATGCAGCTTGGCCTGGACAGCGTGCCGGGCACCACGGTGCACCGGTACTGCTCCTCTTCCCTGCAGACCACCAGGATGGCCCTGCACGCGATCAAGGCCGGAGAGGGGGATGTTTTCATTTCAGCCGGAGTGGAAACCGTGTCCCGTTTTGGTCTCGGCAAGTCCGACGGTATGCCGGACACCAAGAACCCGGCGTATTTTGACGCCATGAACCGCACCGCGGCCCTGGCCAAGGATTCCGAAGCCCGCTGGAGCGATCCGCGGGAACGCGGCGAATTCCCGGACATTTACATCGCCATGGGTGACACTGCCGAGAACGTTGCCCAGCTGCGCGGAGTTTCCCGCGAGGCGCAGGATGAATGGGCGGCACGGAGCCAGAACCGCGCCGAAGCAGCCGCGGCCCGCGGCTTCTGGAAGACGGACATCACCCCAGTCACCCTCCCCGACGGCACAGTTGTTTCCACCGACGACGGCCCGCGCGCCGGCGTCACCGCTGAAAAGCTCTCCGCCCTGCAGCCGGTGTTCCGCGAACACGGCACCGTCACCGCAGCCAACTGCTGCCCGCTGAACGACGGCGCCGCCGCCCTGGTGATCATGAGTGATACCCGTGCCGCGGAGCTGGGCCTGACGCCGCTGGCACGCATTGTTTCCACCGGCGTCGCAGCCATGACGCCGGAACTGATGGGGCTGGGCCCCGTCGACGCAGTACGCCGCGCCCTGGCGAATGCCAACATGTCCATCTCCGACATGGACATCATGGAGCTCAATGAAGCGTTCGCAGCCCAGGTGCTGCCGTCCATCGATGACATTGGCATCGACCCGGACAAGGTCAACGTCAACGGCGGCGCCATTGCCCTCGGCCACCCGTTTGGAATGACCGGAGCGCGGATGACCACCACGGCTATCCACGCCCTGCAGGAGCGCGACGAGCAGTTTGCGGTGGAAACCATGTGCGTTGCCGGCGGGCAGGGCATGGCCATGGTCCTGGAGCGGCTCAGCTGAGACCGGACCCGGCCCCGGGGGTGCCGTGCTGACGCTTACGCTGCTGTGCTGTTGGCGGCGTTGTGTCTGGCACCGCGGGAGGTGAGGTGGGGTGCCGGCTTGGCGTAAAACAAGGACGCCAGCAGGGACACGATAATCACGGCCGCGGGAAGATACAGCGACTGGCCCATGGCCGCGGAATATCCGGCCTTCAGTGTCTCCGGAAAGGCGCCGACGGCAGGTGCGGTTCCGCCGTCGGCCGCACCTGCGCCCAGGTGTGCCATAAGCCGGGACTGCATGACCGCCGCAATGGCGCTGCTGCCGATGACGGCGCCGAACTGGCGGGTGGTGTTGTAGACACCGGAGCCGGCACCGGCAACATCGGCCGCCAGGTTACGCGTGGCGGTCAACGAAACCGACGGCCAGATGCAGGCGTTCGCAAAGCCCATCAGGAGCATGGGCAGCACGAGCTGCCAGTAGGGTACCTCCGGGCTGAGGAGTGCCCCGAGCCAGATCAGCGATGCTGCCATGGATGCGAAGCCAACGACGGCGATGGACCTGGGGTTGCCGCGTTGCACGGTTTTGCCCGCAAGCGGCGCCAGGACGCCGGACAGAACAGCCATCGGTGCCAGCAGCAGGGCGGCCTGCGTGGGGCTGAGCCCGCGCACGTTCTGCGCGAAGAGGATCAGCGGCAGGGAGAATGCGGTCACCGCAAAGCCCATGCCTGTGATCGAGATATTGGCAAGGGAAAAATTGCGGTCCCTGAAGAGCTTCAGCGGAAGCAGCGGCTCGGCACGGTTCAGGTGCTGCCACAGCACGAACAGTGCCAGGAGCACTATGCCGGCAATGATCAGTGACCAGACTGAGAGGGGTCCGGCGATGGTGCCCCAGTTGTAGCTCTCGCCTTCCTGGATGCCGAACACCAGCGCAAACATGCCCGCCGCACTGAGAAGCACGCCCAGGTAATCGAAGCGGTGCACCGACGTCGACAGCCGCGGGACCAGCCGGTAGGCGAGGATGAAGCCCACCACGCCCACGGGGATGTTGATGAAGAAGATCCATTCCCAGCCCAGGCCGTCCACCAGGACGCCGCCGAGGATCGGACCCACGAGGGTAGCGACGCCTGCAGTGGCGCCCCACAAGCCCAGTGCGGTGCCGCGCTTCTCCGGCGGGAAAATCCGGGTGATCACGGACATGGTCTGCGGAGTCATCAGAGCCGCGCCGAAACCCTGGAAGACGCGGGCCAGGATCAGCGCCTCCACGTTGTTTGCGAAACCGCACCAAAGGCTGGAGAGGGTGAAGACCACCAGGCCGATCAGGTAGACCCGCCGCGGTCCAAAACGGTCTCCGAGCCGGCCGGTGATCAGCAGCGGCACGGCGTAGGCCAGCAGGTAGGCGCTGATCACCCAGATGACCTGATCCAGTCCTGCCCCCAGATCCGCCATGATGGCCGGCGTGGCAATGTTCACGATCGTGGAATCCACCAGGATCATGAAGAATCCGATGACCAGGGACCACAGGGCGGGCCAGGGTTTAAAACTGTCAGGCTGTAAGGTGCCGGGCTTGGGGTTGCTCAAAGTGTTTGCTGCCGTTTCCGAGAGAAGTAGGTGGGGACCCAGAAGATCCGAAGTCCATTGTGTACCTCATCTGCGGCTGTACAAACCCCGCAACACCCGCTGCGCCGGCGTCAGCTAAGGCTGGACTGCTTCCCCCGCAGTTCTGACTTCATGATCTTGCCGGTGCCGTTGCGCGGGAATTCATTAACGATCACGAATTCACGAGGCAGCTTGTAGTTGGCCAGCCTGGCTTTGCAGAAGGACGCAAGGTCATCCGCTGACGGCATCGGATCTGCATCCTGCAGCAGTGCGACATATGCCCTGCCCACTGATCCCATTAGTTCATCGTCAATGCCCACCACGGCAGACTCGTTGACGGCCGGGTGCTGCCGCAGCACGTTCTCGATTTCCGCCGGATAGACGTTGAACCCGCCCACAATGAACATGTCCTTGAGCCGGTCAGTGATCTTCAGGCACCCGTGCTCATCGAGGCGGCCAATGTCGCCGGTGTGGAACCAGCCGTCGTCGTCAACGGCGGCTCGGGTCGCATCCGGATCATCAAAATATCCCAGCATCAGGTTGTCACCGCGGAGCAGGATCTCGCCGTCCTCGCCGACGGGAAGCTCCGTGTTGGCGGCATCCACAATGCGGATCTCTATTCCGGCCACTGCCGGACCCGTGGTCTGTTTGGCGTGTTCCAGGGTTTCACCCGGCCGGGAGAGGGTTGCCACCACGCATTCGGTCAGTCCGTAGCCCTGGGCAACCCGGCGGAATCCCAGCACTTCAACCATGTCCCGGAAGAGGGTTTCGGGCGCCGTCGCGGCACCGGCAATGGCGAAGCGCAGCGACGACGTGTCATAGGAGCCCAGGTCCGGATGGTTCAACAGGGAGGTGAAGATGGTGGGGACTCCGGGCAAAACGCTGATCCGCTGAGCCTGGATCAGCTCGAGCAGGCCCGTTGCATCGAACGTTTCCACCGGATAAATGGTTGTCCCGGCCACAAGGCAGGCGATCATTCCCGCCTTGTAACCGAAGCCGTGGAAAAACGGATTAACCACCGCATACCGGTCTTCCGGCGAAAGCTCAGCGCCGGCGGCCCAGGCACGGGCCACGCCCAGAGTCTGCCGGTGTGCGCTCATGACGCCCTTGGGGAGACCAGTGGTGCCGGAGGTGTAGAGAATGTCGACGACGTCGCCGGGGCCGACCTCCTCGAATGCTGCGGCCAAAGGTGCGGAGCCGATTGTCGCGCCGCCGGCCAGGAACGTGCTCCAACCCGTAGCATCCACAGAGTCCGTTGAGCTGTCCAGATTGACCACCAGGCGCAGGGAAGGCAGGCCCGGGATCGGTGAATCCTCGGACCCGGCGTCCTCTGCGGCAGCTTTCCGCAGCGCCTGCAGCGGCTCCCGCCCGAGGAAACTGTTGGCCACTACCAGGCCCACAGCGCCGGACCGCCGCAGGATCAGAGCCGCCTCATGTCCGGTGTACCGCGTATTCAGGGGCACGACGGCGGCTCCGATCGCCTGCGCTCCAAGCATGGCAAGAATGAACTCCAGGCGGTTGGGGGACCACACCGCCACACGGTCACCCGGTCGGATGCCGCTGGCCAGATAGGCGCGTGATGCTTCGGTGATGCGGCTGCTGAGATCGGCGTAGGTGACGGCAGTGTCACCGGCGATGACTGCGGGGTGGTCTCCGCGCTGCGCCATATCGCTGAGCAGCTGGGGTATGGTCTGTGCGTCCGAGAGGTGCATCGAGGTAAATCCCTTCCTCACATATGTGAAAAAATTGGGTGGCGCGGCTAACACACTAACGTGTCAAAAATGCGGGATAATCAAACAAATGCTTGGTTGTTTCGATATGAGGAGATTAGATGGCAGCGAACAGGAAAACGGCCCAGGCCCCCAGCGAGCAGGGCTCCGAGCGGCGGGAGCAGCTGCTCGCGATTGCGGGGCATCTGATTGCGTCGCGGGGTTACTCGGCAACCACGGTGCGGGATATTGCCGATGAAGCCGGGATCCTCTCGGGCAGCCTGTACCACCACTTCTCGTCCAAAGATGCCATCCTGCAGGAGATCCTGCGGTCCTTCATGGGTGGCCTGCGGCAGCGTTCCGAGGAAATTGCCGCGGCCGGCGGCGGTCCGCTGACGGTCTTTGACGAACTGGTGCGCACTGCCTTCCTCACCATCGAAACCCAGCCCGACGCCGTCGGCCTCTACCAGAACGAGGCCTCCTTCCTGGCCAAGATACCGGGCTTCGAATTTGTTGCCGAGGAGGGTGCCCGCATTGAGGCCATCTGGCAGGACGTCATCCAGGAGGGCCAGCGCGAGGGTGTCTTCCGCGCCGACCTGGATTCCGCAATGACCTACCGCTTTATCCGCGACGGCGTCTGGTCCACGGTGCGCTGGTTCCGTCCCGGCGGCCGGCACTCTGCTGAAAGTGCCGGCCGCAACTTCCTGAAACTGATCCACTCCGGGCTCCTGCAGGACTGAGGGCCGGGTCCTAGTTCTGGACTTCGCGGGTCCTGGCTCCCCGGGGATCCAGGACCTCGCGGATCAGGCGCAGTTCCTCGTCGGTGGGGATGCGGGTTCGCGGAGCGTCCAAGACGTCCAGACTGAAACCCGTATTGTCGGCCACAGCCTGCGGGTCGACTCCCGGGTGGACGGACAGGACGGTGACCCGGCCGTCGCCGTCGTACCCCAGCACAGCCAGGTTGGTGACAATCACGCCGAGATGATGGAAGCGCAGCACCGGACCCGCGGCACGCGCCCGGTCGTTGCCGACGCCGGAGACCATGTCCACCGACTCAACAAACAGGCGGGTGCTGTGGCGCGAGACCCAGTAGTCCACCCGGTGGTTGGCTGTGTTGCCGGGGGCGCCGCGCACGCCGATGAGCTGGCGCTTGGGCTTGTTCCAGTCACCGATCAGCGAGATGTTCTGGTTGCCGTACCGGTCGATCTGGCTGGCGCCCATCATGCTCTGGCGCCGTCCGGTGGCAACAATGTCGAAGATCCGGCGGAACGGTGCCCACCCCTCAATGACTCCGCCGGCTGCGGCGGATTTCCCCAGGGGCGGCGGCTCACTCATCATGAAGGCTTCGCCGTCGCTCAGGACCAGGTCCGGCGAGTGCGTCAGTTTCGCCAGACGTGCCCCGATGGTCGGGATGGTGCCGACGGCATGGGCAAGCACTTCACCGGATTCCTTGTAGGTGTCAGAGCAGGCCGCAATGCAAATTTCGGCGATGGTGGCGTCAGCGGTCATTACTTGTTCTCCTGTACTGCATGGAAGCGGGCAACTGCTTCGTGGTAGCCGGCCTCATCGCCGCTGAGGAATTCCGCAACGAACTTGGACCAGGTCTCCGGATCCTTTGCTGAGGCGGCGTAATGGCGCTGGAACAGCTCATCCCGACCATAGTCGGGTTCGCAGGTCGTGAAGTGGGCACCGCGGGGGGTCTCAATGACGCCCGTCACATACATCCGGCTGAGCATCAGGGTATGGAAGGTGCCTTCCTCCAGGAGGGCATCTGTTTCGACGATGCGCTCGGTGCTCACGAAGGTGCGTGCGGCAGCCATGGCGAAGAGATCGTCAAAATAGGGATCTGGCCCCAGGAACTGGGCATTGCCGCCGCTGTCCGCACGGTTGACGTGGATGAGGGCAACATCCAGCGGAATTGCGGGAACCGCCAGGTACTCCTCATCCGAGTACGGCGAGGCTACGGTCCGCAGGTGCGGGTTGGCGTCCAGTACATCGGAGCCTATGCCGGCCACGGTGGGCAGGAAGGAGAGCCGCTGTGCCGCTGCCCGCAGGCCGGTGACAAACATGCCTTCGTCATATTCATTGATTTCCAGTTCGCCGCGTTCACGGGCCGCAGTAAACAGCGGGTCCAGGGGAATGCTGTCCAGCGACACAAAGCCGTAAATGAGCTTGCGCACCTTCCCGGCGGCAACCAGCAGTCCGACGTCGGGGCCGCCGAACGCCACGACCGTCAGGTCGGTCACGTCACTGCGCAGCAGCTCACGAACCACGGCCATGGGCTTGCGGCGGGAACCCCAGCCGCCGATGCCAATGGTCATTCCCGACTCAATGGACGCTACCGCCTCACTGAGTCCGATCCTCTTATCCGGCATCCGGTCCTCTTTCCCCGCATCATTGCGTAACCTAGCGCTTGTTTGGGAGCCAGACTACCATGAGACTGCGACGCCGCGACCGGCGCCGCGCAGGCAGCGGGACGACAGGCAGGATGGGCATGGGGCAGCCGGAGATTGCGCAGGAGCACATCATCGTGACCGGGGGTGCAAGCGGGATCGGCGCCTCCGTGGTGGAGGACCTTACCGGCCGCGGGGCACTGGTGACGGTTCTTGATCTGCAGCAAGCCGTGTCAGAGGAGCGGCCAGCCACAGTGGACTACATGCGGGTCGATGTCACCGACGAGCCTGCTGTGCAGACGGCGGTGGCCCGGGCACGCCAGCGAGGCGGGCAGGTGACCGGACTCGTGACCTGCCACGGCATCCGCGGCTCCTTTTTGCCGGCGCTGGATCTGGACTTCGCGCGCACCCGAAACGTTCTGGACGTGCATGTGCTCGGCACACTCGCCGTGAGCCGGGAGGTGGTGCGCGGGTTGGAGGGCGCGCCGGCATCGATCGTCACGGTTTCATCCACTACGGCCTTCGGCGGGTGGGAGAAACAGTCGGACTACGGTGTTGCCAAGGCCGCCGTTCGGCAGCTCACTGAGAACCTGGCCATTGAGTGGGCGCCCCTGGGAGTCAGGGTCAACTCGGTGGCGCCCGGCCACACGCTCACGCCCATGGTTCAAGAAATGATCGACGGCGGCTATGACCCCGGGGCTGTCTTCGCCCGGACGCCCCTGGGCCGCTTCGCGACACCCGGGGAAATGGCGGCGAGCATTGTTTTCCTGCTCCTGGATGCAACCTTCGTCACCGGACAATGCCTTGCTGTCGATGGAGGCTGGACGGTGGTTGGAAAATGACGCCGCCGGTCAGGCAACGGCTTGGCGACATTGACGTCCACCTCAACAACGGGATGCCCGTGACCAACATTAACTGGAGGAAATCCACATGAACGCGGTTGAGCCCGTTATTTCACTGCGTGACAAAGTTGTCCTGATTACCGGTGCGGCCGGCGGGCAGGGTCAGGCGCATGCAGCCCTGCTGCATGGACTGGGTGCGCGTCTCGTGCTGACCGACGTCGACGCACCGGGAGTCAGCGCGCTGGCCCGGTCCCTGGGATCGGACGTCCTGGGACTGGCTCACGATGTATCTTCGCCGGCGGATTGGCACCGCGTCGTCGATGCAGCAGTGTCTGCGTTCGGCCGGGTGGACGTCCTGGTGAACAATGCGGGCTATTGTCCGGTTGCTCCGCTGGCAGAGACCAGTGAGGACATCATCCGCCGCGCCATCGACATCAACCTGCTTGGCCCTATCCTTGGCATGCAGGCTGTTCTGCCCGCCATGCGTGCGGCCGGCGGGTCCATCATCAACATTGCTTCCACCGCCGGCGTTGCGGGGTACGCGGACCGTGTTCCGTACTCCGCGTCCAAATGGGGGTTGCGCGGAGCCAGCCGGTCCGCCGCCAGGGAGTACGGGCCCTACGGCATCAGGGTCAACACCGTGTGCCCCGGGGCGGTGGACACACCAATGATCAGCGAGGAGACGCGCGCCGGCACGGGTTTCATAACAACCGTACCCATTCCCCGGGCCGGCCGGCCCGGGGAAATTTCGGCGATGGTGGCCTTTCTTGCCAGTGATGCTGCCAGCTACTGCACCGGCCAGGATTTCATCGTGGACGGCGGGGTTACGGCGTAGAGCTCACAGCGCAGCGGGAACCAAGTCCTGCCGTTCCGAGGATGCATCCCCGCCTGGCTGCGGGACGATGCCAAGGAGCATCCCCAGCCGGCGCCGGTGCTCGCGCGCCGAGCCGAACAGCTGGCCTGTGGAATGCGCCCGTTTAAAGACGAGCTGAGCGTCGTGCTCCCACGTGATGGCGATTCCCCCGTGAATCTGCACGGTTTCGGCGGCCACCTTGTCAAGGGCGTCTGCGCACCACGCAGCAGCGGACGCCGCGCGTTCCGGCAGATCCGCAGCGTCGGTTGCGGCTGACCAGGCCGCAGCCCAGGCTGTGGTCCGCGCTGTCTCCACCTGCACGAGCATGTCCGCCATCCGGTGCTTGAGAGCCTGGAAGGAACCGATGGCCCGGCCAAACTGGACGCGCTGCTTGGAATATTCGACGCTCATGTCCAGCCCGCGCTGAGCCGTTCCCACCTGCAGGCAGCTCACCATGACGACGGCGATGTCCCGGATTCGCTCCAGCGGGTTCCCGGCATCCAGCCGGAGTGCCCGGGCGGGAACCTGCTCGAAGGTCAGCGTCGCGAACCGGATGGTGGTGTCAACGGCTGGAGTGTTCACCCGCTGGACCGCAGCGGGATCCAGGACCTCGAACAGGCCCACTCCTTCAGGCGTGTTGGCGACGGCGATGACCGTGTCGGCACGCACGCCGTCGAGCACCAGGGTTGCCGTTCCGTCCAGTGTCCAGTTCCCGGCTCGCTCCCCGTCCGGACTGCTGGCGGTAATGCCCGAGCCTGTGGTGCTCCAGACTCCGCGTTCATCGGCCCAGGCCAGAGTGGCAATGCTGCTTCCCTCGGCAATGCCGGGAAGCAGTCTCCCGCGCGCCTCTTCCTCATCAGATTCCAGGACGGCGGACGCTGCCAGGACTGCTGATGCCAGCAGGGGACTGGGCGCCAGCTGGTAGCCGAGCGTTTCCAGGGCGAGGCCGGTCTCGAACCAGGTGTAGCCGGCTCCGCCGTATTCCTCGGGAATGGCAAGCGAGGAAACACCCACCTCTTCAGCAAGAGTGCGCCAGAGGTCCGGGTCGTAGCCGGACTCGGAATCTGCTGCGCTGCGCACGGCAGCGGAGTCGGCATGACGTTTGAGCACTGCGCGGAGGGTCTTGACGAGCTCGTTCTGCTCGTCGGTCAGTGAGAAGTCCATGGTGTCCTCAGATGTGGAAGTTCAAGGGTGTGGAAATTTAAGCGTGTGGAAGGTCAGCGGGCGGGGGTAAGAAGCACGGCGGCGATCCGGGAGCGGTGGTGCCGCGGCGTTCCCCAGGCACCCAGAAGTGCACGGACCCGGGTGATCCAGAGCCCCAGGTCGTGTTCCTCCGTGTAGCCGATGGCGCCGTGGACCTGCAGGGCGACGCGTGCCGCCAGAGCTGCTGCATCGCCGGAGGCGACCTTGGCAGCAGAGATGCTGCGGGCGCCGTCGGGACTTCCAAGGTCGAGGGCCGCACCGTAGATCAGCGGGCGCGCAAACGTGAGTGCGATGCGGACATCGGCAAGCTGGTGCTTGAGAGCCTGGTACTCACCAATGGCACGGCCAAACTGTTCGCGGATCTTGGCATAGCTGACGGCTTCCTCCAGCAGGCGCTCTCCGGCACCGAGCAGCATGGCCGAACAGGCCAGTGTTGCCCGGTCGATGGCCTGTTCCACCGCGGCGGGGTCCAGAGCGGTTTCCTGCCCGACGGCGGTGAGTTCACTCAGCGTCCGGGTCCGGTCCACGGAGGCGGTGCCGGGCCCGGCGGATGCCTGGGCCAGCGAATCGGGGCCGACGACGAAGCAGCGGCTGGCTGCCGCGGCGTCAAGTGCGTATGGAACGAGTCCCGGCACAGCTGCTGTGGCAACCACAGTCCCGTCCAGGATGCCGCTGCGCACAGCGGAATCGACCAGTTCGGGCAGCAGTGCGGCGGATTCAATGTATGGTCCGGGAACCGCATGGTAGCCCAGCCGCTCGAACGCGACGGCGAGGTCCACAGCTGTGCCGCCCATGCCGCCGTCGTCCTCCGCGACGCTCAGGCCGAACAGTCCGAGCTCGGCCAGTTGGCTCCACAGCGCAGCTCCGGGCGCCGTGTTCCCCTCTGCCCAAGTCCGCGCAACCTTGGTTCCGCCGGCACTCTCGATGATTTCGTCGAGGGCCTCAGCCAGCGACTGCTGTTCTTCACTCAGTGCGAATTTCATGACACTCTCCTGCCGTCGCCGCCGCGTGGGAGGCCGAGTAGACGTTCTGCGATGATGTTGCGCTGGATTTCATTGGTGCCTGCGTAGATGGGGCCGGAGATGGAGAACAGGTAGTCGTCCATCCACCGTCCGTCCGCCATGCCGGGAGTGCCGCGCAGTTCCGCCGCCGGGCCGAGCAGATCCAGTGCCGTCTCATGCAGTGCGATGTCCAGTTCGGACCAGAAGACTTTATTGACGCTGCCCTCGGCGCCAATGTCGCCGCCGTCCTGCAGCGTGCTGACGGTGCCCCAGGTATAGAGGCGGTAGGCCTCAGCCTTAATCCAGGCATCCACGACGGCGTCCTGGGCGAAGGGGTCTTCCTGCTGGTGGGTGTTCCACAGGTCAATGAGCCGGTCGGCGGCAGCGCAGAACCGGCCCGGGGCGCGCAGTGAAAGGCCCCGCTCGTTGCCGGCGGTGCTCATCGCCACGCGCCAGCCGTCTCCCGGCGCTCCGAGGACGTCTGAATCAGGAACAAAGACGTCCTCGAAGAACAGTTCCGCGAAACCCGTTGACCCGTCGAGCTGGGCGATCGGGCGCACTGTAAGTCCGGGGGCGTCCATGGGAAACAGGAAGTACGTCAGGCCACGGTGCCGCTGTGCGGCCGGGTCGCTGCGGAACAGTCCGAATCCGCGGTCGGCCCAGACTGCCCGAGAGCTCCAGGTCTTCTGGCCGCTGAGCAGCCAGCCGCCGCGCTCGTCGTCGCGGCGGGCAGTGCTGCGGATGGAGGCCAGATCGCTGCCGGCGCCCGGCTCGGACCAGGCCTGCGCCCAGATCAGGGACCCGTCGGTCATGGCACTCAGGTACCGGTTGCGCTGGTCATCCGTTCCGTGCTCAAAGAGGATCGGGGCCAGCAGCGAGATGCCGTTCTGGGCCACGCGGGTGGGCGCTCCGGAGCGGTAATACTCCTCCTCGAACAGAACCCACTCCACCAGGCCGGCGCTTCGGCCGCCGAATTCCTCCGGCCAGGCGACGGCCGACCAGCGGCCTTCTGCCAGTTTGGCTTCCCATTCGCGGTGGGCGGCGAATCCAGCTTCGGTGTCCATGGACGGCAACGGTGCTGACGGGACGTTTGCGGCGAGCCAGGCGCGCGCCTCCGCCGCAAAGGCCTGCTGTTCGTCGCTGAGTTCGAGGTTCATTTGGCCACCGCCGCGTCCCGCATGCTCTTGGCTCCCATTCCGGCCAGCGAGTCCGCGCCGACCTCCGCATTGTGGGCATGTGCTGCGTGGTGCAGCCCGAAGACCGAGTCCATGCCGGCGCGGAGCCCCTGCAGGTCTTCGGACTGGTTAACTGCCTTCTTGGCAAGGGCGAGCCCCAACCGGGGCATGGCGCTGATGCGTTCGGCCATGGCCATGACGGTGTCCTCCAGGTCCTCCCGGGGAACGACATGGTTCACCATTCCCAGGTCGTGGGCCCGCTGGGCGGTGAAACGGTCACCGGTAAAGAGGAACTCCTTGGCGGCCCGGGGGTTCATGACCCAGGGATGCGCGAAGTACTCCACGCCCGGAATGCCCATGCGGACCACGGGGTCCGAGAAGAACGCATCCTCGCTGGCCACGATGAAGTCGCAGGACCACGCGAGCATCAGTCCGCCGGCAATGCACGCGCCCTGGACCATGGCGATTAGCGGCTTCGGGATTTCCCGCCACCGCCGGCACATGCCCAGATAAACCTCGGATTCCCGGGCAAAGCGCGAATCGACGCCGGCGGCGCCCACGTGGTCCCACCACATGACGGCCTTGCGCTCGAAGCTCTGATCAATGTCCCGTTCCGGGGAGCCGATGTCATGTCCGGCCGAGAAGTGTTTGCCGTTTCCGGCCAGCACTATGACCTTCACCGCGTCATCCTCCACGGCACGGGTGAACGCGGCATCCAGTGCGTAGGTGACTTTGGAATTCTGCGCATTGCGGTACTCGGGCCGGTTGATCCGGACGATGGCCACGGAACCGCGCACCTCGTACGTTACAACCTCGCCGGAATCATCATTTTTCATCGTGGCTCCTCTCTGAGACACTTCCCGCTGTGATGGAGTTCACCAAACAAGTGCTTGGTTTGCTAGCATAGGCGAAGCTCGACTTTATGACCAATGGCGGTGGGCGATGAAAGGTGTGTCGTGGATCTGAACTATTCAGCGGAGGACGAGGAGTTTCGTCTGGAGATCCGGAGCTGGCTGAAATCCCATCTCGTCGGGAAGTTTGCGCAGCTGCGCGGGCTCGGCGGTTCCGGCCGCGAGCACGAGGCCTTCGAGGAGCGCCTTGAGTGGAACCGCCATCTTGCCGAACACGGGTGGAGCTGTGTCAGCTGGCCCCGGGAATACGGCGGCCGCGGGCTGAGCCTGCTGCAGCAGGTCATCTTCCATGAGGAATATGCCAGGGCCGATGCCCCCGCCCGCGTAAACCACCTCGGCGAGGAACTGCTGGGCCCCACTCTGATTGCCTTCGGCACCAAGGAGCAGCAGGAGCGTTTCCTGCCGCGGATTGTGGCGGTCGAGGATCTCTGGTGCCAGGGATACTCCGAGCCCGGGGCCGGTTCCGACCTGGCCAACGTAGCCACCAAGGCCAGGCTCGACGACGAGGGCCGGTGGGTGATCGACGGACAGAAGGTTTGGACCTCGCTGGCCCACAACGCCAACTGGTGCTTCGTGATCGCCCGGACCGGGTCCGGACCACGCCGGCACGACGGGCTCTCCTACCTGCTCGTGCCGATGGACCAGCCAGGTGTTGAAATCCGCCCGATCCTGCAGCTGACCGGCACCTCGGAATTCAACGAGGTCTTCTTCGACGGGGCCGTCACCGACGCGGACCTCGTGGTGGGGGAGCCCGGTGCCGGATGGTCGGTGGCAATGGGCACACTGGGTTTCGAACGCGGCGTCTCCACCCTGGCGCAGCAAATTGCGTTCCAGCGCGAGCTCGAGTCCGTCGTCGAACTGGCGCGCAGCAACGGTGCCATCGATGATCCGATCATCCAGGACCGGATCGTTTCCGCGCACATGGGCCTGGACATTCTGCGCCTGCACGGGCTCCGCACGCTCAGCGGTGAACAGGGCATCGAAGCCTCCATCACCAAACTGCTGTGGGCCCCGTGGCACCGCTCGCTTGGCGAACTGGCCATGGCGGTTGCCGGCCCGGGAGGGCTCACCGTTGCCCAAACACCCTACGAACTTGACGCACTCCAGACCCTCTTCCTGTTCAGCCGCGCGGACACCCTGTACGGCGGCTCGGACGAAATCCAACGAAACGTTATTGCCGAGCGTGTGCTCGGCCTGCCGAAGGAGGCACGCGCATGATTGAATCACGCGTCTCACAGCCCGTACCCGAGTATGTACCCGCCCACGGCCTGCTTGCCGGGCGCCGGGTGGTGGTCACCGCTGCAGCCGGCGCCGGGATTGGTGCCGCAGCAGCGCGCCGCTGTTTGGAAGAAGGAGCTGCCCTGGTGGTGCTCGGTGACACCCATGCCGGACGGTTGGAGTCATCTGCAGCAGAACTTGGCGCCGAGTTTGGCGCCGACCGCGTCCGCTGGGCAGTTTGTGACGTCACCGTGGAGGACCAGGTCGAGGCCCTGCTGGATCTTGCCGAGGACGCCGGGGGAGTGGACGTCATGATCAACAACGCCGGCCTGGGCGGAACGGTTTCCATTCTGGAAATGACCGACGACCAGTGGAGCAAGGTCCTGGACGTCACCCTGACGGGAACGTTCCGCAGCGTACGGGCGGCGTCCCGGCGCATGGTCCGAAATGACGTCAAGGGCGTCATCATCAACAACGCCTCGGTCATTGGCTGGCGCGCCCAGGAGGGCCAGGCCCATTATGCCGCCGCCAAGGCCGGCGTCATGGCACTCACCCGTTCCGTCGCCCTCGACGTGGCACCGTACGGAATCCGGGTCAACGCGGTCTCGCCGAGCCTGGCCATGCACCCGTTCCTCGCAAAGGTCACCTCCGATGAGCTGCTGGAGCAGCTCACATCGCGCGAGGCGTTTGGCCGGGCCGCCGAGCCGTGGGAGATCGCCAATGTCATGGTGTTCCTCGCCAGCGGCTATTCGTCCTACATGACGGGCGAAGTTGTGTCCGTCAGCAGCCAGCAAGCCTAAGGGAGCAACCGAATGAGTACCGCATATATTGTTGACGCTGTCCGTACGCCCGGGGGCCGCAGGGGCGGTTCCCTGGCCGGTATCCATTCCGCCGATCTGGGTGCGCATGTCATTGCCTCGCTGGTGGAACGCACCGGCATTGACCCCGGAGCCGTGGATGACGTCATCTTCGGGTGTACGGACACGGTTGGCTCGCAGGCCGGTGACATTGCCCGCACCGCCTGGCTGGTGGGCGGGATGCCGGACCACGTTCCCGGCGTGACCATTGACCGGCAGTGCGGATCCAGCCAGCAGGCCGTGCACTTTGCCGCCCAGGGCGTGATGTCCGGAACTGCAGATCTCATCGTGGCCGGCGGAGTGCAGAATATGTCCGCCATTCCCATTTCAGCCGCCATGACACTCGGTGAGCAGTATGGGTTCACCACGCCCTTTGCACAGTCCCCGGGCTGGGTGGCCCGCTACGGGACGCAGGAAGTCTCCCAGTTCCGATCGGCGGAGATGATCGCGGAAAAGTGGAACATTTCACGCGAAGCCATGGAGGAATTTGCGCTGCGCAGCCATCAGCGCGCGATCGCAGCCACCGATCAGGGCCGTTTTGCCCGCGAAATCGTCCCGATTGCCGGGTTGTCCCACGACGAGGGACCCCGCCGCGGCACATCGCTGGAAAAGATGGCCACCCTTCCCGTGCTCACCGAGGGCGGCCGGATCACCGCGGCTGTGGCTTCGCAGATCACTGACGCCGCGAGCGCCCTGCTGATTGCTTCCGAGAGCGCACTGGCCACCCATTCGCTGACGCCCCGGGCACGCATCCACCACATTTCGGTTCGTGCCGATGACCCGGTCTGGATGCTCACCGGTCCCATCCGCGCCACCGACTACGCGCTCGAGCGTGCCGGAATGAAGGTTTCCGACATTGACCTCTTTGAATGCAACGAGGCCTTTGCCTCCGTGGTGCTGGCCTGGTCACAGGAACTGGGCAT
The DNA here is from genome assembly GCF_030407495.1 of Arthrobacter sp. APC 3897. Lineage (GTDB taxonomy): Bacteria > Actinomycetota > Actinomycetes > Actinomycetales > Micrococcaceae > Arthrobacter_B. The sequence goes on along the minus strand of NZ_JASDDG010000006.1, from coordinate 3,932 downwards.
CGAGCAGGACAAGATCAACGTCAACGGCGGCGGCATCGCCCTGGGCCATCCGATCGGCGCGACGGGTACGCGGATCATGGCCACGCTGCTCAATGAACTGGAGCGCAGCGGCGGACGCTTCGGCCTGCAGGTGATGTGCGAGGGCGGCGGCCAGGCCAACGTCACCATCATTGAGCGTCTGTAGGCCGGTGGATATCCGGTAGCTGCCGGGTCCGAAAGAGTCAGCCCCGCTGGCCAAAAAGGGATGCTGCAACCAAACGGTTGCAGCATCCCTCATGTGTTGGTCCGGATTTTGGCTGGGTCCGGATTTTGGTGGAGTCCGGATTTTGGTGGAGTCCGGATTTTGGTGGAGTCCGGACCCAACCGCCTAGACGGACACCGCCGCGCTGTTTGCCCGCAGGCGCTCCACCGCTTCATCGATAATGCGGTCCACCAGTTCCCGGCAGGACGGCAGTTCATTGATCATCCCGACCACCTGCCCGGCGGCCAGCATGCCGGCGGTGGTGTCCCCGTCCACGAGTCCGGCCTTCAGGAGCATCGGCGTGTTGGCCGCCAGCATCATTTGGTTCCAGCTCCTGCCGGAACCGCGCTTCATCGAGATGCCGTCCCTGGCCAGGCCCAGCCAGGACAGTCCGGACATCTCCTTGAACTGCACCGATCGGCGCAGGGTTGGCAGCAGCTGGCGCAGCCGGCCGCCGTCCTCGAGTCCCTTGACGAACTCGGTGCGCAGCAGCCGGTGCGGCATACCGTCAGCCTTGGTTGTGACCACCGTTCCGTCCAGCCCGAAGCCAAGGTAGCGCTGCTTGATGTCCTCGGGCACTGAACTGTCACTGGTGAGCAGGAACCGGGTGCCCATGCCGATGCCCACGGCGCCGTAAGCCAGAGCCGCTGCCAGCCCGCGGCCGTCGAAAAAGCCGCCGGCGGCAATAACCGGGATGTCCACGGCATCCACCACCGACGGCAGCAGCAGGGTGGTGGGAATGGCTCCGGTGTGGCCGCCGCCCTCTCCGCCCTGGACCATCACGGCGTCCGCGCCCCAGGCGGCCACCTTCTCGGCATGCCGGGCCGCTCCCACCGAGGGGATCACCACGGAGCCGTTGTCCTTCAGCTTCTCGATCAGCTCCCGCTTGGGAGCCAGGGCAAAGGAGGCCACCTTCACCCCGTACCTGATCATCAGGTCAACGCGTTCCGGAGCGTCGGCGCCGTCGGCACGCAGGTTGACGCCGAAGGGCTTGTCGGTCAGGCTCTTCACTTCCACAATCGCGTGCTCAAGCTGCTCCAGCGTCATGGTGGCCGAGGCCAGGATACCCAGGGCACCCGCTTCCGCCGTGGCCGTGACCAGCCGGGGTCCGGCCACCCAGCCCATGCCCGTCTGCACAATCGGATGCTCAACGCCGGTGAGTTCGGTCAGGGGCGTCTTGATGCGGTTCTCGGTGCTCATGCTGGGACCTCGTCTTCTCTGCGCTTACGGGGGTCAAGAACCTCCCGGATGAGCTGAAGCTCCCGCTCATCCGGAAGGCGGGTAGCCGGAACGGTTTCCGCGGTGTGCAGCGGGAACCCGGTGGCAGCCTGGATCTCGTCGAAACTGACTCCGGGGTGTGCGGACAGCAGGGCCATACCGCCGTCCGGGCCGCTGAAATCAAACACGCCAAGATTCGTCACCACGCGGTGCAGCCGGTGAAACCGGGAAGCTGCCGGGCCGGCGGCGCGGGCCCTGTCGTTTCCGACACCGGTCACAAAATCAACGCTCTCTACGAAAGTCCGGGGGCTGTGGCGGGCTATCCAGTAGCTGGTCGTGTGGTTGACGGTGTTAGTGGCAGCCGCCCGGGTGCCCAGCAGCTGCCTGGCGGGTTTGGCATGGTCCCCGATCAGCGACAGGTTCTGGTTGCCCATCCGGTCAATCTGCGCGCCTCCCATCACCACGTGGCGGCGTCCTGCTGCAATGAGTTCGAACAGCTCCCGGTACGGCAGGTAGCCGGCCGAAACGGTGCTGGGCCGGTCGACGGCGGGGACGTCGCCAAGAATGGTGGATTCGCCGTCGCTGATCATCAGGTCGGGTGCATGGGTCAGCAGCGCCAGGCGTACGCCGATGGTGGGTACGATTCCGGCCGGGCTGGCCAGGATTTCCGCCTGTCCGCGGAACAGATCGCTGCAGGCCGCAACGGCTACCTCGGCCCTGGTGATCTCACTCATTGCCGGCCCCGGCATTCACCAGGTAGGCAGCTTCGTCTACGTCGAGATACCGGGCACGGAACTGCTGCCACGCCGGCGCCGACGAGGCGGACCGGGCATACTCCCGCTGAAACGCTTCGTCGCGCTCATAATCCGGCAGGCACGAGGTGAAGTGCGCGCCGTGCGGCAGTTCGACGACGTGGTCCACCATGGTGCGGTTCAGCAGCAGCGTGGACGGGTGCGCGTCCCGGGTGAGCTCCGCCGTCGAAACCACGGCCTCCGCGCTCACCACGGTGCGGGTTGCCGCGCGGGCAAACAGATCGTCAAAGTACTGGTCCGGACCCAGGCACGCGGCGTTGCCGAGTTCGTCGGCGCGGTTAAGGTGCACCAGGGCCAGGTCAAGATGAATCGCGGGCATGGCCACGAGCTCCTCACCGTCGTCGTACGGGGAGGTGACGGTGCGGATCTGCGGATTGCCTGCCAGGGCATCGGACCCCAGTCCGGAGCGCGTCACTTCGAAAGGAAGCCGGCGCCCGGCGGCACGAAGCCCGGAGACCAGCAGGGACTCGTCCAGCTCGACGACGTCGACGCTGCCAGCCTGCCGGGCGGCGGCAAAATGCGGTTCGACGGCTATGGAGTCGAGCGTGGCAAACCCAAAGACGACGCGTTTGACCTGCCCGGCGGCACAGAGCACGCCAAGATCCGGACCGCCGAAGCTGACAACGGTAAGGCCGCGCACGCCGGAACGGACCAGGGCGCGCACCAGTGCCATGGGTTTGCGCCGCGACCCCCAGCCGCCAATGCCGATGGTCATCCCGTCGCTGAACAGCCCTGGAACGTCCCCGGCAGAGAGGACCTTGCTGCTCACTGGGCCGAGGCGGGCGCCGTGGCGACGAAATCGTCGCGCAGTTCATCAGCAACACCGCGGAGGTTGAGCTCAAAGGTGAAGCCCTGCTCCCACCGGTAGTTCTTCACCACGTCCACGGGGTCGATGCCGTTCAGGGCTTCCTTCGCGGCCCGGATCACCCGGGTGTCCTTGGACGCGATTTCGTCGGCAATGGCAAAGGCCGCTTCATCCAGCCCGTCCGCGGGAACCACCTGGGCAACACTGCCGAATTCGGCCAGCCGCTGCGCCGTAATCGTCCGGCTGGTGAAGTAGAGCGTGCGCAGCAGGTGTGCCGGAACCAGACGGGAAAGGTGGGTTGCCGCACCAAGGGCGCCGCGGTCAACTTCCGGGACGCCGAAGTAGGCGTCGTCGGAGGCCACGATGACGTCGGCGCTTCCGGCCAGGCCCACTCCGCCGCCGAGGCAGAAGCCGTTGACGGCGGCAATGACGGGAACCGGGCACTCATAGATCGCCTTGAAAGCGAGATAGCATCCCCGGTTGGCCGCAAGGATGGCATCGAATCCTTCCGTTGCCTGCATTTCCTTGATGTCGACGCCGGCGTTGAAACCGCGCCCGTCAGCCCGCAGGACCACCACGCGCGTGTCCGGATCCTCGCCTGCAGCCTGAATCGCTTCGGCGACGGCGAACCAGCCTGCAACGGGCAGGGCATTCACCGGTGGATAGCTCATTGTTACCGCACGCACGCCGTCGTGGTGCATCTTCGATGTAATTGACATCCTGTACCTACCTAACGTTTGCTTGATACCCTAGCATTTGCTTGGTACACGGTACACTCCAAGCACCGCAACAATCTCAAAGGAGAGCAAAGACATGACCGGCATCTGTGAAGGACGAGTCGCCATTGTGACCGGGG
>NZ_JASDDG010000059.1 GCF_030407495.1 Arthrobacter sp. APC 3897 | reverse complement strand
GTCCAGCGGGCTGCCTCCCGGGCCAGCCGGCGGGCGGTTTCCGGACTGATCGGCCCGTACCCGTGCAGCTCCGCAGGTTGTTCATCGGCCCCGAAGAGGGTTTCGGCGGTGATGAGGACCAGGATTTCGGTGCGGGCCCTGACCCGGTCTTTAGCGGCGCGGCTGTGGTCGTCTTCGCTGGTGGCGGCAGGGCCGGAACCGGCGGAGGCATGGCCTGTGCCGGCGGAGGCCCGGCCGTCGGAGGCCTGGCCGTCGGAGGCCTGGCCGTCGGAGGCCTGGCCGTCGGGAGTGCTTCTGCCGTAGCAATTCGAATCGTCATCGGTGGGTGTTTCGTCCTGCCTCCGGCCCCTGCTTCCGGTATCCGCACCATCGTCCACGTCCGGGTCCCCCTCGAGCAGGTCAGCCAAAATATCAGCCCGTAACTGGTCCACACCCCGCGGGTCTCCGGCCGACTGCTCACCCCGGGCCGCAGTGCTCAACTGCGTGAAAATCAGCTGGGCGCGTGCTGCCGGCAACAACGCCGACAACCACGACATGCCGTCCTCATCCGGCACCAAACATACCCGCCGCGCCTCGAAAGCGGTCCTGTGCCGGACCGGAATGGTCTCCGGATAGGTTTTCTCCCGCAACCGCCTGGCCTTCAC
>NZ_JASDDG010000058.1 GCF_030407495.1 Arthrobacter sp. APC 3897 | reverse complement strand
ACGTTCCCGCTAAATAAGGGTTGTGTATGATCAATGCTGCTTGCGTCCACTATGTGGTTCCCGGATAACAAACCCGTTGTGTGGTTTGTCACCGTGGAACGAACCGCTGATTGTTCTTTCGGGGATGGTTGGGTGGTTTAGAATTAAGGAAGTGTTCATTCTTACGCGTGGATACTTTTTCATGACGGATACCGGTGAAACGGTGTTTGGTTGTGGCCCATAAGTTTCCCCGCCGGCCAGGCATGTGTCTGGGTGGTTGGGGTGGTAGGGTTACGGCGGTCATAGCGTGGGGGAAACGCCCGGTCCCATTCCGAACCCGGAAGCTAAGACCCACAGCGCCGATGGTACTGCATCCGGGAGGATGTGGGAGAGTAGGTCACCGCCGGACAATATTTGTTCAGAGGTTGAGGCCCGTACCGTGTGGTACGGGCCTCAACTGTTTAACCAGCACAACCGCCTCACCCGGCTTCCCACTGCTTGAACAAGGGAACTGTCAACCACTTCCCGGCTTTCACGCTTTTAACTTCAGTAGCAGCAGTTGATTCCTGTATTTCCCTTTTCACCCGTTACCGGCCACGGTAGCCTCGCAGCTCAGGAGCTCCGGATTAGTCCGTCCAAACTGGGCTCTTATGCCGGTAGGGTCGAGTCGAAAGTGGGAAGCTAATGAGCGTGCGTCGCAGAACCGGGAGTGTGCACGGGGGCCGTACCCCCACATGGAGAGGCCGGGCCGGCGGCACAGGAATTGGGGTGTTCGCCGTTCTGTGTCTTCTGTTGCAACTGGCATCACCGGCGCAGGCAGTATTCTCGGGTGAATCCCCGGGCGAGGAACTACCTTCGGACGTCACTGAGATCACCATGACGGGAACGGGAGCGGGGCAGGGCGTGGCCGGCGGGCTGCCTCCTGTCGGTGCGGCGTTCGATCCGACGACGGGGTATCCAGCGGACGTGCCTGCGGGCTACGACCCCGTCAACGAGGGATTTGCCGGCATCATCAACACTGTTGACGCGGTCGGAAATCCGCAGCAGATGTACTGCATCGACATTCGTACCTCAACCTACACCGGCCTGGGTTACGAGAGCGGCAGTTGGGAAGAATCCAATGTGCCGAACATCGGTTACGTCAACCGCGTGCTGAACAGCTACTACCCGGATCAGCCGGGGCAGCCGGACGCACCGTCAGACACTATTAGGGCAGCAGCGGTGCAGGCAGCTGTCTGGTTCTTCAGCGATGGATACGTCCTTGAGGACACCGACGCCGTGCGTCCCTACACCGAGGCAATCGTTGCCGAGGTACTCGCTTTGGGTCCGCTGACAGAACCGCCTGCACCCAACGTTTCAATTGATCCGCCCACTGCGGCGGGACCCACCGACGGAGTCACCGGGCCGTTCACCATCACGTCAGATGCGGGAACCGTCACCGTCGCGGTGCCGGAGGGGTACACCCTGTACACGGATCCGTCCGGTACGGACCCGCTTGTTGGCACGACCGTTCCTTCCGGAACGCAGCTGTGGGTCCGGAACGACAACCAAACCACGGACCCGGTTGTCCTGACCGCCACCGCGGTGGTTCCTGTCCAGACGGGCAACGTCTACCTCTATGCCGGCAACAATCCCCAGGTCACCACTGCCCAGAAGCTCATCCTGGCAGCCGACGCGCAGATCGAGTCCAACGCCCAGGCGACGGCAGAGTTCTTTGTTGCCGGCGACCTGAGCGTCAGCAAGGCGTTTGCGGGTGAGGGAGCCGGGCTGCAGGGCGACATTTCCCTGCTGGTGGACTGCGGAGCGTCCGGTGTCTTCACCTTCGAGATTCCCGCCGGCACAACTGACACAGTGACTGAGACGGTGGCAGGACTTCCAGTTGGTACGGTCTGTTCAGTTACTGAACCCGTCACCGGATCAACGACGGAGGTAACTGTCACTCCGGTGCTCCCGGAACCCGTGACCATCACTGACGGTGAGAACGTTCTTGCCGTTGCCAACACGGTTGAGTACCGCCCGGGAGCGCTCAACGTCACCAAGACAATCGACGGGAATGCCGCGGGCCTGCAAGCGGAGATAGTCCTCGACGTGGTGTGCGGGTCCGTTCTGGACACCAGTGTTGTGATCCCTGCAGGCACTGCAGCCGGCACCTATGGAGAGACCCTCACCGACATCCCGGCAGGGACGGAATGCACCGTGACCGAATCGAGCACAGGAGCCACGTCAGAGGTTACCGTGGAAGCAGGAGACCCGGTGACCGTGGCTATTGAGCCGGGTGCCACTGTCAGTGCAGGCCTGGCCAATACGGTGCAGTACGCCAACGGATCACTGCAGGTAACGAAAATCATTGCCGGAAACGGCGCCGGGAAGCAGTCCGCGTCATACCTCAACGTGGTCTGCGGAAACGAACTCGAGCAGGTGGTCCGGATCCCCGCCGGAACCCTGCCTGGTGAGTATGTGGAGGTCTTCGACGGCATCCCTGTCGGCACCGAGTGCACGGTTACCGAGCCGACAAACGGCGAGAACGGGAAGGTGACGGTGGAAACGGTTCTGCCCTACAGTGTCGTCATCGTTTCCGGTGAAACCGTCAATACAACGGTGACCAATACATATGCGGTGTTGGGTGAGGACACACTGGCGAAGACCGGAGCAACAGCCACAGCGCAGGTATCCCTGGCCGGAGCGGGCGCGGTCCTCATGGGCACACTGCTGGTGGCCGGAGCGGCACGACGGAGGAAGGAAACGGACTAGCAGCAGAGGTGGCCGGGCCTGAGGCGGCCGTGCCGGCTGAAGGCGAGCCGTTGCTGACCGGCCGGTAGGTCCCATCCGATCAGCGCTGCGGGCAGCTCTCCAGACAGGGGAGTTGCCCGCAGCTGTTTCCGGCGGCAATAAAGGCTGAAAGGGCTTTTGTACAGAGTGCTTTTAGGGACCCCGATCACAGGTTTGGAGCCGATTTGCGGGTGGGTGGAAACCTGTGTAAAGTCTTCTAAGTCGCCGCGGCCGGGAGTTGGAAAACA
>NZ_JASDDG010000057.1 GCF_030407495.1 Arthrobacter sp. APC 3897 | reverse complement strand
GGCGCCGGCTCCGCCGGCTGCGTTCTTGCCCGCCGGCTGCTGGACGCCGGACACACCGTCACTGTCCTGGAAGCCGGAGGAGATGACACCAATCCGATGATCGCTAACGTCCATGCCGCCGGCGGACTCTGGCACGGACCCGAGGACTGGGACTACTACACGGTTGAGCAGCCCGGTGCCTCCAACCGCCGCATTCATCTGCCCCGCGGCAAGGTGTTGGGCGGCTCCCACGCGCTCAATGCCACCATCTGGGTGCGCGGCGCCAAGCAGGACTATGACACCTGGAACTACCTCGGCTGTCCGGGCTGGGGCTGGGAGGACGTTCTGCCCGTGTTCCGTGCCATCGAAAATTACGACGGCGGCGCCTCCGAGTCCCGCGGCGCCGACGGCCCGCTTGACGTCGTCGGGAATTTCCCCATGAACCCGGTACAGGAGTCCATCCTGGCCGGCGCCGAGGAAATGGGCATCAAGATCAACGAAGACTACAACTCGGGCGACGTGGAGGGCGCGTCCAAGATGCAGCTGAACATCCGGGACGGCAAGCGCTTCAACACCTGGCACGCCTACCTGCGTCCCGTCCTGGACAATCCGAACCTGACCCTGCTCACCGGCGCCACCGTGCGGCGGCTCCTGATCGAGAACGGTGCAGTGACGGGCGTCGAATTTGAGCAGGACGGCGGAGTCAGAAAGGTGCGAGCCGGCGAAGTCCTCTTGACCGGCGGGGCGATCGGCTCACCTGAGGTGCTGCTGCGTTCGGGCATCGGCCCGGCCGAAGAACTGAGGGAGGCCGGCGTCGACCCCGTTCTGGACCTGCCCGGCGTGGGTAAGAACCTGCACGACCATCTGCTCTCCCCCGTCATTTACACCACCACGGCCAAGCCCGTTCCTGTGCCGGAAGTGGGTGCTGCGGAGACGCACCTGTTCTGGAAATCCCGTCCGGACCTGGCCGTGCCGGACACCCAGCCGATCCACTTCTCCCTGCCCATGTATTTCCTGGACTCCATGAGCGGCCCTGAGAACGGGTTCTCCCTGGTTGCCGGCATCGTCCGTCCGCTGAGCCGCGGTGAGATTACTCTGTCCGGGCCCGCGCCGTCGGACCCTATCCGCATTGATCTGGGCGCGCTAACCGAACAGGCCGACGTCGATTCCCTCGCGGCGTCTGTCCGCCAGTGCCGGGAACTGGGCCGGACATCCGCGCTGGCCGACGAGTGGGGCGCCGAGGAAATCTATCCCGGCCCGCAGATTACTGACAGCGCCGAGGATCTGGAAAGGTATGTCCGGGACACCGCGGTCACCTACCACCACCAGGTTGGCACCTGCAAGATGGGTCTGGACGCCCTGGCAGTGGTGGATCCGCGAACCCTGCAGGTGCATGGCATGCCCGGACTGCGGATTGCCGATGCCTCCGTGATGCCGCTGGTCCCCACGGGCAACACCAATGCACCCACCATCATGATCGCCGAACGCGCAGCCACCATGATTCTGGGAGGCTGACCGGGACCGGCCCCGGGGCTGATCTGCTGTCCCGGAGCTTCCTTCGGCGGCACGCCGTTCCGAACCGCGCCGGGCCGCGGGACCATGGCGTTGGGGGCAACGCGTGTTTCGCCAAGATGGAGGAGCAGAGCCCATGATGCTGAATGAGACGTACACCCTGGCCAACGGCCTGCAGATCCCGAAACTTGGGCTGGGCACGTGGTTCATCGAGGACAGCAGTGCTGCCCGGGCGGTGCAGGAGGCACTGGCGATCGGTTACCGCAATATCGATACCGCGCAGGCCTACGGAAATGAACGCGGTGTCGGCGAGGGAATCCGTTCCGGCGGGATGCCCCGCGGAGATCTGTTCGTGTCCAGCAAGCTCGCTGCGGAGATCAAGGACTACGCGGATGCGGTTGCCGCCATCGACGGGTCTCTGGCCGTGATGGGCCTGGACTATCTGGATCTGATGCTCATCCACAGTCCCCAGCCCTGGAATGACTGGCGCGGCGGGGATTATGCGGAAGGCAACCGGGAAGCATGGCGGGCACTCGAAGAGGCTCAGCAGGCGGGAAAGCTCCGGTCCATCGGTGTTTCCAATTTCCAGCAGCAGGACCTGGAGAACATCCTCTCTGTCTGCACCGTTGCCCCGCAGGTCAATCAGGTGCTGGTGCATGTGGGCAATACTCCCTGGGACCTCCTCGCCTTCTGCACGGAAAAGGACATCCTGGTTGAGGCCTACTCCCCTATTGCCCACGGCGAGATGCTGAAAAACAAGGACGTCAGCGCCATGGCTGAGCGGTACTCCGTGACCGTCCCCCAGCTCTGTATCCGCTACACACTGCAGCTGGGGACGGTGTCACTGCCCAAGACGTCCAACCCTGAGCATATGAGGAGCAACGCCGACGTCGACTTTGTCATCTCCGAGCAGGACATGGAGACGCTGAAGCACCAGCACATCAGCGACTACGGCAGGTACAGCAAGTTTCCGGTCTTCAGCGGCAAGTAGGGGTTGCACTGCTGGTCGACGCCGCCAACGGTAAGCGCCTCGCGGACAACGCCGGATCCTTTCCTGAACATGCGGCGGCCCCAGCGATTGATTTAAACTCGGTTTAAGGGGGCCACCGCATCTGCTTTACCCCCCCCATCCCCGTTTCACCAGGACGTTCCATAAAAGGCATGTTCTTATGACCGAACCCGCTGGCGGCAAATGGCGCGAGGAGCCAATGGACTGGGATCAACAGGGCAAACTGCCCCGGCTTCATCCCTCAACTCCGCACATGGACCCCGCGTCCCTGAACATTACCGCAACCTCGATGGACCCCGGGCTGCTGGACCTGCCATGGCATCTACCGCTCGAAGACTGGCCCAAAAACAGCTTTGCGGCACTGCCCCGGGGTATCTCCCCCCACGTCGTCCGCTTCGCACGAATGGACGGCTCGCTGATAGCGGTCAAGGAAACCAGTGAGCACGCGGCCCGGCAGGAATACCAGATGCTGCGCAAACTCCGCCGGCTCAATCTTTCCAGCGTCGAGCCGGTGACCGTCATTACGGGCCGCCACGATGCGAAGGGCCAGGAACTGCAGCCGGTCCTCGTCACCAAGCACCTGCGCTATAAGGCTCAGCCTCCTACCAGGCCGACCCGTGCAACGATATTCGCCAACGTTGCGACCTTGCTAGCCGTGCCGTTTCTGCTTGCGCCATGGCTTCTGGGAGGGCTCCTCGGCGCTCCCTACCAGCAGCTGTGGGCCATCACTATTGCCATAGCCCTGTTACTGGTCAATCTTTGGGTGAACTGGGGGTGGTGGGTTAGGACTGATCGAGCGATTCTCAAGGACTGGTTTTTCTCGGCTGTGGAGGCCGCCCCGGCCACGATCATCAGCGTACTCATCGTTCAACCTGGCGATCGTGTCGGTTACACCTGGGTTGCTTTGGTTTTCATCATTGGACTTGCGTCAGCCAACATAAGAGCCGCCTACCGCCGGCGCAATAACGCCGGTAATACCGGCGCTGCACCGGCGCTACCAGGTCAGCCTACAGGCGTTTCGTATTCACGCAGATATCCGCCGTGGAGTCGAAGAGCATCGAGGATGATCGCCGCCGATGCCCTGTGAAGCACACCCGGCGGCAGCATCCCGGCGACCCGCTGCACAATCCGCGTTGTGGCCAGCGGAGCGTTGCGCTGCTCAGCTGAGGGGATCGTCCTGGAATACGCGGACTTCCTGGGCGCAGCGGCAGGACCGCGCGATCCTTGCCGCCCACTTTATCGCGGCATCCCGGGAGGGCAGCTCCAGCACTGCATAGCCGCCGTCAATCTGCCGGGTCTGCGGGTAGGTGCCCTCGATGACCGTGCCGGCGCCGTCCACCATCACCGGCGGAACGCTCTCGTCGATGCCTCCTCCGAAGACCCACACGCCGGCGTCCTTCGCTTCCTGCATCACCGCATGGGCTGCGTCCGCGACGGCCGGCAGGTCCTCCTTCGGGAAAACCATGGCGCTGCCGGGGAACGAGATCAGGTACTTGGTCATGCGACGGCTCCCTCATCGTGGTGGTACGGTCCGGACCATTGTGTCCTATGCGGGCACCCCGCTCATACCCCGCCGACGGCAACGTCGAGACTTTCGTAGGACTGGCCGTGCGGGCCCACCAGGGCATGGGCACGGCCGTTGACCGCCAGAACCGTGCGGCCGTTGATGGGCCTGCGAACCTGTCCGGTGACCGTCGGCAACACTCCGGCTCCCTCATTGCTGATCCAGATCACCTCCGGGTACATCTCTATCAGCTCGACAAAGCGCTTCCGGTCCTCGCAGTGCAGATAAACGAGCACCGCACTGTGAAACACCACAACCCTGGATCCGGCAGGTGCCCGGGCGATGAGTTCGGGGACGGTGTCCAGGAGATCACCCCGGAGGAGCTGCGCCGGCTCTTCCGCCGCCAGGCGCACAGCAGCACGGAGACGACGGCGCCGCTCGTCGTGTTCCGGCCACACCAGTGCCTCAAGCCAGTCCATTTGTTCCGGATCATGAACGTCGAGCGGATTGAGTCCGCGCCGGCGCGCCAGACGACATCGGGCACCCGGGGAGGCAGTCCGGCGCCGTCAATGCTGCACCGGGCCACCACGGCGCTGGGACCGGTGGCCGGATCCAGCACGGTGACGTGACCATCGACGTCGTAGTGGTAGCTGTACCGGTCCGGGTACAGGCACAACCCTGCCGACGCGCCCGCTTCAATCAGACTCAGCGGGCCCTCAAGCCGGCTCAGGACCGGCAGCAGCACGGCGCACCGGCCCGCTTCATTTGTTTGCGTGGAGCGTGAGTGAATGACTGTGGCCACGTCGGCCCAGGTGCTGATCAGCCAATCCCTCAGCCGGCCGTATCCCTGCTAGGGCACCCAGCAGACGTGCCGCGGCGAAGACCAGGTTGGGTTGGCGTTTGATCCGGGGCAGGGCGCCAATGAGGTCACAGACCCCCGGATCCCGGGAGATTCCCCGTGCCCATTCCTCGTAGATCGGGGAAACGTTTCGGGCTTCGACGTCGGCAAAACGTTCATAAATCTCTGCTACCCCATTCATGGCGTCACCCTAACAGGCTCATCTCCCGCTGCCGGCCGAGTGCAGAAACTGCCCGGGGAAAGGAACGGAGCCATGTCACGCTCGTTTGATCCTGTGGGAAAGCGCAATCCAAACCTGAGGGCCTGGGCTAGAAGGGCGGTGGGTCGCCGCCGTCGTCAGGGAGCTCGTCGGCAGGGATCCAGCCCGACATCGGGATTGGTGCGCACTCCGCGGCGTCTTTATCC
>NZ_JASDDG010000056.1 GCF_030407495.1 Arthrobacter sp. APC 3897 | reverse complement strand
TCTGTTGTTTGAGAACTCAATAGTGTGCCAAGTTTATTGATACCAATTATTTTAATTGGTTGAACTGGTTGTTTCCGCCCACCCCGTGGGCTGGGAGCAGCTTTTTTAGCTGGTTTCGAATTTAGTGCATGACTGTGCAGCCAATTTTCCTTGGCTCCGGTCGTGTGTCTGTAACACATTTACGGAGAGTTTGATCCTGGCTCAGGATGAACGCTGGCGGCGTGCTTAACACATGCAAGTCGAACGATGACTTTTGTGCTTGCACAAAATGATTAGTGGCGAACGGGTGAGTAACACGTGAGTAACCTGCCCTTAACTTCGGGATAAGCCTGGGAAACCGGGTCTAATACCGGATACGACCTCCTGACGCATGTCATGGGGGTGGAAAGCTTGATGCGGTTTTGGATGGACTCGCGGCCTATCAGCTAGTTGGTTGGGGTAATGGCCCACCAAGGCGACGACGGGTAGCCGGCCTGAGAGGGTGACCGGCCACACTGGGACTGAGACACGGCCCAGACTCCTACGGGAGGCAGCAGTGGGGAATATTGCACAATGGGCGAAAGCCTGATGCAGCGACGCCGCGTGAGGGACGAAGGCCTTCGGGTTGTAAACCTCTTTCAGCAGGGAAGAAGCGAAAGTGACGGTACCTGCAGAAGAAGCGCCGGCTAACTACGTGCCAGCAGCCGCGGTAATACGTAGGGCGCAAGCGTTATCCGGAATTATTGGGCGTAAAGAGCTCGTAGGCGGTTTGTCGCGTCTGCTGTGAAAGCCCGGGGCTCAACCCCGGGTCTGCAGTGGGTACGGGCAGACTAGAGTGCAGTAGGGGAGACTGGAATTCCTGGTGTAGCGGTGAAATGCGCAGATATCAGGAGGAACACCGATGGCGAAGGCAGGTCTCTGGGCTGTAACTGACGCTGAGGAGCGAAAGCATGGGGAGCGAACAGGATTAGATACCCTGGTAGTCCATGCCGTAAACGTTGGGCACTAGGTGTGGGGGACATTCCACGTTTTCCGCGCCGTAGCTAACGCATTAAGTGCCCCGCCTGGGGAGTACGGCCGCAAGGCTAAAACTCAAAGGAATTGACGGGGGCCCGCACAAGCGGCGGAGCATGCGGATTAATTCGATGCAACGCGAAGAACCTTACCAAGGCTTGACATGAACCGGAAAGGCCTGGAAACAGGTCCCCCACTTGTGGCCGGTTTACAGGTGGTGCATGGTTGTCGTCAGCTCGTGTCGTGAGATGTTGGGTTAAGTCCCGCAACGAGCGCAACCCTCGTTCTATGTTGCCAGCGGGTTATGCCGGGGACTCATAGGAGACTGCCGGGGTCAACTCGGAGGAAGGTGGGGACGACGTCAAATCATCATGCCCCTTATGTCTTGGGCTTCACGCATGCTACAATGGCCGGTACAAAGGGTTGCGATACTGTGAGGTGGAGCTAATCCCAAAAAGCCGGTCTCAGTTCGGATTGAGGTCTGCAACTCGACCTCATGAAGTTGGAGTCGCTAGTAATCGCAGATCAGCAACGCTGCGGTGAATACGTTCCCGGGCCTTGTACACACCGCCCGTCAAGTCACGAAAGTTGGTAACACCCGAAGCCGGTGGCCTAACCCCCTTGTGGGGAGGGAGCCGTCGAAGGTGGGACCGGCGATTGGGACTAAGTCGTAACAAGGTAGCCGTACCGGAAGGTGCGGCTGGATCACCTCCTTTCTAAGGAGCACCTCAAGGTGATGCGTCCTTCCACAGTGTTGGATGTGTGCTTTGCAGGAGATGCCCATGTCGGAAGCATATGTTTTCCGGTGGGTGCTCAAGGGTGGAATATCAATAGGCAGGTGCCCGGCGTTGAGCCCGGCAGCACAGTACGCCCCTTCGGTTGTCTTTGGATGATCGTCTGCGGGTTGGAAAGGCTGCCGGTGGCTTGAGTACCGGGTTTTTCCGTTTGGCACACTGTTGGGTCCTGAAATAACAGGACCGAAGAATTTTCAAGCCTTTTTTGGAGGGGTTGGGAAGGGCACGGGTTTCGTGTTGTTTCTGATTGTTCCTGCGCAGGCCTGAGATCATCCGCGGTAGATACGCGGTGGTGGAGGGGTGTGACGGGGTTGTTGTTTGAGAACTACATAGTGGACGCGAGCATCTTAAAATTATTAAGTGCAATTTCAGATAAACCTGGTGGATCCCGGTGCCCGTGAGGGTGCCTGGTGAGGCCGTGGTTTTCTCGATAGCGATAATATTTATTGATCTTTGTGGTCAAGTTTTTAAGGGCACACGGTGGATGCCTTGGCATCAGGAGCCGAAGAAGGACGTAGGAATCTGCGATAAGCCTGGGGGAGTTGATAACCGAGCGTTGATCCCAGGATGTCCGAATGGGGAAACCCCGCCCGGCGCGCGAGTGACCGGGTGACCCGCATCTGAACACATAGGGTGCGTGGAGGGAACGTGGGGAAGTGAAACATCTCAGTACCCACAGGAAGAGAAAACAATAGTGATTCCGTTAGTAGTGGCGAGCGAACGCGGAAGAGGCTAAACCAGTGGTGTGTGATAGCCGGCGGGCGTTGCATCACTGGGGTTGCGGGACTTTCCGTATCGATTCTGCCGGATCGGTGAAGTGAGTGCAGGTGCATAGGTGAACGGGTTTGAAAGCCCGGCCGTAGAGGGTGTTAGCCCCGTAACCGGAATGTATGCTGCCGCTTGGAGAGGATCCCAAGTAGCACGGGGCCCGAGAAATCCCGTGCGAATCTGCCAGGACCACCTGGTAAGCCTAAATACTCCCTGATGACCGATAGCGGACAAGTACCGTGAGGGAAAGGTGAAAAGTACCCCGGGAGGGGAGTGAAACAGTACCTGAAACCGTGTGCCTACAATCCGTTGGAGCAGGGCAGTACCCCTTGTGGGTGTTGTGCTTGTGACAGCGTGCCTTTTGAAGAATGAGCCTGCGAGTTAGTGTTACGTCGCGAGGTTAACCCGTGTGGGGAAGCCGTAGCGAAAGCGAGTCTGAACAGGGCGATGCAGTGGCGTGATCTAGACCCGAAGCGGAGTGATCTACCCATGGCCAGGTTGAAGCGTGTGTAAGAGCGCGTGGAGGACCGAACCCACTTCAGTTGAAAATGGAGGGGATGAGCTGTGGGTAGGGGTGAAAGGCCAATCAAACTCCGTGATAGCTGGTTCTCCCCGAAATGCATTTAGGTGCAGCGTTGCGTGTTTCTTACCGGAGGTAGAGCTACTGGATGGCTAATGGGCCCTACAAGGTTACTGACGTCAGCCAAACTCCGAATGCCGGTAAGTGAGAGCGCAGCAGTGAGACTGTGGGGGATAAGCTTCATAGTCGAGAGGGAAACAGCCCAGACCACCAACTAAGGCCCCTAAGCGTGTGCTAAGTGGGAAAGGATGTGGAGTTGCTCAGACAACCAGGAGGTTGGCTTAGAAGCAGCCATCCTTGAAAGAGTGCGTAATAGCTCACTGGTCAAGTGATTCCGCGCCGACAATGTAGCGGGGCTCAAGTACACCGCCGAAGTTGTGGCATTCAAATATTAGCCAAGCGGATGGTTTATCCATTTTCGTTCAAGCGTTTGGATGGGTAGGGGAGCGTCGTGTGGGCAGTGAAGTCGCGGTGTAAACCAGCGGTGGAGCCTACACGAGTGAGAATGCAGGCATGAGTAGCGAAAGACGGGTGAGAAACCCGTCCGCCGAATGATCAAGGGTTCCAGGGTCAAGCTAATCTGCCCTGGGTAAGTCGGGACCTAAGGCGAGGCCGACAGGCGTAGTCGATGGACAACGGGTTGATATTCCCGTACCGGCGAAAAACCGCCAATACTGATCGGGGGATACTAACCGCCCAATACCTGACCGTTAGCCCTTGTGGCGACACGGTTTTTGGTGGAGCGCGGGACCTGATCCCGGGAGGTAAGCGTATTAACAGGTGTGACGCAGGAAGGTAGCCGGGCCGGGCGATGGTTGTCCTGGTCTAAGGATGTAGGGTCAGTGATAGGTAAATCCGTCACTGTGTCTTGGATGACGCACCTGAGATCTGACGGGACCCACCTTGGGTGGGAATCCGGTGATCCTATGCTGCCTAGAAAAGCATCGGCGCGAGGTTTTAGCCGCCCGTACCCCAAACCGACACAGGTGATCAGGTAGAGAATACTAAGGCGATCGAGAGAATTATGGTTAAGGAACTCGGCAAAATGCCCCCGTAACTTCGGGAGAAGGGGGGCCCCAACCTTGATGGACACTTGCTGTCCGGAGGGGATCGGGGCCGCAGAGACCAGGGGGAAGCGACTGTTTACTAAAAACACAGGTCCGTGCGAAGTCGCAAGACGATGTATACGGACTGACTCCTGCCCGGTGCTGGAAGGTTAAGAGGACCGGTTAGCCCTTTGGGGCGAAGCTGGGAATTTAAGCCCCAGTAAACGGCGGTGGTAACTATAACCATCCTAAGGTAGCGAAATTCCTTGTCGGGTAAGTTCCGACCTGCACGAATGGAGTAACGACTTCCCCGCTGTCTCAACCATAAACTCGGCGAAATTGCAGTACGAGTAAAGATGCTCGTTACGCGCAGCAGGACGGAAAGACCCCGAGACCTTTACTATAGTTTGGTATTGGTGTTCGGTGTGGCTTGTGTAGGATAGGTGGGAGACTGTGAGACCCGGACGCCAGTTCGGGTGGAGTCATCGTTGAAATACCACTCTGGTCATACTGGATATCTAACTTCGGCCCGTAATCCGGGTCAGGGACAGTGCCTGATGGGTAGTTTAACTGGGGCGGTTGCCTCCTAAAGAGTAACGGAGGCGCCCAAAGGTTCCCTCAGCCTGGTTGGCAATCAGGTGGCGAGTGTAAGTGCACAAGGGAGCTTGACTGTGAGAGAGACATCTCGAGCAGGGACGAAAGTCGGGACTAGTGATCCGGCGGTACATTGTGGAATGGCCGTCGCTCAACGGATAAAAGGTACCTCGGGGATAACAGGCTGATCTTGCCCAAGAGTCCATATCGACGGCATGGTTTGGCACCTCGATGTCGGCTCGTCGCATCCTGGGGCTGGAGTAGGTCCCAAGGGTTGGGCTGTTCGCCCATTAAAGCGGTACGCGAGCTGGGTTTAGAACGTCGTGAGACAGTTCGGTCCCTATCCGCTGCGCGCGCAGGAAATTTGAGAAGGGCTGTCCTTAGTACGAGAGGACCGGGACGGACGAACCTCTGGTGTGTCAGTTGTACTGCCAAGTGCACCGCTGATTAGCTACGTTCGGATGGGATAACCGCTGAAAGCATCTAAGCGGGAAGCCCGCTTCGAGATGAGATTTCCATACACCTTGTGTGTGAGAGGCCCCCAGCCAGACCACTGGGTTGATAGGCCGGATGTGGAAGCGGGGACTAAAGACCCGTGAAGCTGACCGGTACTAATAGGCCGATAACTTACACCACATCACAATCTGGGCAGGAAACGACTTCAAACGTTCCCGCTAAATAAGGGTTGTGTATGATCAATGCTGCTTGCGTCCACTATGTGGTTCCCGGATAACAAACCCGT
>NZ_JASDDG010000055.1 GCF_030407495.1 Arthrobacter sp. APC 3897 | reverse complement strand
GGCATGAGCGCCTCTACCCACTGGCTGGCCACCGCCTCCTCCCAGGCCGTGCTGGAACGCGGCGGCAACGCCTTCGACGCGGCCGTGGCTGCGGCCTTCGTCCTGCACGTGGTGGAACCGCACCTCAATGGTCCAGGCGGGGACATGACCGGAGTGTTTGTCACCGCCGGGAACCCCTCCGAACCCGTGGTCCTCATGGGCCAGGGAGCAGCCCCCGCCGCAGCCACCCCGGAACACTACCTGTCCGAGGGACTGGAACTGGTTCCAGGCGCCGGCGCCCTGGCCGCAGCCGTTCCGGCCGCCGTCGACGCCTGGCTGATGCTCCTGCGGGACCACGGCACCTGGGAACTCGGTGACGTCCTCGCCTTTGCCGCGGGCTACGCCCGCAACGGCCATCCCGTGGTGGGCCGGGTGGGCACCACCATCGCCTCCGTGGCGGACCTCTTCACCGAGCACTGGCCCACCTCCGCCGCCCAGTGGATGCCCGAAGGACGAATTCCGGAAGACGGCGACATGATCCGCAACGAAGCCTACGCATCGGTGCTGGACCGGCTTGCGGCAGCAGGCAGTCCGGAGGGCAGCCGGGAAGAACGGATCGACGCAGCCCGCCGCGAATGGCGCGAAGGTTTCGTGGCCCGCGCCGCTGTGGACTTCCTGTCCGTGCCGCACCGGCATTCTTCCGGCGCGGATCACGCCGGCGTCATGACCCTGGCGGATTTTGCCTCAAGCAGCGCCTCCTACGAGCCCGCCCTGACCTATGAATTCCGCGGCCACACCATCGCCAAGACCGGGCCCTGGGGGCAGGGACCGGCCCTGCTGCAGACCCTGGCGATCCTGGCCGGCTACGACGACGAATACCTGGACCCCTCCACCGAGCTGGGCGCGCACACCATCCTGGAAGCGCAAAAGCTCGCCATCGCGGACCGCGAGGCCTACTACGGTGACGCCGATGTTCCGATGGACTACCTCCTCAGCGAGGAGTACGCCGCCACCCGCCGCGCGCTGATCACGGACCGGGCCTCACATGAATTCCGTCCCGGCACGGTGCCGGGACACACTCCGTTCCTGCCGCCCCTGCGCACCGAGTACTTCGCCCCCGCCCTTGAGGGGCAGCATGCCTTCGCAGGGGTGGGGGAGCCCACCGTTATGCCCACCGGGGAAACCCGCGGTGACACCTGCCATGTGGATGTTGTGGACCAGTGGGGAAACATGGTCTCCGCGACGCCGTCGGGCGGCTGGCTGCAGTCCTCGCCCACCATTCCGGAACTGGGCTTCTGCCTGGGATCACGATTGCAGATGACGTGGTTGGAAGCGGGCGCACCGTCCACCCTCGCCGCGGGCAAGCGGCCCCGGACCACCCTGACGCCCACCCTGGTGCTCAAGGACGGCAAGGCAGTCACGGCCCTGGGCTCGCCCGGCGGGGACCAGCAGGACCAGTGGCAGCTGCTCTACCTGCTGCGCACCCTGGTGGGCGGATACTCTCCGCAGCAGGCCGTGGACGCTCCCGCCCTGCACACCACCTCCATTCCCGGATCCTTCTATCCCCGGACCTGGACGCCCGGCGGAGCCGTGGTGGAGGACCGTCTGGGGGATGACGTCATCGCAGGCCTGGAAGCCCGCGGCCATGTGGTGACGCGCGCCGGGGACTGGGCACTGGGCCGGCTGTCTTCGGTGGTCAGCGATCCGGCCACCGGTTTGCTCAAGGCAGCCGCCAATCCGAGGGGAGCGCAGGGATATGCAGCAGGACGCTAAAACCACTCATCCGGACACGCTGCTTGCGGTGCGGGACCTGGAAGTCAGCTTCGGCGGCACCCCTGTGCTGCACGGCATCAGCCTGAACCTGCGCCGGGGCGAGCGCGTGGCCATCGTGGGGCAGTCCGGTTCGGGCAAGTCCACCACTGTTGCCGCGGTCCTGAGGCTGCTGCCGGGGAGCGGACGAATCACCGCAGGGTCCATTGAGCTCGACGGCACGGACCTTGCCGGCGCACCGGAAGCCCGGATGCGGGGTATCCGCGGACGGCACATCGGCCTGGTCCCCCAGGACCCCATGTCCAACCTCAACCCGGCCATGAAGGTGGGGGCACAGATTGCCGATGCGCTGATCAGCAACGGAAGCCGGGGAGTCACGGAGAACAACCGGGAGGGCGTCAAACGCCGCGCCGTGGAGCTCATGGCTGAGGCCGGAATCCCCGAGGCGGAACGGCGCTACGGCCAGTATCCGCACGAATTCTCCGGCGGCATGCGCCAGCGCGTACTCATTGCCATTGCGCTGGCCGGCGATCCGGAGCTGCTGATCGCCGATGAACCCACCTCCGCCCTGGATGTGACGGTGCAGCGGCAGATCCTGAACCACCTGCAGAAGCTGGTGGAGGCCCGCGGCACCACCCTGCTTTTTATCACTCACGATTTGGGACTGGCAGCGGACCGCACCGACCGGATCATCGTGATGGCGGACGGCAGGATTGTGGAGGAAGGCACCCCGCAGCAGATTCTGCTGGATCCGGTGCAGGACTATACGAAAGCGCTGGTGGCGGCGGCGCCGTCGGTCTCTGCCGCTTTGTCGCCCGAGGACTCATCAGCGGCGGCGCCGGCAGAGCACCCTCCGGAGCCGGTAGTGGAGGTTCGGCGCCTGGTGAAGGAATTCAAGCTCCGGGGACAGCGCGGACAGGTGGTGCAGGCTCTCAACGATGTGTCCTTCACCGTGGCCAGGGGAACAACCACCGCCGTCGTGGGTGAATCAGGCTCCGGCAAGACAACCGTGGCCCGCATCCTGCTGGGACTGGAGACGCCCTCCGGCGGGGAGGCACTGGTGGGAGGGGAATCGATCTCCGCCAGCCGCGGACCGGAGCGGCGCCGCCTGCGCCGGATGGTGCAGCCGGTGTTCCAAGACCCGTACGGATCGCTGGACCCCACTTTCAGCATTGAGCGGCTGATCGACGAACCGCTGCGCATCTTCGGTATCGGAGACCGGACCACCCGCCGCAGCCGCGTGGCTGAGCTGCTGGACCAGGTGGCACTCCCGCGCAGCATCGCCCAGCGCCGGCCAAACGAGCTGTCCGGCGGCCAGCGGCAGCGGGTGGCCATCGCCCGTGCCCTGGCTCCCGAGCCGGAACTGCTCATCTGCGACGAGGCGGTGTCCGCACTGGATGTGCTGGTGCAGGACCAGATCCTGTCGCTGCTGGCCGATTTACAGGACCGGCTGGGGCTGACCTATCTGTTCATCACGCATGACCTCGCCGTTGTCCGGCAGATTGCACATAATGTAGTAGTCATGAAATCCGGAGAAGTCATTGAGAGCGGAACGGCGGATCAGGTCTTCCTGGCTCCGCAGCAGGATTACACTTCGGAGCTCCTCAGCGCCATCCCGGGAGCGGCATTTGCCCGCTGATCCAGCACCGGCCGGGGTCCCCGGCGCGCCCAAGGACCGCATTGAAGACGAGATCCGCCGCGACATCATCTTCGGCGTCCTGACGCCGGGGTCCCGGATCACCGAAGCGTCGCTGGCCCGCAAATACGGTATTTCCCGTGTTCCGGTCCGGGAGGCGCTGCGCACCCTGGAAGCGGAGGGCTTCGTGGAGTCCCGGCCCTACGCCGGGTCCACCGTCTCCAACATTCCGGTGGACGAGGCCGATGATCTCTTCGCCGTCCGGACGGTCGTGGAAACGGCTACTGCCCGCCGGGCCGCCGAGCGTGCCGGCCGGCAGCTCGCCGCGGGAATGCCCGACGACGAGTGGTGGGCGGCGCGGGGCAGGGTTGCCGAAATCCTGGCCGCCGGAGATACGGCTGTGGCGGAGGGCAGGCTTGAAGAGCTGCCGGAGCTGAATGTCCGGTTCCATCTGGCGGTGGCCGAACTGGCGGACAGCCGCTCGCTCACTGCGCTGCTGCGCCAGCTGGCCGGCAAGATCGAATGGCTCTACGCAGCGGATGTGGACAACCGCGGCAAGGACTCCTGGAGCGAGCACCGGGTGTTGATGGCCGCCGTCGACTCCGGCGACGCGGAACGCGCCCAGGAACTGATGCGTTCCCACGTGGAGCAGTCCCGCGCCGGTTACCTGAGCCGTTTCGCCTAAGCGGCCGGAGCCGCACTGCCGCCTGCGGCGCCGCGGGCAATGCGCCGGCGCTGCCACGCCGACCAGATCAGCCACAGGACCCAGACGGTCAGAAGCACCGCCGCTCCCGTGATGACCGTGGACACGTCCAGCGGTCCGGTCCGCCCGGCGATCACCAGGAATCCCCACCAGGAGACCGCAGCCACCACGAGCAGGTTTACCGCCGGTGCCAGGGCTGCCGTTCCGCTGCGGGTCCGGACGGCGGTCACCGCCACATCGACCGCCATAAGCACCGTGACGGCGGTGACCGTGCCGGTGGCGTAGGCCGCCACCTCGGGGGAGACATCACGGTTGATGAACCACAGGATTAAAAGAACCGCCGCTGCTGCCAGCGCCAGTGCCTGTACGACGGCGGCCAGCAGGTTTAGTCCCAACAGGCGCCGGTCCGGGTCCCGGCGCTTGCCGGGGATGTTGGACCATGCCTCCCGGCGGAACCAGGCCGCCGCGAGGTTGCCGAAGAGCATGGTCGATCCGGCCGCGATAAAGGGGGCCACGAAGTTGTTGCTGAGGACCCACACCAGGGCCGCGACGGCGGCAAAGACCTGGGGAGTGCCGATAATGCCCAGCGCCCAGCTCAGCAGGAACGACCGGCGCGCCGGTTCCAAATCCAGCGGATGGACAAGGTACTGCCGGTTGGCGTCGGGGAGCTGGACTCGTTCATTAATCTGTTTCACGGAGACCTCCAGGGGACCGTGTCCAGGTGCGGGCCGCGCAGCCCGCCCCGGGCTATCTCGTATATCTTCTGCCGGGACACGCCCAGCTCTTCGGCGACCGTTACGGCGCTGAAATCCTCGAGCAGGTCCGCCGCCGCGAGTGACCTGATGCCCGAGGCCCGCCGGCCCAGCCGGGCCGCGAGCGCGCCTATTTCACCGGCCAGCAGTGCTGCGGCCAGTGTTCCGCCAAACTGCTCCGCCCATCCGGGGGAGCCTTCCGCGGCTGCAGCGTACAGCTGGTCCCCGCCGTCGGCCAGGACGGCACGCACGCGCTCTGCTGACAATCCGGCTGCCTCGAAGCGGCCGGCAACGGCTCTCTGCTCTTCCGGAGACCGGTGGGACAGAATGCTGTCCCAGCGGGATCCGGGGAGGAGCTCGGGGCTGTCATCCCCGGGGTGACTATCCATGGTGTGAAGTGTGCGCGTCGTTTCCATGGCTGTCTACCCCCTGGTGACAACTTTTTGGGGGCCGAGGCTTGTCCGGGACGGGGAGCACGAAAAACACGACTCGCGGCAAAGAAGTGCCCGTGGCTTCCGTTGCCGTTCCCCTGCACGGGGCACGCCTTTACCATTGCTGGAAAGAGGATCCAACCTATGGAGCGAGGCTCTGCCATGGCCAACATCACCACCAGGCCCGTCACCAAACTGGGAATCGTAGGCGCCGGGAGCGTTGGGACGTCCCTCGCCTACGCCGCCATCATCCGCGACGCGGCCCGGGAAATAGCGATCTACGATATTGACGCCACCCGCGCGGAAGCCGAAGGACTGGATCTTGCCCACGGCACGCAGTTCACGGGCGCAAACACGGTGACGGGCGGCGGAAACATTGAGGCGCTGGCGGGTTCGGATGTCATTGTCATCACCGCGGGAGCCCGGCAGAAGCCGGGGCAGTCGAGGCTTGATCTGGCCGGGGTGAATGCGGGCATCATCCAGAACCTGATGATCCAGCTGATGGAGCAGGCACCGGACGCTGTCTACATTATTGTCACCAACCCCTGTGACGTGCTGACGGTGGCCGCTCAGAAAGCATCCGGCCTTCCATGGAACCGGATTTTCTCCTCCGGCACCGTGCTGGACACTTCCCGGCTGCGGCTGCTCCTGGCCCGGGAAGCGCACGTGCTGATGACCAGTGTGCACGCCACCATTATTGGTGAGCACGGGGACTCGGAGTTTCCGGTATGGTCCAGCGCCTCCATCGGGCCGGTGCCGATCCGGGACTGGAAGATCAGCGGCCGGCAGGTGTTCACCCAGGAGTACCTGGATGCCGTCACGCATGATGTGGTGACGGCGGCCTACCGGGTCATTGAGGGCAAGGGGGCCACCAACTACGCCATCGGGCTGGCCGGGGTGCGGATCGTGGAAGCCGTCATGCAGGCGGAAAACGCCGTGCTGCCGGTGTCGGCAATCATGCAGGGTGCCTACGGGATTGAGGGCGTTGCACTGTCGCTTCCCTCGATCGTGGGGATCAACGGTGTCTACGGCATGCTGGAAATGCCGCTGGACGAATTGGAGACCCGGAAGTTCCATGATTCCGCCGAGACGCTGCGGAACACCCTCACCAAACTGGGGATTTAGCCGGTGAGGGTGTCCGTTG
>NZ_JASDDG010000054.1 GCF_030407495.1 Arthrobacter sp. APC 3897 | reverse complement strand
CAAGGCACCGGCCTGGACTCCGGGGAGCACCCCGTTGCTGCTGACATGCGCCGTCATGGCGGCGGTGTAGATGGCCGTAAAGAGAGCCGTTCCGATGGAGCCGCCAATCTGCTGCGTGGCCGACACAGCGGCACTGGCCACACCGGCGTCGTGCTCATTAATCCCGGCGAGCGCCACATTCTGCAGCGGAACAAAAATCATGGCCAGACCGAAGCCGAGAAGAATCAGGCCGGGCAGGACCTCCAGGGCGTAATTGCCCTCCACAGTAATAAAGGAGAGCCAGAAGAGGCCAACAGCTCCAACCACAGGCCCCAGAGTCATGGGCAGGCGGACACCGGTGCGGGGCAGGAACTTGGACACCATACCCGCACCGGCGGTGATGGCGAGCGTCATCGGAAGCGACGCCAGCCCGGATTTCAGCGGCGAATATCCCAGGACAATCTGGAAGTAGAAGACGAGGAAGAGAATTCCGCCCAGCAGGGCTGCGCCGGTCAGAGCCGAAATCAGAAAAGCGCCGCCGCGGACCCGGTTCGCCAGCACGCGCAGGGGAAGCAGTGGATTGGCCACCTTGGATTCCACATACACAAACGCAGCAAGAACGACGACGCCGGCTGCCAGGAACCCGATGGTTTCCACCCGTGCCCAGCCATTTTCAGCCTGGGCAAAGCCGTAGACCAATGAGGCGAGTCCGACGACGACGAGGATGGCGCCGGGAAGGTCGTACCGCGTGTTGCCGTGGGCCTTGCTCTCACGGATCAGTGGCAGGCCGGCAGCAATGGCTACGACGGCAATGGGCACGTTCACGAGCAGGCACCAGGTCCAGCTGGCGTACTGCGTCAGAACGCCTCCCAGCAGCAGACCGATGGCTGCGCCCCCGCCGCCAATCGCGCCGTATACGGCGAAGGCCTTTATCCGGTCCCTGCCGGACGGAAACGTGATGGTCAGGATCGCCAGCGACGCCGGTGCCAGGAGCGCGGCAAACGCACCCTGCAGACCACGGGCGGCAAGCAGCATTTCAGTACTGGAGGCAAATCCGCCCAGCGCCGAGGCAAGGGCAAACCCCAGCATGCCCACCATGAAGGTGCGCTTGCGCCCCCAGTAATCCGCAATGCGGCCGCCGAGAAGCAGGAGGGACCCGAAAGCAAGGGCATAAATGGTGACCACCCAGGTCCGGTCACCGTCAGACATGCCAAGATCCAGCTGGGCGTCCGGCAGGGCAATGTTGACGATGGTCCCGTCAAGGACCACCATCAGCTGGGCCAGGGCGAGAACAGACAGGAGGAGCCAGCGGTGCGGATGCGCCGAGTGGTCAAAGGCCGGAGGTGATCCGGCGGGGGTGATGCGGTCCATGTAGGGGAGATCCTGATTCAAAACGAACTGGTTGGTTGGCTTAGCTATACTACAGGAATGAGACGTGACGGCGAAGCAACACGGGCCAGGATCATGGCGGCAGCACGGACGGAGTTTGCGCGGCACGGACTGGCCGGCGCACGCGTGGACCGGATAGCAGCGGAGGCCAAAGCCAGCAAAGAGCGCCTCTACTCCTATTTCGGCGACAAACGCTCGCTGTTTGCAGCCGTGCTGAGGGACAACCTGCAGGAAACCACAAATCGGGTTCCGAGGGATGTCACCGATTTGCCGGGATTCGTCGGCGCAATGTTCGACCACGCGGCGGCCGAACCCGAGCACCTGCGCATGCTGGACTGGGCACGGCTTGAGGGGGAACCCAATTTACTCCCGCCGACGCCGTACGGCCGGCCGGGACCCCGCAACGAAGACATCGTCACGGCCCAGAAAGAAGGTTTCATTGACCCGGCGTGGGACCCGGACGAATTGATGGTTCTGCTTTTCTCCCTGGCCACGGCCTGGGCCCAATCCCCCGAGACGCTCTTCACCGGAAAACCGGATGAGCCCGGAGTATCACGGGACCGGCGCAGAAAAGCTGCCGTTGCCGCGGCCCGCCGCCTCCTGGAGCCAAGACCGCATATCCCCGAGCGGGACTGAGACCGGCTCCCGGCATGAGCCCGCCGCAATACGGCGACTTGGATCATTGGCTGACTCCCGGCGCGTTGCCATACTGGGAACGTCTTTGCACGATTCCCCTCAGCTGAAAGGCTCCCCAGTGCCAGAGCGAACAATCGTCATTACCGGGGCAAGTGACGGCATTGGTGCCGCAGCGGCCCGCAGCCTGCACAGCTTAGGCAACCGCGTCGTCGTCGTCGGCCGGTCACCGGAGAAGACCGCGGCCGCAGCCCGGGATCTGGGCGGCGCCGACTATCACCTGGCGGATTTCGCCAGGCTCGACGACGTCCGTGCGCTGGCAGCCACCCTGCTGGAGCGTTATCCGCGCATCGACGTCCTGGCCAACAACGCCGGCGGCATCATGGGCCGGCGTGAAGAAACGGTGGACGGGCATGAAAAGACGCTGCAGGTTAATCACCTGGCCCCGTTCCTGCTGACCAACCTGCTGCTGGAGAGGCTGACGGAATCACGGGCAACCGTCATCAACACATCCAGCGTCGCCAACAGCATCTTCGCCCGCTTCGACATCGGTGATCTGGAAGCCCGCCGCAGGTACAGCCCCAACCGTGCCTACGGAAACGCCAAGCTGGCCAACATCCTGTTCACCCGGGAGCTGGATGCCCGCTACGGGAACAGCGGCATTTCGACCGCCGCCTTCCACCCGGGCGGGGTGGCAACGTCTTTCGCGTCCGAATCCACCAGCATGATGCGCCTCATGTACCGGACGCTCCTGAACCGCTTCCTGATCTCCCCTGAACAGGGCGCCGAAACACTGGTGTGGCTGGCCACTGCGGACCCGGCAAAGGACTGGCAGACCGGCAAGTATTACTACAAATGCAAGATCTCCCCCGCCAACAAGGATGCCTACGATGCCGCCCTCTCCTCCCGGCTCTGGGAAGAAAGCGCCCGGATGGTGGGGTTGCCGAACGGCTGACGGGTC
This sequence comes from Arthrobacter sp. APC 3897, assembly GCF_030407495.1. Classification (GTDB taxonomy): domain Bacteria; phylum Actinomycetota; class Actinomycetes; order Actinomycetales; family Micrococcaceae; genus Arthrobacter_B. Next base: position 4,988 of record NZ_JASDDG010000054.1, on the reverse strand, counting down.
GCGGCGGGGCCGGACCCTGTTGCCGGCGCAGCCGGCTGGCTACCGTTGGAAGACCGGGGGTGGCCGCCAAGGAGTGAGCACAATGTACGACTCATCCGGCATCAACGCTGCCGTGCCGCCCTCCGGGCCGGGCTGCGTGGAATGCAGTGCGGACGGAGGCTGGTGGTTTCACCTGCGCCGCTGCGCCGAATGCGGCCACATTGGCTGCTGCGACAGTTCTCCGCGACAACATGCCAGCGGCCATGAGCAGTCAACCGGTCATCCGGTAATCCGCAGCTACGAACCCGGTGAAGACTGGTTCTGGGATTATCGGACCGCGTCGGTCTTCACGGGCCCGGAGCTCGCCCCGCCGCTGAGCCATCCGCAGAGCCAGAGCGTGCCCGGCCCTGCCGGAAAGATTCCGCCCGGCTGGCGAAGTCAACTGCACTAGTCAGCTGCGCCGGCAGGCCGGAATTCCTAGCAGATGGTGCACACATCACACCGGTCAAAACTGCACGCACCGCAGGCGTAATCTGGTCTCATGGCACGCACATACATAGTCACTGGATCAGGATCGGGAATCGGCGCCGCTACAGCCGAACTGCTGCGCGAACGCGGCAACACCGTTGTGGGGGTGGATCTTCGCGGTGCTGAGGTCGAAGCGGACCTGAGCACTGCCGAAGGCCGCCGCGCAGCCGTCGAGAGGGCAGTGGAGCTCGCAGGCGGCAAGGTGGATGCAGTCATCGCCTGTGCAGGGATCTCTGCGCCCTCGCCCATCACGGTTGCCGTCAACTTCTTCGGAGTTACCGAATTTCTCGAGATGCTGGCCCCCACACTGGCCAAGAGCGAGGCTCCGCGGGCGGCCGTTGTCAGTTCCATGGCATCGCTCCAGCCCAACTCCCCCGAGCTTGTGGACGCCATGCTGGAAGGCGACGAGGCCCGCGCACTGAAAATCGGTGCATCCCTCGCCGAGCAGGGTCCCCGGGTTGGATACCTTAACTACCCCTCCTCCAAGCGGGCCCTCAGCCGCTGGGTCCGGCGCGCAAGCGTCACCGGCACCTGGGCCGGTGCCGGCATCCCGCTGAACGCCGTCGCCCCGGGGACCGTCCTTTCTGCGATGACCAAGGAACTGCTGTCCACCCCCGAGGGACGCGAAATGGTGGACTCCTCAGTCCCCATGCCGCTGAACGGGCATTCCGAGCCGGTTGTCATTGCACGGCTGCTCGCCTGGCTGACCAGCGAAGAGAACACCCACACCACGGGTCAGACCATCTACACCGACGGCGGCGCCGACGCCACGCTGCGCGGGGATGACATCTGGGGCGCATAACAGGCACCCCGTCCGGCCTAGTTTTGCCGGATGACCCTTGAAGCAGTCCCGGAACGTTTGTTCCGGGGCTGCTTTTGCATGCGGCGGAGGATTCCCAGCCGCAGGGACAGGTAGGCCAGTCCCCCCACCGGAATCGGCAGCCAGAACTGCACCAGCCGCCAGGACAGGACCCCCAGGACGGCAGCATGGTCCGGCGCCCCGAAGGCTACCAGCATGGATACCAGCACGCCCTCCACAAGCCCCAGGCCGCCCGGCGTGAGCGGAACCAGAGCCACGAGGTTCGCAAGCGAGTAGGCCAGCAGCAGTTCTGCCGGGTGAATCACGTGCCCGTAAGCGGCAAAGAAGACCCAGAGGCACGCCGCATCGAGCAGATATCGCAGCGCGGCGAGAACCACTGCTGCCGCGAACCTGCGCGGATCGCTGCGGAACATCTGCACCTCGGCGGCGATGGTCCGCACAAACTGCTCCGCGGAGGCGGGTGAAATCACCCTGATCGTTCGGGCCACGCTGCTTGCCGCGCGGACAGCCCCGTCCAGATGCCGGTCCAGTACCGTGAGCACAGCTACGCACAATGCCAGCAGCACCAGGACTACTGCCCCGGCAATGCCGAGGTAGCGTCCTGCCGCAGAGGTGCTGTGAACCGTCAGCAATCCCGCACTGAACAGGCCGGCCAGCACCAGGTTGGCCCCCACCACCTGGACGGTTGCAGCGCTCAGTGCATTCTCCGACTGCACTCCGCAGCGGTTAAGCAGGCGGAAGCGGACAGCCGCCGACGTCGTCCCGCCGCCGGGAACGGTGTGGTTGACGGCCAGGTCTGCAAGATCGATGCGAAACAGGGTGAAGAATCCCGGGCGCTCCTCTCCCGGCAGTACCTCCCGGGTGAGCCAGCTGTAGCTGGCCAGTGACGCAGTCTCGAGGAGCACGGCCATGAGGATGAGGATGACCGGCAGTCCCAGCACGGCGGAAATAATGTTGCCGGATCCGGCCAGCTGCGGCAGGACGATGTACTCGATCACCAGCACCACTGCCAGAACCGCTGCGGCCCACCGCAGTAGCCGTGAATGCGCGACCCGGCGCCAGGCGTCGTGCAGGTGCTGGGTCATTCTTCAAGGACAGCAGACTGGCAGCTTCCAAACCAGAGTGCAGGCGCCGGCCCGGGAAGTTCCACCGGGAGAGCCTTTCCCAACTTGCCCCGTCCGGCAACTTTCTGACACCATGTTGGCATGATGCTGACACAGTGTTGGCATCTGAAACCACAACCGACGGAGCTTTCCCATGTTTTTAGCGCTGCGCGAACTGCGCTTCGCCCGGGCACGGTTTGGCCTGATGGGCGGCGTTATTGCACTCATCGCCATCCTGATGGTCCTGCTGTCCGGTCTTTCCTCCGGTCTCGTCAACGACGGCGTTTCCGGACTCAAAAGTATGCCCGCCACAGCTTTCGCCTTCAATGAAGGAACTAAGACTGACAACGCTTTCTCACGCAGCGTTGTCGATGAGTCCCAGGCCGAAGCCTGGCGCGGCCAGCCCGGCGTCGAGGATGTCACGCTCATGGGTGCTTCCATGATGAACGGCACCACCGATGACGGCACCCAGGTTGATCTGTCCCTCTTCGGTGTCGACTCTGACTCCTTCCTCGCGCCGGAAGTTGGCGAAGGACGGGCAGTTGCCGCCCCGGATGAGATTGTCATCTCCCCTACGGGCGCAGATGAGGGCCTCGGGATTGGTTCCGTCGTCACCTTGGAGCGGATCGGCACTGAGCTGACCGTGGTTGGTTACACTGCCGATCAGGCCACCTTCGGGCACGTGACTATTGCCTACCTTCCCCTGGACACCTGGCAGTACATTGCCGGCGGCGAGGCTGCCCCGGGAACACCCACTGAGGCCGACACGGCCGCAGCCAAGCCCGGCACGGCCAGCACCGTGGCTCTGCTTGCCGAAGACGGCGCAACCATTGATTACGCTGCAGGCGACGAAGCTGCCGGCACCGTCACGTCAACGCTGAAGGAATCCTTCAACGCCTCCCCCGGCTACAGTGCCGAGACCATGACCCTGCAAATGATCCAGGTTTTCCTGTACGCCATCTGCGCACTTGTTGTGGGCGCCTTCTTCACGGTCTGGACGGTCCAGCGCAAGCATGAACTTGCTGTGCTGCGTGCCATCGGCGCCTCCACCGGTTACCTGCTGCGCGACGGCCTGGCCCAGGCTGCCATTGTCCTCATCGGGTTCACCGCCGTCGGCGTGCTGGCCGGACTGGGCATGGGAGCCGGACTCTCCGGCACGGCAATGCCGTTCGCCCTTGAGGCCGGCCCCATTGCGCTGGCCACCGCGCTGACCATCCTGCTGGGCCTGATCGGCGCAGCAGCCGCCATTATTCGAATTTCCCGGGTTGACCCCCTGGCTGCCCTGGGAGGACAGCGATGAGCACCAAAACCTCACCCCAGACAGACACGACCCTCGGGCTTGTCATTACCGGAGCCAGCCTTTCCCTGGGCGACGGCGACGCCACGGTGCAGGCCCTGGATGATATTAATCTCACCGTGCGCCCCGGCGAACTCGTCGCCGTCGTCGGCCCCTCGGGTGCCGGCAAGTCGAGCCTGCTCGCAGCAGCCGGTGCACTGACCAGCCCGGACTCAGGATCCGTAACCATCAATGGGACCAACCTGGCCGCGCTGAACGGTGCCGAACGCGCGCGCTTCCGCCTGCGCAACATCGGCTTTGTCTTCCAGTCCGGAAACCTCATCCCCGCCCTTACCGCCGGCGAGCAGCTCGAACTCGTGCACCGGATGGCCTTCGGGAAGAAGAGCTTTGACCCGCGGGAGCTTCTCGGGGCCGTGGGAATGGAACACAAGCTCAAGAGCCGCCCCGATCAGCTTTCCGGCGGTGAGCGCCAGCGCGTGGGCATTGCCCGCGCCCTCGTCACCCGGCCGCCGCTGCTGCTGGTGGATGAGCCCACCGCCGCTCTGGACCGGCGCCGCAGCCAGGACGTCGTAGCGCTCCTGGCCCGGGAAACTGCCGAGCGCGGCGTTGCTACAGTTATGGTGACGCATGACCACGACGTCCTCCACCACTGCCACCGGGTAGTGGAAATGGTGGACGGACGCCTAATCAGTTAAAGAATGAACAGCACCAACCAGGAGGGCCCTTGCCCCGCATTACCTCGCCCACGGTCGCAGAACACCGCGCGGCCCAGCAACGGGCCCTCCTGGATGCGGCACGCACCCTGCTGGCAAGGACCGGCGAAGCTCCCAGCATGGCGGAAGTAGCCGCCCTGGCCGGGCTCGCCCGCCCGAGCGCCTACCAGTACTACAAGTCCCGCCAGGACCTGTTGAATGCCCTGGTCCTGGATGTTTTCCCCCGCTGGGCCCGCCGGGTGGAGGAGGCCATGCAGGCGCAGCCCGATCCGGCAGACCGCATCCTGGCTTATGTACTGACCAACATTGCACTTGTCGCCGAGGGGGAACACGCCGTAGGGACCGCCCTCGCGGCCGTTGCCCCCAGCGAGGAGCTGAATACCCAGAGCTCCATGATGCACTCTCAGCTGCTGGATCCGCTGGTCGGAACGCTTCGCGAGCTCGGTGCCGAGGATCCCGCCGCAACCGCGGAGCTGATCAACGCCATCGTCCACTCCGCCACCAAGCTGCTCGAGTCCGGCATACCCCGCGAGGCCGTGAACGCACGC
>NZ_JASDDG010000053.1 GCF_030407495.1 Arthrobacter sp. APC 3897 | reverse complement strand
TGATGGGTTGGTCCGTCTTCGCCCACCGCCACGGAATCGTGCGAGAACACGTAAATGACCCCCACTCCCATGAGCGCGGCGAGGCGGATGGCCGGACGCATGTAGTCGCTGAAGACGAGGTAGGTGGATCCGAAGGGACGCCAGGGGCCGTGCAGGGCGATGCCGCTGAGCGCCGCCGCCATGGCATGTTCGCGGACGCCGAAGCGGAGGAACTCACCGGACGGGTTCCTGTCGGAGAACGGTTCACCGGGGACAGCCACGCTGGTGGAACCGCTCAGATCCGCCGACCCGCCCCACAGTGCGGGGTTGGACTGCAGGGCCTTAAGCACTGCGCCGTTGGTGGTGCGGGTGGCAATGAGGTCACCCGGTTCCCCCGTTGCCACCTCTGACAGGGGAGACAGGTCGACTTCGCCGGAGCGGAACCCGGCCCACCGCCCGGCGTCGTCCGGGTGCTCCGCCGCCCACCGGCCGTAGGCGCGTTCCCACTCGGAGTAGAGCCGGGCTCCCCGGCCGGCGGCGGAACGGGTGTGCTGCAGCAGCTCCTCGTCCACCAGGTCCTCGAGGCCGGCGTCGGGGGCGTATCCCAGCGTCTTCTTCACCTCCGCCACTTCCTCGGCCCCAAACCCGCCGGAGTGGGCTGCGGGTGCGCCGCCGAACTTGCGGGAGGGAGCACCAATGACAGTTTTCACGGCCACCAGGGTGGGCTGCCCGGTTCGCTCGGCAGCCCGCCGCAGCACCGCTTCAACGCCGTCGAGGTCATTGATGTCTTCAATCTCCAGAACCCGCCAGTTATAGGACGCGTAGCGCGCGCGGACATCTTCGGAGAAGGTTTCGCTGGTGCGGGAATCGATGGTCACGCCGTTGTCGTCCCAGATCATGACCAGGTTGTCCAGGCCCAGGGTTCCGGCCAGGCTCGAGGCCTCGGCCGATATGCCCTCCTGCAGGCAGCCGTCGCCGGCAAGGGTCCAGATGGTGTGGTCCAGAAGCGGGGAGCCGGGGGTGAAGACCGCCTGTTCGTGCAGTGCGGCCGCTGCCATGCCGACGGCGGATGCCACGCCCTGCCCCAGCGGTCCGGTGCTCATTTCGACGCCGACCGTGTGGTGGACCTCGGGGTGCCCGGGAGTCTTGGATCCGAACGAGCGGCCCGCCGCCAGATCGGCCAGAGTCAGCCCGTAACCCGTAAAGAAGAGCTGGATGTACAGCAGGAGGCTGGCATGTCCGGCCGAGAGGACAAAGCGGTCCCTGGCGGGCCAGTCCGGGTGTGCGGGGCTGTGGCGCAGGACCCGGGAAAACAAGACGTGGGACAACGGCGCCAGCGCCATGGCGGTTCCGGCGTGCCCGTGACCTTTCTCCTGCACCAGATGAGCGGGAATGGCACGGGCGGCAGCCACGGCCCTCTGATCCAGGGAGGATTCCGAAGCGGACTGTGGCGGCAAGCGGTTCTCAGTCACACCGTCACTGTGGCGCTGCTGCCTGAGATAAGTCAACGGTCTGCGCAGACCCGGGGGGTTTTTCGGGGGTGCGGGCCTGCTTGTTCAGGATTCCATGGACAACACCCCATCCGGGTGACACCGTGAAAGCGATGCATGGATCGGGACCTCCCATTTTCCTAAGGATTCATCGTGGCCATGAACCTCGAAAATTCACTGTTTTCCATCAATCTCAAAGCGGCCGCTGCCGACTGGCGGGACGCCATCCGCCTCGCGGGCGACGGGCTTGTTGCAGCCGGAGTCACCACGGGCGACTACACCGACCAGATGATCGCGGCAGTCGAGGAACACGGCCCGTACATCGTCATTGCTCCCGGCATAGCCCTTGCCCATGCGCGGCCTTCCGAAGCAGTCCTGAAAGGCGGCCTGAGCTGGGTCAGTCTCAAGGACCCGGTCAACTTCGGCCACGCGAAGAATGACCCGGTAACCCTGGTGATCGGCTTGGCCGCCACGGACCACACCGCCCACATTGAAGTTCTCAAGGCGCTCGCCGGAGTCCTTGCCAACAAGGACCTGCGCGGCCGGCTCGAAGCGGCAACCACGGAAACCGAAGTGCGGGACCTGCTGAAAAGCTTGAATACCCAGTAATCACTCTCGATGGAAAGGCACCCCCATGAAAATAGTTGCCGTTTGCGGCATGGGCATTGGAACCTCGGTGCTGTTGAAGATGAACGCGGAACAGGTCCTGCGGGATCTGGGCGTGGAAGGCGACGTTGAAGCTGCGGATATCGGTGTTGCCAGGGGAGCAGCCCAGTCCGCGGACATCGTCCTGACGAGCGACGAACTCGCCGGGGAGATTGGCGAGGTTCCGGCCAAGGTGATCATTATTGACAACTTCGTCGACATGGACGAGATCAAAGAGAAACTCTCAGCAGCCATCGAGTAACCGCGTTCGCTGCACCTAACAGGCGTTTGCGCCACAAAAAAAGGAGTGCCCACGATGGACTGGCTTGTCACCATTCTGAATTTCATCGGGCAACAAATTCTCAACGTCCCTGCCTACCTCATTGGCATCATCACCGCAGTGGGCCTGATCGCGCTGCGCCGCAACTCCGGCCAGGTGGTGGGAGGGGCGCTCAAAGCCGCTTTGGGCTTCCTGATCCTCGGTGCAGGGGCAACGGTGGTGACGAACTCCCTGGATCCCCTCGGCACCCTCATCCTCGCGGTAACCGGAGCGCAGGGTGTTATCCCCACCAACGAGGTCATCACGGCTATTGCCCAGGAGGACTTCGGTGCCCAGAGCGCCTATGTCCTGACCCTTGGCTTTTTGGTGATGCTGCTGCTTGCCCGGTTCACGCCGCTGAAATACGTGTTCCTCACCGGGCACCACATGGTTTTTATGGCCACCATGCTCACCGTGGTGCTGTCCGTCGGGCTCGGGGACGGCCTGAGCTGGCTGGTGGTGCTCATCGGAGCTTTCCTCCTGGGCGTTGTCATGGTGGTGATGCCGGCCTTTGTCCATCCCTGGACCAAAAAGGTCACCGGAAATGACACCATCGCCATCGGCCACTTCGGCACCCTTGGCTACATTGCTGCCGGTGCCGCAGGCCAGGCGGTGGGCCGCCGCAGCAAATCGACGGAGGACATCAAGTTCCCGCAGGGCCTGCGGTTCCTCCGCGATTCGATGGTGGCAACAGCGCTGTCCATGGTGCTGATTTACCTCGTCTTCTCCATTTGGGGCTTGATTTCCCTTCCGCGCGACGAGGCACTGGCCATCTTCGACGTTGCCGATGCCGGAGCCTTCATCATGGCCGGTTTCGGCCTGGCACTTCAGTTCGGTGTGGGCGTAGCCATCATTCTTTACGGTGTGCGCACCGTACTGGGGGAGCTGGTTCCGGCGTTCCAGGGAATCGCGAACAAAGTTGTCCCGGGTGCCAAGGCAGCCCTGGACATCCCCATTGTCTTTCCGTTCGGCCAGAACGCCGTACTGATCGGGTTCCTCAGCTCGTTCGCGGGAGGGCTGGTTGCCCTGGGGCTCCTGGCCGTGTGGCTTAACCCGGTCTTTGGGCTAGCCCTGATTCTTCCCGGCATGGTGCCCCACTTCTTCACCGGCGGCGGCGCGGGTGTTTACGGCAACGCCACCGGCGGACGCCGGGGCGCGGTGGCAGGCGGCTTCATCAACGGGGTCATCATCACCATCCTGCCCGCAATTCTCCTGCAGGTGCTCGGCGAATTCGGTTTCGCCAACAGCACTTTCGGTGATGCGGACTTCGGGTGGTTCGGAACCATTGTTGGGCTTAGCCTCCGGACCGGGACGGCAGGCGGAATTGTGCTCACTGTCCTGATCGCCCTGGTGCTCGTGGTTGCCGCGAGCATCTACCAGCGCAAGGTGGTGGACACCGGCTGGGTTCCCGGGGCCAAGCGCGACAAGTGGCTTGAGGAGGAAAAGGCCGCCGAGAAAGCACAGGCGGACGCCGCCAAAGCTGCCGCGAAGGAAGCCGCCGACAAGAAAACTACCGATAAAGAGAAGGACGCCTGACACAAATTGGCTGCCGGTCTCACCTCATGCTTACGCTGGCCTTTCCGCATATGAGGAGCGCCAGCCATGAAACGCAGAATGCCCCAGTACAAAGAACTCCGGGACCTGGTCCAGTTCAAGCCCTTTGACCTGGACCTCCGCCGTGCACGGCTGGCGAAGGCCACCAATGTCCGGGAACTGCGCGACATCGCGAAGCGGAGGATTCCCGCAGCAGCCTTCGACTACGTGGACGGCGGATCCTTCGGCGAGCATGCCCTGAACCGCAACCGCGCCGCGTTCGACGACGTCGAATTTGTTCCGCACGTGCTGCGCGACGTCACGAGCGTGGATCTGCGCACCAAGATCGCCGGCACGGAGTCGTCGCTGCCCGTGGGCATCGGGCCCACCGGCCTCACCCGGCTCATGCACACCGAAGGCGAAATCGGCGGAGCGCAGGCCGCCGCCGCGTTCGGCGTTCCTTTTGCGTTGTCCACCATGGGCACGGCGTCGATTGAGGAGCTGGAGGCTGAAGTGCCCGACGCCGCCAAATGGTTCCAGCTCTACCTCTGGAAGGACCGCGGCCGGTCCCGGGAACTGGTGGACCGTGCCGCGGCCGCCGGCTACGGCGCCCTGATCGTCACGGTGGACACCCCGGTGGCCGGCGCCCGGCTGCGGGACACCCGCAACGGCATGACCATGCCGCCCACCCTCACGCCCAAGACCATCCTGGACGCCTCCTACCGGCCCGAGTGGTGGTTCAATTTCCTCACCACCAAACCGCTGGGATTCGCCAACTTCGAGGGCGAGCGGGTGTCCCTGGCGGAGACCGTCAACACCATGTTTGAGCCCTCGCTGAACTTCGAGGACCTGGCCTGGCTGCGGGAGACGTGGCCGGGCAAACTGATCGTCAAGGGCATCCAGTCCCCGCAGGACGCGGTGGAATCCTTCGCCCGCGGGGCCGACGCGATAGTGGTCTCCAACCACGGCGGCCGGCAGCTGGACCGGGCGCCGGTCCCGCTGCGGATCCTGCCCGGCATCCGCGCCGCCGTCGGCCCCGATGCCGAAATCATCCTGGACTCGGGCATCATGTCCGGCGGCGACATTGTGGCTGCGATCGCCGCCGGGGCTGACTTTACGCTGATCGGCCGGGCCTATCTCTACGGGCTGATGGCCGGCGGACGGCAGGGCGCCGAACGGACGCTGGAGCTGCTGCGCACCGAGATGACAACGGTGATGCAGCTGCTCGGCGTCACCAGCCTTGCGGAGCTGACGCCGGAACACGTGCGCAGCATCTAGCGACCCGCCGTACGCGTTCCCACCCTAAACCTCCACCGCGGAAAACGCCCCGCGGTACTTCGTGCCCGGATGCCGGGACGGCAGCCGCGCATCGCCGTCGAACAGCTTCTCCCGCAGGGTGCCGGGACGGTACTCCGTCTGGGCAAGGCCGCGGCGGCGCAGCTCCGGGAGCACTCCGTCGATGAAGTCCGTATAGGAGCCGGGCAGGATCTGGTTGATGATGTTGATGCCGTCCACGCCGGCGTCCTGCCAGGTCTCCAGCTGGTCCGCGATCTGCTCCGGAGTTCCGGCGATCTGCTGGTTGTAGGCGCGGTAGCGGGCAACGTCGGCGATGGTCGGATTCCCGCCGGGCACCGATGCGAACAGTGCCTCGAGCACACCGCGGGCGCCGTCGGTCCGCAGATCCCCCAGCGTGGTGTCCAGCGGCAGGCCCCCGAGGTCGACGCCGATGCCGCCGCCAATGTGCGCCACGATCGCGTCCAAATCCAGATACTCGTCAAAGTCGGCCTGCTTGGCCTTCACCTCGGCCTCGGTGGAACCGACCACAAAGGACAGCCCGGCAAAGAACTTGATGTCCTCATTGCGCCGCCCCAGGCCGCGCGCGAGGGCACGGACCGAGTCGGTGGTCTTCTTCGCATAGGCGGTGTGCGGAGCGAAGATGAACACCGCCTCGGCGTTGGCGGCGGCAAACTGCTGCCCTCGACCGGAGCTGCCGGCCTGGAACAACACCGGCGTGCTCTGCGGCGAGGGCGCAGCCAGATGCGGCCCGTCCACGCAGTAGCGCTCACCGCGGTGCAGAATCTTGTGCACCCGCGCCGGATCGGCATGGATTCCCGCGGCCTTGTCCTGGACCAGTGCGCCCTCGTCCCAGGAACCCTCCCACAGTTTGTAGCAAACCTCGAGGTACTCGTCGGCCCAGTCATAGCGGCTGTCATGCTCGGCCAGCCCGTCGCCGCCGAAGTTCCGGTGCGCGTTCTCCAGCACGCTGGTCACAATGTTCCACGCCACCCGGCCGCCGCTCAGATGATCCAGCGTGGACAGCTGCCGGGCAAACTGGAACGGATGCGCCTGCACCACCGAGCTGGTGAGCGCCAGGCCCAGATGCTCGGTCCGGGCGGCCAACGCCGACTGCAGCACCAGGGGATCATTCGCCGGCACCTGCAGGCCGCGTTCCACATGCGACGCCCACCCGCCGTCGTGATTGCCGTACAGCCCGACGACGTCAGCCAGGAACAGCGCATCGAACTTCGCCGCTTCCAGCTGCGCCGCCAGATCCGTCCACAGCCCAAGCTCGTTGAAGCGGTGCTGCTGCGCGTCAGGATGGCGCCATAACCCGCCGAGGATGTGGCTGGTGGTGTTCATGGCGAAGGCGCTCAGAAGCAGCCGCGGGCGGGACGTGAAAGTTGCCATCAGGAAATCGCTCCGAAGGTGGAAGGGGCAGCGGATTGAGCGGGGGCGGACGACGGCGACGGGGCGTCACCGATGCTGTGCAGGCCGGTGGGGACGGTGCCGTTGACCAGATAGTCGCCCACGGAGCGGGCCTTGAACGCGCTCGGGTTGTGCGTGGCGACGGTGCGGGCATTGCGCCAGTGCCGGTCCAGACCTTTGCTCTGGCTCACGGCGGAGGCACCGGTGACGTCAAACAGGGCGCTCGCGGCATCCAGCACAAGACCGGGAACCGCCACATGGGCCTGCTGCACCGCCAGCTCAGCGCGCAGGAATGCCTCTTCAGCGGAGAGGTTCAGGGACGGATCGGCCGCGGCGTCCAGGTCACGGGCCGCTGCGGTGACCACGGCTTCGGCGGTGTAAACCTTCGCAGCGAGCAGGCCGACGTGTTCCTGAATAAGCGGATCGTGGCGGAACAGCTGTCCGGAGCCGGTGTTGAAGGTGCGGGTGCGGGAACGGACCAGGCCTCCGGCGTCGTGCAGGGCGGCCCGGCCGATCCCGGCAAGGACGGCCAGCAGGAACAGCTGGAAAAACGCGGGTTCCAGGGTGCTGGTGACCTGGCGCTGCAGGATGTTCCCGGCCTCCACAGGCACGTCATCAAACACTGCCGTGCCCGTGCCGGTAAGCGGCTGTCCGAAGCCGTCCCAGTCATCGGCAATGCTCACCCCCGGGGCATCGGCGGGTACGACGGCGTACTGCCGTCCCTCCACGCCGGCTGTGCTGGCCATGACGACCACCCAGTCCGCAAAGATGCTGCCGGTGGTGTAGTACTTTTCCCCGCTCAGCAGCCACCGGCCGTCTTGCTGCCGCAGAGTGGTGGAGGTGGTGCCCAGGGCGTTGCCGGAGCGTTCGGTGGCGGCGTTGCCGAAGATCTGCCCGGCGAGGATCCGGGGAAACCATAGCTCCCGGAAGGCGGCCGGTTGCAGGGCTGCGGTCTCGCCGAACGCGAAGTGGGAGCGCAGCAGATGCGCCACGTTCGAGTCTGCCGCCGCCAGTTCGATCAGCAGGCGGAACAGGTGTTCGGCGCTGACCGGATCTCCGCCGTGTTCGGCCGGGACGCGCAGTGCGGTGAAGCCGGAGTCCTTGAGCCAGCCCACCTGCTCAAACGGCAGGGTTCTGGACTGTTCGCGGTCCAGTGCTCCGGCGGCGATGCGGTCAAAAACCGGACGGAACCGGGCGGCGAGAGCCGTGTACCGGGCCTCGCCGGTGATGCTTCGATGGTTCAGTGTGATCCTGCTGGTGCTGGTCATGGGATTCCTTTCGTAAGGGGAGGGAAGGGGAGGGGCAAGAACGGTGTGAAGCGGCCGGAAAGTGGTTCAGGCCCGGGAAGGGTTCAGATTCCG
>NZ_JASDDG010000052.1 GCF_030407495.1 Arthrobacter sp. APC 3897 | reverse complement strand
ACTGGGGGGTGGGCTGAGCGGCCACAATATCTCCAAAGTGCTGGTAATGGTTGGTGCGGTAAAACTGGTCAGTGCGGTGTAAATCAGGGGTGCAGCAGGCTCGGCGCGGCGCCCAGCAGCTTGCGGGTGTAGTCGTCCTTCGGGGAGGCAAAGACCTGTTCGGCCGGCCCTTCCTCGACAATCCGTCCGTAGTACATAACGCAGATCCGGTCGGAAACGTAGCGGACGGTCTGGATGTCATGCGAGATGAAGACCATGCCCAGGTTCAGCTCCCGTTTCAGGTCCGCGAGCAGGTTAAGGACCTGCGCCCGGACGGAAACGTCGAGGGCCGACGTGGGTTCATCGGCAACAATGACCGCCGGGTCCAGGGCCAGGGCGCGGGCAATGGCCACGCGCTGGCGCTGCCCGCCGGACACCTGGTGCGGGGTGACCTCGGCGGCAGAGTAGGGCAGCCCCACCAGCGCCAGCAGGTCCTTGACCTTGGCCGCACGGGAGCGGGCGTCGCCGATACCGTGGACCTGCAGCGGATCGGTGAGGATGTCCTGGATGGTCATCCGCGGGTTGAGGGCGGTGGACGGGTCCTGGAAAACCACGGCAACGTCCTGGCCGAAGCGCTTGCGGTCCGCGGCACGGCGGATGCTGGCCGGCTTGCCGTGGAACAGCACCTGCCCGGCGGTGGGTTCCTGCAGCCCCACCAGGACCGAGGCCAGGGTGGACTTGCCGCAGCCGGACTCCCCCACCACGCCCACTGTTTCACCGCGGCGGACGCTGAAGTCCACGCCGTCCACGGCCTTGACGATATTGGGGCGGAAGATGGAGCCGGTGCGGGTGCGGTGGTGGACTTTTAGTCCCTTCAGTTCCAGAACGGGGGTCCCGGTCCCTGCTGCGGGCGCTGCGCCGCGGGCTGCTGTGCTGGTGCTCATGACTGTCCTTCGGCGCTGGTGGTTGCGGCGGCCAGCGGAAGCCGTCCGCCGCCGTCGTCGCTGCTGCTGTCCGTGAGGTGGCTGGCCCAGAAATGGTCGCCGTCACCCACGCGGACAAAGGACAGGACCTGGTCCGGATCGGCGTCCGGCCGCAGCGACCGTTCCGCGAACCGGTCTCCTGACGCGAATTCCCGCGGTGAGGGGACGGTGCCCTGGATCTGGTGCAGCCGGTCGGCGTCGGATTCGATGGAGAGCACGGCTCCGAGCAGGCCGCGGGTGTATTCGTGCTGCGGGTTGCGCATCAGCTCGGAGGCTCCGGCGGATTCCACCACCTGCCCGGCATACATGACGGTGATGCGGTGTGCCAGCGATGCCACCAGCGCCAGGTCATGGCTGACGAACACCATGGCGAAACCCAGTTCCTCGCGGAGCTCGTTGAGCAGGTCCACCACCTGTTTCTGGACGGTGACGTCCAGGGCGGTGGTGGGCTCGTCCGCCACAATGATCTTGGGCGAGCGGGAGAGCGCCATCGCCACCAGCACGCGCTGGCGCTGGCCGCCGGAGAGCTCGTGCGGGTAGCTTGCCAGCGTCCGGTCCGGATCCAGCTTGACCATTTCCAGCAGCTCACGCGGGGTCTTGCGGCCGTTGCGGCGGGTCAGCTGCAGCAGCTGGTCCTTGATCAGCATGGACGGGTTCAGCGAGCTCAGTGCGTCCTGGTAGACCATGGCAATCTGCTCGCCGCGCAGGCCGCGGTAGAGGCGGTCGCGTTCACGCGGATCATTGGTGAGCAGTTCCCTGCCCTGGAAGGTGATGGAACCGCTGAGCACCGCGGTGGGCGGCAGCAGTCCCATGACGGCCAGGGACGTGATGGACTTTCCGCAGCCGGATTCCCCCACCAGGCCCATGGTTTCGCCCTCGCGGACGGTGAAGCTGACCCGGTCCACAATGGCGGTGTCACCGTAGCGGCCCGGAAAGCGGATGGACAGGTCCTTCACCTCAAGGATCACCGGGGCGTCGGCGGAGACGGCGGGCAGCCGGTCGGTGCGGCGCTCCTCCACGGCGGCCAGCAGCTGCAGTTCCTCGGCCAGGGCGGCGAGCGAACCGGGCAGGTTGATCCGGGCGGCTGCGGACTCATTCTCCGTCGCCTGCGGACTATCCGCCGGCACTGCGTCCACGACGGCGGCAGCTGCGGGCGGTGCCGCGGGCACGGCGGTGGCGGCAGCCAGCTTGACCGTTTCTTCCTTGATCGGGGCAGCCCTGCGCATCCGCGGATTTACCATGGCGTCGGTCAGGCCTTCGGCCAGGATGTTCAGCGCCAGGACGGTGAGGAGGATGGAAATGCCGCCAAACGTCGTCGGCCACCAGGCACCGCTGAAGACCACGTTGCGGCCGTCCGCCATCACGTTGCCCCAGGAGGCCGACGGCGGCTGGACGCCGGCGCCGAGGAAGGACAGTGACGCTTCGAGGATGATCGCGTCAGCCACCATGACTGTGGCGAAAACCAGCACGGGGGCTGCGGTGTTGCGGACCACGTGCTTGGTCAGGATGAACAGCCGGCCGGCGCCGATCACCCGTTCGGCACGGACATAGTCCTCGCCGTACTGGGCCAGCACATTGGCGCGGACCACGCGGGCCAGCTGCGGGGTGTAGACAATGGCGATGGCGAAGATGATCACCGGCACCGTGGAACCGAACAGGGTCAGCGAGTGTTCCTTGAGGGCAAAGAGCAGGGCCGCGGCCAGGGCAATGCCGGGGAAAGCCATCATGATGTCGAGGATCCGCATGATGCCCTCGTTGACCCACTTGCGGGACGTGGCGGCCAGGGCGCCGAGAATGGCACCCAGGATGACGGCCACGGCCACCGACCCCAGCCCGATCGCGGCTGAGACCCGGGCTCCGTAGAGCAGGCGGGAGAAAACGTCGTAGCTGGAGCCGTCGGTTCCCATCAGGTGGTCGCCGCCGGGGGCCAGCACCGGAGCGCTGGATTCATTCTCCCCGTAGGGAGCCAGCGCCGGGCCGGCGACGGCGATAAGGGCCACGAAGATCAGGAATGCCAGGGCCAGTTTGGAACTGAGATTCAGGGATTTGAAGCGGGCGCCTGAGCCGGCGAGCCGTTCAGCGAGTCCGTTGCGCATGGTTATACCGTCCGGATCCGGGGATTAATGAGGACATAAAGGACATCCACCAGGATGTTGACCAGCACAAAAGCCACGGCGATGGTCAGCACGGCGCCCTGCACCAGGTTGGTGTCCGAGGTGTTCAGGCCCACGATGATGAGGTCACCCATGCCGTTGAGGCTGAAGATTTTTTCAATAACGACGGCGCCGCCCAGGAGGTAACCCACCCGCAGGCCCAGCACGGTTACCGGAGTGACCAGCGCGTTGCGCAGCACATTCCGTGCCACAACGGTTCGGTACGGGACGCCGTTGCCGATGGCCGTGCGCACGTAGTCACGGTCCAGCTCTTCGACCATGGAGGTGCGGACCACCCGGATCAGCGAGGCGGATACGGGGATGCCCAGGGCCAGTGCGGGCAGTGCCATCGAGTACAGCCAGCCAACAAATCCGTACTGCTCGGCCCAAGCCAGACCGCCGGTGGGGAAAATGGAACCGGCGGGCAGGGCCAGCCACTGGATCAGCAGGATGGCGAGCCAGAAGGAGGGGGTGGCGATGGCCGCTATGGAGAAGACGCGGATCAGCTGGTCCGGCCAGCGGTCCCGGTACAGGGCACTGGTAACGCCCAGGACCAGGGCCAGCACCACGGCCAGCAGGATGCCCAGCATCGTCAGCTGGAGGGTGACGGGAAAGGCCGAGGCGATCTTCGAGGCCACCGATTCTTCGGGCGGATTGGTGTAGCCGAAGTCCAGCCGGATCACGCCGCCGAGGTAGCGCAGGAACTGGATGAGCAGGGAGTCATTCAGGCCGCGCGCCTCGCGGAAGGCATCTTTGGCCTCTTCGCTGGCGTTTTCACCCAGGACGGCAGTGGCGCGGTCTGCGGGAATGACGGACAGGACGATAAAGACCATGATCGTCACGCCCAGCAGCATGAACGGCAGCGCTGCCAGCCTGCGGCCGAGCAGGCGCAATAGTGTAGCCATGTTTTTGTTTCTCCAAGCGATGCGGGCCGCCCTGCCGGAGCAGGGGTTGTTCTATGGGGGGTGTCCCCCGCTTCCGGCAGGGCGGGGTCTTACTTCCGGCCGACGCCTACAAAGGAGAGGCCGGTGGTGGGCAGCGGCGCAAAGCCGTCAAGGGTGCTGCTGTCCCAGGCGGTCGGCAGCTGGCGGTGGAACAGCGGGTACAGCGGCGCTTCTTCGGCCACAATGTCTACGACAGCGGCGTGGATCTTCTTGGCCTCGGCCGGATCCAGCTGCACCGCCTTGTCCAGCTTTGCCTGGACGTCGGCGAATTCCGGGGTCCCGGACCACGCCATGCGGTTCTTTGCCCAGGTGTCGCCGCGGTAGAACCAGCTCAGGAGCAGGTCGCCGTCGTTTCCGAACACTGAGGGATCACCCGGGGCCACCAGGACATCGAAGTTCTGGCCGCCCACCTTTTCCGGTGCGTAGACGGCAGCGGACTGCAGCGGTTCCAGCGTGGTGGTGATGCCGATGGCGTCCCAGTTTTCCTTGATCAGCGGAGTCACGCGGGTAACCCAGCCGGTGTCGGTGGACGTGAGCGTGATGGTCATGTTTTCCATCCCGGCTTCCTTCAGCAGCGCCTTGGCCTTCTCCGGGTCGTAGCCGTAGACGGTGCCGGCCTCCGTGTAGGAGGGGTGGCCCTTCTGGAAGTAGGACGTGGCGGCGGCCGCGTTGCCCAGCAGTGCCTTGGAGATGATGTCCTCGGTGTTCGTGGCGTAGTGCAGTGCCTGCCGGACCCGCTTGTCGGCAAACTTCTCCGACGCGCAGTTGAACATCATGAACAGCAGCCCGAAGGACTGCACGGATTCGACATCGAGCTTTGCCTTGAGCTGGTCAACGTCCAGGTAGGGGATGTCCTCGATGGCCTGGGCGCGGGACGGAACCGAGGCCACGCGTGCGGCCGGATCGGCCAGCAGCAGCCAGGTCATGTCGGTGACGCGGGCCGGATAGGAGCCGTTGTATTCCTCGAACTTCTTGAAGACAATCCGGTCTTCCTTGACCGCGGAAACAAACTTGTAGGGGCCGCTGCCCACCGGAGCCAGATCGAAGGCGGCCTGGTTGGAGGCCAGCGCCTTCGGAACGATCTTGACCACGGAGATGCGCGGGCCGAATTCAGCAAAGGGGTACTTCAGCTTGAACTCCACCGCGTCGCCGTCGGCAGTGACGGAGGCGATGAACGGGACAAAGCCGGCAAAAAGGGACTTGTTGGCCGGATCCAGCACGCGCTCAAAGGAGTAGACGACGTCGTCGGCAGTGACGGGGTCGCCGTTGTGGAACTTTGCGCCTTTACGGAGCGTGACGCGGTACGTGGTGTCGTCGACCTTTTCGGGCTCGGCGGCAGCCAGCGCCAGATACGGTTCGCGGGTGGCCGGATGAAGCTCCGTCAGGCCTTCGAAGATGTGGAGGTTTGCGGCCACCGGCGTTGCTCCGGTGGACGTCATGGGATCGAATCCCGTGGACAGGGAATAGGAGATTCCGGCTTCAATGGAATCGGCGGCTGCCGCGCCGCCGCCGGTTGCTGCGGTGGATCCGCCGGGGCTGCAGGCGGCCAGCGAGCCGGCAAAGGCCGATGCGGTGCCGAGGACTCCGGCGATGCGAAGGAAATCACGGCGGCTGGCGTTCCGGAGGATCCCGGTACTTTCGGTGGTCTTACTCATGGTGTCTCACCAATCAGGGTGTGGCGGATATCGGACGTAGGACATCCCATGCGGGTTGAGTAGACTGTAGGCTGAATCACAAGACCGGGTCAAGCACGTCACATATGTGAACGGTGACGGTGCCGGGTAGCCCGCGTACCGTTGCCGCAGGTGCACCCCCGCAAGCACGCCTCTGACAGTTTCCTAAGGAGTTCCGATTTTGGTGAACGAGACAGAACCACGTCCCCGGGCAGCCGCGCAGACTGCGTCATTCCCCGTCCCTGACACGGCACCCGGCATTTCCTCGCGTGCACCCCGGTTTAGCGCCCAGGCACGTTTGGCCGCGCTTCAGAACGACATCATGGACCTGATCCTGCACAACAACCTCGCCGCGGGGAGCCCCCTGCCCACCGAAGCTGAGCTCTGCAGCGCCCTGGGCGTTGGACGGAACACACTGCGCGAATCCCTGAAGGTCCTGCAGGCTCTGGGAGTTGTGGAAATCCGGCACGGCTACGGCATGTTCGTGGCCCCCACCAACTTTGACGCCCTGACCACCGGCCTGACCTTCCGCGGACGGCTGTCGCTGCGGCAGCAGGGCAAGGAAGCACTGGAACTGGTGGATGTCCGGCAGACCCTGGAATCGGGTCTGATCGGCCAGGCCATGACGCTGATGACTGAGGAACATCTCGCGCGGATAGAAGAAACCGTCCGGGAAATGGAATCACTAGCTGATCAGGGGCAGGCCCTGGCAGCGGTGGACTCCGAGTTTCACCGCCAGCTCTTTGAACCGCTGGGGAATGAACTGCTGACGCACCTCATGTCGGTCTTCTGGGATGTCTACAGCCATATTCATGCCGAAGCAGGCATGGAAGCCACCAGCCTTCATGCCACCGCACTCATGCATCGGGAAATCTACGAAGCCGTCCGGAGCGGAGACAAAGCGCTGGCCTCGGAGCGGATCAACAGCCATTTTGACGGCATCCGCGAAGCCATTGCAGCTCTGGTGAACCGATGAACGGGCAGAAGGACAGGCAGCGGCAGGACGCCCTGCAGATCATGGTGCTGGACAGCCCTGCAGAAGCCGGTGCTGCGGCAGCCGCCGTCGTGCTCTCCTGCGTGCAGGCCAAGCCAGACGCGGTGCTCGGATTTGCCACCGGTTCCTCACCGCTTCCGCTCTATGACGCGCTGGCTGAATCCGGCGGAGACTTCTCGGGCGTGCAGGGTTTCGCCCTGGACGAGTACGTGGGGCTTCCTCCCCGGGACCCGCGCAGCTATGCCGCTGTCATCCACAGTGAAGTCACCCGGCGGCTGGGCCTGCGGCCCGGGGCCGTCCATGTGCCCGACGTTTCAGACCCGGATCTTGATGCCTCAGCGCAGCGCTATGAACGCGCGATCAGCGACGCCGGCGGCGTGGACCTGCAGATCCTCGGCATCGGCCACAACGGCCACCTCGCCTTCAACGAGCCCGGTGCCGCCCTGGATTCACGGACCCGGGTGGAGGTTCTGGCCGAACGCACCCGCCGTGCCAACGCGCGGTTCTTTGATTCATTGGATGAAGTGCCCGCGCTCTGCCTGACGCAGGGCATCGGCACCATTCTCCAGGCCCGCCATCTGCTCCTGATCGCACACGGCACTGACAAAGCGGACATTGTTTCCCGGGCATTGCAGGGACCGGTCAGTCCGGAGTGTCCTGCTTCCGCTCTTCAGCTGCATCCGCAGGTCACCGTATTCCTTGACCGTGCTGCGGCCGCAAGGCTCCATCCATGACGCGCGGGAACTCCCGGCCGGTCACGGTGATCCGCGGCCGGGCGCTGCTGGGCACACGCGTGGAGGAGGACAGCGCTGTTGCAGTGGCCGGCCCCAAGATCCTTTATGCCGGACCGCAGAGCGGACTGCAGGATTCATTGACCGAGGCGGGGATCGACGGCGGCTGCGTCACCACCTTGACCTTGTCTCCCGGGCAGCTGGCAGTCCCGGGGCTGATTGACGTGCACAATCACGGCGGGCACGGCGTTGACTTCCCGTCCGCAGACGCTGCCTCAGCGCGGAGCGCCCTGCACCGGATGCATGCCTCCGGCACCACCACGGTGCTGGCGAGCCTGGTCACCGCGTCCCCTGCCGATCTGCTCGCTGCACTGGATGTGCTGGCCGGTTTGGCGGAAACCGGTGATATTGCCGGCATTCATTTGGAGGGACCTTTCCTCTCTGCAGCCCGGTGCGGTGCCCAGGACCCGCAGTGGCTTCGGTCCCCCGATGTTGGCTTCGCCGAACAATTGATCGCCGCCGCCCGCGGGCATCTGCGCACCATGACGTATGCCCCCGAGCTGCCCGGGGCCAATGACCTGGTTGACCTGCTGTGCTCGCATTCGGTGATTCCTTCCCTGGGGCATACGGCGGCATCCGCGCACGACGCCGGAGCGTCCCTGGCGCGCGCGGCAGCGGGGCTGGCCACTGCCGTTCCCACGGTCACCCATCTGTTCAACGGCATGGATCCCCTGCACCACCGCTCCCCCGGTGCCGTTGCTGCGGCCCTGCGGGCGGCCGGGTCCGGCAACGCCGTCGCCGAGCTGATCGCCGACAACGTCCACCTGGACCCTTATCTGGTGGCATCTATGTTTGAGCTGCTCGGTGCCGACAATATTGTCCTGGTCACTGATGCGATGGCCGCGGCAGGCCTTTTGGACGGGATGTACCGGCTGGGACCGGCCGAGGTGCACGTGCAGAACGGTGTGGCCAGGCTGGCGTCCGGTGCACTGGCCGGCGGCACGGCCGGCATGCTGGACCTGGTCCGCAATGCCGTTGCTGCCGGCGTCCCGGCAAAGGATGCCCTTCATGCGGCAACGGAGGTTCCGGCCCGGATCCTGGGGATGACCGGACGGCTCGGCACCCTGTCCGCCGGTGCTGCGGCGGATCTGCTGCTGCTGGACGCGGACCTTCGCCTGCTCCGCGTACTGCGCCGCGGCGTATGGATCTACGAGGGTTAAACCTGGTGGTTAAACAGTTGAGGCCCGTACCACACGGTACGGGCCTCAACCTCTGAACAAATATTGTCCG
>NZ_JASDDG010000051.1 GCF_030407495.1 Arthrobacter sp. APC 3897 | reverse complement strand
AACAGGAGAGCGGAAAATCCCCGGCAAAGAGATCATGGGCCGCAAACTGGTCCGCCAGCTCTGGATGCGCGTCCTGGTACTCCAGCACCACGGCGGCCACGGTTTTCCAGAAGCCGGCTTCGGAGAGCCGCCCGTCCTCCTCCAGAAGTGCCGCCAGGAACCGGAAGAAGCAGTCGAACACATCAGTGAAGATGGACAGGATCTTTTCCTCCTGCGGGATCTGCACGCGCACCCGTGAGCACTCCTCGGGAAGGGGCACCCGGTCGCCCATCACCACAATTTCCTCGGCGATGTCCTTCATGATCATCCGCTGCACTGCCCCGTCCTTCAGCACCATGATCAGGTTTTCGCCGTGCGGCATGTACGCCAGGTCGTAGGCGTACAGGCAGTGCAGCAGCGGCACAAGATAGGCCTTCAGATACTGCTCCAGCCAGTCCGAAGCGCTGAGCCCGGACTGCTCCACCAGGGCGGAGACCAGGGGATGTCCGGCGGCGTCGGTATGCAGGAGGGACGCCATGGTGGCCAGTTGCTCACCCGCTTTGAGCCGGGGAAGAGGGCTTTCCCTCCACAGCGCCGAAAGCATTTTGCGGTAGGGAGATCCCTTGGGCGCCCCGGCCTCGAAGTAGCGGTTGGTGTAGCCGATCGCCGCGCTCTCCCGCAGGATGCCGAACCCTGCTGCCTGCAGCGCGGGGTCACTGCGGATCAGGCCGTCCAGCCAGTTGTTGATGGCGGGAGTGGCTAGCATGTATTCCGGTGAAAGCCCGCGCATAAAGCCCATGTTCACCACTGAAAGAGCAGTTTTCACATAGCACCGGTCAGTGTTCGTGCGGTTGAAGAACGTGCGGATGGACTGTTGTGCCTGATAGACGTCATCCCCGCTGCCCAGATGGATCAGATGCCCCCGGGCGATCTCGGCGGCAAAGGTGACGGTCAGCTTCTTGGCCCACTGCCACGGGTGCACCGGCATGTACAGGTACTCGGCGGGGTCCGCTCCCTGCTGAGCCAGCCGGGCATCAAAGCCGGCGACGGCGGCGGCTCCCAGTTCGCTCGTCAGATGTTCCCGATAGTCCAGGCCGGGCAGGGAAGTGAACACAGCGCAGTCACGGCGGACGGCGATCCATTCCAGCTGCACGGGCGCACCGGCCTCCGGCGCGTAGGACAGATAGTCGTCCGAGCCGAAGCCCAGCCGCCCGTTGTTGGCCACGAAGCAGGGGTGGCCCTCGGTCATTGACTGCTCCACGGTTTGGAAATCCGCAGCGGGATCCATCCCTGCGCTGAATCCTTGGGCGAGCAGCCCCGACGAGGGCGCACCGGGGTGGTTCTTGAAGGCGTGCGAGGCCAGGGTGCTGCTGATTTCTTCCAGATATACCGGAAGCATCTGCTCATTGATTCCCAGAGTTGCGGAGAACTCCGTGATGAAGACCAGCGCATCCAGCGAGGTGTCACGGCCAAGGGCAATCCGGCGGATGCTCCCGGCCGGGATGGACCAGTGGTCCAGGGCGAGCATCCGTGCGTCGAAACGGTACTCGGCACCGCCGTCGTCGGACACCAGCCGGTAGGTCCTGCAGCCCGGCTCGCCGCCGTGCGCCCCTGAGACGGGGGCATCGACCGGCTCCGGGCGCAGGATCCGCTCGTGGGAGAACTCGGACAGGGCCTTGCGGAGTACATGCCGGTTGGCGGCCGCCCAGCGTTCGGGTGTCAGGTGTTCAGTGGCTGCGGACCGGGCGGTGCCGGTTCCGGAATCGATCGAAGTCACAGGGCTGCTCCTGATGCTGTGGAGGGGAGAGGTCGGTGGTCTTGGCCGGCGCGGGCGGCGGACAGCGCGGGGGTGCTAAGGGCGCGGAGGTAATCCTCGCGGGTGCAGAAACTCAACAGGGCCTCCTTGTCCGGGAGCGAAATCCTGCGGGCGGGCACAAAACCCATCCGTGCATTCAGAGCCGCGATTTTCGTGTTCCGGACATCGGGTTCCACGACAATGCGCTGCGTGCCTTCATCGGCGAAAAGGAACTCCAGGACGGAACGGAACACTTCGGTGGTGAAGCCGCTGCGCGGGTGTTCCGCGGGGCCCGCGAGAAGATGCATTCCGGTGTCTGCGGGGTGTACGGCGTAGTGGGTGGCCAGCGGAGAATGCGCCGGGTCATAGGACTCCATCAGGAACGCGGGCGCTCCGTCTTCCAGTCCCAGCCAGGCATGATGGCGGGGGTCCTCGCTGATCCGGGTGTACTCGGCCAGCACGTCCTCCTGCGTCGCGTCCAGCATGCCCCAAAACCGGGCGTAGTCCCGGTTCATCCAGTCATGCAGCAGCGGCGCATCGCGGGCGGGGTTCAGGGGAACAATCCGAAAACTCATGCCGTGGCCTCGCTGCCCGCGAAGGCATAACCGGAAATGCCGGCGGCCTCGGGAACCGGTGCCTCGCGGGTAGCGTGCTGCGGAACGCCGAACTCCTGAAACGCGATGCTGTGTTCCACGGGGTAGTGTTCCCGGCCCAGCATCTGCGCAATGATCACGGAATTGCGGTAAGCAGCCATGCCCAGGTCCGGACTGACGAATCCGTGCGTGTGCAGCTCGGCATTCTGCACGAAGATCTCTCCGGGCACGGTGCCGATTCCGTAGCTGCGGTCAACATCAAACCGGCCGGCGGCGTCCCGCCGGATACGGCCGCTGATGCCGGCCAGGAAATCCGGCTCACGGTAGGTGTAGCCGGTCCCCAGTACGACGGCGCCGGTCTCAAGCCGGTGCTGCCGGTCCTGTTCGCCGTGGTGCAGGTTGAGGGTATGGGTATCAGTATCCGGATGGTACCGGGCGTCGAGGAGTTCCATCCCCGTCAGCAGCCGGGTCCGGGGCTCGCCGCTCAGGCTGAGGGCGTACAGGGCGTCATAGATCTCGTTGATGAGCTCCGAGTCGATCCCCTTGTAGAGATTCTTCTGGGTTGCCACCAGCCGGTCACGGGTGGCTTCCGGCAGGGCATGGAAGTAGTCCACATAGTCCGGAGACGTCATTTCCAGGGTCAGCTTGGTGTATTCCAGCGGGAAAAAGCGGCCGGAGCGGGTAACCCAGTTCAGCTCGTAACCGCGGGAGGGCATCTCCCGGAGCAGGTCCAGATAGATTTCCGCGGCGCTCTGGCCGCTTCCGACCACCGTGATGCTTGAGCGGGAGAGCAGTTCCTCCTTGCGGGCCAGATAGTCGGCGTTGTGCAGCACCAGTCCGCCCGCTTCGGCAATGCTGCGTGCCGCTTCGGGGACGTGCGGCTGCGTCCCGGTGCCCAGGACGAGCCGGCGTCCGCGGCGGACCCTGTGCCCCAGCGGGCCCGAGGTGTGAACCGAGTAGGCGCCGTCGTCGTATGCCACCTCGGTGACGCGCTCGCCGAAGTGCACGGTGGGGAGCGAGTCCGCCACCCACCGGCAGTAGGCATTGAATTCGGCGCGCAGCGGGTAGAAGTTTTCCCGGATGTAAAACCGGTAGATGCGGCCGGTCTGTTTGAGGAAGTTGAGGAAGGAGAACGGTGAGGTTGGATCCGCCAGCGTGACCAGATCCGCCATGAACGGCACCTGCAGGTGGGCGGTGTCCAGCATCATCCCTGGATGCCAGTCGAAGCCGGGGCGGGCGTCAACAAAAGCCAGATCCAGGTCGGCGATCGGATCCGACAGTGCGGCCAGCCCAAGGTTGAAGGGGCCTACACCGATGCCGACGGCGTCATGGATGCGCGGGACTTGCGCTGCCGGGCTCATGCCGGCATCCCCGCCGTCTCGGCCAGATATGAACGTCCCGCCGTGCGGATGAGGGCGAGGATTTCCCTGATGTCCGCCAGCGTGGTCTCCGCATTGAGCAGGGTGAACTTGAGGTAGTGCCGGCCCGCCAAGGTGGTTCCGGCCACCACGGCCTCCCCTGAGGCGAAAAGCGTCCTGCGGATGTGCCGGTTGGCGGCGTCAGCGCTCGCAGCGTCCGTTCCCGCCGGGAAGTAACGGAATACCAGGGTGCTGAGCTGGGCCGGAGCCGCCAGATCAAAGTCCGGGTCGGAGGAAAGAAGGCCGGAGGTTTCTGCGGCCAGGTCAATGGCCTTGTCCAGGAGCAGGCCAACACCGTCGGCACCCATCAGCCGAAGGGTGAGCCACAGCTTCAGCGCATCAAAGCGGCGCGTGGTCTGCAGGCTTTTATCGACCTGGTTGGGAGTCATTTCCCGGGCCGCGCTCTCCGGATTGAGGTAGTCAGCGTAGTAGGTCACGTGGCCGAGCATCGCCGCATCCCGCACCAGCAGGGCGCTGGAGGAGACGGGCTGGAAGAAGGTTTTGTGATAGTCAACGGTCACTGAATCTGCGGCGCGGATGCCGTCCAGCAGGTGGCGGTGGCGAAGAGATGTGATGAGCCCGCCGCCGTAGGCGGCATCCACATGGAGCCAGGTGCCGTAGCTGCGGGCAAGTGCTGAGATGGCCGGCAGCGGATCTATGCTGCCGAAGTCGGTGGTGCCGGCCGTGGCCACGACCGCCATGGGTGTCTCTCCGTGCGCAATGCCGACGTCCAGGGCCTCCCGCAGGGCTTCGGGATCCATCCGTTGGCGGGAATCGCAGGCCACCGGCACTACGGCGTCGTAGCCCAACCCCAGCAGTGAGGCCGACTTGGCAATGCTGAAGTGGCTGGCCTCGGAGGTGAAGATGCGCAGGCCGTCCAGCAGCGCAGGCAGCCGGCTGCCCTCGCGCCGCGGATCCAGGCGGAGCTTGGCCACCGCCTGGTTCCGTGCAATCAGGAGGCCCTGCAGGTTGGAGGTGGTTCCTCCGCTGGTGAATACTCCGTCTGCGCGGCTGCCCAGCTCGAGCCGGTCCGCCGTCCAGCGAATGAGCCGCTGCTCTATCAGGGTTGCACCGGCGCTCTGGTCCCACGTATCCAGGGACGAATTCACGGCGGACAAAATGGCCTCACCAACCAGCGCCGGGATAACCACCGGGCAATTCAGGTGGGCCGCGTATTTGGTGTCGTGAAAATACACGGCGTCCTTCAAATACACGCGGGCCAGTTCTTCCAGGGCTGCCGTCGTGGACGGCAGCGGCGACTCCAAATCAATTGCCTCCACGGCGGGTGCCAGCTGGGCCGGGGTGCAGCCGGTAAACGGGCGGGTTGTGCCGGCAACCGTCGCGGCCACCAGGTTCACTCCTTGGAGGACGTCATCCGCATAGCGTTTGGTGGTCTGCGAGTTGAACAGCAGACCGGCGCCCGCCCTTTCCTGATCGAACCGGAACGCCGGGTCGGTGTGTTGTTCAATGTGGTGCAGCAAGCTCACTGCGACTCCCTCAATTATTTCGGATTGGTAACTCAGGTAACCCTTACTTAGGATGACCTTTACGTCAAACAAATGTGACGTAATTGTTTCCGGCCGTTCCCCGGGAGGGCTGGACGAGCTGGTGCGCCCGGAAGCAGGACCTGGGCGGGTGGTGCTGGGCGGAAAGCATCAGTAGGCTTACTAACGAGGATGTGTACGCGGCCCGGGACACGGCGCCGCGCGCAGCGACAGGCAAACGGAAAGGCAGAGTTGATGGACGAGCAGAGCATTCCCGACCCCGAACTTGGCGATGACCCGGTACTGGCAGACGACGTTGCAGATGTAGTGACTCCGGATGAAGTCTCGGAAGTGCCGTTGAGCGACCTCACCGACGCTGATGACCTGAGCAGCGTGAAGGAGTTCCTCGATCCTGAGGATCTCGGGTATCCGGGCGCAGCCGAAGACAATCCTGACCGCTGGCAGGAAGATCCGCTGGTGAATGAAGAGCCGCTGATGGGTGAGCCCGGAGAGTTGTCCGACCAGACGCTGCGGGATGGAACGGCAGAAGAGCGCTACGAAGAAGGCGTCTCCCAGGTTCCCCCGGATGTTCCTACCATCGGAGAAGCGGCAAGCGACGTGGATTTTGATGATCCCGTCGCTGCGGATGAGCAGGACGGCAGTGACGATCCGGCCCATCTTGGCGGAGATCCGCTCGCCGACTTCGATTCTGAGGAACGCGAGCTCTAGCAGCACAGGGTGCACCGCAGGCAGCGGCCGGACAGGCGGGCCGCTGCCTGCGGTGTGTCCGGACACAGGGAGTTTGAAACAGGGGCGGCCGGTCCCTGCGTCCAAAATCCTGCGTGCTAAGCGGAGATCGCTGAAGCGTCTAACCTTTTCTCATGCCTTCTTTCCGAGCCCAGCTGAATATCACTGGGCTGAAGCCCGGAACACATCCAGAAGCCGTGATGGATACCGCCGTTGCGGCGCTGGCCGCCAGCCATCATGTGGAAGCCAGCCAGCTGGACATTGTGGCCGGAATTCCCCGCATCACGCTGCGGTTCATGGTTCCGGACAATGAATTCTCGCTGGAGAACTCCCAGGCACTGCACGCAGCGGCCAACATGCGCCATGCCGTGGAGACCGTCGCCGACGCAGAACGGTTGAGGGTCCTGCGCCGCCGGCGGGGCCGCTGGATCCCGCTGTAGGCGGTTTTGTCAGAAGAGCAGTTCTGTCAGAAGAGCAGCACCAGACGGCCGCGGACTCCGCCTGCCTCCAGCATGCGGTGGGCTTCCGAAGCTTTCTCCGCAGGCAGGCGGTCGGCAACCCGAAGAGTCAGGGTTCCGTCCTCGGCGAGGCGGCGGAGCGCCTCAAGCTTCTGACCGGAATGGTAGTCGTCGCGCACGGAAATCGGATGAACTGTTATGCCTCGTCCGGGATCCTGCTGCCACCAGCGGTACGTGGCGAAACCGCCGCCGTCTTTGACAGCCGGGGCAGCTTTGTCATTCATCACGGCTGCGTCAGCGAGGGCGTCCACACCCTCGGGAAAGAATTCGCGGATCCGTTCCGCAACGTTGTCGCCCCGCTCCACGATGTAGTCCGGTCCCAGCCCGGAGACCAGGTCACGGTCCTTTTCTGCGGCGTCGGCGACAACCACCAGTCCGGCATGTTTGGCCAGCTGGACCAGATAATTGCCCAGCGTTCCGGCTGCTCCCGTCACTGCCAGCGACTGTCCCGGCTGGAGGCCGAGCTTCTCGAGTGTCTGGACCGCTGTCAGGCCGTTCATGGGCAGGGTGGAGGCTTCAGCGAAGTCCATGCCGGCCGGGATATGGGCGATAGAGTCCGCCGGAGCCACCAGGAACTCCTGATAGGCTCCCCGGTGCTCGCCGAGGGGCAGTGCAATGGCCATGACTCTGTCTCCCGCCTGCCACCCGCCGGACCCGTCCGTCTCGTCAATGACCCCGGCTGCGTCCATCCCCGGCACCGCCGGCAGGTTGCCGGTGCCCTGGCCGCCTGCCCGCAGGACGGTGTCCGTCGGGCTGACAGCTGCGGCGTGAACCCTGATGCGCACCTCTCCCGGTCCCGCATGGGGCTCGGCAACGTCCAGAACGGTCAGTGCTTCAGGTCCGCCGAACTTTTCCACTCCGATAATCTTCATACCCGGCGGCAACTACCGCAGCTGCCGGGATATTCCATGAACAGACAGGGGGAACAGGTCCTTGACGGGTGAACTACAGGATGGCCGGGCGGGCATCTTCCGGGCGAAGCCGCGCTTCCGCCTGCCGTTCGCTGCGCCGCTGTTCATGGTCCACCTGATGCCGGCGGGAGCCTGCGGACAGCAGGACCAGGAAAGCGGCCACGGCCGCTCCCACGCCAATACTCAGGGACTCAGGGGCGCCTGTCAGCCGCTCAAAAGCAATGCAGGACAATCCCCAGGCAATGGCGAGAGCCAGCGACAAATGGCCCCGGTCGGTCATGCAGATGACGGTGATTCCCACCATTACCGTCATTAGCCCAATCAAGGCCCACACGGTAGCTCCCCACCCGGCGAGATCTGCTCCCGTCCTGGTCAGGGTGACGGCAAGCGCCGCAACGAGGGACAGCACGCCCGTGGCCAGCGTGATTTTCAGCGGCGCGTCAGCCAGGATTCCTTCCACAGCGGACGACGGCGGGTGAATGTTCATGCTGTGCACTGCCGCGAGGCCCACTGCGATGTGGACCGCAGCAGCGGACAGGAGGAGAGCGGTGTTCCCGGAGGAGACTGCCAGCAGCCAGACGAAGGCCGCTGCCTGAGAAGCAAGAATGAGCCAGCCCAGGGGTTCCTGCCGGGGGTTATCCCGCTGCCGGGGAAGCCACTGGTAAAGCGCGTATCCCAGCCACGCCGCGATAACCGGCATCCAGATCCACCAGGCTGCGGCGGCGGGAGCGAGGAAGGACCCCGGTGAGCTCAGGACGCCCTGGGGGCTTCGGTCCACTAAAGCTTCGTCCGCCCGTGCAAGGACAAGGGCGATCCCTGCGGCGGTTGCCGCTGCCGTGGAGACGGCGACGCGGCGAATGAGATCAACGGGGAGCCTGTTCCCTTTCCCCGGCAGCCGGAATCCGGACTCCGTGCCGGCACCGGATTCGGGCGCGGCGGGCGCCGGGTCGGCGGGCTCGGGGCGCGGGGTGACAGATGGTTTCAGCGGCGGAATCATCAGGGTCCTTCCCCTGCCGGAGTATCCGAAGTTGGTCTCCCCGGACGGTTTACCCACCCTATCCATTGACAAAGCCAGAGGGCTAGGTTAAATCCTGCTGAGCTTTTGGTGCGAATGCCAGGGAGAGCCTGCTGCGGTACTGAACGGGCTGCCTCGTCAACGGGTCAACAAATTCCACCGATCGGGCAAGCAGCTGAAGCGGACGGCTGTAGTCGTCCGGAGCCTGCGGCAGCAGCTCGGGGTAAAAGGAATCGTTGAGGATACCGATTCCCTGAGATGCCATATGCACCCGCAGCTGGTGTGTCTTGCCCGTGTGCGGCTGGAGGCGGTAGCGGCCAACGCCGCCGTGCGCTTCCAGGAGCTCAATGCGGGTCTCGGCGTTGGGTTCGCCCTCCACTTCCTGCGCCAGCAGGTAGGTGCGCGACTTGACCATCCGGCTGCGCACAGTTCGGGGCAGCTCAAGGTCATCGCGGACCGGGGCGACGGCCTCGTATTCCTTGCTGATCCGGCGCTTCTCAAACAGTGTTTGGTACTTTCCGCGGGTTTCCGGGTTAGTTGAAAAGAGAAGCACCCCTGCGGTCATCCGGTCCAAGCGGTGCATGGGAATGAGGTCGGGAATGTCGAGCTGTACCCGAAGGCGTACCAGAGCGGACTCCGCAACATACATGCCTCCGGGCGTCGTCGGCAGAAAATGCGGTTTGTCGACGACCAGCAGGTTTTCGTCCTGGTGCAGGACGTTGATCTCCACCGGCAGGCGCTGCTCGGGCGGCAACTCCCGGTAGTACCAGATGAAGGTGTGTTCGCGCAGCGGAGTCTCCTGAGTCAGCGGAACACCGCCCAAACCCACAACCTCGCCGCGGGCAAACCGGTTGGCGATGCCCTCCGGATCCACGTGGCCAAACCGGGACAAAACGTAATCCATGGCCGTTGCCCAGGGACCGTCATCCGGAAGCCGGAGACGGGTGGCATTCACGCCGTTGCGAACAGGAAGGGGAGATTGCATCACCCTTCCAGAGTACCGAGGCGCGGAATCGTTCCATGACCGGGGCGGGATCGTTGCGGAG
>NZ_JASDDG010000050.1 GCF_030407495.1 Arthrobacter sp. APC 3897 | reverse complement strand
CCGTCGGCATGGTCAACATCCTTCCACGAGCATCAGCTCGCTAGGTCAAGGAGTCAACAAAACCGGGGGCAGTCCCCTCCGCTTCCTGCCATGAGTAGAGCCGCTGGTAGATCGGCACAATAAACTGGCTGCTCGCCTTCAACAGGGTAAGCAGGTGTGAATCGACGGCTTTCACGGGTCTCCTTCATGGTGAGTAACCAGCATATCTTCGTGGCCACGAGGTCTAAGACAGGACTACAGCCTGGATCCGGCCGGCGGGCGGTATTCGCTGTTCCAGGTCTCGGACTGGGTCATGCAGTCGCTGACCGAGCCGGCGGACCTCACCCGCATCACCTATGAAGCGTTTGAGGACGCCCACCGTGCCAGCAACACCCGGCACCTGGAACTGTTCATCGACGACGTGCCCCCGCGCATGCCGGAGCTGGGCTACGCCGGTGCGGTGGCCGCCTATGTGGAGGGCATCCGGGCGGCAGAGCGGGACTTCGGCATGAGCGGGCGGCTGGTGGTCGGCATCGACCGCAGCAAGGACGGGGCCTACGCGGTGGCCCGGGTGCAGCAGATCCTGGAGGCGCCCAGCCCGTACGTGGTGGGTATTGGGAT
The DNA here is from genome assembly GCF_030407495.1 of Arthrobacter sp. APC 3897. Lineage (GTDB taxonomy): Bacteria > Actinomycetota > Actinomycetes > Actinomycetales > Micrococcaceae > Arthrobacter_B. The sequence continues at coordinate 9,156 of NZ_JASDDG010000050.1, read as the reverse complement.
GGACAACCTGGAAACGGCGGGACCGCCCGAGCGCTTTGCCGAGGCATACCAGCTGGCCGGTGCGCACGGGCTCAAGCGCACCGCGCATTCCTCCGAGCACGCGCCGGTGGCCATCAACACAGTCACCTGCCTGGACGTGCTGGGCTGCGACCGCATTGACCACGGCTACTTTGTGATGGAGGACGACGCCGTCATTGCCCGGCTGCGGGAGGACCAGACCCTGTTCACGGGCATTTTCACCACTTCCCGCCGGTCCTGGCGGCCGTGGCGGCGTGCCTCCATCAAGGCCATGATCGACGCAGTCCTGAACGTCATCCTGGCCTCCGATGATCCGGGAATGTTCCCCACCACCCTGGCCAACGAGTACCGGATTGCCGTGGACGAGCTGGGCGTCGACCGAGCCTGGCTGCGCCGCTCCGCTCTGGCCGGCGTCGATGCGTGCTGGCTGCCGGAGACGGAGAAAGCTGCGCTGAAGGAGTCCATGACGGCGGAGATTGAGGCGCTGGAGCAGGAACTCTTCGGCTGATTTCCAACGCCCGACGACGCCGGTGTCCGCTCTGCGGACGCCGGCGTTTTCTGTTGATACCGGGCAGATCCTGGGTGTTGTCGACGGCCCGGACCACACCGGCGCGGGTGCCTGGCTGCTCAAACGCCCGCCGCGGTGGCGGACTGGGAAACATGGGTGCACGAAAACCAATTAGCTATCGCATAGGCGCTGGACTGCTAACGGGGACCCAACCAGTACCTTCCTGGTGTGCCGCATTCACCCTTCGTTTAGACGCGCGGATCCGAACCTATGACAATGAAGCCGGCAGAGAAGCAGATCCATGAGCAGTAAGACAAGCACTAAGGTCGACGCGGTAAGATATGTCAGAAATAGGCAGGCCTGGCGAAACGACAACGCGTGGAACATATTCCGCTCTGAGGAATCGCGGCGAATCGCTTTCTGTGAGGGAGAATCGAAGATCACGCGCTAGTTCCACTTCCCTGCCGAAGGCTCGCATAACCCTTCTCTCGAGTACTGACTGAGCCTCGACGGATAACCCTGCGCAAATATCTTCGACTAGATCAATGATGGACTTGCCGCCACGGTCCTCGCGCACCAGCACAGAAGCAATGTATGAATTCCGGGGGTCCTGGGTTAATTGCGAATGAGAAAAGTGATGAAGCGGGTGCGCGCCCATGCCCGTCTTCACTTCGACGTTAAGTTCACCAAAGGAAAAATCGAAAACAGAGTTTGGCAGAACATGCCAGGCCCGAAGCCACGCTTGGGGGTCCTTAGAACTCGAGATAATCGACAACTCCCCCCATAGCCCTACCACCCTTTCCATTGAAACCTCAGGCTGGACATCGAATAGTTCGATGATTTCGGCCATAAAAGTATCGATATCATCAGAAGATGGAGCCATTGGTAGGTAGGAGAGAAGTGTGGCGGTCAGGATACTGAACGCAGACAACAAATGCTCATTGCCGGATCGTAGAACGATTGCCCGGTACCGTTCCCGAAACTCTTCATCTTCAACCCGCACAGTGTATTCCCGACACGGTAAGACGGCGAATACTCGGTGATTCCTTTGGAGAGCCCCACCTTCTGAACCATATTGGCGAACTAAGAGAACGAAGCTGCCCTCATTATCAACGGCGAGTAGGTCATCTTTACGCCCCGGCATCCATGACGCTCTCATCGTCTCGCTGGCTCGTGTACCTTCACTGGCCAACGCGGACGCTATACGCAAAGTCTCAGCGGCAAGAGCCGACACTAAAATTCCTCCACAACAAAATCGCTGGCGAGTTGGCCTGGGATATGTAGAGCCAACCAGGGGGCGACTAGTTGCCCTGAAGATAACGGGCTGTCCTTTATAGTAATGCGATGTAACTGAAGCGTAGGAACCTGCTCACTCTTATAAGCACGATCACCCGAGTAGATGGTCGGCACACTCAGACTCTTCGGGCTACGGCCAGAGAAGATATTGGATTCTATAGTTGAGGAACTGAAACCCGAACGATGATCTACCGACAAATCTGACATTAGGACGAGATCAACAGGACTATTAGCTTCACCGAGACCGGTAGTAATGGAAGTCATTAACATACGGTCACGGTCTGTGACTACGGTAAAGTCCATCAGGAATAGCAATACTTCATCAAGATCAACAGACGGAACCAACACATTTGGCTGGCTGCCACTCCTACGATCCGTGACATTATAAACATCAGTTGCAACAACACGACCGTATTTTTCGCCCTTATTCTTGGCATAACTCAACATCAATTTGTCATTTGACGCCGCTGCTTGAACATCCAGGTGCAGACCGCGGGGTGTTATCCACCCAGCATCGAGCTTTAGCCGTTTTATCTTTCTTCCGGAAATGTTGCTCCGTGAGAGGTTTCTGATGTGTTTGCTGAGGAGGAAAGACCGCCGCCACTCCGTCAGTGGCCGATCAGCGTTCTCAATAAGAGTCCTGCGGAGGTACTCCTCATCCCTGACGTACTCGGTAAACGCCGCAATCGAAGCAGCCGAAAGGAAAATGCGGCAATACGCAGCATAGGAATCGCGATACCCGAAGAACCGAGCTCGCTGTTGAAGTACATCTGCATTTTCGGACAGATTCCGCGGCATGTAAGTGACCGTCAGCCCTTCGACCGTAAAACCACGGTCGAGCTTCAACCCGCCAACGAGAATCCAGAACTGGTCTGATTTCCAATTGATCTCCTTTTCCGCGCCCTTTGAGTTAACTTCAAGAACGCGTACTTCAGTACAGACCTCTGCGACCCAGCCAAGCAGTTCGTCTAATGGAGGCAGAGGGTCCTCGACTTGGCCCACCGACTTCGTAGTACTCTCCAGGTCTAGGTATGGTCCTTCAAAGTCGGATCGTAGTTGATCTTTCGAGGCTTGACTGCCCGTACGCAAAAGATTGGACCAAGCGTTTACCAGATCTTGGATCCATTTGGCATATGTACCGTGGGGATCCGTGTCCTGGGACGCTTGAACCATCATTGAACGGTTTTTCCGCGGGCCGTCGTTCATTGCAGTGACGGCTGCCCCTAATAGGTAGAATCGAAGCGACTCTAGAAGGGATTCAGGAGCTTCGTTCGGCATGCTCTTGGGATTACAAATATCCTTTTCCGGTAATTTGACTATAAGGCGTTCAGCATGATCCTGGAAGAAAAACTTACCTCCGGTGTACGAGTCACCACTAGAAATTACCTTTGCATAAGCCGGATTCAGAACGTCAGTAATGGCGAGCAATAGGTTTGCCTGAGGGGTCGCAGTATATTGCAGGTACGAGTGATGCGGTAACGCGTCACGCAGTTCTACAATGGCGTCATAAGTTACGCTCTTATTTGTGGTCCCTTTGATGAGGTTTTGTCGAGCTTTTGTATTTAGGCTGGCTTGGTCGCTCTCATCGTCGATGATGAGAACCGGAACGCCCTGAACAACGCTTCCGAGCCGCCGAAGAGTCTCTGCGGTTCCCTTGATTCTTCCCGAATGTTTAAGGACTGTGATAAGAAGTGCAGGCTTGTCCCTAAGAGTCTGTCCATCTCTGTCACGCTTCCATCCTTCGAGAATCCGCCTGATGTCCTCGCCATCCTCATCAGCGACAGGGTTTTCAGTCCGGGTCCAGGCACCTTGCAGTTCGGTCAGTCCAAGATCGGCGTCGAGCCGGTCCTCAGATTGCTTTTTCAAGTTCTTGGTAGTCCCGGCCAGCACTATGACAACCCCATAACCGTTATCTCGAGCGAGGGCCGCTACAGTAGTGAATGACAGCGTTTTCCCAGATTGAACATAACCAACTACGAGGACCGCGTTCCCTCCTGGCCCTCCAGCAGGCGGATGACAATGAGCCAGAATGTCCTGGGCTTCCTCAACTACACGGCCCATAGACGATTCTAAGTGCGCACCTGTGCCCGCAGTCTTTAGTGCAATAAACCCCTCGGTGAACTTCCCGGGAACAGGGTGCCAAACCCTGCTATCTGTTGATGGCTGTTCGACAGCACTGACTGAAATGTTCATGCAGCTTATGGCCTCTCTGAGACGGGCGTAACGCTGAAGGTTCCTCTTAGTACCGCGTTCAGATATTCAAGCACAAATTGAGACCGCGCGCCGGCCTTCTTGCCAAGTGATAGAGCGATCGCAACGGAGCAACCAAAAACTAGCAGCGCCAAGCTGTTCTCCCCGTCAGCACCTATGTACTCTCGCGAAAACGGATGAGCGAACGAAATCCTGACCTCCATGTCAACGCAGGATTCCCCGGTGACGGGATCTACACCGTCGAGGTCTGTCCCTACCTCCAACCAGTCAGATTGTGCGTCATCCATGACAAGAGTCAGGGTTATTTGCCAGAGCCGACCATCCGCACGGATTACCAAGCGACGGATGAGATCCTCAACTAGAGGTATATCAGGAAGCATAGATGGTAAATAAGACTCATCCAGAGGCTCCCGCGAAGAGGCGTCTAACACACTCTCCAGCCGCCCCTTCATAATGCCTGCTACCTCTTTCGTGGCATTAGCAATAGTCTCCTGCTCAGACCGCTTGGGGGACTTGGTACGAAAACCTGCAGCTTGCCCCAGAAGATTGAGGTCCTTTTTCTGAAGAATCTCTTTTAGCTTATCTAGAAATAGCTCTTCATATCCGGCCCATTGAATGCCATCTTTGGTATGACTTACATCGAATCCATGCAGATCAAATTCTCCAAATAAGCGTTGATAGACATAGCTATTACTTCGACCAAATATCTCGGTAGGGCGATAAGTCTCATCGTAACTTCCAACTATAAGGCGGCCACGGCGGAATAGTGAGAATCCTGCCTCGCTCGTTGAACCGATACTACGAAGACCCGCAAAACCCGTGACTTTTTTTCCTCCACCAAGATCTATGCTGATCGAATTATGCAGCCATCGGACTGATCGTTCCTCAGAATCAAAAATGCTGGGCGCGACTAAAACTTCCACTTCCTTGAATTGGAGGTGTTCATCGTTGAACCAGAGTTCCATAACGCCGCTACGCAAAAATTTGCGATACATGCTTGTCAGATGCTCTTTGATCTTAGAGACAGTCCGCTTTTGTGGAAAGTGGTTAAGCTTTTCAAGTGTTATTACCGTGAAATGGCTAGAGGCGGACGCCAGTGCTTCCATTACTGGCAGATTCTCGGTGCGGTCAGCCATAATTTCTTCAAGATCAAAACTAACGGTTCGCTGAATAGGCTCCCCCATCACTGATGTGCGAACTGACCATTTACCCGCAAACCATGAAGCTGCGCTCTTCATTCCCATACCGAACTCTGATAGGCCACTCCTATCCGGTGGGATTTCAGCGGCTTTGAAGGCTCTGGGAAAGTCATCAAGTTCAATCCCGTAGGCATTATCCGTAACCGTTATTGTTTGTCTAGCCGAGTCGATTTTGATACGAACGACGAGTTTAAGGTCATTTTTGTCATGCATGCCCCTGGAACGTGCTGAAAGTACGCTTGCGAGGGAGTTGTCGACGAACTCCGCTAGAGCAAACCAAGGTTTATAGTTCAAATGTTTCAACACGCCCAACATGTTCACTTCAGGACGGATATCAATTTCCATAAATAATGCTCCCCCTAACGGTGGACGGGCTACGCGGCCTGATTCCCAGACACCGAATTAGCTTCTACAAAGCTGGCCAGCAGTGGTTCGGCAATGAGACGTACGACTTCGGCATTCACGGCGTTACCCAGCGCCCTATAAGCGGCAGGACGGCTCTCAGGAAGTTCTATCTCCCCAAGGCTCTGCAATCGCGAACACTCCCGTGGCGTCATATAGCGCCGTTCCCAGCCGATGATTGGGATCTGTGTATCAGTCATGGCCACCAGACTCGGCGCGGTTTGCGAACGTTTAACACGTACTCCGGATGCGCGGAATTGCACCACCAACTTCCACAGATCCTTCTCCTCGCCTTTGGCATTCCATTCAAATTTCTGCCAACTACTAGGAAAATTACGTAGTTGTGGAAGCCAAGGGTCGATCCATTCTCTATTGTCTTGATAGAACTGTCGGTTTTGTCGTATAAAATCGATCTTCCACTTCGGGAACTTGAGTTGGGGACGGCGAGCGTGGCTAGGTAATAGATCGAGTTGTTCAGTTGGTGTATCGCCACTAATTTTATTGCCGAAGGATCCTCTATATTGTTTCAGATCTCCCTCTCTCGCTAAGACACTGAACGGCGTATCATCCTCGAATGGATATGTTGCCCCGAATTCCATCGCCCATATAGGATATGAAGGAATTTGCAGTTCACGAGGACTAAGAGCAAGGAAGTCATTCCAGACATTAAGGCATTGAATTGACTGTGGAGATAAGGGACGACTACCTTGCGGATTAGCGTCCAAAACGGACCGAATATCGGTCACAGTGTTTTCAGGTTCTGGCCATTTGAAATCATCCAAACCCGATAGGGATCCTATAATGTAGACTCGATCTCTTATCTGCGGTATCCCAAACTCGTGGGGCGAATATCGCCGATGTTGGACTGAGTATCCGAGAGACTCCAACGTTTCGCGAATAGTAACGATAGTCTCACCACCGCGGTGACGAAGTATGTTCGGAACGTTTTCCAAGATGAAGAATGAGGGACGTTTCGATTCTATAATCTTAGCGACCGTAAAGAAAAGGCTACCCTGTTCGGTGTGCTCAAAACCCAGTTGTTCACCTGCCTTCGAAAAAGGCTGGCAGGGGAATCCTGCAGTCAGAACGTCATGACGGGGTATGGCATCCATTGCGACCTTTGTAATATCACCGTGGGGTGTAAGTCCATAGTTTTTCTCGTAAAGCACCCTCAACGACTCGATCCACTCGGACGCAAACACACCCGTCCCGCCAAGATTTCGAAGCGCCGTATGAAACCCGCCCAGACCGCTAAATAGGTCTATAAAAGTGAATGACGATCTGGACTTTTCGCCCTCTACCTGCATTTTTTCCTACCATCGTTAAGCTCTTCGCCCGTCGTCGACAAGTACACCCATCTTATAGGTGAGCTCTGACAAGTCCTTACCTGCGACATCCCTCGCCTTGGACCCTACAGACGCTAAGCTCCAAGCATGGCTGTCATCCGATCTCTCCAAGCAGATACCCGCGCCGTCCGTCCGAACAGCACGACCGCCGATTGTGCGTACGCGGTGGTGGTCGCGGATGACGGGGAGGTCCTTTTCAACCTGACAACCTTCGGTTCCGACGGTAGGAAGAATGTCGGCACCCCAAGCCAGTCGATGCAGTTCAACGAACCAACGGCACAGGAACTTTGCCGGCTTCTACGACAGGCCTTCCCATCAATAGAGACCTAGGGATTCGCGAGCAACAGAGTAGTTCCACTGTGTGGAGCGTCTCCTGGCTCTGTGGCTGCCGTGCGCGCGTTGGCGCGTGTAGAAATCTGAGCATGGTTGCAGGCGGGGGGGGTGCCTAGTCTGCAGCGAAACCCGCGGGCAGGTCCTGTCTTTATTCCTTCAGCTACCGCATCGAAGTCGGGCTCCTGCACGGCCCTCAACGTCCTGCAACGATTTCGGTTCCATCCCGTCACGAACGACGTCGTCCGATCGCGGGCCAGGGCGAGTCTCTTCAGGTGACTGCGTGCCTTCATTGCTGCACCAGCGTCACCTAGGCGAGCGTCACGCCTCGACTTGCATCCGAAGACTTAGGGGCTAAACCCCCACCCTCCTTGCCTCAGCATCCACCCGGTTCAGCTCCACATACTCGCGCTTCGGCAGCCCCTCAGACGCCGGAACACCGGGAAGCTCCTCGCCGCGCAACGTGGCCTAGGTGAAGTTGACCTTGCGGGCGATGCCGCTAGACACCCACGGCGACACCACCGCCGAGGCCTTCGACGTGGGCACCACGTTCAGCACCCCGGCGGGCAGCCCGACCTCCACCAGGATGTCCACCAGCGCCAGGGAGGACAGCGGGGGCTGGCGGGGTTGAACACCATGGTGCAGCCGGCGGCGATGGCAGGGCCGATCTTGCGGGTGCCCATCGCCAGCGGGAAGTTCAACGTCGTGACCAGCACACACGGTCCCACCGGTTTCTTCGAGACGATGATCCGGGTCTTGCCGTCGCCGCCGATGCGCACAGCTTCCTCGGAGAACCAGCGGAAGAACTCGGCCGCGTACACCACTTCCCCTTGGCCTCGGCGAGGGGCTTGCCCATTTCGGTGGTCATGACCAGCGCCAGTTCGTCCTGCCGGGCCATGATCAGGTCATAGGCGCGGCGCAGGATCTCGCTGCGTTCCCGGGGAGTGGTGGCAGCCCATTCCTTCTGCGCCCGGCCGGCGGTTTCGATCGCACGCTGGGCATCCTCCGGACCGCCGTCGACCACCGTGGCGATGACCCTCTTCAGCGGCAAGATTCACGACGTCGAACCGCGCACCGGTGGCGGCTTCGGCCCACTGCCATCCGTCCGCAGCCTGATCGATCCGGCAGCCCCGCGAGCCCGAAATCAGACCACCCGGCGGCCAGGGACAGTGCCAGTGCCAGAGTGGCGAGCGTCAGTGCTGCCGACGGCGGGGTGGGTCCTCACACCTGGGCCCCTTCGAGCAGCGCACCCAGCGGAACCTCTACCACCTCACCGTTCAACACACGCGGATACCACTGGCCGGTGAGCTCGGAGAGGGTGAGCCGGATCAGGGTGCCGTGCGCCACGGCGATGATCCGCTGGCCGGGAAACTGCGCAGCCAAACCGCGCAGAGCAACGAGCCCGCGACGCGCCACTGCCTGCTCCGGTTCGCCGACGCCAAGGGCAGCTGTGAGCTGCGGTTCGGTCAGCCCGTTCAGGTGCAGCCCTTCTGCGTGCCCATAGTCCCGCTCGATCAGCTCCGGGATGGTGCCGGACGGCTGCAGTCCGGCCGCGTCAGCAATAAGGTGAGCCGTCTGCACGGCACGCAGCAGCGGCGAAGACACCACCACATCCCACGGATCGGCGGCCAGCAGTCGACCGGTATTGCGCGCCTGTCCGCGGCCCACACCGTTCGGCGGGTTATCGGTGCGGCCCTGCAAGCGGCGCTGCTGGTTCCAGTCCGTCTCGCCGTGCCGCACCAGGACCAGCCGTTCCGGTAGGCTCCCGGTGCCGCTTCCGCCAGCAGTGCTCACGTCCGCACCAGCATGCGGCGAGCATCTCCCTCTGCCGCACCCACCGGAGCCT
>NZ_JASDDG010000005.1 GCF_030407495.1 Arthrobacter sp. APC 3897 | reverse complement strand
AACAGCGCCGCCCCGGCCCGCCCCCTCCAACGAGCAGAATAAGAACAACAACAGCAACAACGACAACGAGAACAACAACCAGGACGACGACAAGAACGACGACGACTGACCGTGACTGCTCCTTCGCTTAGTTCCACCCTGCGTACCGCCGCCTGGGTTGCCGGCGGCACGGCCGGTGCCGGTGCGGCGGCCCTGGCATATGCCTCGCTGATTGAGCGGAATCTGTTCGGTGTGCGCGAAGAGACCGTGGCTGTCCTGCCTCCGGGGAGCAAACCCCTGCGCGTCCTGCATCTCTCGGACATCCACTTTGTGCCCAACCAGAACATCAAGGTCCGCTGGCTGCAGTCCCTGGCCGAGCTCGAACCGGATCTGGTGGTCAACACCGGCGACAACCTGAGCCATCTGGAAGCTGTTCCGCCCCTGCTGGAAGCACTCAAGCCGCTGCTGCGCTTCCCGGGCGTATACGTTCCCGGTTCCAACGACTACTACGGTCCGCGGGCCAAGAACCCGCTGACGTACTTCACCGGCCCCTCGAAAATCACCAAGGAACCGCCGGCGCTGCCCTTCGGCGAACTGTTCGGTGCCTTCGAGGATGCCGGCTGGGCCGGCCTGACCAACCGCAGGGATTCCATGGAGCTGGGCGGTGTCCGCTTCGACTTCTCCGGGGTGGATGATCCTCATCTGGACCGCGACGTGTACCCCGGGTTCCCCGACGCGGGTTCCGGCGCCGGGCGTCCGTCTCTGCGGGTGGGAGTTGCCCATGCTCCCTACCAGCGGGTGCTCAACTACTTCACCGACGGCGGTGCCGAGCTGATTCTGGCCGGTCATACGCACGGCGGACAGGTATGCATCCCGTTCTACGGTGCACTGGTCAGCAACTGCGACCTGCCAACCCGTCTGGCCAAGGGCCTGGCTCTCTGGGAGCACAACGGACGGAAAGTTCCGATGAACGTTTCGGCCGGCATCGGGACCTCGCGTTTCGCGCCCGTCCGGTTCGCCTGCCGCCCCGAGGCTGTCCTGCTGACCCTGACCCCGCGGTCCTAGGTCCTTCCTTCCCTGTCCTGCCGCTTCGATCCCGCCGCTTTCATCCCACCGAGCGTACAGATAACGCTCTTCCCAGGGCCGTGAAGCCGCACGAAGTGCACACTCGACGGGCGTAAGCCACAGGATCCGTACTTTCGACAGCTGTATGGGGACGGCCCCTGTGACAACGACGGCGTTCTCACCCAAGCCGTGACCGTCCGGTGTGCAGGCCGGATGTCGGGCATGCGCGTGATCGAGTGTCGAGCTCGTGCCGTTTCTCCCCGCCGAGCGTACCGACGACGCCCTTCTCGACGCCGCCTAGCAGCATGACGTGCACACTCGGCGGAGACCAGCAGCGTGATGTGTACTCTCGGCGGATGGATGCGGCGTGATCCGTACTCTCGGCGGATGCATGCCGCAGAACTCGTACAGTTGGTGCCCGCAGTGTTTCGCGTTGTCCCCGCTTATCCGCCCCGGACGGCCAAACTCCGGACGCCCATCGATTCTCCGCTGTAGGCGGGCTTAGGATTGAGCCCTCAAAGGGACACTCTGCTTGTTGCAGCACCCTCCACCCGCTCAAGAAGGTTCCATGCCTGCGCAGACAACCCTGTGGCAATCCCTTGCACGGCTCTACCCGCATCTGCGGCCCATCCTCCCCCGCCTGATCTGCGGGTTGTTCTGTGCCCTCGGCGCCAGCCTCATGGCGCTGGCGATTCCCCAGGTCTTCCGGGTCCTGATCAACACCTCCCTGTCCCCCGGCGGATCCACGGCGGCTGTCTGGGGAGCGGCCGGCGTCGTCCTGGGTTTGGGCATCCTGGAAGCAACGTTCATTGCCCTGCGCCGCCAGTTCGTGATTGCGCCGGCCACCACCGTGGAAACCCGGATGCGCACCTCGTTCTACCGGCACCTGCAGGACCTCTCCGTCTCCTTCCATGACCGCTGGGGCAGCGGACAGCTGCTCTCGCGGGCTATGAGCGACCTGAACCTGGTCCGCCGCTGGATGGCGTTCGGCGCCATCATGCTGGTGGTCACGGCGCTGACCGTGGTGGTGGGCTTCACCATCATGCTCCTCACCAGCTGGGTGCTGGCGCTGATCTTCATCGCGGCCGCCGTACCGATTGCGGTGTACGGGTACCGCTTCAACCGGTTCTACCGGCAGGTCTCCCGCCAGAGCCAGGACCAAACGGGAGACCTGGCCACCACAGTGGAGGAATCCGTCCACGGCATCCGCGTCCTGAAAGCCTTCGGCCGCAGCCGCGAGGCCCTGGACTCTTTCGAGGAGCAGGCCCGGGAGCTGCGTGAAACCGAGGTGTCGAAGGCAAACTCGCTGGCCAAGTTCTCCCTCGTGGTGACGCTGCTGCCCGAAGCTGCCCTCGCCGTTGCCCTGATTGCAGGAATTATTTCCGTAGCGGACGGCAGTCTCAGCATCGGAGCCCTGGTAGCGTTCTTTGCCACCGCCGCCGTGGTCGCCGGACCTGTGGAGGCCGTGGGTCCGCTGCTGTCCATGACGCTCACGGCAAAAACGGCCATCGACCGGCATTACGAAGTGATGGACGCGCAGTCCTCCATTCAAAACCCGCCCCGGCCGGTGCACCTCACCGATGTCCGCGGAGAGCTGGTGTTTGATGACGTCCATTTCTCCTACCCGGACACAAAGGACGGCACGCGCAACCTGCTCGACGGCGTGAGCCTGTGCCTGCGTCCCGGCGAAACCATGGCCCTGGTGGGAGTGACCGGCAGCGGAAAATCCACCCTGCTGCAGCTGGTTCCCCGGCTGTTTGACGTCACCGCCGGTTCCATCCGGATTGACGGCACCGACCTGCGCCAGCTGGACTTGGAAGAACTGCGCACCATTGTGGCGGTGGCCTTCGAAGACACCACCCTGTTCTCCAGTTCCGTTCGCGACAATGTGCTCCTGGGGGCCCAACCGGCAAGCGCCGCCGAAGCCGATCAGCTGCTGGCCCAGGCCCTGGACGTGGCCCAGGCCGACTTCGTCTACTCACTGCCCGAAGGCACGGATACGCTCATCGGCGAGGAGGGGTTGAGCCTGTCCGGCGGGCAGCGCCAGCGTGTGGCCCTGGCCCGGGCGATCGCTGCACGGCCCACAGTGCTGATCATGGACGATCCGCTTTCGGCCCTGGACGTGCGCACCGAGGAACTGGTGGAAGGACGGCTCCGGGAGGTGCTGGCGGACACCACCACGCTGGTGGTGGCTCACCGCCCGTCCACCGTGTCCCTAGCCGACCGGGTGGCCCTGATGGAAGACGGACGCATCAGCGCTGTCGGCACGCACGCCGAACTCCTGGCCGGCAACGACCACTACCGGTATGTCATTGCCAGCCTGCCCGCGGATCCCGAAGATCTGGACAGCCCGCTGGAGGATGGTCCGCGGCCAGCGGAAGAGGCTGACGAGGCCGCAGGAGCCCTTGAAGCACCGCGCCTGGACGACGAGGAGATTATCCGATGAGCCGCTTCACGGCCCGCCGCGGCAAGGGTGCCGACCCGGCCTATGATGCCACCGCCCGGCTGGGCACCGCAGGCGAGGACGCCGTCCACCTGGGCAAGGAAGAGAACCAGGCCGTCCGCCGCCGCTCACTGGCGCTGCTGGGCTCCCTGATCCGCCCCAACCGCGGGAGGTTCATCGGCACGGTGCTGCTGGTGGTCTTCTCCCAGGCCGCCCGCGTGGCCGGGCCCGCCATCATCGCCTACGGCATTGACCATGCCCTGCCGTACCTGCAGGCCGGCAACACCCTGCCCCTGATCCTTTCGGGGGTGGCTTATCTGCTGGCCGCCCTTCTGGCTGCCGGCCTCACCGCCGCTTATGTCCGCGCCACCGCCCTGCTGAGCCAGGCCATGCTGCTGGACCTGCGGCTGCGGGTCTTCCGCCATACTCAGCGCCTCAGCCTGGAATTCCACGAAAAGTACACCTCCGGGCGCATCATTTCGCGGCAGACCTCCGATTTGGAAGCCCTGCGTGAGCTCCTGGACTCCGGCGTCAGCTCCCTGGCCTCCGGCGCGATGTACATGCTGTTCACGGCAGTCAGCATCTTCCTGCTGGACTGGCGGACGGGGCTGCTGATGCTGGCGGCGTTTGTGCCCATGTACCTGCTGACCCGCTGGTACCAGAAGCGCTCCCAGCTGGCTTACCGGGCTTCCCGGGTCACCTCCGCCAAGCTGATTGTGCACTTCATCGAAACCATGACCGGGATCAGGGCCGTGAAAGCCTTCCGCCGCGAAAAGGTGAACGCTGGGAAGTACGACGAGCTGGCCGAGGATTACCGGGTTGCCACCGTGCGCTCCATCAACCTCAACGGGGTCTTCCAGCCCGGGCTGGTGCTCATTGGCAACGCCACGGTGGCGGTGGTTCTGCTGGCAGGCGGCTTCCGGGTGCTCGACGGCGGCCTGGAGGTGGGTGCCCTGCTGGCACTGCTGCTGTATTCCAAGCGCTTCTTCCAGCCCGTGGACCAGATGGCCATGTTTTACAACTCTTTCCAGTCCGCCTCCGCGGCCCTGGAAAAAGTCTCCGGCCTGCTGGAGGAGGTGCCCACGGTCCGTCCGCCGAAACACCCGGTGGAACTGAAGCGTGCCTCCGGTGACATCCGGTTTGACGGCGTGGAGTTCCGTTACGGCGACGGTCCCGTGATTCTGCCGCAGATGGACCTGCACATTCCCGCCGGCCAAACCGTGGCACTCGTGGGACAGACCGGCGCCGGCAAGTCCACCCTCGCCAAGCTGATCGCCCGCTTCTACGATCCGTCCCAAGGATCGGTGCTGCTGGACGGCGTGGACCTGCGGAGCCTGACCCAGCGGGACCTGCGCCGCGCCGTCGTCATGGTGACTCAGGAGGCGTTCCTGTTCAGCGGCTCCGTGGCGGACAACATTGCCTTGGGCAAGCCCGAAGCCACCCGGGAAGAGATCATTGCCTCGGCCAAGGCGGTGGGCGCGCATGAGTTCATTGAAGCTCTGCCGGAGGGCTATGACACGGACGTGAACAAACGCGGCGGCCGGGTCTCGGCCGGCCAGCGGCAGCTGATCAGCTTTGCCAGGGCTTTCCTGGCCGATCCTGCGGTGCTGATCCTGGACGAGGCCACCTCCTCGCTGGACATCCCCAGCGAACGCCTGGTCCAGCACGGGCTGAAAACCCTGCTGGGCAACCGGACGGCATTGATCATTGCGCACCGGCTGTCCACCGTGGAGATCGCCGACCGGGTGCTGGTCATGCACGCCGGTGAAGTGGTGGAGGACGGCACTCCCGCCGAGCTCACCGGCGGCACCGGCCGGTTCGCCAAGCTGCAGGCCGCCTGGCAGGAGTCCCTCGTGTAACGCCGGTTTCGCGGAATCCACGGTGATCGTCTACACTTGTAAAGTTGCTTCAGCGGCGGGGAAACCCGGCAAACAAGCAGTGGTTACGGGGTGTGGCGCAGCTTGGTAGCGCGCGTCGTTCGGGACGACGAGGTCGCAGGTTCAAATCCTGTCACCCCGACCAAATAAAGAAGAGTCTGTCATTCGACAGGCTCTTTTTTATTGCCCGGATAGACCCGTCATCACCCCAACGGCCGCTTCATCCACATCAGGACCCTCATGGCCGCTGTGCCTTCAAGCCGTTACCGTGGTGCACATGACAACCATCACGGCAGCCCCGGGTGACCTGATTATTGGCGTGAGCGACGGCGTCAGCGTCCGTTTTGCCGGCATCGATGTTGCGGCGCAGCAGCCGCCCAGCGCCTCGCCTGACGGCGACACCTGTATTCAGATCATGCTGGAGGGCGTCAACGGCCGTGACGTCCTGGAAAGGAACCAGCAGCATAGCCGGGACGAAGCCGCGTGGATGGCACGCCGCAGGGAACTCGGGACCACTAAAGCCGGCCACTATCCGCCGCTGCCGGGCGTAGCTGTGCTGGAGCGGGTACGCGCCCGCGTCACTGACGATCCGGGAACCGGCTATCGGTGGATCGGAGGGAGTGTTTCGGGGACCGGAAGCGAGTGGGACGCCTCCTGGTTCCACTTTCCAGCCCCGCCGCGGAACGCCTCCGTACTCACGCTGGTTTTTACCCTCGACGGCGAACCCACGGGCAAGGAATGCGTGGTCCGGCTGCGGGACGGACATTCCCCGGGAACCCTTTGATGTGCCCGCCGCTGCCGTTAAACTCAACGTACCGCCGGTCAGCTCCCCAAGAGGTTTCCATGGCTGTACGTGCAGATCTCAATATTTCCCTGGACGGGTTCGCCACCACCACGGACCAGACGCCCCAGGACCCGTTCGGCCAGGACTGGTCCCGGCTGGTGGCCCCGTACGTCGCCACCAGAACATTCCGGGAACGCGTCATGCATGAGGCCGAAGGCGGCACCACCGGTGTGGATGACAGATACGCCGCCGAGTACTTCGAGGGCATCGGCGCCGAGATCATGGGCGCGGGTATGTTCGGGCTGCACAGCTTTCCCGATGACCCCTCCTGGCAGGGCTGGTGGGGCGATGAAACCCCGTTCCGCTACCCGGTGTTCATTCTCACCCACACCGCCCGTGCACCCATCGATATGCCTGACGGAACACAGTTTGAGTTCCTCGACGCGTCACCGGAGGAAGCACTGGAACGGGCCGTCGATGCAGCCGCCGGCGGTGACGTCCGGATTGGCGGCGGTCCCACCGTGGTCAAATCGTTCCTGGCTGCCGGGCTGGTGGACCGCCTGCACGTGGGCATCACGCCCATCCTGCTGGGCCGCGGCACCAGTCTGTGGGAAGGCCTGCGCGGCCTCGAGGACGGTTACCGCGTCAGCGCTGAAACGGCGGAAAGCGGCGTCACGCACCTGACTTTTTCACGCTGAAGCCTTGGCACCGCACCGAACCTAGACGAAGCTCCGCCCGGTCAGCCGCTCATAAGCCTCAACGTAACGGGCGCGGGTGCGCTCGACAACGTCTGCGGGCAGCGCAGGCGGCCGCGTGTCCGATGCCTTGTCCCAGCCGGATTCCGGCGAGGTCAGCCAGTCCCGGACGTACTGCTTGTCGAAGGACGGCTGGGCACGGCCCGGCTCATACAGCGATGCGTCCCAGAACCGGGAGGAGTCCGGCGTCAGCACTTCATCGCCCAGGGTGACTTCGCCGGTGGCCGGGTCCAGTCCGAACTCCACCTTGGTGTCCGCCAGGATGATGCCGCGGTCCCGGGCGATGGCCTCGGCTGCGGTGTAGATGTCCAGCGTCAGCGAACGCAGCGCCCGCGCCGTCGGGTCTCCGACCAGCTTCACGACGGCGTCGTAGTTGATGTTCTCGTCGTGCTCTCCCACCTCGGCCTTGGCCGACGGCGTAAAGATGGCCGGCTCCAGCCGGGAACCGTCCACCAGCCCGGCCGGCAGCGGCACATCGCACACGGTCTGCGACTGCCGGTATTCGGTCAGACCGGTGCCGGTGAGGTAGCCGCGGGCGATGCATTCCACCGGGTACATCTCCAGCTTTTTGCAGATCATCGCCCGGCCGGCCACCTCGGCGGGCACGCCGTCGTCCGCGGAAATGACATGGTTGGGCACGCCAAGCTGCTCGAACCACCACAGGCTGAGCTGGGTCAGGATCCGGCCCTTATCCGGAATCTCTGAGCTCAGCACATGGTCAAAGGCACTAATCCGGTCACTGGCCACCACCAGGACCTTCTCCCCTGCTCCCGGTGCGGACAAATCCGCGGGCACATACAGGTCGCGGACCTTTCCGGAGTAGACGTGGGTCCAGCCGGCCAGTTCGGGGGCGCTCATGCAAGTTCTCCGTCAGTGTCGCGGCCGGCCGCGGACCGGGAGCCCGCAGGAACAATTACTTCACCGTGCAATGCCTTCAGCGCAATGTCGGTGCGGTGCTGGGACCCTTCCAGCCTGACGCTCTCCACGCCCGCATAGGCCAGGTCCCGGGCAGCCCGCAGGTCCTCACCGAGGGCGACGACGGCGAGCACCCGCCCCCCGGCGGAAACAACCTTGCCGTCCCCGTTGAGCGCGGTGCCGGCGTGCAGCACGTGCACCCCGTCGATCTTTTCTGCCTTCTTCAGCCCGCGGATCCGGTCACCCGTGCGGGGGGCATCCGGATAGTTGGCGGCAGCCACCACCACGGCAACGGCTGTGCGGGGATCCCATTTAAGCTGTTCCATGGCGTCCAGTTCACCCTTGGCGGCGGCCATCAGCAGTCCGCCCACCGGGGTCTTCAGCCGGGCCAGCACCGCCTGGGTTTCCGGGTCACCGAAGCGTGCGTTGAACTCAATGACGCGCATGCCGCGTGAGGTGAGCGCCAGCCCGCAGTACAGGACCCCGACGAAGGGGATGCCGCGTGCCGCCATCTCATCGATCGCGGGCTGTGCCACCCGGCGGATAACGTCCTCAACAAGGTCTGCCGGCGCCCAGGGCAGCGGTGAATAGGCGCCCATCCCGCCGGTGTTGGGGCCGTCGTCGCCGTCGTAAATGCGTTTGAAGTCCTGGGCAGGCGCCAGCGGTACAACGTTGCGGCCGTCAGAGATGACAAAGAGGGATACCTCCGGACCGTCCAGGAATTCCTCAATGACCACGGTGCCGCCCACATCGAAGCACGCCTGCGCGTGGGCCAAAGCCTCGTCGCGGTTGGACGTAACAACAACGCCCTTTCCGGCGGCGAGACCGTCATCCTTCACCACGTAAGGAGCCCCGAACGTGTCCAGGGCATCGGCCGCTTCCTCCGCGGTGGACGCCACGCGTGCCATGGCGGTGGGAACTCCGGCAGCAGCCATGACCTGTTTGGCGAACGCCTTGGATGCCTCCAGCTGCGCCGCAGCCTTGGACGGGCCGAAAACGGGGATGCCGGCCTCCCGGAGGGCATCGGCCACTCCCGCGGCAAGCGGAGCTTCGGGGCCAATGACCACGAGGTCGGATCCGAGGCTGCGGGCCAGTTCGGTCACCTCCGCAGGGTCACTGGCGTTGAGCTCGTGGACCGGAACCAGCTGCGCCATGCCCGCGTTGCCGGGGGCTGCGTGCACCTCGCGAACGTAGGGATCGGCCAGCAGGGATCGGACAAGGGCATGTTCGCGGCCGCCGGGGCCAACAACGAGAACCTTCACAGTAGTTCAGAGTACTGGCTGGGCTCCGGCAGCCGAAAGAACGGGGCTCTTATGACGGGCCCGTGACGGAGCCGCCCCCGCCGGGCAGGCACGTGCTGCCGCCGGCAACCCATACCTGCAGCCTTCGGCTGCGAATAGAGTCCATGACCGCCTCTCCGAAGTACTCCGCCCGCAGGACCCGGAATTTGGGCAGGACCCGGCACCCCGCCCTGTACGCCGCACTGGCGGGCATTCTTGCCGCCGGCACCGTGCTGGCCGCCGCTGAACTGGCCGGAGCGTTCTTCACGGCCAGTGCCCGGCCGCTGATTGCGCTGGGTTCCACCTTCATTGACTTCACCCCCCTGTGGCTGAAGAACTTTGCGGTGGAAACCTTCGGCACCAATGACAAGGCTGTGCTCTTTGCGGGCATGGGCCTGACCATTGCGGTGCTGGCGGCCTGCGCGGGAGTGCTGGCGCGCCGGCGCTGGGCCCTGGGAGTGGCCGCCGTCGTCGTCATGGGAACAGTGATCGTGGCCTGCGTGCTGACCCGCGCAGGCGCCGCGCCGCTTGATGCCGTTCCCACGGTGCTGGGTACCGCCGTCGGAATTGCTGTGCTCCGCGGCCTGATTCGGCGTATTCCCGTTTCCGGGCCCGCCGCATCCCCTGAATCGCCTGCGGTCCAGCCGCAGCCCGGCAACACTCCCCGCCCGGCGCAGAGCGCCGCAAGGGCACCCGTTGCCGCCTCAAACCGGGCGGGGGACGGTGGGAACGATGGCAGTGCCGGGGCCGTCATCGGCGGCCGGTCCCCCGCCCCGCTCTTACAGCGCCCGACCCGGCGCGGTTTCTTCGCTGCCGCCGGAATCACCGCGCTTGCCGCAGGCGCAGCAGCAGCCGGCGGCCGGGCCATCGCCTCGGCCCGGAACACCACCGCGTCCTTCCGGGCGGCGTTGAAACTTCCGGCCGCCGCGCAGACCGCGCCCGCTCTGCCCGCGGGACTGCAGTCGCCGGTGCCCGGAGTAACCCCGTGGCTGACCGCCAACGCGGACTTCTACCGGATCGACACTGCCCTGAGCGTCCCGGAAATTGACGCTGAAACCTGGGAACTGCGGATCCACGGCATGGTGGAGGAAGAGATCCGGATCAACTTTGCCGAGCTGCTGGACGCGGACCTGGTGGAACGCCACCTGACCCTGACCTGTGTCTCCAATCCGCTCGGCGGCGACCTCGCCGGCACCGCCAAATGGCTCGGGCTTCCCGTGCGTGAACTGCTGGCCCGGGCACGCCCGACCGCTGACGCGGACATGGTGCTCTCCACCAGCATCGACGGATTCAGCGCGTCCACTCCCCTGGAAGTGCTGCAGGATGACCGTGACGCCCTGCTGGCCGTGGGCATGAACGATGAACCGCTGCCGCCGGTGCACGGTTATCCGGTGCGGATGGTGGTGCCAGGGCTGTACGGATTCGTTTCCGCCACCAAATGGATCATCGACATGGAGGTCACCCGTTTCGACGCGCAGACCGCCTATTGGACGGACCGCGGATGGGCTGAGAAAGCGCCGGTGAAAACCATGGCCCGGGTGGAAGTTCCGGCGTCGTTTGCCCGGGTGCCGGCCGGCCCCGTGGACGTGGGCGGCACCGCCTGGTCCCAGCAGCGCGGCATCACCGGCGTGGAGATCTCCATCGACAACGGTGACTGGAAGCCGGCTCTGCTCGCCGCCGAGGCGTCGGTGGACACCTGGCGCCAGTTTTCCTACCGCACCGACGCACTCTCCCCCGGAAATCATACGGTCCGGGCCCGGGCCACCGACCCGCAGGACGGCGTCCAGACCGAGGCGCGGGCCGACACGGTTCCGGACGGAGCCTCCGGCTGGCAGTCCGTTCAGTTCATGGTGGAATAGAAACATGCCTGCCACTTTTACCGCGTCCGATGCCGTTGAACTTGCCGTTGTGGAACGCAGCGGTTTCATCGAGTCCCGCCATATCGGTTCCGCCGTGGTCATGGCTGCAGACGGAACCGTTGTCACTGCCCTCGGCGACATCACCACCCCCGTCTTTCCGCGCTCCACGCTGAAGCCGTTCCAGGCCGTGGCCGCCATGCAGTCCGGTGTTCCGCTGCGCGGGCCGCAGGTGGCCTTGGCCGCCGCCAGCCACACCGGGTCCCAGGAGCACATGGACGTTGTGAAGACCATGCTGGCTGC
Organism: Arthrobacter sp. APC 3897; assembly: GCF_030407495.1. Taxonomy (GTDB): domain Bacteria; phylum Actinomycetota; class Actinomycetes; order Actinomycetales; family Micrococcaceae; genus Arthrobacter_B. The sequence goes on along the minus strand of NZ_JASDDG010000005.1, from coordinate 112,896 downwards.
CGCCGGCGTCACCGAGGACCACCTGCAGTGCCCCGAAGACTGGCCGCAGGACGAGGCCGCCCGCCACGCGCTGATCCGTGCCGGCAAGGGCAAGAACAAACTGGCCTTCAACTGCTCCGGCAAGCACGCCGCTTTCCTCTGGGCCTGCACCGAAAACAACTGGGACCATGCCACGTATCTGGACCCGCAGCATCCGCTGCAGCAGCGCATCGCCGAAGTCATCGAGGAATTCACCGGCGAAAGCGTCAGCCACTGGGGAACCGACGGCTGCGGTGCGCCGCTGGCCGCCGTCTCCCTGACCGGGCTGGCACGCGGCATTGGCCGCCTCGCCAAGGCACCGTCCGGCAAACACGGCAATGCCCGGGCAGCCACGGTTGCCACCGCCATGCTTGACTACCCCTGGGCGGTTCACGGCCACGGCCGTGAAAACACCGTGGTGATGGAAGACCTCGGCATCATCTCCAAGAACGGCGCCGAGGGCGTCCTGGTCCTGGGCACCGACACGGGAGTGTCGGTGGCCCTGAAGATGCTCGACGGCGACACCCGGGCAGCGTCCCTGGTGGGCCTGACCCTGCTCGCTGCCAGCGGCGCCGTGGATCCCGGCAAGATCAGCGCGGTGCTGGACAAGATTGTCCGTCCCGTTCTGGGCGGCGGCGAACCGGTGGGCAGCATCCGCCTCGGCGCACCCGTGACGGCGCTGCTGGATTCCGCCCTGCTGGATTCCTGAGCGGACCGGCGGGACAAACCATGGCACGACGACGGGTCCCGGCTGCCGGGGGCGAAGCTGCGCTGCGCGCCGCCCTGACAGCCGCAGCGGCCGGGACGAAGGCTGACCGGAACACCCTGGCCACGGCCGTCCGCTATTCGCTGGAAGAACTGGCGGAGCGCGCGCCGGGCAACAGCGTAGAGGTACGGGTGCCGCCGTTCGGCGTCACCCAGTGCGTCGCCGGCCCCCGGCACACCCGCGGCACCCCGCCCAACGTGATCGAAACCGACGCCGCCACCTGGCTGGGCATGGTCTCCGGGCAGCAGTCCTGGGATGAGTCCGTCCAGGCCGGCAAAGTGGCGGCGTCGGGACTGCGGGCCAATCTCTCCGAGTGGCTGCCGCTGTTCCGTGCAGGCCAATAACCTCTACTGCCGGTAGAATTTCCGTATGGATTCCCAGCAGCACAACCCTGAACGCCGTGAGATTACCGTCCGCCGCGCTCCCCGCTTTGTCCCCTTCCTCATGCTGGGCGTGGTTGCCGGCTTCATCGCCGCGCTGCTGGTCGCCTATCTCGGGCCGGAAAACCCCACCTACACACGTGAAGCAACACTGGGTTTCTTCACCATCGTCTTCGCCATCCCCGGCGTCGCGCTGGGAGCCCTGGTTGTGCTGCTCCTGGACTGGATCAGTGTCCGCAAAACCCGCCGCGCCGTCGTCGAACGGGATGAAGACTAGCCCTTCCGGTCCCGGCCGTAATGGTTGCGCACGAAGGTCGGGCTTTCCCCGCGGCGTGAGAGACTTATCCCATGGCACGCGGTGATGGAAAGCTTTCCCACGATCTCATGCCCGGCGAGAAAGGTCCGCAGGATGCCTGCGGAGTTTTCGGAGTCTGGGCCCCCGGCGAAGAGGTAGCAAAACTTACCTATTACGGGCTCTACGCACTGCAGCACCGCGGACAGGAATCCGCCGGCATTGCAACCAGTGACGGTACAAGAATCAGCGTCTACAAGGACATGGGCCTGGTTTCCCAGGTCTTTGACGAGACAACGCTGAACACCCTCGGCGGTCACATAGCGGTGGGACACTGCCGCTACTCAACTACCGGCGCCTCGCACTGGGCCAACGCCCAGCCCACCCTCGGCGCAACCGCCAGCGGCACAGTGGCGCTGGCCCACAACGGCAACCTGACCAACTCCGCTGAGCTCTACGAGATGATCGTTGAACGCGGGGGGCGTCCCCGCTCCGGCGAGATCGCCCAGGGCAACACCTCGGACACTGCCCTGGTCACGGCACTGCTTAACGGTTCAGACGGCCGCTCCCTCGAGGAAACAGCGCTGGAGCTGCTGCCCAAACTGCGCGGCGCATTCTCCTTCGTCTTCATGGATGAAGGCACCCTGTATGCCGCCCGTGACACCTACGGGGTGCGCCCCCTGGTCCTCGGACGGCTGAACCGCGGCTGGGTTGTAGCCTCGGAAGGCTCCGCCCTGGCCACTGTGGGTGCCAGCTTCATCCGCGAAATCAAGCCCGGCGAGTTCATTGCGATCGATGAAAACGGTGTGCGGAGCACTCAGTTCGGCGAGCCCACCCCGGCCGGCTGCGTTTTCGAGTACGTCTACCTCGCCCGGCCCGACGCCGTCATCAACGGACGCTCGGTCTACGAGAGCCGGGTGGAAATGGGCCGCCAGCTCGCCCGCGAGTTCCCGGTCGAGGCGGATATTGTTATTCCCGTACCGGAGTCCGGAACCCCGGCCGCCGTCGGATACGCCGAAGAATCCGGTGTCCCTTTCGCCCACGGATTCGTCAAGAATTCCTACGTGGGCCGCACCTTCATCCAGCCCAGCCAGACCCTGCGCCAGCTGGGCATCAAGCTCAAGCTCAACGCGCTGGAATCCGTCATCCGGGGTAAGCGGGTTGTGGTGGTCGACGACAGCATTGTGCGCGGCAACACCCAGCGGGCCATTGTGCGGATGCTGCGCGAAGTCGGTGCCAAGGAAGTGCACGTCAAGATTTCCTCCCCGCCCGTTCAATGGCCCTGTTTCTACGGGATCGACTTCGCTTCCCGGGCCGAGCTGATCGCCAACGGTGCGGCCGTGGATGAAATCTCCGCGTCCATCGGAGCCGACAGCCTGGCCTACATCTCCGAGAACGGCATGATCGGAGCCACCCAGCAGCCCCGGGAGCGCCTGTGCACCGCCTGCTTCACAGGTGTGTATCCCATTGAGCTGCCGTCGGCGGACAAGCTGGGCAAGTCCCTGCTGGAGCCCGCGGCACCGGCCAACCCCGCAGCTGATGACGGCTCGAACGGCTGCGACCCCGGCCCCGACGCCGAATATGAGAACCTCCTCACCGAATCCGATAAGAAGGAAGCCGTATGAGCTCGTCCGAGACCGCCATCACCTATGCCTCAGCGGGCGTGGACGTTGAAGCCGGAGACAAAGCCGTTGAATTGATGAAGGCAGCCGTGAAGGCTACCCATAATTCCTCCGTCCTGGGCGGAGTGGGCGGTTTCGCCGGTCTCTACGACGTATCCCGTCTCCTGACCTACAACAAGCCGCTGCTGGCAACATCCACCGACGGCGTCGGCACCAAGGTTGCCATTGCCCAGGCAATGGACATCCACGACACCATCGGTTTCGACCTGGTGGGCATGGTGGTGGATGACATCGTCGTCGTCGGCGCCGAGCCGCTGTTCATGACGGATTACATTGCCTGCGGCAAGGTTGTGCCGGAGCGTATCGCCGATATTGTCCGGGGCATCGCCGCAGCGTGCGAGGTAGCGGGCACTGCCCTGGTGGGCGGCGAAACCGCTGAGCATCCCGGCCTGCTGGGCGAACATGAGTACGACGTCGCCGGCGCGGCCACCGGCGTGGTGGAGGCCGCCAACCTGCTGGGCCCCGAACGCGTCCGTGACGGTGACGTGGTGATCGGCATGGCTTCCTCGGGCCTTCACTCCAACGGCTACTCGCTGGTCCGCAGCGTCATCAACCGTGCCGGCTGGCAGCTGGAGCGCCAGGTCAGCGAGTTCGGCCGGACACTCGGTGAGGAACTGCTGGAACCCACCCGCGTTTATGCCGCTGACTGCCTGGACCTGGCCCGGCTGGAAGCTGCCGGCGTCCACGGGTTCAGCCATGTCACCGGCGGCGGCCTCGCCGCCAACCTGGCACGGGTGCTGCCCAAGGGCCTCGAAGCGACGGTGGACCGCTCCACCTGGGAGCTGCCGCCCATCTTCAAGCTGGTGGGTGAACTGGGCAATGTGCCGCAGTCCGATCTGGAACGCACCCTGAACCTCGGCGTGGGCATGGTGGCCATCGTGGACGCGGCAGGGGCGGACGCAGCTCTTGCCCGGCTCGCCGAGCGCGGCGTCCCGGCCTGGGCCATGGGCACCGTGGGTGCCGCAGGCCCGGCGCAGGCAGGACCCGACTACGTCCAGGGCGCGAAGGGCGTCGACGGCGGCGCCGTCCGTCTGGTAGGTAACTACGCGGGCTGACCGGCCGCCCTTCAATAAGGGTCCTCACAAACAAGGGCGCTCATCGGCTTCGATGAGCGCCCTTTGCGTTGGGTTGCCGGGGCGGGAAGAGAACTCCGCCGCGGACACGCTTTAACGGCCTTCAGCGGATCCACCCGAGGGTGAATCCGCTGAAGGATAGCAATTGGCCGACGCTTTGAAGTGTGCCGCTTTAGCCGGTGCGGCGGGAAGTACCTTCATCGTCGTCATCGTCGCCAAATTGATCCGCGTACTTGTCTTCGTACGCCGAGTAATCCGGCTCGGCCGGTTCCTCGGGATATCGACTCGATGGACGGCTCGTTGGTCCCGCAAGCTCACGCTGCAGTGCCGAGTAGTCCGTGGCCGGGGTGAAGTACTTCATTTCCCGGGCCTGCTTGGTTGCTTTTGCCTTTTGACGGCCGCGCCCCATGGCGTGACCCCCTTTTTGCGTCGATCCGGAGGTGGTCACTCTGAGCAAGATGAGCGAGGCCCCGGAATATTTGGTCAATTTGTCGTAAGTACAGGTTACATGTTTTCGGGCCGTCATGTGCCCCGCCTCGCCCTATGTGGCACTCCGAGACCCCGGATTGCTCACGGCCCCCTGCGCCCCTCATCCTGCACGACCGCAGCCACACTGGGTAAAGTCAGGGGTAGAGACAGTTTTGGGGCCCCTTCCGGGCCGCCTACAGGGAGGACTGACGTTCACCATGAGCGATAAAAAGAGCACGCCGCCAGGGACAGGTTCCTCTCCCGTTTCGGGAGCATCCCCGGTGAAGCCGACCGCTGATGGGGCCGGAGCTGCGCCCGCTGCATCACCCGGACTGCCGGACCTGGAAGCCCACGCCGAGGCACCGCAGTGGCTGTCGGGGGACAGCGGACACGACACCCGGGTGTGGTCCGACGAATTCGACGGCACCGAAGCCGGGCCGGACGGCGCGTTGGCCGCTGAAGAACCGGAGCTGACCGACCCGGACGATGTCACCCTGGAAGAGCCTTCCCTGAGCAGCCCGGACATCAGCTCCGATGCGGCGGACGCTGCCTCGCTCAACGACGCCGCCGCCGAGGTTAAGGCAGTGGAGGCCGAAGCTGCGGATGCGGCTGTCCTCACCGACCCGGCAGCCAACCACCCCGCCGCCGCGGGCCACACGGCTGCAATCGAGGCTGACCCCGTGACCGGCAGCGGGGCCGCCGACGATGCGTCAAAGACGGCTGAAACTCCCCGCCCGGACGGAGGCACGGAGGTGCCTCCGTCCGCGGGCGAAGCTGCAGGCCCGGAGGCTCCTGCACTGGCTTCGGATACCCGCCGTTCCCGCCGCGGCGGAACAGAGCCCCGCAGCACCGCTGCAACATCCGGTTCAGACGAGCCGCCCGCCAGTGGAACTGCCCGGCGCACCCTGATCATCATTGGGATACTGGGGGTGCTCGCCGTCCTGGTGGTGCTGTTCTTCACCGTGGTCCTGGGTTCGGATAAGGAACCGGGGGTGCTGGAAGAGGACGTTGCCCCCATTGAGCTGGATGCCGGTGCCTGCCTTACCGATTTCACCGGAGTCAATGAACCTGCCACGGTGGTCACCTGCGAGACTCCGCACAACGCCCAGCTGGTTGCCGCCGACACCTACCCGGATAACGGTGAGTTCCCCGGCACCGAGGCACTCTCGGAACGGGCCACCGAAATATGCTCCCAGGTCCGCTACTCCGAGGAGGTGACCGATTCCCCTGATTTGGAGCTTCAGGAGAACAAGGTCATTCCCACCCGCGAGTCGTGGGACGAGGGCGACCGCCGCATCGACTGCTTTGTGGTTTCCAGCGGAGAAGCGGACCTGACAGCCTCACTGCTTGCCGACTAGTTGGCTGATGCGGCTCAGGCCGCCCTGACGGCCTCCACCGTCAATCCCGCCGGCTCTTCCGTCACCAGTTCCTCGCCGTCTACGCTCACGTTGCCCTCCGGGCGGTCCACGAGCACGGTGTCGCCGTCGCTGATCCTGCCGGCAAGGATGCCGCGCGCCAGCTTGTCGCCGATTTCACGCTGCACCAGCCGGCGCAGCGGGCGGGCACCGTAGGCCGGGTCGTACCCGGTCAGTGCCAGCCATTCGCGTGCTGCGTCGGTGACGTCCAGGACCAGGCGGCGTTCATGCAGCCGCTTCGCCAGTGCCTGCACCTGGATGTCCACGATCTTGGACAGGTCCTCCAGGCTCAGCGGATCAAACAGGATGACGTCGTCCAGCCGGTTCAGGAATTCCGGCTTGAAGTTGGCGTTGACCATGGACATGACGGACTCACGCTTCTGGTCTTCCGTCAGGCCCGGATCCACCAGGAACTGGGAGCCGAGGTTGGACGTCAGGATCAGAATGACGTTGCGGAAGTCCACGGTGCGGCCCTGCCCGTCGGTGAGCCGGCCGTCGTCGAGCACCTGGAGCAGAATGTCAAAGACCTCCGGATGGGCCTTTTCCACCTCGTCCAGCAGGATCACGGAGTACGGCCGCCGGCGGACCGCTTCCGTCAGCTGGCCGCCTTCCTCGTATCCCACGTATCCGGGAGGAGCACCCACCAGCCGGGAAACGGCATGCTTTTCCGAGTACTCGCTCATGTCGATGCGCACCATGGCACGCTCGTCATCGAACAGGAACTCGGCAAGCGCCTTGGCGAGCTCGGTCTTGCCCACGCCGGTGGGTCCCAGGAAGAGGAAGGAACCGGTGGGCCGGTCCGGGTCGCTGACGCCGGCACGGGACCGGCGGACCGCATCCGAGACGGCGCTGACGGCCTTGGTTTGGCCAATCAGGCGGGACCCGATGTTGGCTTCCATGTCCAGGAGCTTTTGTGATTCGCCCTGAAGCATCCGGCCGGCCGGAACACCGGTCCAGGCAGAAACAACCTCGGCAATGTCATCCGCTGTGACTTCCTCCGAGACCATCAGTTCACGGGTTTCCTCACCGAAGTTGCTTTCCTCCGCCTGCTGGGCAGCTTCCAGTTCCTTCTGCAGGGCAGGAATCTCCCCGTATAGGATCCTTGACGCTTCAGTGAGGTCGCCGTCGCGCTGGAATTTTTCCGCCTCGCTGCGCAGCTCATCGATTTGTGCCTTGAGATCACCCACGCGGTTCAGGCCCGCCTTTTCCGCTTCCCAGCGGGCGTTCAGGGCGGCGAGCTCTTCCTTCTTATTAGCCATGTCTTCGCGGAGCACTGCCAGCCGTTCCACAGAGGCTTCATCCGTTTCATTGGCCAGCGCCAGTTCCTCCATGGTCAGCCGGTCCACGGCACGCCGCAGCTCGTCAATCTCTTCCGGGGCGGAGTCGATCTCCATCCGCAGCCGTGACGCGGCTTCGTCCACCAGGTCGATAGCCTTGTCCGGGAGCTGACGGCCCGTGATGTACCGGTTGGACAGCGTAGCCGCGGCCACCAGGGCGGCATCGGCAATGGCCACCTTGTGGTGTGCCTCGTAGCGTTCCTTCAGCCCGCGCAGGATTCCGATGGTGTCGGGAACGCTGGGCTCCCCCACATAAACCTGCTGGAAACGCCGCTCCAGTGCGGCGTCCTTTTCAATGTTCTCCCGGTATTCATCCAGGGTGGTGGCTCCGATCAAGCGGAGCTCCCCCCGTGCCAGCATGGGCTTGAGCATATTCCCGGCATCCATGGAGCCTTCGGCAGCCCCGGCCCCCACCACGGTGTGCAGCTCGTCAATGAACGTGACAATCTCGCCTTCGGCGTTGGAGATCTCCTCCAGCACCGCTTTGAAGCGCTCCTCGAACTCGCCGCGGTATTTTGCTCCGGCCACCATGGACCCCAGGTCCAGGGAGAGCAGGGTCTTGCCGTTGAGGCTCTCCGGGACATCGCCTGCCACAATCCGCTGGGCCAATCCTTCAACGACGGCGGTCTTACCGACGCCGGGCTCCCCGATCAGCACAGGGTTGTTCTTGGTCCGGCGGCTCAGCACCTGGATGACGCGGCGGATTTCAGAGTCCCTCCCGATCACGGGATCGAGTTTGCCGCTGCGTGCCATCTCGGTGAGGTCGGTGCTGAATTTCTCCAGCGCCTGGAAGGTGTTTTCCGGATCAGCATTGGTCACTTTTCGGTCTCCTCGTACAGATGGAAGGGCTGCCTGCAAAGCATCGTGGCCGGCTCCGTTGTCCCGCAGCGCCTTGCCGGCCGGCCCGCTGTCCAGGGACAGTCCGAGCAGCAGGTGCTCGGTGGACACATACGCGTCACCCAGTTGTTCAGCTTCCTGCTGCGCCGCGTTGATGACCTGCAGCATGGAACGCGAGAACTGCGGCTGGGCCACGGAAGAACCCGAAGACGAGGGCAGTGAGTGGATCGCATTGGAAGCTGCGGCGCTGACAGTATCCGCGCTGGCCCCAGCCGCCTTCAACAGGGCCACGGCAACTCCCTGCCGCTGGTCCATCAGTGCCTTCAGGAGGTGGGCGGGCTCGATCTGGGGGTTGCCCGCCGTGGCAGCATTCATGGCCGCTGCCTGCAGCGCCTCTTGGCTCTTGTTGGTGAATTTGGTGTCCACTACGGGTTCCTTCCAAGCTCAAACTGAATTCCAGCTCCCGGAGCGAGTCCCAGAAAGGTCATCCCACCGGACGCAACAAAGTTGAGTCAATTCGACTCAACTTGAATTGTATAGTTCATTGCCGGCGTTTGCACGACAATTGCGCCCGGTTGCACGCAGGGGAAGCGAAAAATTGAGAAGGCGCACGCCGGATTGCGCACGGCCCCGTTTCATGAGAGGCCGGGAACGGCTTCGTGCTCCTGGTCCCACTCCTCTTTAGTCCGTGCCCACTCGGCGTTTCGTTCCCGGTACAGCCGCAGCTGCTCCCCTTCCAGCGAGGTCCAGCCGATCACGCCCATGGTTTCCTCGAACACCTCGCCGCCGAGATAACCGGTGACGTGATCGAGGAAGAATTCCCAGCCGGGTCCCGCCGCCCATTCCCCGGACTCCGAGTCGATGAGGAAAAAACCGCTGCGCACCGATGCGTACTTCAGCTCAATGCGGGTCTGCGAGTCCTCGGCAGCGAGGTGTATTTCCAGTTCGGCTGTTCGACCGCCCGGCCGGGTGAAGGAGACCGTCAGCAGCCGGGGCGGATCACACCGCAGGATAGCGCCCCTGGTGCCGTCGGGCAGTTCGTAATTCCCGCCCCGGCGCAAATCCCCCTCGGGCCGGCCCACGTACTGCTCCAGAGCATCCGGGTCCGTCAGGGCCGCCCACACTTCTCCGATGGGATGGTCAATGGTCCTGCCGAGAACCATCATGAGCGCGTGACCGGCTTGGATTTGCCGCCTGCCAAAAGTGCGTTCGGTGGGGGCAGCCGAGGCATACGGTTCAGGCATAACTTCTACTCCTCCGTAGAACAACCGGCCCGAACTCCGGCTCATCCAACGGCCGGCAGCGGAGGAAAAGCCATGGCGCCAAATCGCTGAAGCGGGCTTGCGACCGGTCCGCGAAGCGCCGGTTTTCCAAAACCGTAGCAGGGAAAAACTACTGTGCACAGGGTTCCCGGCGTTGCCGGAGGGTTACGCCGCTGTGAAGAAAGCCATAGAAATAGTGGCTCTGATCAGGGGTTTGATAGGTTCAAATTGTCTCCCCTGCCACCCCGCAGCCTTATTCCTGCGGGTCCCTGACCGGGATTTTGGCCGGACGCTGCACCGCCAGGGCAATGACTGCTGCTGGCTGCCGGAGCACATTAAAACTCCAAAGCAACCAAAGGAATGATCCCATGAGCAAACCTGCGGAACCGGAGACAGCGGAGCCGCCTGCTCCGCGGACCCGGGTGAACAGAACCGTCTTTATCGGTTCAGCCGCCGGAATTCTGGCCATTGCAATGTGGGCAATGCTGGCGAAGGACAATGCCGATTCCGTCATCGGTTCCATGGTCGGCTGGGTTTCTACCAATATGGGCTGGTATTACTTCCTGGTCGTCAGTCTCGTCGTCATCTTTGTTCTGGTCACCGCATTGACGCGGGTGGGCAAGACAAAGCTTGGTCCGGACCACTCCAAACCGCAGTTCAGCATGTTCACGTGGGCCGCCATGCTCTTTGCAGCCGGCATCGGGATTGACCTGATGTTCTTCTCCGTCTCCGAGCCTGTCACCCAATACCTCGCTCCCCCAACCGGAGACGGCGCCACCGCTGAAGCGGCACGCCAGGCGCTGGTGCTCACCCTGTTCCATTACGGCATCACGGGCTGGGCCCTGTACGCCCTGATGGGCCTGGCCCTTGGCTACTTCGCCTACCGGCACAACCTTCCCCTGAGCATCCGCTCCGCCCTGTACCCGATCTTCGGCAAGAAGATTGACGGACCGCTGGGCCACGGCGTGGATATTGCGGCTCTGCTCGGCACTATCTTCGGTATTGCCACGTCCCTGGGAATCGGAGTTGTGCAGCTCAATTACGGGTTGAGCTTCATGTTCGGCCTTCCCGAGAACCTGACCGTGCAGATTGCACTTATTGCACTGTCCGTGGTCATGGCGACGGTCTCGGTGGTGTCCGGCGTCGAAAAGGGCATCCGCCGGCTGTCCGAACTCAACGTCATCCTCGCCGTCGGCCTGATGCTCTTTGTGCTGATTGCCGGCAAGACCAACTTCCTGCTGGACGGCGTTGTCCAGAACATCGGTGATGTCCTCAGCCGTTTCCCTGCCATGACCATGGACACCATGGCCTACGACCGCCCGGATGAGTGGCTGAGCTCCTGGACCCTGTTCTTCTGGGCCTGGTGGATCGCCTGGGCACCGTTTGTCGGCCTGTTCCTGGCCCGCATTTCCCGGGGGCGCACCATCCGCCAGTTCGTGCTGGGCACCATGGTGGTCCCGTTCGCCTTCATCCTGCTGTGGATCTCCATCTTCGGCAACTCAGCGCTGGAACTGGTGATGGGCGGCAACGCAGCCTTCGGCGAAGTGGCGATGAACCAGCCCGAACGGGCCTTCTACGGCCTGCTGGAGCAATATCCCTGGGCCCCGGCGACAGCAGCCATTGCCACCTTTACCGGCCTGCTGTTCTACGTGACCTCTGCCGACTCCGGAGCCCTGGTCATGGCCAATTTCACCTCTCACCTGAAGGACGCGGATTCCGACGGCCCCAAGTGGCTGCGTGTCTTTTGGGCCGTGGTTACCGGTCTGCTCACTCTGGCCATGCTGATGGTCGGCGGGGTGACCACCCTGCAGAACGCGACCATCATCATGGGCCTGCCGCTGTCCATCCTGCTGCTGTTCATCATGCTGGGGGTCTACAAGGCTCTGCGGGTGGAAAACTCGCTGACGGACAGCTACCGGGCCTCCCTGCCCAGCATCATTGCAGGACGCAGCCTGGATGCCCGCAGCGGCCGCAGCTGGCGCCAGCGCCTCTCCCGCGTCATGACCTACCCCGGGCCGCGGCAGGCTGAGCGCTTTGTGCAGACCGTCGCCCGGCCGGCCCTGCAGGAAGTCCATGACGAGCTCAAGGAACGCGGCGCCGACGTCGCGCTCTGCGAGGGCGAGGTGGCGCCGCACGGCATCCACCATCTGGACCTCCAGGTAGGCATGGCCGAGGAGCGCGGCTTCAAGTACCAGATTTATCCCGTGCAATACGACACCCCGTCCTACGCGCACAACGCGTCGGCGGACAGCAAGTACTTCCGCATGGAGGTGTTCTCCCTTGAGGGAAGCCACGGCTATGACCTCATGGGCTACACGAAGGAACAGGTCATTACCGACGTCCTGGACCACTACGAGACCCACCTGGAGTTCCTGCACCTCAACCGTGAAGTGCCGGGCAATACCTCCATTGCGGAGGACCAGGTTCCGAAAGACAACTGGGAAGCTGACTTTGTCAGCGAGGAGGAACGATCATGACAACTGCCACTTTGTTCATCGACGGCCAGTGGGTGCCCGCATCCGACGGCGGCACCCGCGAGATCCATAATCCCGCCGACGGCGAATTTGTAGCCGCAGTTTCCGAGGCCACCCGGGAAGACACCGAGCGCGCAATCGCCGCCGCCAAAGCCGCCTGGGAACGCGGGGAATGGTCTGCCGTGCCCGCTCCCGAGCGGGGGGATTTCCTGCTGAAGGTTGCCGCCCGGCTGCGCGAGCGCAGGGACGAATTCGCCCGAGCGGAAACGCTGGACACCGGCAAGCGGCTGGTCGAGAGCGAAATCGACATGGATGACATTGCCGCCTGCTTCACCTACTTCGGCAAGATCGCAGGCTCCAACGCCGGCCGGATAGTGGACGCCGGCAACAACGACGTCGTCAGCCGGATCGAATACGAGCCGGTGGGCGTGTGCGGCCTGATCGCGCCGTGGAACTATCCGCTGCTGCAGGCTGCCTGGAAGATTGCCCCGGCCCTGGCCGCGGGCTGCACCTTCATCCTCAAGCCGTCCGAGCTGACCCCGCACACCGCCATCCTGATGATGCAGGTGCTGGAAGAACTCGGCCTGCCGCGCGGCGTTGCCAACCTGGTGCTCGGCGCCGGGCCCGTGGCCGGAGCACCGCTCTCGGAGTCCCCGGACGTGGACCTGGTCTCCTTCACCGGCGGCGTGGCCACCGGCAAGATCATTGCCGCCGCCGCCGCCAAGACCGTGAAGAAGGTCGCCCTGGAACTGGGCGGCAAGAACCCCAACGTTATTTTCGCCGACGCCGACTTCGACGCCGCACTGGACAACGCCCTGAACGCCGCGTTTGTCCACTCAGGCCAGGTCTGCTCAGCCGGAGCACGGCTGCTGGTGGAGGAACCGATAGCCGAACGGTTTGTGGACGAATTGGTGCGCCGCGCCCGGATGATCCGGATGGGCGGACCCTTCGACGAGGACGCCGAGACCGGGCCGCTGATCTCCGCCGCACACCGCGACAAAGTCACCGCCTACGTCAACAAGGCCGTGGAGGAAGGCGCCCGCATCCGCTGCGGCGGAACCTGGGGCACGGGCGATCTGGAGAAGGGTTTCTACTACGCCCCGACCGTGCTGGACAACGTGAAGCGCGGCGGCTCCTCCCTGATGGATGAGGCGTTTGGCCCCGTGGTCACCGTGGAAACCTTCAACGGCGAAGACGAGGCCGTGGAACTGGCCAATGACACCGACTACGGCCTGGCCGGAGCCGTGTGGACGCAGGACGCCGGAAAGAGCCAGCGCGTTGCCCGCCGGATGCGCGCCGGCACCGTCTGGATCAATGACTTCCACCCCTACCTGCCGCAGGCCGAATGGGGCGGCTACGGCCAGTCCGGGATCGGCCGGGAACTCGGGCCCACCGGGCTGGGTGAATACCAGGAAGCAAAGCACATTTACCAGAACATCAACCCGCAGGTGACCGGCTGGTTCACCGATCACGGAAAGGGCTAGCACTCAATGGCTGACAAGACGGAATTCGACTACATCGTAGTTGGCGGCGGGTCCGCCGGTGCGGCTGTAGCGTCCCGCCTGAGTGAAGATCCCGGCGTCGAGGTGGCACTGGTTGAGGCCGGCCCCGATGACCGCGGACTCGAGGAGATCCTGCAGCTGGACCGGTGGATGGAGCTGCTGGAATCCGGTTATGACTGGGATTACCAGATTGAACCGCAGGAAAACGGCAACTCGTTTATGCGCCATGCCCGCGCCAAGGTGATGGGCGGCTGCTCCAGCCATAACTCCTGCATCGCTTTCTGGGCTCCCCGCGAAGACATTGACGAGTGGGAAACCAAGTTCGGCGCCGAGGGCTGGAACGCCACGATGGCCTGGGAGCTGTACCGGAAGCTGGAGACCAACGAGGACGCCGGCCCGGATGCTCCCCATCACGGAGACTCGGGTCCCGTGCACCTGATGAACATCCCCGCCAATGATCCGTGCGGCGTGGCCCTGCTGGATGCCTGCGAACAGTCCGGCATCCCGCGGGTGAAGTTCAACACCGGGGAAACGGTGATCAACGGCGCCAACTTCTTCCAGATCAACAGGCGTGCGGACGGGACCCGCTCTTCCTCCTCCGTCTCCTACATCCACCCGATCATGGAGCGGAAGAACTTCACCCTGCTCACCGGGTATCTGGCCAAGGAACTGACCTTTGACGACGCCAACCGCTGCACCGGCGTTGCCGTCGTCGACAACCCGTTTGGCCGCGCCAGGCAGCTGAGCGCCCGCAGCGAAGTCATCCTCTCCGCCGGCGCCATCGATTCCCCGAAGCTGCTGATGCTCTCCGGCATCGGTCCGAAGGAACACCTGGCGGAGCGCGGCGTAGAGGTCCGGGTGGATTCCCCGGGAGTGGGCGAGAACCTGCAGGATCACCCTGAAGGCGTGATCCAGTGGGAGGCCAAGAAACCCATGCCGGAGACATCCACCCAGTGGTGGGAGATTGGTGTCTTCACCCCCACAGAGGATGGGCTGGACCGCCCGGACCTGATGTTCCACTACGGTTCGGTGCCGTTCGACATGCACACCCTGCGGCACGGATACCCCACCACGGAGAACGGCTTCTGCCTGACCCCCAACGTCACCCATGCCCGCTCCCGCGGCACGGTGCGGCTGCGCAGCCGGGATTTCCGCGACAAGCCGATGGTGGATCCGCGCTATTTCACCGACCCGCATGACATGCGGGTCATGGTGGCGGGCATCAAGAAGGCCCGCGAGATCGTGTCCCAGCCGGCCATGGCGGAATGGGCCGGCGAGGAACTGTACCCGGGCAAGGACGTGCAGACGGACGAGGAGATCACCGAGTACATCCAAAAAACGCACAACACGGTCTACCACCCGGCCGGAACCGTGCGCATGGGCGCCGCTGACGATCCGATGGCTCCGCTGGATCCCCAGCTGCGGGTCAAGGGTGTCACCGGGCTGCGGGTGGCCGATGCCTCGGTTATGCCGGAGCTGGTCACGGTCAACCCGAACATCACCACCATGATGATCGGTGAGCGCTGCGCGGAGCTGGTGAAGGCGGACCGCGCCGCCTAATATTCCCTGCGAGGCAACAGAGGGCGGCCAGGTGCTCCCGGCCGCCCTCTGCCGCGTCCCGAACCCGTGTCCCGAGCCCGTGTCCGGGAACCGGTCGGTGCGGGTACCCTGTCCGAATGGGGAAAAACCGCACACTCACATCCGTCCTGGCTGTTTCGGCTCTTACGCTGACACTGATGTCCTGCTCCGCCGAAAAGCCGGCGCCGGACGATGCCGCCGCCGCGCTGGCGGAGGGGCTCAGCAAAGCTGATCTGTCAGCTTCCTCTTTCACTGCCGGTACCCCGGCCCAGATAAATACCGAGCTTCAGACGCTGCTGGAAGGCATGGGAACGGTCCGTCCCGCCGTCACCGTGGCCGGGATCGAAGAAGACCCGGAGAACGACGACGCCGCCGCCGTCCGCCTGGCCTACGCCTGGGATGTAAATATGGACTCGGCTCCCGACTGGACCTATGAAAGCACCGCCCGGCTGAGCCGCGGCGAGAATGACACCTGGCAGGTCCAGTGGGCTCCCTCCGTGCTCTTTGACTCCCTTGCCGACGGCGACCGGCTGGTCCGCACCGCCTCCACGGGGCTGCGCGCGGACATCCTGGACCGCAACGGCCAGCCTCTCATGGGCTCCCGCCCGGTACTGCGGATCGGCATCAACAAACCGGACATTCCGGAGGACCGGCAGGGCGCCTCCGCCACGGCCCTGGCCGAACTTGCTGGCTTGGACCCGGCAGGATACGCGGCCCAGGTGGCTGCCTCCGGCCCCGAAGCCTTTGTCGAAGCCATCGTTCAGCGCGAGGAAGCGGACGGCCCCGTCACTCCGGAAGCACTCGCCGGCATTCCGGGGGCTTTGTCCATTCCCGATTCACGGGTGCTGGCCCCCACCCGGACTTTTGCCCGTGCGCTGCTCGGCACAGTGGGAGAGGCCACTGCGGAACTGATCGAGGAATCCGGTGGCCGTCTCTCCGCCGGCAACCAGACCGGTCTCTCCGGACTGCAGCAGCAGTATGACGAGCAGCTGCAGGGTGCCCCCGGCGCTGCGGTCACCCTTGAGAACACGTCAGGCGCCAACATCGTCTTCAGCATCAATGCCGAGGACGGCATGCCCCTGCAAACTACCCTCGATCCCGGGCTGCAGACCCTTGCTGAAGGAATTTTGGCGGACGAGCCGTCGGCATCGGCCCTAGTTGCCGTCCAGCCCTCAACCGGAGACGTCCTCACCGTGGCCAACGGTCCCGGCAGCGAGGGACAGCAGACGGCGCTTCTGGGCCAGTATCCGCCCGGCTCAACGTTTAAGATTGCCACCTCGCTGGCCCTGCTCCGGCAGGGGGTGACGCCCGACAGCTCGCTCTCCTGCCCGGCGGAGCTCAGCGTCGACGGCCGCAAATTCAACAATGCAAGCAGCTATCCGGCAGCATTCGTGGGGGACATTCCCCTGCGGGATGCTTTTGCGCAGTCGTGCAACACCGCCTTCATCAATACGCGGGACACGGTGCCGCAGGACGCACTGGCCTCCGCCGCAGAGGATCTGGGAATCGGGGTTTCCGCTTCCATGGGCGTACCCGCGTTCTTCGGCTCAGTCCCGGAGGACGCCGAGGGGACGGCACACGCCGCGTCCATGATCGGGCAGGGCGAAATTCTCGTCTCTCCCCTGGCCCTCGCCGTCGCCGCCGCCTCCGTGGGCAAAGGCGAACGCGTGACTCCCCTGCTGGTGACCCCCGGTGCCGGGACGCAGGCACCGGGCGCAGCGACCGAAACAGCGTCGGCACCGGCTTCAGCCTCCGCTTCCGCGGCGCCCGCCGAGAGCGACGCCGGATCCTTCACTGCTGCGGAAGCGTCGTCGCTCCGCGAACTCATGCGCGGGGTCGTCACCGGGGGCGGGGCCGCCATGCTGTCCGATGTTCCGGGAGAACCGGTGCTGGCCAAGACCGGCACCGCGGAATTCGGCAGCGAAACTCCGCCGCGGACACACGCCTGGGTAGTGGCCGTACAGGGTGACCTGGCGGTTGCGGTGTTCGTGGCCGAAGGTGAACTCGGCTCGACGTCGGGCGGACCGCTGATGCAGGCGTTCCTGGACGGTGCCGCCGGCCGGCCCTAGCCCCGGTACTGTCCGTAACCTCGGGGAGATCCTCCGCCCTGTCCGTAAGCACTGTACGGGGCGGCCGATCCGTACGGTACGACGCCGGGACGCCCGGTGGGAACAATGACTTTCCCCAGCGGCATGAGCGAGATCGGCACCATTTTGAGGTTTGCGATGCCCAGCGGGATGCCAATGATGCTGATGAACATGGGGATGGCCGTCAGAATGTGCCCAACGGCGATCCAAACCCCTGCCACCACCAGCCAAATGACGTTGCCGACGGTGGAGAACAGGCCGGGGGCGCCGCCGCGGTCCACCACGGTACGGCCGAAGGGCCAGAAGGCGTAGGCCGCAATCCGGAAAGAGGCTATGCCGAAAGGGATGGTAACGATCAGCAGGCAGCAGACAATACCGGCCAGCACATAGCCCAGCGCCAGCCAGATGCCGCCGAACAGGAGCCAGATGAGGTTAAGGATGAGGTTCATCGTCTCATTCTGATGCACCCCGGCCTGCAGCACCATGCAGCGGACGGCCGTTCGTTGTGGCCGGCGCCGGTGCAACTAGACTGGAGGCATGTTGCCTATCAAAGATGATGCCGGAACACCTGCTGCCAAACCCGTGGAACTGACCACCAGCCAGTGCTGGGAGTACATCCGCCAGGCACCGATCGGCCGGCTGGCCGTCATTGCCGATCAGCACCCCGAGATTTTTCCGATCAACTTCGTCGTGGACCGGGGATCCGTTGTCTTCCGGACCGCCGAAGGCACCAAGCTGCGCGCGGCACTGGAAAGCGCTGCCGTGGCTTTCGAGGTGGACGGATATGATGACCGGCTCGGTTTCGCCTGGAGCGTTGTGCTGAAGGGCTCGGCCGCCCGGCTGGAGTCCATCGAGGAGGTCCTCGCCTCCGAGGAGCTTCCCCTGTTCCCCTGGCAGGCCGGGGAGAAGAACCACTTCATGCGCATTGAGCCGGTGGAGACCAGCGGCCGCAGCTTCCGGATCAACAGTGCAGCCCGAAGGCACTACCTGCGCGGCACCAAGCCGCAGCCCACCATCGAATAAGTTCAGCTAATTAAGGACACCGTGACCAACCCAGTGAATGCCGCCCCGATCATCCGTTTCCCGGAGCTTCCCTCGGTTCCCTGGGGGAAGAACAACGGCCGGGTCAAGGAACTCGCTGCGGGAGCAGGATGGCGCCTCAGTGTTGCCTCCATCGACAAGCCCGGTGCCTTCACGTCCTTTCCTGGGATGGACCGGATTACGGTCCCGGTGGAGGGCGAGCTGCTGGTCCTCACCGTGGACGGTGCCGAACACGGCATGGAAAAGTTCCGTCCGTTCCGCTATTCCGGCGATGCAGCCGCAGAGGCTGCGCTGCCCACCGGGCCGGTGACGGTGCTCAACACGTTTGCGGACCGTGCCACCACCGGCGCTGCGGTGATGGTGGCGGAACTGTCAAAGAAGAATCCGCAGACGCTCGGGGCCGGCCAGTTCCTGGTCCTGCTGCACGGCAGTGCCACGGTGACCGCCGACGGCGGGACGGCTGCGCTCGAGCCGCTGGACGCAGTGGCGGGAGCCGATGAACGTCCGTCAGTGCTGGGACGCGGGTTCGCCGCCGTCGTATCCTTTTACGACCTGGACTAGCCGAACCCGGCTGCGAAAGCTGAAAGGCGCCTGTCTCCCGAAGGGAAACAGGCGCCTTTGGCGCTTTAGGGCCGAACCCTAGCGGGAACGGCGCTCGTTCGACGCCGGAGCCGTGGCGCGGCGGGGGCCGGCGCCTCGTGCGGGACGGCCGGCACCGGAGGGACCCTGGGCACGCGCTCCGGCCGAGCGGCCGGCACCTGCGGGAGCAACATCACCGGCGCGCTGGCCGGTGGCCGGACGGCGGTTGCGGCCCTGCGCGGTGGATGCGGCGGCAGCGCCGCGGCGTCCGTCCTGCGACCGCTGGGACCGGGGCGCATCGGGAGTGAAATCGTTGCGGTCCCGCTCGCCGCGTTCGCTGCGCTCCGCGGAGACACGTCCGCGTCCGCCGGATCCGCCCCGGCCGCCGGCACGGGGTGCCGTGGTGGAACGGGCGGCGCGCTTGCGCTGGGCGTTGGCGCCGGTGGACCGGCCGCCGCCCTGCTGCGGAGACTTCGCTGCCAGCTGGGCGGCGCGCACATGCGGCTCAACAACAGCGGCTCGGTCACCGATCAGCTTGGCGATGGACGGAGAATTATGCGAAACCTTTTCGATCGAGACGTCGACGCCGGCAGCCTTCATCAGCTTGGATACTTCGCCCTTCTGTTCCGGCAGCGTGAGCGTGACAACAGTTCCGGAAGAACCGGCCCGTGCCGTACGCCCTGAACGGTGCAGGTAAGCCTTGTGCTCCGTAGGGGGATCAATGTGAACCACCAGTTCGACGTCGTCCACGTGAACGCCGCGGGCGGCGACGTCGGTGGCGACCAGCACGCGCACGTCACCGGAGGAGAATTCCGCCAGGTTCCGGTCGCGGGCGTTCTGGGACAGGTTGCCGTGCAGGTCAACGGTGGGGATTCCGCTGTCCGTCAGGAATTTGGCCATCTTCCGGGCGTGGTGCTTGGTGCGCATGAACATAATGCGGCGGCCCGAGCCGGAGGCCAGTTCCTTGACCAGCAGTTTCTTGGCCGTCTGGTCCTGGACCAGCAGCACATGGTGGTCCATGGTGGAGACGGCTGCCTGCGGCTCATCCACCGAATGCGTCAGCGGGTTGGACAGGTAGCGGCGGACGAGCTTGTCCACGCCGTTGTCCAGCGTTGCCGAGAACAGCATGCGCTGCCCCTTTTCCGGGGTGCGGTCCAGCAGCCGCTGGACCACGGGCAGGAATCCGAGATCAGCCATGTGGTCGGCTTCATCGAGCACAGTGATTTCAATGGATTCCAGGCTGATGACCTTCTGCTTCATGAGGTCTTCAAGCCGGCCCGGGCAGGCAATGACAATGTCAACCCCGGCCTTGAGCGCCTTTTCCTGGCGCTGCTGGGAGACGCCGCCGTAGATCACGGTGGTGGTCAGGCCCAGTTCCTTGGCGAGCGGCTCAATCACGTTGTTGATCTGCGTGGCCAGTTCGCGGGTGGGTGCCAGGACCAGGCCGAGCGGACGGTTCGGCTTGCGGCGGTATGCCGCTTCAGCTTCAGCCAGACGGGCGACCAGCGGGAGGGAGAAAGCGAGGGTCTTACCGGAGCCGGTACGGCCCCGGCCGAGCACGTCGCGGCCCTTGAGGGTATCGGGAAGGGTTTCCACCTGAATCGGGAATGCTTCGTCAATTCCTGAAGCGGAGAGGGAGGAAACCAGAGCCTTGGGTACACCAAGGGCAGCAAAAGTAGTCATTAAAAGACAAGCAACTTTCGGTAACGTGGCCCCAAAGCCGTATGGCACCGGGGTTCGCCGAAGAAAAGTCAGACAGTGTCCAGTGGCTCGGCCGTAAGCGGCCGGCGGGACAAAAGAAAGCGTTCATCGACGCAGGTTGCGCTGCTTACACACGCGGCTTTTAGGCGCGGCAGTCACAACAACTTCGTCCAGTTTACCGGTTTGCGCCCAGTTTCCTAATCGCGCCCCCGCGGACGGCGCCGCAGACGCGTTCCGGACCTGCAATCGTGACGCCGTGCAGCCGATAGCATTAACAGTGATGACTACTGAACCAGCCCTGCCCGACGCCGCCTCCCCGCACGCTGAAGATCCGGCGGATGCAAGCCTGCCGGACGAGACTTCAGACCCCCGGCACTTCCGCTCGCCGGTGTCCTTTGTCCGGCGCGGCTCCCGTCTCCAGGGCCGCCGCCAGCAGGCCTGGGACGAGCTCTCGGACCGGTTCGTCATTGACGTTCCGCGCGCGGAAGCGGACACCTCGGTGGATCCCGGGTACGTGTTCGACGCCGCCGCGGAGTTTGGGCGCACCGCTCCCCTGGTGGTGGAAATCGGTTCCGGCCTCGGTGAAGCCGTGACCCACGCGGCGGAACAGAATCCGGACAAGAACTACCTCGCCGTCGAGGTCTACCTTCCCGGACTGGCCCAGACCCTGCAGCGCATCGGGCAGAAAGAGCTCACCAACGTCCGTGTGGTCCAGGCCAATGCCCCCGAGGTCCTGACCACCATGCTCCCCGCCGGTTCCGTGGACGAAGTCTGGGTCTTCTTCCCCGACCCCTGGCACAAGACCCGCCACCACAAGCGCCGCATGGTCAAGGATGAATTTGCCGAGCTCGTGGCCCGTGTCCTGGTACCCGGCGGCATCTGGCGCCTGGCCACCGACTGGTCCGACTACGCCGTGCAGATGCGCGAAGTCCTGGATGCCTCAGCCGGGTTTGTGAACCTGCACCACGGCGAGCAGGCCGGCGAAGACAGCCCGCTGACGCGCGTCAACCGGGAAGGCCTGGAAAAGAAGGCTCCGATGGACGACGTCGACACCCGGGGCGGGTGGGCGCCGCGGTTTGAGGGACGCACGCTGACCAGTTTCGAGAACAAAGCACACCAAGCCGGCCGCCTGATCTTCGACCTGACCTACCGCAAGGCCTGATTCCCATGACTGAACCCAATGATGCCCGCGTCGGTCTCTACATCGACTTCGACAACATCGTCATCTCCCGTTATCAGCAGCTGCACGGCCGCAATGCCTTCCAGCGCGACGGCATCCGTAATTTCGATAAGTTCAGCCGTGACGCCGACCCCGACATCGCAGCAAAGCTGACCGCCGCCACCGTTGATTTCAACGCCATCATCGATTTCGCTGCGTCCTTTGGCACGCTGGTGGTCAACCGGGCGTATGCCGACTGGTCAGTGCCCGTCAACGCGAGCTACCAGCGCCAGCTGATGTCCAGGGCTGTGGATCTCACGCAGCTGTTCACCACCACCACCCGCGGCACCAAGAACGGCGCGGACATCCGCCTTGCCGTCGACGTGGTGGAGGACCTCTTCCGGCTGCCGGACCTGACCCACGTCATTATCGTGGCCGGAGATTCGGACTACATTGCGCTCGCCCAGAAGTCGAAGCGGCTTGGCCGGTTTGTCGTTGGCATCGGCGTCGCCGGCTCCACCAGCACCTCGCTGGCAGCGGCGTGTGACGAATTCGAGGACTACGATTCGCTGCCCGGTATCAGCAAGGCCGCAGCACCGGAGCGCGGCGACAAGGACCGGGCGCCCGAGCCCTCCGAGGCACGGCAGGAAACAACCCCCGGCAAGGTCCATCAGCTCACGACAATCCCCATGTTCTCCGATGCCGGGGACACCTCGCTGAATGATGAGCCGGACATCCACGAGGACATCGACCCGCAGACCATCGCGACCGAGCTCCTCATCCGCGCCCTGCAGATCGGCCACGCGAAGGGCGACTCCGATGAGTGGCTCAACACCGGCACCATCAAGAACCAGATGCGCCGGATGGATCCCTCCTTCAACGAAAAGCCGCTGGGTTACCGGTCCTTCACGGACTTCCTCGCCTCCCACAGCGATCTGGTGGAGCTGGAGGAAAGCGGTCCGCAGCGACTCATCCGCCTGCGCCCCGGGGCCGGCACCTCTGCCCAGTGACATCTCCGGGAGTCTGAACAGAGGGCAGGGCGGGCGCAGTTTGCCAAGCCCGCAAAAGGACTATGCCGGCCGGGTGCCCCCGGTGCATGCTTCAGTTATGGAACATGGAAATCATCACGCTGCGGATTCCTCCGAGCCCGCTGAGCCGGGCCGCGGCTCCCCGCAGACCCCGGAGGCCGTCAGCGGCTTCTGGGACCAGAGCTACTCCGAAAAGCCCGCACTCTGGAGCGGCCGGCCCAACGCCGCCCTGGTAAGCGAGATCCGCGGGCTGCAGCCCGGACGCGTCCTGGACGTCGGCTGCGGGGAGGGCGCCGACGCGGTGTGGCTGGCTGAACAGAGCTGGGAGGTGACGGCGCTGGAGGTCTCGACGGTGGCGCTGGATCGGGCAGCCCGGCAGGCGGCCCGGCGGGGCGTCACCGTAACCTGGCTGCATTCCGGACTGGTGGAGGCCGCCCTCCCGCCTGCTTCCTTCGACCTGGTTTCCGCACAGTATCCGGCGCTGCTCCGCACCGGGGACAAGGCAGCTGAATTCGCGCTGCTTCACGCCGTCGCACCCGGCGGCACCCTCCTGGTGGTGCACCATCAGCTGCCCGCCGATCCGGACACCAGCGCACACAGTGCGGCGCTCCGGGACTACGTGGGGCTCGCCGACGTAGCAGCCTTGCTGGATGAAAACTGGCACCTTGAGGTGCATGAGACCCGGCCACGGAACGTTTCAACGGGAGCGGGCGCCCACCACACGGAAGATGTTGTCCTGCGGGCTCGCCGCCTGCGCTGACCATTCATAAAAGTTTCCAACCACCCTTGCCGCAGAGCAGTTTGCAGTGCAAACTACTTTGCATCCGGCGGAACACCCTGCCGGAACAGGAGCGGAGAGTTCCATGGCAAGGAAACCAGCCAACCTGCGGGACGGCAGCGGCCCTGGGAAGAGCACTGCCCCGGACGCTGCCGTTGCCGACCGGCCCCTCGATCTCGCCTCCGCGCTGCGCATAGTGGATGATGCCGAACGGTCAGTGCGCCGGCAGCTGAACGGGAGTGCCGCCCTGATCTACCTGCTGTGGGCGCTGGCCTGGATAGTGGGCTACGGGGCACTTCAGGGCAGCAGGCAGGGCTGGATTCCGCTTCCGCTCTCCACTTCCCTCGCCGTGCTGGGCGCAGCGCTGGCCGCGGCCACCACCGCAACCATCATTCTGTCGGTCCGCGGCGCCAGGGGGCTTCGGGGCCCCACCTCCTTCCAGGCCGGCATGTACGGCGCCTCATGGGCCCTGGGCTTCCTCATCATGGGCATCCTGAGCGTCCTCATTGGCCGGGCGGTGGACGATTTCTGGGTCCGGGGCATGCTGATCAACTCCGTTGCCGTGTTGATCGTGGGCCTGCTTTACGTCACGGGAGGCACCACCTTCAATGACCGCCTCCAGTGCTGCCTCGGAATCTGGCTCCTCGCCGTGACCGTTGCCGCCCTTCTTTCCGGCCCCGGCCACTTCCTGGCCGTCTTTCTGTATCTGGGGTCCTCGGGGCTGCTCGCGGGGTCAGCCTTTGAATACCTGGCAACGCGACGCCGTCGCCCGGGCGCAGTGTCCCATGCCTGAACTCGACCCGGTGATCCACGCCGAAGCCCGGCTGAGGGCCCTCACCATGCTCAATGAGGTGGGTGAGAGCAACAGCATCGCTTTCACGAAACTGCGCGCAATGCTGGAAATGACGGCGGGGAATCTCTCCACCCACCTTCGCAAGCTCGAAGATGCCGGCTACATCGTGGTCACCAAGACCATTGAAGGCCGCTCCCCCGCCACCTATCTGGGGATCAGTCCGGAGGGAAGGCTGGCTTACGCCCGGTACCGCAAAGCTCTGCAGGAACTGCTGGCCACACCGCAACTATCGGAGGCACCGTGACTTCCACTCCCGGTTCAGCCATCCGGCCGGCCAGTCCCGCCGGCACATCCGACGTGCTGGCCGCCGCCCGGAACGTCACCAAAAGCTACGCCGGCAGGAACGCCCTCAACGGTGTCAGCCTAGACCTGCGGGCAGGGGAAGCCCTGGGACTGCTCGGGCCCAACGGTGCCGGGAAGTCCACCCTCCTGAATCTGCTGTGCGGAATCCGTACCCCTGATGCGGGAACGGTGGAGCTGTTCGGCCGTAATCCCCGTGAGCCTTCCGCCCGGCGGCACTTGGGGACAACGCCGCAGGCAACGTCGGTGCCGCCCACCCTGCGGGTCCGGGAAACCGTGGACTTCGTTGCTTCCCATTACGAGCATCCGGTACCGAGAGCCAGGCTGCTGGAAGACTTCGGGCTCACCCATATTGCCGACAAACAGTGCGGCGGGCTCTCCGGCGGACAGCAGCGGCGGCTGCTGGTCGCCCTGGCACTGGTGGGAAGGCCCCGGCTGGTCATCCTTGACGAACCAACCACCGGCCTGGATGTTGAAGCGCGGGAAACCCTCTGGGGGCACCTGGCCCGGTACCGCAGGGACGGCGGCACACTGCTGGTGACCAGCCATTACCTGGAGGAGATCCAGGCCCTCTCGGGGCGGGTGACGGTTCTGAACAACGGGAAGGTTGTTGCCGACGGCACCGTGGACCAGATCCGCAGCCGGGTCTCCGTCAGCAGAGTCTCTTTCCATACCGATCTTCCGCCGTCGCTGTTCGAGTCCCTGCCCGAAAGCGCGGGAGTCTCCGCCGGCGGGGACAACTTGGTGACGGTGCTGAGCCGGGACCCGGATACAACCGTCCGGCGCCTGGTCCGCGACAACATTCCGTTTTCCGGACTCGAGGTTCACACGGCCAGCCTCGAAGAGGCCTTCCTCGCCCTGACCCACCTCTCGGCCGGCCCCGAACCAACAGCCGGCGAGGAGACGCCATGAGCACCGCAACATTGGTCCGCGCGCACACCAAGGCACAGGTCCTGGAGCAGCTGCGCATTCCGATTTCCGTGATTTCGTCCACACTGTTCCCCACGCTGGCGCTGGTGTTTTTCGTCCTTCCGCAGCAGGCGGTGACATCCAACCCCATAGCCTCGCTCATCGCCGTCGCGCAGCTGGCGCTCTTCGGGGTGATGAGTTCCTTCCTGTTCAACTACGGCATCGGCGTTGCCGAAGACCGCGCCAATCCGTGGAGCAGCTACGTACGGACGCTGCCCGCCGGCGCGGTCCCGCCCACTGCGGCACGCGCCCTGACCGCCATGCTGTTTGCCTTCTTTTCCCTGATCCCGGTGATGCTGGCCGGCATGTTCACCACCTCGGCGCTGGAAGCTTTCACCACGGGGGCACTGTCCTGGTGGCGGGTGCCCGCAGCCATGCTGGTCTGGCTGGCGTGCGGCCTGCCGTTCCTGTTCCTGGGCCTGCTGATCGGCTACCTCTGCACTTCCAAGGTGGCCATCGCCGTCACCCAGGTGGTGTTTTTCCCGCTTGCCTTCGGCGGCGGGCTGATGCTGCCGCCCGAGCTGTTCAGTTCCGGGCTTAACAGCCTGTCCCTGTTCCTGCCAACCCGGGCTGCACGCGACCTCGCGGTGACGGTTTTTGCCGGGCAGCCGCTGAGCCCTTCCGCCATTCCCTGCCTCCTCGCCTGGACGCTGGTGCTGGGAGCGCTGGCGGTGTGGGCAAACCGGAGAGACCAGGGCCGGCGGTTCCGCTGAGGGTGGCCGGAGGCAGCAGTCAGAGAGACTGAACGTAACCGCCGTCGTAATCCATGACCTCCTGTTTTCCGGCGGGAAGGGCCCGCAGCTTGCTGCGGCGCTGCACCAGGGACGCGAGACTGAGCTGGGTGGCGTAGGGCCGTGAGGCGGGAGGCCGCTGCCCGCGGGTCAGGGTCACGACGTCGCCGGCCAGCCCGGCGGCAAACACCCGGCTGCGGTCCGGAGTGCGCTGCCGGATGGAATCCAGCTCCGCGGACAGCTCCTCAACGCGGGCGCGGAGCCCGGACACCTGGTTTTCCAGCTGCATGATGCGCTTGATGCCTTCCAGCGAGACGCCCTCCTGGGAAAGCCGCTGCACCTCGCGAAGCATATCGATGTCATGCTGCGAATAACGCCGGGACCTTCCGGGAGCGCGGCTCGGGCAGACAATCCCCAGCCGGTCATACTGCCGCAGGGTCTGCGGATGCATGTCCGCCAACTCAGCGGCAACGGAGATCACAAAGATAGGCGCGTTGACGTCTATACCCATTGTTCCTCCTTGGCAGCTGTTCAAAATAGTAACCATAGCCCGGTTCCGGTTCCCGGATGCGGGAGAACCGGAACCGTGTTCCGGCGGTTAGAGCCGTGCCCTGGCAGCCAGTCCGGCGCGCGGATCCTCACCCTTGGTGGCCTCGGCGAAGGCTTCCACCGCGGCTTTGGCTTCCTTGTTGAGATGCGACGGGACGGCAACGTCGATGGTTACCAGCAGGTCGCCGTTGCCCTTGGACGTCTGAACGCCCCGCCCCTTGACCCGGAGGGTACGCCCGGACGGGGTGCCGGCCGGCACCTTGAGCTTCACTTTGTCTGCAGTCAGCGTGGGAACTTCAATCGTGGCGCCAAGCGCAGCTTCGGGGAAACTGACCGGCACATGGATCCGGATGTTGTTGCCGTCGCGGACAAAGAAATCGTGCGGGGTGACGTTCACGGTAACCATCAGATCGCCGTTTCCGGCGGCACCCGGCTGGCCCTTGCCGCGGACGCGGATCTTTTGGCCGTCCTTGACTCCGGCGGGAACACGGACTTCCACCACTTCACCGCTGGGCTCGCGCAGCCCAATGACGGTGCCGTTGATGGAGCCCGCGAAGGAAATGGTGGTGCTCGCCGTACGGTCTGCGCCCTTCTGCGGCTGAGCTGAGCCGAATCCCCCGCCGAAGCCTCCGCCGCCGAACAGATCGGCGAATTCCGGGGGTATGTTGCTGCCGCCGGTGCTGTAGCTGGTGCGGCGGCCGCCGCCGGGACGTGCGCCCTGGCCGAAGAGCCCGCCAAAGAGGTCCTCGAAGCCGGCACCTCCTGGGGAACCCGCCCCGCCGGCACCGCCCGCCGAGAAGCGTGCTCCGCTGCCCATGGCACGGATCGCGTCATACTGCTGGCGTTCCTCCGCGTCGGAGAGAACGGCATACGCTTCGGAGAGGTCCTTGAACTTCTGCTCAGCCGAGGGATCATCCTGGTTCTGGTCCGGATGGTATTTGCGCGCCAGCTTCCGATAGGCCTTCTTGATATCGGCTTCCGACGCGTCCTTGGGGACACCCAGAATCTTATAAAAATCCTTATCGACCCAATCCTGACTAGCCAATTGGCGTCCCCTTCCTCAATTTACTGCTCCTGCCCGCACCCCGCAGGTTGCGGACCGGACGTGCACTGCTGGAAAAAGGGTGCCCGGGGCCGCCTTGAGCGGCCCCGGGCTACCCCTGCCTACTGCTCCGGAACGGAGACGATAACCTGTGCCGCCCGCAGGACCCGGTCATTGGACTTGTAGCCCACCCGCAGAATCTGCGTCACCGTATCGGACTGGACGTCCGGGCTCTGCTGCTGGATCAGCGCTTCGTGGATGTTGGGATCAAATTCAACCCCCACCTCGTCGATCCGTCCCAGGCCGTACGCCTTCAGCGAGTTCTCCAGCTTGTTGGCGATGGAGGCAAACGGCCCCTCCACCAGGTCACCGTGCTGGCGTGCGGCATCAATGTCATCCAGGACCGGCATCAGGGAGTTCAGCACTCCAATCACTGCCATTTCCCGCGCGACATCGCGGTCCCGCTCAACCCGCTTGCGGTAGTTGACGTATTCCGCCTGCAACCGCAGCAGGTCATTGCGCAGTTCCACCGCTTCGGGTGATCCCGCAGCAGCCGGTTCCGCAGGAACCTCGGCGCTGTTGAGGATCTCCTCGGCCTGGGCCAGGGCATCGCCCTCTGCACCGCTGCCCGCAGCGGGAGCCTCGCCGGACGCCGCAGCGTCGGAGTCCGCCGGCTGGGTGCCGGCGGGATCCTGCTCGTCGCCGTTGCGCTTCTCGTTGTTTGCTTCAGTCATGATTACTTCTTGTCTTCGTCGTCGACAACCTCAGCGTCAACGATGTCTTCGTCGCCCGCGGAGGATGAGTCGGAGGCGCCTGCACCGCCGGCTGCACCGGCACCGCCTGCGGCGCCTTCAGACTGCGCCTGGGCGTAGATCGCTTCGCCCAGCTTGGTCTGCGAGGTCTGCAGCTTCTCGAACGCGGACTTCACTTCGTCGTCGTTCTCGGTGCCTTCCAGGGCCTTCTTCAGCGCGTCAACATCGCCCTTGACCTCGGTCTTGACGTCTTCGGGCAGCTTGTCATCGTTGTCCGTGAGGAGCTTGTCCACGGAGTAGGCCAGCTGCTCGGCGGAGTTGCGGACGTCGGCAGCCTCGCGGCGCTTCTTGTCCTCCGCTGCGTGCTCTTCGGCCTCGCGGACCATGCGGTCGATGTCTTCCTTGGAGAGGGAGGAACCGCCCGTGATGGTCATGGACTGCTCGGCGCCGGTGCCCTTGTCCTTGGCGGACACATGCACGATGCCGTTGGCGTCGATGTCGAAGGTGACCTCAACCTGCGGGACGCCGCGCGGAGCCGGAGCAATGCCGGTCAGCTCGAACGTGCCCAGCGGCTTGTTGTCGCGGGTGAACTCACGCTCGCCCTGGAACACCTGGATGGCCACTGACGGCTGGTTGTCATCCGCCGTGGTGAAGGTTTCGCTGCGCTTGGTGGGGATGGCCGTGTTGCGCTCAATCAGCTTGGTCATCACACCGCCCTTGGTCTCAATGCCCAGGGACAGCGGGGTGACGTCGATGAGCAGGACGTCCTTGCGCTCGCCCTTCAGGACACCGGCCTGCAGTGCGGCGCCAACGGCCACAACCTCATCCGGGTTTACGCCCTTGTTGGGCTCCTGGCCGCCGGCCAGTTCCTTCACCAGTTCGGTGACGGCGGGCATACGGGTGGAGCCGCCGACGAGAATGATGTGGTCAATGTCGGAAACCTTGATGCCGGCTTCGGAGATGACGTCCTTGAACGGCTTCTTGGTGCGGTCCAGCAGGTCCTTGGTCAGGTCCTGGAACTTGGCGCGGGAGAGGTGCTCGTCCAGGTGGACCGGACCTTCGGGGGTCACCGAGAGGTACTGCAGGGAGATGTTGGTGGAGGTGGCCGAGGAGAGTTCCTTCTTGGCCTGCTCCGCGGCTTCCTTCAGGCGCTGCAGTGCGATCTTGTCCTTGGACAGGTCCGCACCCTTGGCCTTGGCCTGGCTCAGCAGGTAGTCAACAATGCGCTGGTCCCAGTCATCGCCGCCGAGGCGGTTGTCACCGGCGGTGGCGCGCACCTGGATGGTGGAGAAGTCATCTTCATCCTTGCCGACTTCCAGCAGGGACACGTCGAACGTGCCGCCGCCGAGGTCGAAGACCAGGATGAGTTCGTCTTCCTTGCCCTTGTCCAGGCCGTAAGCCAGTGCAGCCGCGGTGGGCTCGTTGACAATGCGCAGCACGTTGAGGCCGGCAATCTCGCCGGCTTCCTTGGTGGCCTGGCGCTCGGCGTCGTTGAAGTACGCGGGGACGGTGATCACGGCGTCGGTGACCTTTTCACCCAGGTACGACTCGGCGTCGGACTTCAGCTTCTGCAGGATGCGGGCCGAGATTTCCTGTGCGGTGTACTTCTTTCCGTCTACGTCAACGCTCCAGTCGGTGCCCATGTGGCGCTTGACGGAGGAGATGGTGCGGTCAATGTTGTTGACGGCCTGGCGCTTGGCAATCTCGCCTACGAGGACCTCGCCGGACTTGGCGAAGGCAACAACGGAAGGCGTGGTGCGGCCGCCTTCTGCGTTGGCGATAACGGTGGGCTCGCCGCCTTCAAGGACGGAGACAACCGAGTTGGTGGTTCCAAGGTCAATACCTACTGCACGTGACATTTGCTTCCTCTTTCCGTGGAAAACGACGGCGCCGGGAGGCCTGGGCCTGCCGAACGCGTCTTGAGCGTTCTGCACTCAACTTTACTCACGGCCGAATCTTTGTCAATAAAGTTGAGTCGAAGCGACTCAACTTCTTAATTCCGGCGGGCCGGTCTTGACGTTTCGGCTTCGCCGCAGACATGCACCGGGGGAAAGCCCCGGACCGGAACAAGGTTCTTCACTCTGCAGCGCCGGCGCAGGGTTGTGCAGCGGCGCCCCTGGCCGGACGACACAGACCGCAAACTCCTGCGGATACGGTCCCGCCTCCGCGTATCCTCCTCCTATGGCTTCCGAACAGTATTCGCACGGCCACCATCAAAGCGTGGTGGGTGCCCACGCCGTGCGTACGGCCGCCGATTCGGCGGCGTATCTGCTCCCCTACCTTGAACCCGGCATGACGCTGCTGGATGTAGGCTGCGGCCCGGGCAGCATCACGGCTGACCTGGCCAACCTCGTGGACCCCGGATCAGTGACCGGGCTGGACCAGTCCGAGGACGTGGTGGCCCAGGCCCGGAAGCTGGCCGCCTCCCGGGGACTGGACAACGCCGGGTTTGTCGCGGGGAACGTATATGACCTGGACTTTCCGGACGCTGCCTTCGACGTCGTCCACGCCCACCAGGTGCTTCAGCACCTGGCCGATCCCGTGGCGGCCCTGCGGGAGATGCGGCGTGTCACCCGTCCCGGCGGGATTGTGGCGGTCCGGGACGCCGATTTTCACGGAATGAGCTGGTACCCGGAGCTTCCCGAACTTACCGACTGGATGGACACCTACCAGCTGATTGCCCGGGGCAACGCCGCGCAGCCCGACGCCGGCCGGCGCCTTGTTTCCTGGATTCTGGCGGCAGGCTTTACGGAATTTGTGCCCTCGGCGTCCAGCTGGCTTTACGCCACCCCTGACCGCCGCGAGTGGTTTGGCGACGGCTGGGCACAGCGGGTACTGCATTCCGCATTCGCCGGCCAGGCTCTGGACCGGGAGCTGGCTGACCAGGCCGGGCTGGACCGGATGGCAGCGGGCTGGCGGCGCTGGTCACAGAGCCCGGACGGATGGTTCCTGATTCCGTCCGGGGAGATCATCGCCTGGGCCTAGCCGAGGCGCCGGCTCTCTTCGCCCGCCGTCTGTTCCGGTGGGTACGCTGGATGAATGTACAGAATCATCACGGTCTGCACCGGCAACATCTGCCGCTCACCCATGGCCCAGTTCTGCCTGGCGCGCGCAATGGACGAGGCCGGGCTCGGAAAAGACGTCAGTATCGATTCCGCCGGGGTGACCGCATGGGAAGCCGGGCGGCCCATGGACCCCCGCGCCGCAGAGGAACTCCGACACCACGATTTTGCTGCTTCAGAGACCCGGGAATTCCGGGCCCGGGAGTTCCAACCGGAATGGTTCGCCGACCGTGACCTCGTGCTGGCCATGGATTACGGGCATTACACCGAACTCCGGAATCTGGCCGCGAGTCCAAAGGAACGGGACAAGGTACGGCTGATTCGAAGCTTTGATCCGTCCTCGGCACAGCTTCCGGTTGAAGAACAGGGCATTGAAGATCCCTGGTACGGCACCATGAACGATTTTGACTCCTCATACGCCCTGATCCAGGCTTCAGTACCGGGCGTGGTGCAGTATGTACGGGACGCCCTCACATCCTCCGGCGGATCCCGCTGAAACCGCTGCGCGTGATCCCCCGCACGGGCACACTTCCTGTCCTCATTGCGGTTGACGGTTTCTCCGGCGCCGGCAAAACCACCCTCGCCACAGAGCTGGCTGCGGCACTTCGCGCCCACCACTCCGTGTCCCTTTTCCATCTGGAAGACATCTATCCGGGCTGGGACGGACTGATGGAGGGAATGGGGTACTTCCGCCGGCACGTCGCTGAACCGCTGGCCGCCGGCCGTGCCGCCGTTTGGCAGGCCTGGGACTGGGGCCTTGGCCGGTATGCCGATGAACGCCGCACCGAACCTGCCGACATCATCATCTTTGAGGGCGTGGGCTCCTCCGGCGCCGCCGTGCGCGGCCTGCTTCACGCCGCCGTGTGGGTCAGCGCACCGCCGGAACTTCGGAAAGAACAGGCACTGGCCCGCGACGGCGACACCTACGCGCCGCATTGGAACCGGTGGGCCGCACAGGAGCAGGCCTGGGCGGCGAAGGATCCGGCGTCGTCCTGCGCGGACATCACGGTGGACCTCGGGCCTCAGCGGAACAGCGGCGCGGGAGATCCCGCTGCCACCGCCCAATACGTGCTGCAGGCCCTGGGTGAACTTCAGCTTCCGCTGACCCCCGGCTGGCCCGGGGGCGGCACTGACACCGAAACTGTCCGGGTTCGGCGGCTGGACACCTGGCCGGACCCCGAGCGGCTGTACGCCGCGCTGTACGGCAGCTCTTCCCGCGCAGTCTGGCTGGATAGCTCCAGCGCTCCGAACTCAGGCGCGGCGAACTCAGGCGCGGCAGATCTGGATGTACCGGCCGCGGATGCGCCGGCCGGCCGGGGACGGTCCGGCGCTTCGCACGTTGCGGCCCGCAGCCGGTTCAGCATCATGGCCGACGACGGCGGCCCGCTGGGACGCTACGCCGAGCACCGGCCGGGAGCCGGCGGCGGACTGACCACCATCGTGTCCGGGCCGGTAAGCGTCTGCCGGCCGGGAGCTTTCTTTCCCTGGCTGGACTCGGTGTGGGGCCGCCCCCGGGGACGGGCCCCGGCCGACTACCCCTGTGGTTTCGCCTTGGGCTGGCTCGGGTTCCTGGGCTACGGCCTGAAGCGGGAAACAGGCGGCAGCAACCATCCGGGCGCTCCCGGCACAAACCCGGACGCCGTCCCTGATGCCGCCCTCATTTATGCCGGGCGGGCCGTGGTGCTGGATCACCATCAGCAGTGTGTTTACGTGCTGGCACTCGCGGGCAACAGTCCGGACGGCGGGGAAAGCAGCGTCGACAGCTGGACCGCACTGGTACGGCGGGCCGTCGAGGCTGCGGCCGTTTCCGCTCCCGCTGTCCTGCCGGATCTCCCGGACCGCTCTCCGTCCCTCCCCGTCCCGCAGTTTGCGGTGCGGGACAGCAGGGATTCCTATCTGGCTAAGGTCCGTTCCGCGCAGGAGGAAATCAGCAACGGCAACTCGTACGAGGTATGCCTGACCACTTCGCTGACCGGGCACCTGCCCGGGCCGCCGGGCCCGGAGGCCGTTCTGGCGCTGTACCGCCGGCTCCGGCTGCGCAGTCCCGCCCCGTTCGCCTCGCTGCTGCGCTTCGGGGGCTACAGCCTTGCCGGAACCTCTCCGGAACGCTTCCTGTCCTTTGACGCCGCAGGCCGCATGCGGGCCGAGCCGATCAAGGGAACCCGCCCGCGCGGAGCCACCGCCGCGGAGGACCGGGAGCTGGAAACAGACTTGGTGTCCTCCGTGAAGGACCGTGCGGAGAACATCATGATTGTGGACCTGCTGCGTAATGATCTGTCCCGTTTCGCCGTCCCGGGCTCAGTCACTGTGCCCCGCCTCTGCGCCGTGGAAACGTACGCCACGGTCCACCAGTTGGTCAGCACAGTGGACGCGGATCTGCTTCCCGGCGCCTCCCGGGCCGAGGCCCTTGCCGTTTCCTTTCCGCCCGGGTCCATGACCGGGGCGCCCAAGATCAGCACCATGGCCATCCTGGACCGGTTGGAGGGCGCGCCGCGCGGAGCCTATTCCGGCGTCGTCGGCTGGTTTTCCCTGACCGGAGCCGCTGATCTGTCCGTCGTGATCCGTACCCTGGAAATCCGGAACGGCGCCCTGTCCCTGGGCGTCGGCGGAGCGGTCACGGCGGATTCGGACCCGGAATCGGAATGGGAAGAAGTCCAGGCAAAGGCCTTCGGCGTGCTCAGCGCGCTCGGAGCCCGGTTTCCCGCGTAGCCTCCAGTAGTTTCCGGATGCCCGGAAACTACTGGAGGGTGGCGGTCAACCGGCACACGTTGTCGATGTACCGCTGCCAGACCGGGCGCCCCACCCATTCGGAGAGCAGGAGCTCGCGGGACATGGCCCGGTAGGTATCCTCAATCCGCCGCATGTCGGTCACGATGTTCCCGTCAAACATCATGACGGACACCTCGAGGTTCAGGGAGAAGGACCGCATGTCCATGTTCGAGGAGCCCAGGACAGCCACCTCGTTATCGATGGTGAAATGCTTGGCGTGCAGCACCAGCGGTTTGGGGTACAGGTAAATCCGGATGCCCGCCCGCAGCAGCGCCTCATAGTAGGAGCGCTGGGCATGGTCCACCAGGAACTGGTCGCCCCGCTCGGACACAAACAGTTCAACCTGCACGCCGCGCTGGGCTGCCGTGGTGATGGCGTACAACAGCGAATCATCAGGCACGAAGTACGGGCTGGTGATGGAAATGCGGTCCGACGCCGAGTAGATCAGGGAGGTGAACAGGCGCAGGTTGTTCTCCGTGGTGAACCCGGGGCCGCTGGGCACCACCTGGCACGTCACGTCACCGGGATGACTGCTCCATTCATAGAGGCTCAGCTCCCGTTCAAGGTTTTCATCCGTTTCCGCGTTCCAGTCGGTGGCAAAGACCACGTTGATCTCATCAACCACCGGGCCTTCCAGCCGCGCCATCAGCTCCACCCATTTGCGGCCCATTCTCCGGTTGCGCGGCTTCCGGTAGGAGGGCTCCACCAGGTTCTGGGACCCGGTGTAGGCCACCCTGCCGTCCACCACGAGGATTTTGCGGTGATTGCGCAGGTCCGGCCGGCGCCACAGACCGCGGGCCGGGAGCACGGGAAGCATGCGCCGCCACTGGATTTCGGACCCGCGGAGTTCCTTCAACAGCGTCCGGTAGCCCTTCACCCGCAGCGTGCCGATGTGGTCAAACAACAGCCGCACCCGGACACCGCGTGCGGCAGCCTCCTTCAGCGCGGCGAAGAACTCCCGGGTAACACTGTCATAGCTCATGATGTAGAACTCGACGTGCACGTACTTTTGGGCGCTGCGGACCACTTCGGTCATTTCACGGATGGACTCGGTGTAGTCCCGCTGCAGCCCCACCTTGTTTCCGTCCAGGCTCGGAAAGGACCCAAGCCGACGGTTCAGCTCGGTCGCCAGGACCACCCACTCCGGCCCGGAATACCGGCTGCCCTCAGCTTCCAGTTCGCGGGTGTTCTCACGGACGGCCCGGTTAATTTCCGCCTGCCGCTTCACCCGGTGCTCGGAAAGGCGGAAGTTTCCGAAGAGGAGGAACAGGATGATTCCGGGCAGCGGGAGGAAGAAGATGCACAGCAGCCAGGCCATGGCCGTGGTGGGCCGCCGGTTCCCCGGCACCACCCCCAGAGCGATGATGCGGATCGCGTAATCCAGCACGGTTAGTCCTGTGGCGATCCACACTGGGAGCGCCGCGCCCGTTAATGCCACCCACACACGAGGCTCCTATCAGCTGTCCGGTTCCTCAATAGCCTAGTCTGCCGGACGAACAAACTAGGCTGGAGTCATGACTGTTCTGGTGTTCCTGGATCCGAAATTTCCCGAAGGCCGTCTCGCGGATGCGGCCGTTCCGCAGTTGATGGCCACTGATCTGGGTGCCACACGGGGAGACGGCGTGTTTGAATCGATGCTTGCCGTTGACGGCGCTCCCCGCAAAATGGGTGCTCATCTGGACCGGATGGCGGCGTCGGCCCAGGCCCTTGACCTCGTTTTTCCGGAGCGGGAGAGCTGGGAACGAGCCGTTTCCACGGCCCTTTCCGAGCTGATGATCCAGGCCGGGCCTGCGGAAGCGGTGGTAAAACTGCTGCTGAGCCGCGGGGTCGAAGGAGCAGGCTCCCCCACTGCGTGGGTTGCAGCTTCCCCAGTGGCCGCCGATGTCAGGGAGCGCAGCGCCGAAGGCCTGGCCGTCCTGCTGCTGGACCGGGGTTATGACAGCACCGTGGCTGACCGGGCGCCCTGGCTGCTGCTGGGTGCCAAGACCCTGTCCTACGCCGTCAACATGGCAGCGCTGCGCTACGCGAAAGCCCAGGGCGCAGATGACGTCATCTTCACCTCCTCCGATGGAAAGGTCCTGGAGGGTCCGACATCCAGCGTCATCTTGGCGGTGGAGGAAGACGGCGTCAAAACGCTGCTGACGCCCGAACTGGAGAGCGGCATCCTTCCCGGCACCACCCAGCGCGCGCTCTTCGACGCGGCCGAAGCCGCAGGGTGGGCCCGGGGTTACGGCCCCCTGGAGCCCGCCCATCTGATGGAAGCCGACGCCGTGTGGCTGGTATCCAGCATCCGGCTCCTCGCCCCCGTGACCTCCATCGACGGCACCGCCATCGCGTCCTCCCCCGAACTGACGGAGGAGCTGACCGCCCTGCTGCGCGGCGCACTGTAACCGGGACGCCCGACTCAGCCCAACCCCGCCGGGGCCTCAGCTCAGGATGAAGTTGAATGCTCCCGCGGCCACGGCGGCGGTCAGCGCCGCACCCGCCAGCAGCACCCCGTAGAGGGCAACCCAGACGTCCAGCACCGTAAACACCGAGGTACGGGCCCAGGTCCGGTTCCCGCTGCCAAAGCCGCGGGCTTCCATGGCTGCGGCCAGCCGGGTAGCCCGGCGCACCGCCTGCACCAGCAGGGCAACCGCCTGACCCATAAAGGAACGGACACGGGTCAGCGGACCGGAATCCGCACCCACCCCCCGGGCATGCCGGGCCATGCCGAGGCTTTGCCACTCGGAAATCAGCAGCCCCACCAGACGCATGGCGGCCAGCGCACCGAGCACAAACCGGTGCGGAAGCCTCAGCTTCTGGGCGAGGGCGTCCGCCAAATCCGTGGGATCCGTTGAGGCCAGCAGGTAGATCCCCGGCAGGGCTATCGCCAGACCGCGCAGCCCGATCGCGATGCCGGCGGCCACCGAATCCGACGTGAACAGCACCGGGCCGGCGTCCAGGAGAACAGTCCCCGTCTTTTCCGCCAGCAGTGCCGTTCCCCAGGCACCAATCAGCGCGGCAATAATCAGCGGCCAGATGCGTTTGAGCAGGATCAGCGGCCGGACCCGCAGCAGCGGCAGCAAAAGCAGCTCGCCGGCCAGGACAATGCTTGAACTGATCCAGTCCACGCTCACCAGCACCGCGAGTGTTACCGCCGCGGCTGCCGTCAGTTTTGACAGGGGATTTGCCCGTTCCAGCAGTGTTCCGGCCGGACGCCGGGTCGGATTGCGCAGGTCCGTACCCACTTGCGTGCTGCTCACTTCCACACCGCGTTCCGCACGGTGCTGCCCAGCGTGGCCGCGCCGTCCTCCACATGAAGGACGTCACCTCCCAGCGCCTGCAGGAACTGCGCGTCGTGGGTCACCGCTACCACGCAGCGGCCTTCGGCCAGCAGACTGCGGAGCAGAATCACCAGCTCGGCCCACGTGTTGGCGTCCTGGCCGAAGGTAGGTTCATCCAGCAGCAGGATGTCCGGTTCCGTGGCGATCATCGTGGCCACCGAGAGCCGCCGCTTCTCTCCCCCCGAAAGGGTAAACGGATTGGCATCCAGCAGGGCGGTGAGCCCCAGCCGGTCCGCGAGCCGGTCCACCAGGCCGGTAATCTCCGCCTCGCCCAGCCGCCCTGCGCGGCGTGGCCCAAAGGCCAGTTCCCCGCGGACGGTGCCGGTCAGGAACTGGTGTTCCGGCTCTTGGAACACCGTGCCGATCCGGGTCACCAGGTCAGTGGACTTCCACCGGCGCGGATCAGTTCCGGCAGTCCCGGCGAGCTCCGGTGTGGCACGCAGGGCACCGGCCACGGGTGGAAGCAGTCCGCCCAGGGTCAGTGCAAGGGTCGTTTTCCCGGCGCCGTTAGGGCCGGTGATGCCGAGTGAGGTTCCGGCCCGCAGCGTCAGGTCCACCCCGCTGACGGCTGCCGGTTTCCTTTTCCCGCGTCCGGCAGCAAGCCCGCCGGCCGTCAGCAGATCCGCGCCGGCATCCTGGGCCGGAGGGTCCGGGACCGCAGGCCTGGCCCCCGGGAGCCAGACGCCGGCAGCGGCGAGCCGGGCACGGTTTCCCGGGTCCGCCAGGACCTGCGAGGGTGCTCCGTCAGCCAGGATGCCGCCGTCGGCCGCGAGGACCACCACCCGGTCCACCACGTCCGCCCACACGGCAACGCGGTGTTCCACCACGATCAGCGTGGCCCCGGTACGTGCCAAAACACGTTCGACGGCGGCGCGGACTTCCCGTACGCCTTCGGGGTCCAGGTTGGCGGTGGGTTCATCCAAGAGCAGCAGCCCCGGCTGCATGGCCAGCACACCGGCCAGGGCCAGACGCTGTTTCTGCCCCCCGGACAGGGCGGATGTGGAATGGTGCAGCGGCACCCGCAGCCCAACATCGTCAAGGCTGGAGCGCACCCGCTCCCAAATCTCCTGCGGGGGTACCCGCAGGTTCTCCGCACCGAAGGCAACCTCGTCCCCCACCCGGGAGAGCACCAGCTGCGAGTCGGGATCCTGAAGTACCAGGCCGGCCCGGCCGCGGGCCTCCAGCGCACTGGCGCCGTCCAGGGTGAGACTGCCGTGTTCCTCCCCTGCTGCGTCGGGCCCCGTGCCTTCGCCCAGGACACCTGCAAGGGCGTGCAGCAGCGTGGACTTGCCTGCCCCTGAGGCACCCAGGAGCAGGACCTTCTCCCCCGCTTCAATGTCCAGTGTCAGTGAAGAGATGGCGGGCGTGCTGCGGCCGGCATGCCGCCAGGAGTAATCCCGTGCCCGCACGGCCACGGGGGATGACACGGGGGACGACACCGGGGACGACACCGGGGACGATGTGGTTGAACCGTCAGGAACGCGCATCCGCTGCCCGTCCCGAGGCGAATGACGCCAGCACTCCGGTCCGGGCCAGCGCCCGGGCGGCCAGCCAGGACAGCACCCCGGCCAGGACGGCACCGGAAACAGCGGCAAAGACGGTGTACAGCGCCTGCCACTGCAGGGCCCATTCGGGCCGGTAGAGAATGTTTTCGCTAACCCCCAGAAACACTCCGGACACCAGCCCGGCCAGCACTGCAACGGACAGGGTGTACCGGACATAGAGGAAAGCCAGGAAGACCAGCTCGGCTCCCAGCCCCTGGATGAATCCGGAGAGCAGCACCGAGAGGCCAAACTGCGTGCCCAGCACACCGGAGACACCCGAGGCGAGTACCTCGCAGTAGATGGCGGCTCCCGGTTTGCGGATGATCAGGGCACCCAGGACGCCTGCGATGAGCCAGCCGCCGGTGTAAAGGCCGCTGAGCGGCGGAAAGGCGAGGAACACAACCTCCACACCGCTGTAGGCCAGCGACCAGACCCAAAATATGACACCTACGGCCACTGCGAGCACGGATGCCACCACAATGTCTACCACCCGCCACGGGCGCCGCCATGGTGAATCCTGCCGGCCGCTGCGCTGCGTCGGGGAACTGTTCTGCTGCATGAAAAAACCTCCTGAGGTACAGGAGGGGAGGGACTTTTCACGGCGGACTGCCGTGGGATCCCTTGAGATCTCGACTCCCTAGCGCCGGTACTAACCGGATCAGGTTCGAGGGTCTGCGGTGGTCCGCACTCTCAGCGCCGTGGTCTTTCCTCCGCATGCCGGGGCATGGGCGGCAAGGGCGCTCCCCTGTCGTATGTCTTGCGGGTCCCACTCTACACACGGACAAAACATTTTGGGCGGCCCGGCGGGTAGGGTTAGGAAAAAGGCCACAAAAACTAGGAGCATCCATGAACCTGATCCTTAAACTGCTCGGTACCGGTGCGAGCCTCGGCGCAGGAATTCTCTCCGCCAAACTGCTGGACTTCCTCTGGACCCGGATCACCGGCAACGAACCGCCCCGGGACAAGGACGGAGTTCTGGATGTCAGCCTCCGCACCGCGGTGACCTTCGCCGTCGTCTCCGGCGCTGTCAGCCAGGCCATCCGGGTGCTGACCAACCGCGGCACGCAGCGCGCCATCCAGCGCTACCAGAAGACCCCCGAGGTCGTCTAAGCAGCACCGGGTTTCACCACAGGGCGCTCAGCCCTCGGGACTGTGTCCCGGGCGGCGGGCGCCCTGTGCTGTCTGCGCCGAAGAGTCGTCGTCCAGGGATCCGGCCTGGCTGTGGGCTCCGGGATCGTCATCCACCTGCGGGTCTTCATCTTCGTCGGCGTCCCCGGTGCCGTCGGCCCTGGACTGAAGCAGCAGTTCCTGGGCGCGGCCCACCACGTCATCAAGCTCGTCAATGGTGAGCAGTTCCGGCCGCAGGTGCTTGGTCCGGTACCCGGCCCGCCCCACCATGTGGGCGGACACCGGCGCGGTGAGGATCATGAACAGCCAGCACACGACGAGCACCGGCAGCAGGGACCAGCTTTCAAACTGGACCGCGATCGCCAACAGGAACAGCAGCAGTCCCAGCACCTGCGGCTTGGACGCGGCGTGCATGCGGCTCATCAGGTCCGGGAAGCGGGTCAGGCCGATGGCGGCGGCCAGGGACATCAGCGCCCCGCCGAGCATCAGGATTCCAACAATCAGATCATTCAGTTCTGCGCTCACGGGCTACCTCCGGTCCGTAACAAAGCGGGCAACGGTCACGGAACCAATGAACCCGATCAGTGAAATCGAGACCAGCAGCGCCAGATAGTCCAAATTGCGGTTCACGATCATGTCCGTGGCCAGTGCAGCTCCCACGATGGTCAGCAGGACGTCAGCCGCCAGCACACGGTCCAGGATGGAAGGACCGCGCGCTATCCGGAAGATGGCACCGGCCGCCGCGACGGAGAGCATGACGGCTACCAGGACCACAAAGATGCTCATCATGGGTTCACTTCCTTGCTGGTTGTGGCCGCGCCGTCTGCCTGGCGGCCGCTCGGCGGTCCGGCCAGCGCCTGCTCCGCCTTCAGCACGTCCAGGTCCTCACGGGTTCCAATGCTGCGGATCAGCCACGACTCGGTGTCCCGCACGTCCTTGCGGACCTTGTCTGCCGCTTCCGGAGTGGAAACGTTCAGGCAGTGCAGGTACAGAGTGGAGGTGGACCGGTCCACCTCCACCACGAGCGAACCCGGAATCAGCGAGAGCGCGTGCCCGGTTGCGGTGACCAGCAGGTCGGAGCGGCTGCGCAGTTTCACACCCACCACGGCGTTCTTGATGTTCGGGCCCTTGGACACGGAAAGCCACAGCACTTCAAAACTGGCGTGCACCAGTTTGTAGAAGAACCGGACCAGGAAACCGGCGGCATAGAGCGGGTTGAAGCGTCCGCTCAGTTCCACGGGAGGCAGATAGAAGATATTGGCCACGATAAACGCAAGCACCGCCCCAAAGATCAGGTTGCCGGCGCTGAAGTCCTGCCAGAGGGCTCCCCACAGGAACACCAGCCAAATCAGCAGCGGAATTTCCTTCAGCAGCGGAACGCGCGGACGGTTCCGCATTTGGGCCCTGCGGGTCATTGTCCGGCCCCCTCTCCAAGAACGGCTTCAATGTAGGGTGTGCGGTCTATCAGGTCCTGGGCAGCGTGGTCGCTGAGTGAGAACAGCGGACCGGCCAGGACGGTCAGCGCAACGCCCAGCGCCACCAGCCCCACCGTGGGGTAGACCATGGTGCGCGGCAAAAGGTCGACGGCGCCGCGGCCGGAGAACTTGCCGGTGGACTTTTCCGTGACATCTCCCGAGGTGCGCAGCGCCGAACCGTCCGTGCCGGTGGCCAGCAGGATGGGATCCGGGTGCACTGCATCTTCCGGCGTGCGCCAGAACGCCCGGTTCCACACCCGGGCCATCACCAGCAGGGTCAGCAGGCTGGTGAGGACACTGGCTCCCACCAGGACGTAGGCCAGCGGGGTGCCGAGCTCCGCTCCGGCTTCCAGCAGCCCCAGTTTGCCCAGGAACCCGGAAAACGGCGGAATGCCGCCCAGGTTGATGGCCGGGATGAAGTAGAGCACGGCCAAGATCGGTGAGAGCTTTGCCAGCCCGCCGAGCCGGTCCATATTTGCCGTGCCGCCGCGGCGCTCGATCAGGCCGGTCACCAGGAACAGCGAGGTCTGGACCGTAATGTGGTGGACCACGTAGAACACGGCGGAACCGATGCCGATCACGGATCCGACGGCGAGCCCAAAGACCATGTAGCCGATGTGGCTGACCAAGGTGAAGGACAGCATTCGCTTGATATCCGTCTGTGCCAGGGCGCCGAGGATTCCCACCACCATGGTCAGGCCGGCCACCACCATCAGCAGCGAGTTGATCCGGTCGCCGGGGAACAGCAGTGTCTCGGTGCGGACCATCGCGTAAACGCCCACCTTGGTCAGCAGGCCCGCGAACACGGCCGTCACCGGAGCCGGTGCGGTCGGGTAGGAGTCCGGCAGCCAGAACGACAGCGGGAATACCGCTGCCTTGATGCCGAACGCCACCAGCAGCATCAGGTGCAGCATCAGCTGGGTTGACGGATCCAGGTCACCGAGTTTCACCGCAAGGTCCGCCATGTTCACGGTTCCCGTGGCAGCGTAAATCATGGCGATGGTGATCAGGAAGAGCAGCGAGGAGACCACGCTGACCACCACATAGGTGACGCCGGCGCGGATCCGCGGTGTGGTGCCGCCCAGCGTCATCAGCACATAGCTGGCCGTCAGCAGAATCTCAAAGCCTACGTACAGGTTGAAGAGGTCCCCGGCCAGGAACGCGTTGGAGACACCGGCCACCAGGATCAGGTACGTCGGATGGAAGATCGAGATGGGCCCGTCTTCATCGCCGTCGGCCATGCCCTGTCCGGCCGCATAAATGAGCACGGCCAGGCTGACGGCTGTGGAAATGACCAGCATGAGGGCGGAGAACTGATCCACCACCATGGTGATGCCCACCGGCGGGAGCCACCCGCCGAGGTTCACTGCCTGGGCACCGGTCTCCCAGACCGAGAACAGCAGGAAGAGTTCCAGGACCAGCGTGAGGGACAGGATGCTGACGCTGATGATGCGCTGGGCACGGGTGTGGCGGATGAGGATGAAGGCCAGGGCCGCACCGATGAACGGCAGGACAACGGCCATTGGGGCCATGCTTATGGTGTTCATTCCTTGGCCTCCGGGCTGGTGCTCTGACCGGTGGCGCGCAGGGAGCCCGGCGCCTCTTCAGCCTCTTCGGGCGGGGTGAATTCAGTGGTGTCCTCGGGGACATCGGCGTCGTCTTCGGCGTCAAAGCTGCTTTGGCTGGCCACGCGGCGGTCTTCGATGTCGTCCTGGACCTCGTCCTGGCGGCTCAGCACCCAGGACCGGTAGATGATGCCCAGCATGAACGCCGTCACGGAGAAGGAGATCACGATGGACGTCAGGATGAACGCCTGGGGCAGCGGATCGTTGTAGTCCTCCGCTGCTATCCCGGCCTTGAACAGCGGGGCCAGGCCCTGGAATCCGCCGGTGGAAAGCAGCAGGATGTTGGTGGCGTTGGTGAGCATGGCAAGCCCCAGCACCACACGGGTTAGGCTGCGTTCCAGGAGGAGGTAGATGCCGCAGGCATACAGCGATCCCATGATGATCATGAACGTGATGTTGACGCTCATCGGGCCACCTCCTCTTCTTTGACGGGTATCTCGGGTTCAGGTTCCAGCAGGTCCTCTTCGTCGGAGGATCCGCCTTCGCTGCGTTCATCGATTTCGGAGCCGAGACTGCGCAGGACATCCAGGACCAGCCCCACCACCACCATGTACACGCCGATGTCGAAGATGGTCGAGGTGACGAACTTGATTTCGCCAAAGATCGGCCAGCTGAACTTGATGATGGCGCTCTGCAGGATCTGGCCGCCGAAGAGCAACGGCGCCGCAGCCGTGAGGCCGGCAATCCCCAGCCCGC
The DNA here is from genome assembly GCF_030407495.1 of Arthrobacter sp. APC 3897. Classification (GTDB taxonomy): domain Bacteria; phylum Actinomycetota; class Actinomycetes; order Actinomycetales; family Micrococcaceae; genus Arthrobacter_B. Next base: position 68,618 of record NZ_JASDDG010000005.1, on the reverse strand, counting down.
CGCCCAGCAGCAGGCCTGCACTGACCGGGCTCGCCTCGGCAAGTTCAAACCGGCCGCCCGCCAGGTACCGGATGGTCAGGGCGAGCCCTGCCATCAGCCCGCCGGCGAATCCGCCGCCGGGAATGTTGTGTCCGGCCAGCAGGAGGTAGATCGAGAACATGATGACGGAATGGAACAGCAGCCGTGTAATCACTTCGAAGATGATGGAACGGCGTTCCGGTGCCAGCGTCCGCCCGGCCACCAGCCAGGCATCCCGGCTCACGCTGGAGAACTTCCGGGCGAGGGCCAGGGTGGCTTCCTGGCGGCCCGTTGAGGCGAAGTGTTCGCGGCCGCGGTCCACCGAGCCGGTGGCAACGCCCTCGGCACGGCGGCGCTTGTCTCCCCGTCCGCGGATGAAGATCAGCGAGGCTACGCCCGTGGCGGCCATGGCCAGCACGGAGATCTCGCCGAAGGTATCCCAGGCGCGGACGTCCACGAGCGTGACGTTCACGATGTTGGCGCCGCCGCCCACCTCGTACGCGAGGTTGGGGAAGAGCAGCGAAATGGGCTCGGCAACCCGGGCGTTCATGGCGGTCATGGCAATCAGCACCATGGTGGCGCCGAAGGCAAGACCCAGCAGCGCCCGCAGCAGCCGGTGCCCTGCGGGTTCGCGCTTCCACAGCCGGGCCGGCAGGGACCGCAGGGCCAGCACGAAGGCCACCAGGACGATGGTTTCCACCAGCATCTGGGTCAGGGCCAGGTCCGGTGCCCCCTGCAGGGCGAAGATCAGGGCAATGCCGTAGCCGGTGACGCTCACCATGAGCACAGCCAGGAAACGCTTGTTGGCGCGTGCCGCGGCGAGGGCACCCAGGATGATTCCGACGGCGATTACGCCCTGCAGCGGGGTGTCCCACCAGTGGAACTGGTCGGGCAGCGATGCCCCCTGCCAGAGTAGCGCGGACAACGGCGTCAGGACGGCCACCGTCAGGATTACGAACAGGTAGAACATCAGCGAACCGCGCTGGGTGCGGCCGGTAATCCAGACCGCGACGTCGTCGAGCACGCCGATGGTGCCGCGGTAGGAACGCTCGGCGTCCAACGGAGTGGCAAACCGGCCCTGAAGCCTTTCCACTCGAACACGCTGCCAGAACAGCAGCACCCCGGCGCCGATGGTGATGACCGTCAGCAGCAGGGCCGTGGTGAAACCGTGCCACAGCGCCAGGTGGGTGGGGGCGCCGTCGGCCGGGTAGAGGTCAGCGTAGGAGGCAACGGCCGCATCGATGGGTGCCGGCCACAGACCGAACACCACGGTTGCGGCGGCGAGAATGGCCGGCGCTCCGATGAACGCCCACGGAACGGGTTTGAACGGCGTCGGCCGGCAGTTGGCCTTGGCCGCAAAACCGCCCCACACAAACCGTGCGCTGTAGGCAAAGGTGAGGATGGATCCGATCACGACGCCGGTCAGCAGGACGGCGGCACCGAGCGTTCCCTGCTTTTCGGCAAAGTGGACAAAGGTCTCGTAGACGGATTCCTTGGCCACGAAGCCGAGCAGCGGCGGCACGCCCGCCATGGAGGCGGCACCGATGAGGGCCACGACAAACAGTTTCGGTGCGGAGCGGCCAATGCCGGAGAGTTTGCGGATGTCGCGCGTGCCGGCCTGGTGGTCCACGATTCCCACGACCAGGAACAGGGTTGCCTTGAAGAAGCCGTGCGCCAGCAGGAGGCCGAGACCGGCGATGGCGGCCTCGTGGTTGCCAAGTCCCACCACCAGGGTCAGGAAGCCGAGCTGGCTGACCGTACCGTAGGCCAGGATCAGCTTGAGGTCATGCTGCCGCAGTGCCCGCCAGCCGCCCAGAAGCATGGTGGCAAGGCCAAGGATGAGCACAACCGCGTGCCAGTAGGCGCTTTCCGAAAACCCGGGGGCCAGCCGGGCAACAAGGTAGATGCCCGCCTTGACCATGGCGGCCGCGTGCAGGTAGGCGCTGACCGGAGTCGGCGCGGCCATGGCTGCAGGAAGCCAGAAGTGGAAGGGCAGCAGTGCGGATTTGGAGACGGCACCAACGAGCATGAGCACAATGGCGACATCCACGAGTGCGCCGCGTTCCAGCAGCTGCGGGGCCATGGCCATGATCTCGGAGATCCGGAATGTTCCGGCAGCGTCTCCGATGAGCACCATGCCCACGAGCATGGTCAGCCCGCCGAAGGTGGTGACCACCAGTGCTTGCAGGGCCGCGCGGCGGGCCGAAAGCCGGTGCGCCGAATAGCCGATCAGCAGATAGGACAGGACGGTGGTTATTTCCCAGAAGATGAACAGCAGGATCAGGTCATCCGCCGTCACAAGGCCGAACATGGCTGCCGCAAAGGCCAGCAGCTGTGAGCCGAAGGCACCCATCTGGGTGTCCCCCGGGCGGAAGTAGCGTGCACAGTAGAACAGCACCAGCGAACCGACGCCGAGGATGAGGATGGACAGGACCGCGGCCAGGGTGTCCATCCGGAACGCGAGCTCAACTTGGAGATCGGGAATCCAGGGGATCACTACGGACGGCGGGGCGTTGGGAGCGCCCGAGGCCAGCGTCTGGCCGGCATCTGTGTACCGGGGGAACGTGACCAGCAGCCAGACAAAGGCTGCTGCGGGGACGGCGGCCAGGACGTAGAACGCCGACCTGCCGATCCTGCGAAACATTAGGGGCGCCACCAATGCCACCGCAAATAAAACGGTGAGCACAACTAGCACTAGATCTCCCGAGCTTTTTTGACAATCTTCCGGCCGCAAATGCAGCTGTCATTATCAAGATGGTGGTCAGAGGGCGTATATCTATTCTACTCATGGCATACACCCCAGCCGTATTCGTGTGTTTCTTCTCCCGCCCGGGACATGCCGGGGTACGGGTTGTGTCCCGGACCCGGCCACGGCACCTATAGCATCTGCCTATGGTCTCCAACACAGAAGTTCGCAGCGCCCGGCCGGGCGGGCCGCCTCCGCGGTACCGGAAGCGGCAGGTCCTCGCCTGGGCCTCCTGGGACTGGGGGTCCGCGGCCTTTAACGCCGTCATGACAACGTTCGTCTTTACGGTGTACCTCACGTCGGAGAGCTTCGGCGGGGAAGACCATGCTTCCTCTGTCCTGGGGTACGGCATTGCACTGGCCGGGGTGGCGGTTGCAGTGCTCGCTCCGGTCATGGGGCAGCGATCGGATGCCGGCGGCCGGCGCCGGCTGTGGCTGGGTATCAACACGGCACTGGTATGCCTGGTCACCGCCCTGTGCTTCTTCGTTTTTCCCCGGCCGGAATTCCTGCTGCTCGGGGTCGCACTGATTGCACTGGGGAACGTCTTCAGTGAGTTTGCCGGTGTGAACTACAACGCCATGCTGTCCCAGATTTCGACTCCGGCAACGGTCGGCCGGGTCAGCGGTTTCGGCTGGGGCATGGGTTACGTGGGCGGCGTCGCTGCCCTGGCCCTGGTACTGGCGGGCTTCATCAATCCGGACGTGGGCTGGTTCGGTGTCACGTCGGAAGACGCTTTGAACATCCGCGCCGTAGCCTTGTTTGCCGCCGTCTGGCTCGCTGTCTTTGCGCTGCCCGTCCTGTTCGCGGTTCCCGAGGTTCCGCGCCAGGAGCGGGCCGCGAGCCTGGGCTTCCTGGCCTCTTACGGACTGCTGTTCCGCCGCGTCAAGGCCATCTACAAGACCAGTCCGCACACAATCTGGTTCCTGCTCGCCAGCGCGGTGTTCCGTGACGGTCTGGCCGCCGTGTTTACTTTCGGCGGGATCATTGCCGGAGGAACCTTCGGCTGGTCCCTGTCCGAGGTCATCGTGTTTGCCATCGTCGGCAACGTGGTGGCTGCCGTGGGCGCCGTTGCCGGCGGGTTCTTTGATGACCGCGCAGGCCCCAAGAAGGTCATCGTCTTCTCGCTCGTCGGCCTGCTGGTTTCCGGCGGAGTGATTGCCCTGTTCGGTGCCGGGGAGCAGAGCCTGTTCGGACTGCAGTGGAGCGGTGACACCACGTTCTGGATTTTCGGCCTGCTGCTCTGCCTGTTTGTGGGCCCGGCCCAGTCGGCGTCCCGTGCCTTTCTGGCCCGGCTTGCTCCGGCCGGCGAAGAGGCTGAACTGTTTGGGCTGTATGCCACCACGGGCCGTGCCGTGAGCTTCTTGGCGCCAACCATGTTTGCTGTCTTCATCACCATTTTCGGCGCCCAGCGGTACGGGATCCTCGGGATCCTGCTGGTGCTGCTCGCGGGCCTGCTGGTGCTGCTGCCGGTCCAGGCACCGGGCAAAGCACCGCGCGCGGTGGTTCCGGAGGTCTGAGCGGGGCAGCCCCCGCGCTAAATCTCGGTGCGGTGGAAGTTCAGGTGGCTGCGCGACGCCGTCGGGCCCCGCTGGCCCTGGTAGCGGTTGCCGTACTGTCCCGACCCGTAGGCATGTTCCGCCGGGGAGCTCAGGCGGAAGAAGCAGAGCTGACCAATCTTGGAACCGGGCCACAGCTTAATCGGCAGCGTGGCCATATTGGACAGTTCCAAGGTGACGTGCCCGGAAAAGCCGGGGTCAATGAAGCCGGCGGTGGAGTGCGTCAGCAGCCCGAGCCGGCCCAGCGAGGACTTGCCCTCAAGCCGTGCCGCGATGTCATCGGGCAGGGTGACCGTCTCGTAGGTGGACCCGAGGACAAATTCCCCCGGATGCAGTATGAACGGCTCGTCCGGATCAACTTCCACCAGGCGGGTCAGGTCCGGCTGGTCCGCTGACGGATCAATGTGGGCGTACTTGTGGTTGTCGAAGAGCCGGAAAAACCGGTCAATACGCACGTCCACGCTGGAAGGCTGAACCATTCCGGGATCGTAGGGATCAAGGACGATCCGCTGGTCGGCAATTTCGGTTCGGATGTCGCGGTCAGAAATCAGCACTATCTAAAAATAGCGCATGCCCGCCGGGCTGCCTGCCGGGCTCTCAGCGGCCAATCTCCGTCCGGACGGCATACAGCTCAGGGAAAAACGTCAACTCCAGCGCCCGCTGGAGGAAGGACGCTCCGGAGGATCCCCCGGTCCCCCGCTTGAATCCAATGGTGCGCTCCACGGTCTTCAGGTGGCGGAAGCGCCAGAGCTGGAAGTTGTCTTCCAGGTCCACCAGCTCTTCGCAGGCCTCGTAAACGTCCCAGTTCTGTGCGGCGTTCTCATAAACGTGTTTGTAAACACGCATCAGTCCTTCATTGGCCACATGTGCCTGCGTAACGTCGCGGTGGAGCAGTTCTTCGGGCACGGCATAACCCCGGCGGTGCAGGAACCGGATGAACTCGTCATAGATGCTGGTCTGTTCCAACAGTTCGGTGAGCAGTGCCTGTGCTGCAGGATCGGCAGCGAAAACGTTGACCATTGCGGCGTTCTTGTTGCCCAGCAGGAACTCCACGGCGCGGTACTGATAGGACTGGAATCCGCTCGAGGCGCCCAGATCCCCCCTGAACCCGGCATATTCCGACGGCGTCAGCGTCGCCAGCACCGACCACTGCTCGGTCAGCGAGCGCTGGATGTGCTTGATCCGGGCGATGCCCTTCATTGCGGCCCGCAGATCATCCGCAGCCAGGTTGGATCGGACGGCCCGCAGTTCATGCAGGACAAGCTTCAGCCACAGCTCCGAGGTCTGGTGCTGGATGATGAAGAGCATCTCGTCGTGATGCTCCGGACTGCTTACCGGATGCTGCGCAGCCAGCAGCTCATCCAGTGCCAGATAAGAGCCGTAACTCATCTTGTCGGTGAAGTCCCGCTCAATGCCCGGCTCCAGGTTTCGGGTGTTCCTGCTGACGCTCATTCTCCTACCGTAGCTTGATTCACCCCCCTGCCGCTGTGCCAGACTTGCGGCTGGGCCTTTGGCAGATACCGAGTACTCGAGGAGACACCATGACAGAGAACACAGACAGCACCGGCGCTGAGAGCACCGCAGCGGAAACGGACGGCATGCTGCCCGGCCAGGCACAGTATCAGGATCCCGAAGGTGCCGCGGCGCTGGAAGAAGCCATCCTCGCCGGCCAGGAAGGCCGGATCACCAGCCAGGAGCTGGTGGCCCGCATCTGCGAGTCGGAATTGCTCAGCGTCGGCCGGCTGCTCGATGAGAACGATCCCGCATCCTTCCAGGCCCTGGTGCTGAAGGCTCCTGAAGGGGACTCCGCCGTCGCCGCCACGTTCACCAGCGCCGGACGGGTACCGGAGCAGATCCGCGAAGCCGCACCGGTGATGGTCAAAGCCGGCGGCGAGGCAACTCTGCGCAGCATCGCTGAGGGCTACGGGCTGGCCATCAACCCCGGCAGCAACCTCGGACTGGAACTGGGTCCGGAGGGAATTGCCGCCATTGTGGCCGCCTATGACCAGGCCGCAGCTAACCGGGCAGCGGGCGGCGGCACGGACAAAACCGGCAACGCAGACGAAGCCGGCAGCTAAGCGCAGGCTTCGCGGCCTCCCCTCTTGCACTGTCGGAGGGGGGCCCTAGGCTGGGGCCACAGGTGTACAGGGAAACCAGTTGCCCTGACCCGGACCCCGGAGGACAGCATGATCTGTTCAAGCAAGACGTGTTCGATTGTTCCCCCCTATCTTCTGGCGCGCATCGCCGACCTTCAGGACGGCACATACCAGCGGGCCGCAGACGCAGCCCGGCGGGCACTCGCTGAACTGCCGCCCGTCCACGAGGCCCGGTCACGGTCCCTGCGGCCCCCGGCTTCTGCGCGGGGCACAGCGGCGGCGCCCTCCCTGCGCCGTGAAGTGTCCGACGCCGAAGAACGCGAGGTTCTTCCCGGCACCCTGGTGCGGAAAGAGGGCGACGCACCTACCGGTGATGCGGCGGCGGACGAGGCCTATGAAGGACTTGGAGCCACTGACGCGCTTTTCCGCGACAGCTACGGCAGGACGTCTGTGGACGGCACCGGCGGGACGCTGGCGGCAACCGTCCACTACGGCCGTGAATATGACAACGCGTTCTGGAACGGTGAACGGATGGTCTTCGGCGACGGCGACGGCGAGATCTTCCAGCGGTTCACAAAATCCCTGACGGTCATTGGCCACGAGCTGACGCATGGAGTGGTCCAGTACACCTCCGGGTTTGAGTACTCCGGCCAGGCCGGGGCCCTGAACGAATCGGCAGCAGACGTTTTCGGTGTCCTGGTCGAGCAGAAACTACTGCGCCAGGAGGCAGCCCGGGCAACGTGGCTGGTGGGGGCGGGATTGTTCACCGCCCAGGTGACGGGAGAAGCGCTGCGGTCCCTGAAGGCTCCCGGCACGGCCTACAACGACGACGTCCTGGGCCGGGATCCGCAGCCGGCCACTATGGCGGATTACGTTGACACTGAAGCGGACAACGGAGGAGTCCACATCAACTCCGGCATTCCGAACCATGCGTTCTATCTGGCGGCAACGGCCATGGGTAATTTCGCCTGGGAACGGGCCGGTCAAATCTGGTACGACACCCTCACCGAACAGGATCTCCCCGAGGACTGCACGTTCTCCCGCTTTGCGGCCGCAACGCTCGCTGCGGCGGACAAGCGCTACGGCAGCGCGAGTGCGGAATACGAGTCCGTCTCCGATGCCTGGGAAGCCGTGGGCGTGCAGCCGTGAAGATTGTCGTCATCCGCACCGGCGGATTCGCGGGGCTCACCCGGGTGTGGAGCACCCAGGTGAGTGCTGAGGAGGCCGAGCGGGAGTGGCTTCCGCTGCTGCAGGAACCGCCGCCGGAAAAACCCGCGGGCTCGGACCGGTTTATCTACGAAATCAGTGTGGGCCCGGCCGCTGTCACCCTGCCCGAGCAGTGTGTCCGGGGCAAATGGCGGGACTTGGTGGAACTCGCGCGGCAGGGCGGGAAGGAAGCGGAGGGCGGCGACGGCGCATGAACACGGAATTCGGCGCGGGGCAGGTTCCATGTAAAGTGGTTTTTTGTGCCGGAACCTTCCGTCGCTGCGGGCGTAGCTCAATGGTAGAGCGCTAGCTTCCCAAGCTTGATACGCGGGTTCGATTCCCGTCGCCCGCTCCCGGAAAAGACCCCTTGCGAATCCGCCGTGATTCAGAGGGGTCTTTTGTTGTCTGCGATGGTTTCTGCCGGGGATATACTGGGCCGGTGTTGGGGGTACTTACCGGGTTCACCGTTGTCTGGATCATCATCCTTACGGGATACCTGATCGGCAGGCTGAAGGTGCTGGGCGCAAACGCGCAGAATGTCCTGAGCCGGCTGGCGTTCTTCGTTGCCTCCCCGGCTCTGCTGCTCGTCACCCTCAGTGACGCGGACCTGCACACCGTCTTTTCCCTGCCGCTGCTCGTAGCGGCTGCCAGTGCCGTGGTGACAGCCGGCATCTTTGTCTTGAGCACCCGCTGGTGGCTGCGCCGTCCCCTGCCCGAGACACTAATCTCGGCCATGTCGTCGTCGCTGGTCAACGGTGCCAATCTGGGCCTGCCCATAGCCGTCTATGTTCTGGGGGACGCCGCCCTTATAGCCCCGGTCCTGATTTTCCAGATGGCCTTCTTCACTCCGCTGTTCCTGATGCTCCTGGATTCGGCGACCAGCGGGCGGCGGACCTCACTGCGCACGTTCCTGGGCCAAATCGTGCGCAACCCGATCATCATCGGTACCTTGATCGGCTTGTTCCTGGCCGGCACGGGACTCACGCTGCCGGTCATTATCCTGGAGCCGGTCACCCTCATCGGCGGAGCTGCGGTACCGGCAATGCTGCTGGCCTTCGGCATCTCCCTCGTGGGGTCCCGGCTCCTGGAGCGCGACGGCGGCCGCCGCGCCGATGTCCTGCTCGCCACAGCATTCAAACTGGTGCTGCAGCCGCTGCTGGCCTACGCCCTGGCGCGGTACATCCTGGGGATGGAAGGCGCCCTGCTGTTTGCCGTCGTCGTCACCGCTGCGCTGCCCACCGCCCAGAATGTCTTCGTTGCAGCGAACCGGTACGGGCAGGGAGAACTCGTCGCCAAGGACACCGTTTTGCTGACCACCATCCTCTCCCTTCCGGTCCTGACAGTCATTGCTGCACTCTTGACCTGATGTTTCTCTGCGTCCACCGGCCCTGAGAGTGGCGGAATTCATACCCAAGGCATAGTGTCATTTCGAAAGGCTGCTTAGGGTGGCAGCCTTGCGGAAAGTTCCATCTATCCGCGCCTACGACGAGGTGGAGGCACAACACCGATGCCAATGGATGCGAGACACTACGGCCGGCCCCGCAAACGGGCGCGTGCAGCTGCGGGGATTGCCCTCGCCATCGGAGCGACGCTGTTGACCGGCTGTTCCTCCGAAGAAGGTCCCCCAACCCTCACCTGGTACATCAACCCTGATGACGGCGGACAGGCGACGATCGCCCAGATCTGCACGGACCAGGCGGACGGGGCCTACACCATTGAGACTTCGCTGCTGCCCAGCGATGCGGGAGCGCAACGGGAGCAGCTGGCCCGCCGCCTCGCCGCCGGCGACGACACCATGGACATCATGAGCCTGGATCCGCCGTTCGTTCCGGAGCTTGCCGAACCCGGTTACCTCGCCCCGGTTCCGGAAGACGTTGCTGAGCGCACCACGCAGAATGTGGTCGAAGGCGCGCTGACCGGAGCCACCTGGAAGGACAAGGTGGTAGCTGTCCCGTTCTGGGCCAACACGCAGATTCTCTGGTACCGGAAGTCGGTGGCGGAGGCCGCCGGCCTGGACATGAGCCAGCCGGTCACCTGGCAGCAGCTCATCGACGCCGCCGCCGGCCAGGGCAAATTCCTGGGTGTTCAGGGCGCGCGTGCCGAATCCATGACTGTGTGGGTCAACGCCCTGGTGGAATCGGCCGGCGGAGCCATTGTCGAGAATCCCGATGCCCCTGCGGATGAAATCCGGCTGGGGCTCGAATCCGAAGCCGGAACCCAGGCCGCGGAAATTGTCTCCGCCATCGGCAAGGAAGGCCTGGGCGGCCCCGGGCTTCCCACCCAGACCGAAAACACCTCCATGATCCAGTTCCAGGGGGACCAGGGCTCGTTCATGGTCAACTACCCCTTCGTCTGGCCGGCCACCAATGCGGCAGTGGAAGCGGGAACCCTGCCGGCAGGCCTGATTGAGGACATCGGCTGGACACTGTATCCGCAGGTCAACGCCGGTGAAGACACCGCTCCCCCGCTCGGAGGCATCAACCTCGGAGTGGGTGCGGACAGCAAGCACCAGGACCTGTCCTACCAGGCCATCGAGTGCATCGTGAGCCCGGAGAACCAGTCCCTCTACTTCACCACCAACGGCAACCCCCCGGCCAACACCGATGCCTACAATGCCCCGGGCATTTCCGATACCTTCCCAATGGCGGAAACCATCCGCGAATCGCTTGAGCTTTCCAAGCCCCGGCCGCAAACCCCGTACTACAACGAGGTTTCGACCGGCATTCAGCAGACGTGGACCCCGCCCAGCGCCGTCGATCCGGCAACCACGCCGGCAACCAGCTCCGAGTTCATCCTTGCGGTCCTGAAAGGGGAGAAGCTGTTGTGAGTACTTCGGTAGAAGCTAAGCGGGGAGCTGCACCCGCACCCAAGCCCGCCAAGCCGCGCCTGAGCGACCGGGCCAGGGCCGAGCGCCGGCTCGGCCTGTGGCTGGCCGGACCGGCATTCATCATCATGCTGGCGGTTACCGCCTATCCGATCCTGCTGGCCCTGTGGGACTCCTTGTTCAAGTACCGGCTGACCGCACCGGATGACCGTGCGTTCATCGGTCTGGGCAACTACGGCGTTATCCTCACCGACAGTGTCTTCTGGCGCGACCTCGGCGTAACGCTCCTGATCACGGTCATTACCGTGGCTGTGGAACTGGTTCTTGGCTTCGCCCTTGCCCTGGTGATGAACAGTGCGCTGAAGGCTGTTCGGGGCTGGCTGCGCACCGCCATCCTCGTCCCCTACGGAATCATTACCGTGGTGTCTGCGTTTGCCTGGTTCTACGCCTTCGATATCAACTCCGGGTACATCAACCACTGGTTCGACTGGGTTCCGGGCATTAGCCCTGATCTGAACTGGTTCGCCGACGGCCCCACGGCACTGTTTGTCATCATTGCCTCGGAAATCTGGAAGACCACGCCGTTCATTTCGCTGCTCCTGCTCGCCGGCCTGGCCCAGGTTCCCGGCGAGCTGACTGAAGCCGCGGAAGTGGACGGCGCCACCTGGTGGCAGCGGATGGGGCGGGTCATCCTGCCGAACATGAAGGCCGCCATCATGGTTGCCGTCCTGTTCCGGGCACTGGACGCGTTCCGCATCTTCGACAACGTCTACATCATGACCAACGGCGCCTACGGAACCGAGGTCTTGTCGCTGCTGGCCTACCGCACCTCCATCTCCCGGCTGGAGATCGGCATGGGCTCCGCCATTTCAGTGCTGCTGTTCCTCTGCGTGATCATCATCTGCTTCATCGCCATCAAACTGTTCAAGGTGGACCTCACCGGTGCACGAGGGGGTAACTAATGAAGTCCTCACCCGTCCGTCGGAGAGTGACCTGGACCATCATCTCGATTGTGGTCATTGTCTACGCACTGTTCCCGGTGGCGTCCATCCTCGCCACCTCCTTCAAGATCCCCAGCGACCTGACCTCGGGGACTTTCCTCCCCAACACCTGGTCCACCACGAACTATGAGGAAATCCTGGTAGGAGATGCCCAGGACCTCTTCCTCTCCGCCCTGCGCAACTCCATCGGCATCTCCCTGATTGCAACGTTCGTTGCCGTGGTCCTGGCAACGCTCTGCGCCTACGCCATTGCACGGCTGGACTTTCCGGGCAAGAAGCTGATCCTGACCACCGCTCTCGGCGTGTCGATCTTCCCGGTGATTTCCATCGTGACCCCGCTGTTCAATCTCTGGCGGAACATCGGCCTGTACGACACCTGGCTCGGGTTGATCATCCCGTACCTGTCGCTGACCCTGCCGATCTCCATCTGGACCCTCGCCGCCTTTTTCCGGCAGATTCCCTGGGAGCTGGAACAGGCCGCCCAGGTGGACGGCGCCACTACGTGGCAGGCATTCCGCAAGGCCATTGTTCCGCTGGCGGCGCCCGGTGTGTTCACGACGGCGATCATTGCCTTCTTTATCGCCTGGAATGACTTCGTCTACGGCATTTCGCTGACCTCTACCGATGCGGCCCGGCCGGTGCCTGCAGCCTTGGCATTCTTTACCGGTGCATCCCAGTTCGAAGAGCCGACGGGCGCCATTTCGGCGGCCGCAATCATTGTCACCATTCCCGTGGTCGTGTTGGTGCTGGCGTTCCAGCGCCAGATCGTCTCGGGTCTAACCCAGGGCGCCGTCAAGGGCTAAGCGCCCGCGTCCGGTCGAAGAAAAGGATTTGTTCTCATGGCATCGATCACCCTCAACAACCTCGTCAAGAAATACGGAGACGGCTTCCCGGCGGTCAACGATGTCAGCCTTGACATCGCTGACGGCGAGTTCATCATCCTGGTTGGCCCGTCCGGCTGCGGAAAGTCCACTCTCCTGCGGATGATCGTGGGGCTTGAAGACATCACGTCCGGAGATCTGCTGATCAACGGGGAGCGGGTGAATGACAAGGCACCGCGTGACCGCAACCTCGCCATGGTGTTCCAGAACTATGCCCTCTACCCGCACCTGACTGTGTACGAGAACATTGCGTTCCCGCTGCGTCTGGCCAAGGGCAAGTACACCAACGAACAGATCGACAAACTGGTCAGCGATGCAGCCGCCACCCTGGAGCTGACCGAGCACCTGGACCGCAAGCCTGCCAACCTTTCCGGCGGCCAGCGCCAGCGGGTTGCCATGGGCCGTGCCATTGTCCGCCAGGCTGATGCCTTTCTCTTCGATGAGCCGCTCTCCAACCTGGACGCAAAACTGCGAGGCCAGATGCGGTCTGAAATTTCGCAGATGCAGCGCCGCCTGGGCGTGACGAGCGTCTATGTGACCCACGACCAGACCGAAGCCATGACCCTCGGAGACCGGGTGGCTGTGCTGAAGAAGGGGGTCCTCCAGCAGGTGGCCTCCCCGCGTGAGCTCTACGAACAGCCCATCAACCTGTTCGTGGCGGGGTTCATCGGGTCTCCGTCCATGAATTTCCTGCCGGCCACGCTGGACGGCAATGTACTGCGGACTGCCGTGGGGGATCTGACGATTCCGCAGGAGAAGGCAGCGAAGGCCGCCGGCAAGGACATTGTGCTGGTAGGCCTTCGGCCGGAATTCTTCGAGGACGCCAAGTTCGTCGACGAAGCCAAGCGCCCCCACGGCTCAGTGTTCACCGCTCCCATCAGCCACACCGAATGGCTGGGCAACGAACAGTACGGCTACATCCCCTTCCATCCGGACGCCGAGGTCAAGGAACTCCTGGACAACCTGGCCCGGGACATGGATGCCGACGAGCTGCGGCCGCAGATCGTGGTTACCCTCGACGCCGCCTCCCGCATCCGCGGCGGACGTGACGCCGAGCTGTGGCTGGACACCCGCAAGGTGCATCTGTTCGATCCGGAGACGGGGGACAACCTCACCCGCGACGCACAGGCAGGCGCTGAGCTGACCGAAGAAGCCAACGCCGCACGCGCAGAAGAGATTGCCATGGCCCGCGAGAATGACAAGGTGGGCAGCGGAAACTAAAGTTCCGGCGGATTTCCCGGCGAAGCCCCGACGGCGGCGGCCCGCTGTCCGGGCTTCGCCTGTTCCACCCGGTATCGTTTGATCGGTGCAGGGAACAACGTCAGTCATCAAAGCAGTGGCCGCCTGGCTGCTTGCCTTCATGCTCACCGTTGCGGCGGCGGTGGTTGTCATCCACTTCGTCAACGCCAAGGTGTACGGCCCCGGGCAGCAGATAAGCAGCTACTTCGAGGCCCTCCAAGAAGGAGACGGGGAACGTGCCCTTGGGCTGCTCTCCGCAAAGGTTCCGCAGTCCAATGCCGCACTGCTGGACGGAGACGCGCTGCGGGCCGCCGCCGCGGATCTTGAGCTGATTCAGATTGGCGAGCCCCGCGACGCCGGTGACAACAGGGTGGACATGGACGTCACCTACACCGTGGGAGACGAAGAAGCGCGGAGCACCTTCCGCCTGGCCCGCGTTGAAAAGGACTGGTTTTTCTTTGACCGGTGGTCCTTTGTGCCTTCGGTCCTGCCAACAGTGACGGTCACCGCCCCAAGCCAGCGTGAAGCGGTCCTCAACGGCGTTCAGGTTGCACTGCCTGAAGAGACCACCACGTTTGCTTCCTTCTACCCTGCACGTGTGGAAACGTCCTACGAGTCGGAGTTCTTCGCGGCTCCGTCGGAAACGGGAGTGCTGACGTCGCCGCGCGAAACGCTCTCCCTGACGCTGGCCACCGAGGCCACCGAAGCGCTGACAGACGCCGTGGATGCCGAGGTCCGCGGATTCCTCGCCGGCTGCACCAGTGCCCGGGACCGGCTTGCCCCGCCGGGCTGCCCGTTCTTCCACTTCACTGACAACCGGGTCCAGCCCCCCATCGTGTGGGACATCATCCAGTATCCGGAAGTCAATATTCGTTCAGTGTCAGGGAAGTGGGTACTCTCTCCGCTCAACGGCAGGGCGCGCCTCACCGCTGAACAAACGGACCTCTTCAGCGGCGCCAGGAGCCCGCTGGAGGTCGAGAAGGACTTCAGCTTCGCGGCGCAGCTGTCCGTGGGCGCAGGCGGGGTATCCGTCACTCCCCTCATCGACTAAGCCCGGCCGGACGTTTCCGGCCGGGCAGCCCCGCAGGTACCGCTAGTCGAGACCGCGCAGGTCCAGGGTGAGCTCCGTATCTCCCGCGGCGTCGATGGTTACCGGGATACCCCAGTCCTGCTGGTAGAGGTGGCAGGCGGCGTGATCGGGGATCTCACCGCCGGGCTCACCGTCGCAGGCTGCGGCGCGTGCCGTGATGTGCAGGACACCGCCGGATACCTGGTCCGAAAGCACCAGCTCACGCGTCAGGCCGGTGGACGTGCCGCCGCCGGAAACCAGCAGTTCCTCCGGAGAGGATGAGATCTTCAGCTGGGTGGGATCTCCCCACCGGTCGTCCAGCTTCTGGCCCTTGGGGGCGGCGAAACGGACGGAAAGCGCCACCGTGCCCGCTGCCATGGGGCTGGCCGGCCGCTGGGTCTGCCGGGCACCCTCATCCACGGACTGGGCTTCCTTGGGGATGGGCACCCGCACCAGTTCGTGCTTATTGGCCTCCACCACGATCAGGAGCGGCTCATCCGCAGTGGCATCCACCAGGACGCCGGAAGGCTCGGAAAGCCCCCGGGCCAGGGTGGAAACGGTCTCAGTTGCCGGGTCGTAGCGGCGGACTGCGCCGTTGTAGGTGTCAGCAATCGCCACCGAACCGTCCGGCAGCACGGCAACACCCAGCGGGTGCTGCAACCGTGCCTCTGCGGCAGCGCCGTCGCGGAAACCAAAGTCAAAGAGCCCGGCACCGACAGCGGTGCTGACTGACACCCGGGTCCCGCCGTCGGCCTCGGTGAAGGCCAGCCGGCGCACCGCGGAGGTTTCCGAGTCGGCAACCCAGATGTTGCCCTCAGCGTCCTCGGCCAGACCGGAGGACTGGGCAAACCAGGCCTCGGCACCGTCGCCGTCGAGCAGGCCTTCCAGACCGGTGCCTGCCAGGATGCCCAGCGCACCGGTGAGCGGATCAAAGCTGAAGATCTGGTGTGTGCCCGCCATGGCTACCACCAGGCGGTCCAGCGAGGAGGACCAGGTTACGTCCCACGGGGAGGACAGGGACACGGCCAGCGGGTCGGTTCCGAGCAGCTGCTGAACGGACTCGGAGCCGGAAGCGGCGCTGTGTCCCGCTGAGGCGGCTTCGGAGGGATGGTCTGCACCCGGAGCCCGCTTTGTCTGGTTGCCGGCGTCCAGGAGGCGCTGTACGCCGTTTCCGGCAACCGTCGTGACTGTTCCGGAGCTCAGGGCCACGCCGCGCAGCCGGTGGTTGACCGTGTCAGCCACCACGACGTCGTACCCCGCCTGCTTCGCCGCGGCGGCCGGCAGGACGGCCAGCCCCTGGGGTTCGTTGAACTGTGCCGTGCCGGCTTCGCCGTCGCGCCATCCCTTGGTGCCCTCGCCGATGACCGTGCGCACGGTGGTGAGGTCCGCTTCAAGCTCCACGAGGCGGTGGTGTCCCGTGTCGGCCACCAGGAACGTGCCGCCGGGAAGCGGAACCGCTTTGCCGGGGAAACGCAGGTTGCCGGCGGTGGGTTCGGCCGGAACGTACGGACCGTTTCCACGGTGCAGCGTGCCCTTGGCCTCGTGCTCTTCGACCAGCTCGCTGATCAGTGATTCGAGGCCGGCGGCGTGCCCCTCACCCGACAGGTTGGCCACGATGTAGCCTTCCGGGTCCAGGACCACGAGCGTCGGCCAGGCGCGGGCCGCGTAGGCCTGCCAGGTGATCAGCTCCGGGTCATCCAGGACCGGGTGGTGGATTTCGTAGCGTTCCACCGCAGCGGCCAGGGCCACGGGATCAGCCTCGTGCTCAAACTTGGGTGAGTGCACGCCCACCGTCACCAGAACGTCGGAATACTTCTCCTCCAGCGGACGGAGCTCGTCCAGGACGTGCAGGCAGTTGATGCAGCAGAAGGTCCAGAAGTCCAGGAGCACGATCTTCCCGCGCAGGTCTTCCAGCTCCAGCTGGCGGCCGCCGGTGTTGAGCCAGTTGCGGCCCTCCAGTGCGGAAGCCCGCACCCGGTATCCGGCGCGCACGGTTTCAGTCATTTACGGTCTCCTTCAAAGCTGCTGGCATCCCGCTTGGCCAGATTGGCAAACATATTGTTGTAAGCAGTCAGCTCAGCATCATTATTCCGCTCGGCCGCCCGATCTTTACGCCGTGTTTCACGGGCATCAGTCCGGGACCACTGCAGTGCCACGCCAATGGCCACCATGACCGTGGGAATCTCCCCCAGTCCCCACATGATGGATCCGCCCAGCTGCTGATCAGCGAGGGCCGACAGGCCCCAGTCGCGTCCCATATTGCCAAAGTAGGAGGCCTGGATCAGCGAGGTGCCGCCCATCACCGCCACACCGAAGAAGGCGTGGAAGGCCATCGTGGCCAGCAGGATCACCAGGCGCAGCGGATAGGGCGCCCGGTAGGGCAGCGGGTCGATGCCGATCATGGTCAGGACAAAGATGTACCCGGTCAGCAGGAAGTGCACCACCATCAGCTCGTGGCCCACGTGCTGGCGCAGGGCAAACCCGAACAGCTCCGAGTAGTAGAAGATCACAATGGACCCGGCAAAGTTGACGGCCGCGAAAATGGGATTCGTGACCAGTTTGGAGAACCAGGAGTGCACACCGATGAGGATCCATTCCCGGATCCCCCGGGTGCCGTCGCCGCGCGGCCTCAGCGCCTTCAGCGCCAGGGTTACCGGTGCGCCGAGTACCAGGAACAGCGGAACCACCATGGTCAGGGACATGTGGGCCAGCATGTGGGTGCTGAAGAGCACCATGCCGTACACCGCAGGAGCGCCGGACGTGACATAGGTCAGCGCGGCAAGGCCGAACAGCCAGCACAGGGCACGGACCACGGACCACTTGTCACCGCGCCGGCGCACCTTGATCATGCCGGCGATGTAGGAAACCGCCAGGACAAGCACGATCGCGACCCACAGCCAGTCGAAACGCCACTCGGTGAGGTACCGTTCCGTGGTCAGCTCCGGCGGCAGGTCATATCCGGTGAGGATCCGTGCCGGAGACGCGTTGGGCGGCAGCTCTTCGGGCCGGGGGGTGGCAGTGCGGCCCAGTGCAACTGCGACGCCGGAGACAGCGGACATGATGAGCAGCTCAACGCCGATCAGCTGCCAGAGGATACGGTTGGCGCTCTTGGCCCGCGGGCCGCCCCGTTCGCTGGAGCCGGCCGCGGAGCCGGGGATTTTGGCGGGAAGCTGGGGAATGATCCACCGCCGGTGCAGGAATCCGATAACGCCCAGCAGCAGGGTTGCCGCCGCCTTGACGATGACCAGGTTCCCCCACTCGGAATTCAGCTGGGAAAGCGACGTGATGCGCAGGGAGGCGTTGACGATGCCGGAGAGGAAGACCAGCGCGAAGGCAAAACCGGCAAGCGCCGAGTAGCGCCGCAGCACCACACCGGTGATGGGGCCCAGCTGGCGGGAGATCACGGCCAGGACAACGAGCCCGCCGATCCACAGGCACACGCCGGCCAGATGCAGGCCGATGGAGTTCACGGCGGCGCTGTGATCGTCACCGCCGGCCGAGTGGCCCACCAGGGCGATGGGAACGATGGCGCCGGCGGCCAGCACTGTGGTGGCCGCGAGACCATTCAGGGACCGGACCCCGAAGCTCAGGGTGGTGACCACCGCAGCGATGATGCTCACGGCAAGCCAGGCGCGGCCGGCGGAGAAATCAGTGACGAAGGCGCCCAGGCCCTGCGTGTAGCTGGCGTCCCCGCTCAGCGGCAGTCCGGAGACATCCGAATAAGTGAAGACCAGCACGGCCACGGCGGCCAGTGTCCAGACGGCTGAGGCATACCCTGCCAGTGTCAGGGCCCTGGCAAAGGCGGGGTGCTCGGGCTCGTCCGCCCGCACCTTGCGGGACCGGGTGAATTTCAGGGATTTCGGCAGGATGGCCACGGAGAACACCAGCGCACCGATGACGGCGGCCATGGCACCGTTCTGCACGGCCTTGGCAACAGGCAGGGCCCAGCGGGTCAGTGCGCCGGGGTCGGAAAGCTGCTGTGCCGCGGCCGCTCCGGAAAAGACCAGGGCCGCGGCAAGGGCCGTGAAGAGAACGGCGGCCGCAGCAGCCAGCCAACTGCCGCGGAGCGCTCCGGCAGGCGCGGCAGCGTCCGACGGCAGGCTGGTGTCCGGCGCCCGGCCGGCGCCGGCGGTATCGGTGTTCGCAGTTTTAGGCACGATACCTATTCTCTACCCACGGTAGAAATTTGGGCGAATTAGACGCAAAAGGCCGGCACCCGAAGGTACCGGCCGGTGCCTCTCGGCAAGAAGTTACTTCTTGGTGGAGACGGCAGCCTTCAGCTTGGAGCCGGCGGTCAGCTTGACGCTGTGGCCTGCCGGGATCTGAATGGTTTCACCGGTCTGCGGGTTGCGGCCCGTACGTGCAGCGCGGTCCGTGCGCTCGACTGCGAGCCATCCGGGGATGGTGATCTTCTCGCCATTGGCAACAGAGGTTGCGAAGATGTCGAAGACAGCGTCGAGAACGCCGTTCACTGCCGTCTGGCTGTTGCCGGACTTCTCTGCCACTGCTGCAACAAGTTCACTGCGGTTCATAGCCAATTTATGTCCTCCTGGACTAGGTGTTAGCTCGAGCGGATCACGGATGCGAAACCGCCACTGTTGGAAACTTACCAGTCCGCACCCGAAAATCAGGAAAAATCCGCTGTTTTTCGCGGTTTTTTCAGCTTTTAGCCCAGAAAAAGGTGCCATGTGCCCCATCCTCACCCTTAGCCTCTTTCCGCGCAACGGCGCGGATTTTGTCCGCACGGTCCGCCCGGCTTTTCCGGGGCATGCAAAAGGGCGGCAACCGAAGAGGTTGCCGCCCTTTTTCAAGCGGGTGAAGCAGTGCTTACCAGCTGGACTTCTTTACACCGGGCAGTTCGCCGGCGTGTGCCATGTTGCGGAAACGCACACGCGAGATACCGAACTTCTGGAGGGTACCGCGGGGGCGGCCGTCAATCTGGTCGCGGTTGCGCAGGCGAACCGGCGAGGCGTTGCGCGGAAGCTTCTGCAGGCCGAGGCGTGCAGCTTCGCGGGCTTCGTCGGTGGCGTTCGGGTCAACCAGGGTCTTCTTCAGTTCGAGGCGCTTTGCAGCGTAGCGCTCAACAACGACCTTGCGCTGCTCGTTGCGGGCAATCTTGGACTTCTTTGCCATTCTTAGCGCTCCTCACGGAATTCGACGTGCTGGCGGATCTTCGGGTCGTACTTCTTCAGGACCATGCGGTCCGGGTCGTTACGACGGTTCTTGCGGGTCACATAGGTGTACCCGGTGCCGGCGGTCGACTTCAGCTTGATGATCGGACGTACGTCCTTGTCCTTAGCCACTAGAGCTTCACACCCTTCGCGATAAGGTCAGTGATGACGGCGTCAATACCGCGCACATCGATCGTCTTGATGCCGCGGGCCGAAACCTGCAGCGTGACATTGCGGCGCAGGGACGGAACCCAGTAGCGCTTCTTCTGAATATTCGGGTCGAACCGGCGCTTGTTGCGGCGGTGCGAGTGCGAAATGCTGTGACCAAAGCCGGGGATGGCTCCGGTGACCTGGCAATAAGCTGCCATGATCTCTCCTCCAGTTGTAGTAAATATGACGGTCCTCAAAAAACAGACACAGGGCGTTTGCCTAAGCACCTGCCATAAAGAGCGTCCCGCCACCAGTTTTGACACCGTTATTACTGCGACTTTCCGGAGGTGAACCTGGCGGGGTGAGATCCAGCCGAAGTGCCTCGCCGCGGGGAAGACGGTGAAGTTCAGGATGCCAAGCAGTATCTGCCGGGACAGCCTTCAATTCTAGGTTTATACGGGTGGCTGCGCAAATGTTCCCCGGGCCGCCTCACGGCAGCCCCTTGTCGAACATAGGCGCAACTTAACGCCTCTCTATCCTAGGGGCAACCCGGCTTTCATTCAAACCGGCGGGATACTGTACCCGCAAAAGGTGCCTGACCTCACCCCTCGGACGGTGAGGACGGCCTTTCCACAGCACCGTCGGCCCCAACAACCACTACTGCCGCTTCCGGATCCAGCCCGGCGCCGTCGAGTTCAGTGCCGCCGCCAATTACTGCTCCGGCGTCCACAACGGCGTTGCGCAGCTTCGCTCCGGAACAGACCCTCACGTCGCCCAGGAGAACACAGTTCTCTACTTCGGCACCCGCTTCCACCAGGACACCGGCGCCCAGCACGCTGCGGCGGACGGTGCCTTCCACCCGTGAACCGGGCGCGAGCAGACTGCCCGAAACCCTTGCCGCAACCCCAACGAAACCGGGCAGGCGGCGCGGAGAGGCACTCAGGACGGGCCACTGCGGGTCATCGAAGTCCAGCCCGCGTCCGTCAATGAGGTCCATGTGGCCCTCGTGGTAGCTGCTCGGGGTACCCATGTCCCGCCAGTACCCGTCCAGCCGGTGCTCCGCCACCTTCTCCGTCTTCACGAGGTAGGGAATCAGCTGGTCACCGTAATCCTCCAGCTGGCCGTCCCTTTCCATGAGCTCGTCCATGGCATTGAGCAGCACGGATGCATCGTAAAGGAAGATTTCAGCTGCAATGAGGTCGGTTTTGGGCTTTTCCGGCTTGTACTCGAAGCCGGTCACAAAGCCGTCCTCAACCTCCACGACACCGTGGTCGGAGGGATTCCTGCGGATTTTGGTGGTAACCACGGTCAGGGCGGCGCCGGTGCGCCCGTGGGTGGCAAGAACATCCCGGTAATCGAGCCGGTAGAGGTGGTCCGCGCTGAGCACCAGGACCAGGTCCGGATCATATTCGCGGATATAGTCGGCCTGACGATACAGGGCATCGGCATTGCCTTCGGCAAACCCCTCTCCTTCGCCGCCCTGATAGGGCGGCAGTACCCGCAGGCCTCCGTTGGTCCGGTCCAGGTCCCAGGGGCGGCCGCTGACCAAATGGTCATTCAGTGACTTGGGCTTGTACTGCTCCACGATCCATACGTCGGACAACCCGCTGTTGTGGAGGTTGGAAAGCGGAACGTCGATGAGCCGGTAGGAGCCGGCAACGGGCATGGCGGGCTTGGCGCGGTGGTCGGTGAGGGAGCCAAGACGGCCCCCCGTTCCGCCGGCAAGGATCAGGGTCAGGATGCGGGGGGTGTGCATGGTGGTACCTCTCGCCGGGATGCTTGTTGACTGCTCTCCATTTACTTCAAGGCTAGCAAAACAGCCCGGACGCCCCTTACGGGGTGTTGTCTTCGACGATGCTGTTCCCCGGTTCCAGACGCCCCAGGATGCGCCGGCCAATGCGTTCGAGGTCGCTCACGTCCCGGGCATCCAGTCCGTCGAAAACCAGGTCCCGAACCGAACGGACGTGGTCCGGGGCCAGCGCGGCCAGGGCTGCCATACCGTCGTCGGTGAGCGCTGCCATGGTGACGCGGGCATCGTCCGGCGACTGTGAGCGTTCCATCCAGCCGCGGCCTTCAAGCTTCTTCACCACGTGCGAGAGCCGGGAGAGGGATGCATTGGACCGGGCCGCCAGCTCACTCATCGGCAGGGCACGGTGCGGGGCCTCGGAGGTCATCGCCAGCACATGGTAATCAAAGAGCGTGATTCGCGCCCGCTTGGACAGGTCCGCATCCAGGGTGGGATTCAGCCGTGTAGCCACGGCGTAGAGCGCCAGCCACGCCCGCCGTTCATCGGGGCTCAGCCAGGGGACAGAGGAAAGCTCGGTGTCGCTCATGGATCCATCCTCCCATATTTGCTTGAGCCTTCAATTATTTGGCGGGCGGGCCGGCCTTTCAGTTCCCCTGCGGCTTTGACTCAGCGGCACTTTCGATGCCGAACGGCAGGGCCGCGACGTCGAGCCGGGGGTTTTCGTCCTGTGTTGCGACAAGTTCCCGGGCTTCCTCGTGCGTCTCCACACTGGGCATGGACCCGGGCATGGGCCGGTTGGCGGATTCCTTCATGATGTACACGGCCACGGCACCCACGGCAGAGGTTGCCATCAGCCAGAAGGCCGGCATCAGCTCATTGCCGGTCAGGTTGATCAGCCCCTGCATGATCAGCGGTGCGGTGCCGCCGAAGATTGCCACAGCGAAGTTGTAGGAGATGCCCATGGCGCCGTAGCGGCTCGCCGTGGTGAACAGTGCAGGCAGTGCCGAGGCGAGGTTGGACACGTAGAGCGTCACGGGAACGGCCAGCAGCCCCAGTCCCAGCAGGGTGGACCAGACGGGACCGTTGGCGATCAGCAGGAATGCCGGAACGGCCAGCACAATGGTGGACCCGGCACCCATCAGCAGCACCGGCCGGCGGCCGATGCGGTCCGACAGCTTTCCGCACAGCGGGATGCACAGTGCCATCGCCACCAGCACGGGAATGGTCAGGAGGGTGCCGTGCAGCGCGTCGTATCCCATCGAGTCGGTGAGGTAGGACGGCATGTAAGAGGTCAGGGTGTAGCCGACGGTGTTGGCCGCGGCCACCAGGACCATGGCCACGATAATCGGGCGCCAGTAGAGGCCGATCATGGCCAGCGTGCCCGGGGGTGCCGTTTCGCCGTCGGGGTTCTCCGAAGCTGCGTTGGCTTCCTGCGCGTCCAGGGTTGCCTGGAACGCCGGCGATTCCTCGATCTTGAGCCGGAAGTAGATGGCGATCAAACCCAGCGGACCGGCAACCAGGAACGGAATACGCCAGCCCCAGTCCAGCATGGTTTCGGCGCTGAGCGTGAGCTGCAGGACGGACACCACTCCTGCGCCAAGGGCGAAGCCCATGTAGCTGCCGAGGTCCAGGATGCTCGAGAGGAAGCCGCGGCGCTTGTCCGGGGCGTACTCCGTGACAAAGGTGGTGGCACCGGCGTATTCACCGCCGGTGGAGAAGCCCTGGAGCAGCTTCATCAGGATGAGCAGAATCGGAGCCCACATGCCGATCTGGGCATAACCGGGCAGGAGTCCGATCACAAAGGTGGAACCGGCCATCAGCATCAGGGTGACGGCCAGGGTTTTTTGCCGGCCCAGGCGGTCGCCCAGCCGGCCGAACACAACCCCGCCGAGCGGGCGGGCCAGGAAGGTGGCAGCAAAAACGCCCAGGCTGAAGATGAGCTGGGCGGAGGCATCAGCCTCGGACAGGAAAACGGCACCCATGGTGACGGCAAGGTAGCCGTAGACACCAATATCGAACCATTCCATGGTGTTGCCGACGACGGTTCCGCCGACGGCCTTTTTCATCATTGATTTGTTGACAACATTCACGTCATCGACTTTGAGCCGCCGGCGCCTGAGGACAGGGCGGCGGAGGGTGGGTGCATCTTTCGGCATGTTGGCTTTCTTTCCTAGAAGTCAGCTGCGTGTATCGGAAGCAACCGGCCGGGACGCTGCAAAAAGGCGTCAGGCAGACCATAAAGTTTAGGAAAAACAGCGCAGGTTACCGAATTACCGGTGCCCGGAGGCCTCTCTCAGGGGCACATTCGCGGTGCCGCTGTCCCTGCAATTACTGGGAATTCAAAAAAATGTGTGAAACACCCCACAGGGACTGTTCAGGCGGCTTCGAGATGCACGGGAAGCGGGTATTTGGGTGCCAGATTGTCGCCCGAAGAAACGCCCCGCAGCCGGCGCCCAACCCAGGGACCGAGGTACTCCCTGGCCCACTGGGCATCACGCCGCAGCTGCTCGGCCCGGGTCCGTGCGGGCAGCTCATCCAGCTCCGGAACATCGATGGCATCGGTGCGGCGCAGGACTTCGAGGACTTTCTTGGCGGTGAGCATGTGCCCGGCCGGTGCCATGTGCAGCCGGTCGATGTCCCAGTACCTCTCGTCCTGCAGCTCCTTCATCCGCCAGTAATCCACGAGCTCGGCACCGCGGCGGTCAGCGACTTCGCGCACCAGCTCGTTGTACAGTGCCGTCCGCCCCCGGGTGGCACCGAATACCGGAGACCTGCCGGAATCAAAACCTGTGAACATCAGCACAGCTGTGCCGGAGGCGCGCAGCTTGGCGACGGCGTCGTCGTACGAGTCCATCAGCGCGTCAATGTCCACCTTGGGGCGCAGAATGTCATTGCCGCCCGCGTAAATGCTCACCAGGGTTGGTTTCAGTGCGACGGCGGCATCCACCTGTTCGGCGAGGACCTGGTGCAGCTTCTTGCCGCGGATCGCCAGGTTGGCATAGCCCCACGAATCATCGGCCAGGATCAGCTGCTCGGCGACGCGGTCCGCCCAGCCCCGCACGCCGTTGGGGCGGGAAACATCCCAGTCCCCCACACCTTCCGTGAATGAATCGCCCAGGGCCACATAACGAGAAGTAAAAGTCACTCCCACAGGCTACAAGTTGACCCGGCAGTTTCCGCATCGGCAGCAGTCGCGCGCCCGGGCGGATTAGACTCTGAACAAACCCCTGACCGTTTCGCAGCACACCGCGAGCAACCAAAGGAACCCATGGCCAGCTCAGCAGCCGGACCGCGCCAGCGTGCCGCAGTCATCATGAATCCCATCAAGAAGACCGATGTGGACATCCGCGCCCTGGTGGAGAGCGCCTGCCGGGACCGGGGCTGGGAGCAGCCGCTGTGGCTGGAAACCACAAAAGAGGATCCGGGACGCGGCATGGCCAAGGAGGCCCTGGCGGCCGGTGTGGACGTGGTGATCGCCGCCGGAGGCGACGGGACGGTACGCTGTGTTGCCGCGGAACTGGCGGGCACTGACACGCCGCTGGGGTTGATCCCGCTGGGAACGGGGAACCTGCTGGCCCGCAATCTGGACATCGCCGTCGACGATCCGGCGGCCGCGGTTGCCGCAGCCCTCGGGGGAGCTGACCGCAATATCGACGTCGTCCATGTCACGCTGGACCGCGCCCTGAAAGGCGACGTTTTCCTGGTCATGGCCGGGCTCGGTTACGACGCAGCTCTCATGGGCGACACAAACGACACACTCAAGGACCGTGTCGGCTGGCTGGCCTATATTGACGCGGGTATCCGAAACCTGCCCGGCAAGCCGGTCAAAAGCACTATCCGGCTCGACGGCGGCAAGGAAATCTCCGGCTATCCCCGCAGCGTGATGGGCGGCAACTGCGGAAAGATCATGGGCGGTCTGGAGATTTTTCCCGGAGCCAGGATCGACGACGGGCTCCTGGACATCATGACCATGGCCCCCAAGGGGCGGCTTGGCTGGCTCGGTGTTGTGGCCGGCCTGCTGCGGCGGGGGAAGGGCAGGGGAACTTCCGTGGAGTATTACCAGTGCAAGGAAGCTGAGATCTTCACACAGACTCCGCAGGAATTCGAAGTTGACGGTGACCACCTGGGCCAAGCCTCGCACGTGGCTTTCCGCGTCGACCCCGGCGCTTTGCGGGTTCGGATGCCGCAGGGGACAAAGGATCCGGCCATTCTCACCGATCCGGAGGTCTAGGGCGGCGCTCCGGCGCCTGCCGGGTCAGAGACCCAGCAGGGGCGCCGGATCGATGTACTCACCGTCGCGGAGCATCTCGAAGTGCAGGTGGGGTCCGGTGGAGTTACCGGTGGTGCCTACCGTACCGATCTGCTGGTTGAAGTCCACGTGCTGTCCCACCTCGACGAGGATCTCGTTCAGGTGGTTGTAGGTGGTCTCCAAGCCGTTACCGTGGTCAATAACCACCCGCAGGCCGCCGTACTGGTGGTATTCCGCGTAGGTGACCGTACCGGCGGCGAAGGACTTCACGGGGGTACCGGTATTGGCCCCGAAGTCGATGCCGTTATGGAGCTCCGCAGCTCCTGCGGGCAGCAGCGGATTCACGTTGGACCGCCAGCCGAACTCGTTGGTCACCCACATGTCGTCCAGGGGTACCGACGGTGCCGGCTCCTCGGGTGCAGGCTCAGGCGCCGGCTCGGGTGCAGGTTCGGGCGCCGGTTCCTCGGCCGCAGGCTCTTCCGATTCCGGGGCGGACTCTTCCGCCGGAGCCTCGTCACCTGCTTTCTGTTCCGCCGCGCCTTCAGGTTCCGGCTCCGTGGAAGCGCCGTCTTTGGCTGCTTCACCTTCTGCCGGAGCCTCGCCGCCTTCGGCTCCCTTTTCGGCTTTGTCGCCTTCACCGGAAGAATCCGCCGAGCCGGCTTCATCGCCGCTGGCCTCATGCTCACCGTCGTCGGGTCCTGTTACTCCCGCAGTGGTTCCGGTTTCGGGATCAGACTTGCCGTGCAGCAGCTCATTCAGTTCCGATGCCACCGATGTGCGCTGCACCTCGATGGGTTCCACTGCCTGAGCGGTTCCTACGACGACGCCGCCGAGGACAAGGGCCGCCCCGGCGCCGAAGGCTCCGGTCTTGCGCAGCGGAGTGGACAGCCAGTCCCGCTTCGGGACAGCAGCCTTGACCGCCGGCGGAAGCTTTTCGGGGAGCTTCCTGACCAGCTCGGACGCTGCCGGGGGGAGCTTGTCGGGCAGTTGCTTCGCGAAGGAGGACACCGCGGCGGGAACCTTCTCCTCGCGGGGACTGTTGTCAGTGGCCCAGTCCAGGACACGGGCCTTCAGCCCGGAAAAATATCGGATGGTCTCCTTTGAGATATTCGTCATTCATCACCTCGTTGCAGTGCAGGCAAAGGGGTACTGAACAATAGATCTGGGGAGTGCGGGCGAGGACGTTCTCCATCCTCCGCCCACAAATCCAGTTTACCGGCGAAGGTTTTTTGGGATTAAGCAAATGTGAGCAATAACAGATGCCCTCTGGCTGCAGATCACAGCCGCTGCAGCCGTGCGGAAACTAGCTTTCGGCGCGTCCTGCGCGCCAGTAGCCCATGAAGGCAACCTGTTTGCGGTCAATTCCCGCTTCGCTGACCAGGTATCGGCGCAGGCCGCGGACCATGGCAGCTTCACCGGCAATCCATGCATAAAACGGCAGGGCACCGGCAGGAGTTTCCGGATTGGGTGTGGCCTTCACTACAGCAGCTCCCAGGCGCTGCGGTGTCTCCCAGAGGATGGTCTCATCCACATTCACGTCTTCGATCAGGGGACGTGCGGGCGGAACGGGGCCGCCGTCCACGGAGGCCCAGCCGGGAAGCGCCACAGCCTCCCGGACAGCGGCTTCCAGCAGCTCCCCGTGGGGCCGGCCGCTCCTGGCAAGCCAGGTAACCCGGACCGAGGATTCCGTGGAGACCTGCTGCTCGTCCGTGGCCGCGGGAACTTCCAGCAGTGCATGGCCGGTGACGTCCGCCGGCAGGGATTCCAGGATGGCGGTGATAGCCGGGACTGCGGTTTCGTCACCCGCCAGCAGGATGTGCCGTGCCATTCCGGGACGCCACTCAATCCCGCCATAGGACTCCGCCGTGACGCAGTGGGCGGCGTTGGGGCCAATGATACTGACCCGGTCCCCCGGCTTCGCAGCGGCAGCCCAGCTGGACGCGGGACCGCCCCGCCCTTCTTCATCAAAGTGCAGGACGAAATCGACGTCGATCTCCGGTTCTGCAGCCGAGCAGCGGGCAGCCCTGACGGTGTAAGTGCGCATGGAACCGCGCACGGCAGAGTCCAGCTGCAGCCAGTTCCGGTACCAGGCGGTATCACTGCAGTCGAACGCCGGCAGCGGAATCCGGGTGCCGTCTGCGGCGACGGAGGGAACCACCACTTTGATCCGCAGATCATGGGTTTGCCCCTGGACCCCAAACTCGGAAAGACCCGGACCCGCAAAGGTAATGCGCTGGAAGTTTTCGCTCAGGCGCTGGACCCGCCGCACCTGGACGTCGAAGCACATCACGGCTCCAGCGCCCGAGGCACGCCGTGCTTTGCGGGGTGCCTCTGTTACTCCGGTGCGGGTGCTGACCTGAGTCATGATGCGGCCTCCAGGCGGGATTTCTGTTCACGTGCGGTGTGGGTGTCGTGCGGGTTGGGCAGGTAGCCCACCGGTCTGGCAGGATCCTCATCAGCCGGCTGCAACACATGATGGCGGCCAATGGGAACCACCATAGGGGTTCCGGAGACCGGATCGGGAATGACTTTGGATTCCAGACCAAAAACGTCACGGACCAGGTCTTCGGTGACCACCTCGGCCGGGGTGCCCTGCGCGGCGACGGCACCGGACTTCATGGCAATCAAATGGTCGGCGTAGCGGGCGGCAAGGTTCAGGTCATGCAACACGATTGCCACGGTGGTGCCTGCCCGCCGGTTCAGGTCGGTGATCAGATCCAGCACTTCAATCTGGTGGGTAACGTCCAGGAAGGTTGTGGGCTCATCCAGCAGGAGAATTTGGGTTTCCTGCGCCAGGGCCATGGCAATCCACACCCGCTGGCGCTGGCCGCCGGAGAGCTCATCGACATTCCGCTCCGCCAGATCCAGCGTGCCGGTGGCTGCCAGGGCGGCGGCAACAGCCTCGTCATCCCCGGGGGTCCACTGGCGGAACCAGCCCTGGTGCGGATAGCGGCCCCGGCCCACCAGGTCCGCCACGGTGATGCCGTCCGGCGCCACCGGGGTCTGGGGCAGCAGGCCCAGCGTGCGCGCCACCTCGCGGGCCGGGCGGGAATGGATGTCCCGCCCGCCCAGCAGCACCGTGCCGCCGGCGGGCTTGAGCAGCCGCGACAGGCCGCGCAGCAGCGTGGACTTGCCGCACGCATTGGCGCCGACGATGATCGTGATCCGGCCCGCGGGGAGGGTAACCGACAGGCCGTCCACCACCAGGCGCTCACCGTAGGAAAGAACCAGGTCCTGGGCGCTCAGGGTATGGGAATCGGGGGTATTACCCATCTCAGCCTCCTCGGCCTACGCGGTTGGAAGTCACCAGCAGCCATAGCAGGAACGGCGCGCCGAGGGCGCCCGTCACCACGCCCACGGGCAGTGAAACTCCGGGAACCAGATTGGCTCCCGCAAAATCTGCGGCCAGCACTATGACGGCGCCCACCAGGGCGGAAACTGTCAGTGAGTGCCGTCCGCCCAGCAGCCGCCGGGCAATGGGGCCGGAGAGAAAGGCGATAAAGGCCACCGGTCCCGCTGCGGCGGTGGCCACGGCAGCCAGCGCCACCCCCGAAACCAGCAACCCCAGTTTGGACGCCTCAACCCGCAGTCCCAGTCCCGCCGCTGTGTCTTCTCCCAGCTCCAACCCGCGCAGCCGGCGCGCAAGGACCGCTGTCACGGGCAGCAGCACCAGCAGGGACAGCGCCAGAACAGCGGCACGGTCCCAGTTGCTGGAGTTCAGCGAACCATTCAGCCAGACCAGCACCTGGGAGGCAGTGCGGATATCGGCCCGCGTCATCAGGAAGGTCACCAGTGCCTGCATCACGGCCGCAAAACCCACACCGATCAGAATCAGCCGGTAGCCGGCCGCACCGCCGCGCCGGGAGAGCAGGTAGATGGCCATCGCTACCACCAGGGCTCCGCACAAGGCGGCCAGGGAAACGGTGGTTCCGGCGGCGCCGAAGACCACGATGGCCACCACGGCGCTGGCGCTGGCTCCGTAGCTGATGCCAATAATGTCCGGGCTGGCCAGCGGATTGCGCAGCATGGTTTGGAAGATACTGCCCGAAATCCCGAAGGCCGCGCCCACAAGCAGTCCAATGACGGCGCGCGGCAGCTTGCTCTCCATCACGATGAACGTGGCGCCGGGGATCTGTTCTCCGCCGAGTATCCGGAAGAAGTCCGGGATGGTGACGGTGTAGGTGCCCAGCAGGATGCTGACGGCAAAGAGCACGACGACGGCGGCCGTCAGTACAGCGGCCACGGCACGCCCGCGTTTCAGGGACCGGCGGCGGGCAGCGCGGACGATAAGGGCTCCCGGTCCGGCTGCGGAACGGTCCAGCAGCGCGCTCACAGCTGTGCCTGCTTCCGGCGCCGGACCAGCCAGATAAAGACGGGAGCTCCGATGACGGCGGTCATGACGCCCACGGGTATTTCCCCCGGCGGGAGGGCAAGGCGCCCGATGATGTCGGCAGTGATCAGCAGCACCGGGGCCAGGATCAGGGAAAAGGGAAGGATCCACCGGTAGTCCGGCCCGGTGAAGGACCTGACCATGTGCGGGATGACCAGGCCGACAAACCCGATCGGTCCTACGGCGGCAGTGGCCGCACCGCACAGCAGCACCACGCCCAGAGCGGTGATGCCGCGGCTGAGGCCCACCCGCTGCCCGAGCCCCCGGGCCACGTCATCCCCGAGGGACAGTCCGTTCAGCGCCCGTCCGGCGCCCAGCGTGATGAGGGCCCCGGCGGCCAGGAAGGGAACAACGGCGCTGATGACGTCCCAGCCCCGCCCGGACAGGCTGCCGGCCTGCCAAAAGCGGAAGATGTCCAGCGTCTGCTGGCTGGAGACGAGGACTGCACTCATGAGCGAGCTGAGCCCCGCGGTCAGGGCAGCCCCGGCGAGTGCCAGTTTGACCGGGGTGGCGCCTTCCCGGCCAAGGCTTGCCACCGTGTATACAAGGACAGCGGCCAGCGCAGCGCCGGCCAGGGCAAACCAGATGTAGCCAAGGAAGGTGGAAACGCCGAATCCGTAGATGCCGAGCACAACAAAGAAAGCCGCTCCGGCGTTGACCCCCAGAATCCCGGGGTCCGCGAGCGGATTGCGCGCCACGCCCTGCATGGCGGCCCCGGCCAGTCCCAGCGCGCCTCCTGCCAGCAGGCCCAGGACGGTGCGGGGAATCCTGGACGCCACCACCGCATGGTCTCCGTTGGCCGGGTCATAGGCGGTCAGGGCTTCGAGTACGGTTCCGAAGGACAGTGCCCGCGCCCCGAAGGCCACGGACGCCAGGCAGGCCAGCGCCAGCACGCCGGCCGAGACGGCCAGCAGGGCCGTCCGGCGGCCGTTGCGGGGAACCGCAGCGCGGGACGGCACCTGCCCCTGGCTCCCGGCGGAGGGGAGGGTTTCGGGTGCCGGTGCGGAGGTGCTGGCGCTTATGCCCACCGCGGCACCTCCTTAAGACGGAATGATCTTAAGTAAGGCTAACCTACTGTCCCGGTCCTTAAGAAACATTTCCATGCCCTATTCCCGGGTGGAGATGTACTTAGTGCGCGCCGTGTCCCGGCGCCACCTCTTCACCGGGACGCACCGGCCCCGGAGGGGTTCCGTCTCCGAACGGCCGGCCGCCCAGCTCCTCCCGGTGATGCTCAGTGAGCCACCCGGACAGATCCGGCCCCTTGGGGACAATTCCCGTGGGATTAATGTCCTCATGGACGATGTAGTAGTGGGCCTTGATCTGCTCAAAGTCCACGGTGTCCCCAAAGCCGGGCGTCTGGAAGAGGTCCCGGGCGTAGCCCCAGAGGTTCGGCATCTCGCTGAGCTTGTTCCGGTTGCACTTGAAATGGCCGTGGTAGACCGCATCGAAACGGACCAGGGTGGTGAACAGGCGGACGTCGGCCTCGGTGATGGTGTCTCCGATGAGGTACCGCTGCCGGGAGAGCCGGTCCTCCAGCCAGTCCATGGCGGCCCACAGCCGGTCATAGGCGGCGTCATAGGCCTCCTGTGACCCGGCGAAGCCGCAGCGGTACACTCCGTTGTTGATCTCGGTGAAGACGCGCTTGTTAACGGCCCGCATTTCCTCCATGTGCTCTGCCGGCAACAGATCCGGAGCGCCTTCTCGGTGGAAGTCCTTCCACTCAGTGGAGAAATCTTCGGTGATCTGCGGAAAGTTGTTGGTTACCACGGCGCCGCTGGGAATGTCGACGACGGCGGGAACGGTGATGCCGCGGCTGTAGCCCGGTGTGCGGCGGAAGAATGCCTCCTGCAGGCGTTCGATCCCCAGCACCGGATCTTTGCCGTCCGGGTCCAGGTCGAAGGTCCAGCTGCGGGCGTCGTGGGTGGGGCCGGGGGTGCCCAGCGAAATGGCATCCTCCAGGCCCAGCAGGCGCCGAACAATGATGGTCCGGTTGGCCCAGGGGCACGCGCGTGCTGCGATCAGCCGGTACCTGCCGGCTTCCACCGGGTAACCGTCCCGGCCGTCGCGCGTGATCCGCGTTTCGATGTAGTTGGTGTCCCGGGTGTACTCCGTACCGCCGGTGACATAAGCACCGCGCGTGCTGAAACCGGAGCCGCCGTCCTGGTCTGTTGCTGTGTTCTCAGCCATGGAAGTCCTCATTCGGGTACGTGTGCCTGTTTTCGTACCCAACATTAGCCGCTGGAACCTGCCGCGCCTGCCCCCTGCTCTGCGGCCCGCCTCACCGGTAGAGTCGAGGTACAAAGCCTGCATATCCAGGATCACCACAGCGGAGGAAATGAGCCACATGCGAGTAGCTGTTATCGGAGCAACCGGAAACGTCGGCACAGCCCTGCTCCGCCGCCTGGCCCAGGCCCGCAGCGAACGTCCGGACGGTCTGGAAATTGTGGGCATCGCCCGGCGGATCCCGGACGGCGGCACCCCGCCCTACGACGGCGTCCAGTGGCACAGCATCGACATCGCCACGAGTGAGGGCAGGGAAAAGCTGACAGAGGCACTCAAGGGCGTCGACGCCGTCGTTCATCTTGCCTGGGCCATCCAGCCCAACCGTGACGAGGCGGAGCTGCACCGCATCAACGTGCACGGCACCGAGAATGTCCTGGCCGCTGCGGCGGCCGCCGGAGTACGCCAGTTTGTCTGTGCTTCTTCCGTGGGTGCCTACTCCCCCGCGCCCAAGGACCGCCTCACCGACGAGTCCTGGCCCGCGCGGGGCATCGCCAGCTCCCACTACAGCCGGCACAAGGGCGAGCAGGAAGCGCTGCTGGACACGTTTGTCCGCGAGTATCCCGAAATCCCGGTGGCCCGGCTGCGTCCCGGACTGATTTTCTCCTCTGACGCCGGCACCGAAATCGGCAATTACTTCCTGGGCCCGCTGGTGCCGAAGTTCATCCTGAACAAGCTGCGGCTGCCGCTCATCCCGCTCCCCAAAGAGTTCTCGTTCCAGATTGTCCATGCCGATGACATGGCCGATGCCTACTGGCGCGTAGTGGACCAGCGTGCCGAGGGCGCCTTCAACATTGCCGCCGATCCGGTGATCACTCCCGAGCTTCTCGCCGGAGTGCTCGGTGCCCGCCGGCTGCTGAACATTCCGCTGAAACTGGTCCGCGCCGTCGTCGGCCTGACGTGGGCCGCGCACCTGCAGCGCACCGATCCGGGCTGGATTGACATGGCTGCCGGTGCGCCGCTGATGGACACCTCACGTGCGCGGGAAGTACTGGGCTGGAACCCGCGGCGCACCTCGGTGGAGGCACTGCGGTTCGTGCTGGACGGAATGACGAAGGGCGACGGCGTCAAAGGCTCGCCGCTGCTTGCCCCCAGGCGCTGACCGCTTCCACGGTGTCTTCCTCCACCAGCTGCGCGTTCAGCGCGACGGCAAGCCGGTAGGCGTCACCGGCCACCGGCACCACCTGGCCGGAGGGATCGGTGACGTTGCCTACGGCCCAGATCCGGTCTGCGCCGGTCCGGCCGATCTCATCGGTTTTCACGCAGCCGTCCGCGTCCAGGGTGCATCCGGGAATCTTGGCCAGCAGGGGATCCACCGTGGCAGCCGGTTCACAGAACAGGGCCCGGCAGGGCACCGCCCGGCCGTCCGCGAGGACCACTGCATCCAGGACATCGTCGCGGATGAGCAGCCGCTGCGCCGTCCCATTAACCACGTCAACTCCCATGGCTTGCAGGGAACGGGCATCATCGCCGGACAGTTCGAGCCCGTCATGGACGATCAGTGTCACTTCGGCGGAGAAACTCCGGACCAGGATGGACTGCTGGACGGACGGCTGCCCCGTTCCCAGGACGGCCAGCGCCTGGTCCTTCACTTCCCAGCCGTGGCAGTAGGGACAGTGCAGGAGATCCCGGCCCCACCGTTCGCCGGCTCCGGCAATGTCCGGCACGGTGTCGCTCAGCCCCGTAGCCAGCACACCACATGCCGTCCCTGCAGCGTCCGGCCGCAGGCAAGCTCGACTGTCCTGTCTCTGTCCACCCGGACAACCCGCCCGGGCACCTGTTCAACGTCATAGCGCTTCAGGTCCGACCGGCACGCCCGGAGAAGCTCCCCGGGCGCTATGCCGTCCCGGGACGGGAAACCGTGGACCTGTTCGGCCGGAGCGTTCCGGGGCCGGCCCGCATCGACAACGGCTACCCGGCGGCGGGCCCGCCCCAGCACGGTGGCAGCGGTTAACCCGGCCATCCCGCCGCCGATAATGACCACATCAAAGATGTCCGCTGAGTGTTCCGCGGACGCAGGGAAAGATCGGCTCATAAAACTTTTCTACCGCACTTTTCAATAATCGTCAGCACACTTAGTTTTACTCCATGACCTCGACGCCGCAGAGAGGTTCCGATTCAAAACTCAAGCAGGGCATCACCGGGCCCATGCTGTATCTCTTCATCCTCGGCGATGTCCCGGGGCCGGCATCTATGCGCTGGTGGGCGAAGTGTCCGGAGAAGTGGGCGGAGCCATTTGGGTGCCCCTGGCTACGGCTTTGCTGCTGGCCCTGCTCACGGCATCCTATTACGCCGAACTGGTCACGAAGTACCCCAAGGCCGGCGGGGCGGCATTA
Source organism: Arthrobacter sp. APC 3897 (assembly GCF_030407495.1). GTDB lineage: Bacteria > Actinomycetota > Actinomycetes > Actinomycetales > Micrococcaceae > Arthrobacter_B. The sequence continues at coordinate 33,659 of NZ_JASDDG010000005.1, read as the reverse complement.
TTCGCGGAACGTGCCTTCAAACGTCCGGCCCTGTCCTTCATGGTGGGGTTCTGCATGCTCGCGGCCGGCGTCACCAGCGCGGCAGGCCTCGCCCTTGCCTTTACCGGCGACTACCTTTCGGTCTTCCTGGACGTCCCGCCGGTGCCGGCAGCCGTCGTCTTCCTGCTGCTCGTTGCCCTCCTCAACGCGCGGGGCATTTCTGAATCGGTCCGGACCAACGTGGTCATGACCGTCATCGAACTTTCCGGCCTGATCCTCGTCATTGTGCTGGTGGCGGTGATGGTGGGCCGGGGCGACGGCTATACCGAACAGATCACCCGGTTCCCTGCCGACTCAACCCGGCAACGGCGGTACTGGCAGCCTCACTGCTCGCCTACTACTCCTTTGTGGGCTTTGAGGTTTCGGCCAATGTTGCCGAAGAGGTCCGGGACGTCAGCCGGGTGTATCCGCGGGCGCTGTTCGGGGCGATGCTCACCGCCGGAGTGGTGTATCTTCTGATCGGGATTGCCGCATCCAGCGCCCTCCCCACGGAGAAGCTTGCCAATTCCAGCGGCCCGCTGCCCGCTGTCATCAGCGCCACGGGCTTCGGCCTTCCAGACTGGATTTTCAGCCTGATTGCGCTCGTGGCTGTGGCCAATGGAGCCCTTCTGACCATGATTATGTCCAGCCGGCTGACCTACGGCATGGCAGAGCAGGGACTGCTCCCCGCAGTCTTCGGCAAAGTCCTCCCCCGGCGGAAAACACCATGGGTGGCGATTGCGGCGACCACCGCCGTCGCCATGGCGCCGACCATGACCGGAGGCCTTGCATCCCTGGCCGAAACAGTGGTCCTGCTGCTGCTCCTGGTCTTCCTCAGCACGAATCTTTCAGTGATCGTGCTGAGGAAGGACTCCGTGGACCACCCGCATTTCCGCACCCCGCTGGTACTGCCCTACCTTGCCATCGCCTCCTGCATCCTGCTGCTCACCCAGCAGTCGGGATGGGTATCGCTGCGGGCCGGAATCCTGCTGGCAATCGGCGGGGTGCTGTATCTCGTGCGCCGGGCAGTTAAGGGCACGGCGGGGAGGGACTCACTTGAGGTCGTCGTCGTAATCCTTGCCGGCGTGCTGCTGGCGGAGCTTGCGGCCCTCCTCGATGTCTTCTTCCATCTGCGCCTCGCGCTTCTCCGTCTGGCGGGTGTCGCGCGGGGGCAGCTGGACTGACTCTTCAGCCTGGATGCCGGCCTGCAGTTCACGTCCGCGTTCCACTTCGGCATCGAACTCCGCCCCAAACAGCAGCGAGACGTTTGCCAGCCACAGCCACAGCAGAAGGACGATCACACCACCGATGGCACCGTAGGTTGCGTTGTAGTTGCCGAAGTTTGCCACGTAGAAACTGAAGCCCAGGGTGACGATCCCCAGCACGATCAGCGCGATGAAAGCACCCATGCTCATCCAGCGGAACTTGGGCTGCTTCACGTTGGGCGTGGCGTAGTACAGGATGGCAACCAGCAGCACGGCGAAGATCAGCATCACCGGCCATTTGGCGATGTTCCAAATCATGACAGCCTCGGTGCCGAGGCCAACATAGTCGCCCAGAGTTTCAGCAATCGGGCCGCTGAGGACCAGCATCATCAGCAGTGCGGCAACCAGCAGGACGAGCACCAGGGTGATCAGGAGCTGGGCCGGCAGCAGCTTCCAGGCCGGCCGGCCCTCATCCACTTCATAGATCCGGTTCATGGACCGCCCAAAGGCTTTGACATAGCCGGAGGCGGACCAGAGGGCGCCGAGAATACCGACGATCAGGGCGAATCCTGCACTGCTCGACGACGTCAGCTGGGTGATGGGACCTTCCAGGACTTCCACGGCGCTGCCCGGAGCGAACTCCCCAAGGAGCTCCAGCATGGTTTTGGTGGTGCTTTCCGCCTGCCCCACCAACCCAAGGATCGACACCAGCGCCAGCAGCGCCGGGAAAAGAGCCAGGACCGTGTAGTACGTCAGCGCCGCCGCGAGGTCCGTGCACTGATCCTTGCTGAACTCGCGGATGGTCTTGCGGACAATGTACTTCCAGTTTGGTTTCGTGACCTCGGCCGGGGTCTCCGGCTTGCTCGCGTGGTCCGGGCTGGGAGCCGTTTGCGCCTTGCCCCCTGTGTCCTGCTGCGCCATAACGGCCTCCTGGATACGCTGAATGACAGATTGGTTTGTAAGCGAGCTTACTACCAAGTGGCGGGGACGGCCGCGAAAGACAGCGGGCCGGGGATGTCAGAACTGTTTGTAATAGTCCGTCAGCAGCGTCTCCTCGGCGGGACTCAGGGCGCCGTCGGGATCAACCTCGGGCGAATCATCCACAGCCTGCCGGGTGTAGTTGACGTAAATGTCATCTTCATCCCGGCGGGCACCCGCCAGGGGAACAAAGTGCTGCCGGGTTTCGAAAAGTCCCAGGGCTACGGTGATCCATTCCGGCGCACCGGTGGCCCGGTCCAGGTGCACCTGACCCACGAGCCCCAGCCGCTCACCGTCTTTGGCCCAGACATTGGATCCCTGAAGTTCGTGGAGGACAAACTCATCTGCCATAACCGTTCCTCTTCTCATGTCCCGCCGGTTGTGTCCCGCCGGAGCGCGGGTTATCCCAGCAGGCCAGATAAGCGCCCGGACTGTCAACGGATGCCGGCGGAAAGATCAGCGGCTGCGGCCTCCCTGATCTCCGGGCGAGCTTTCCCCGCGCTCCTCATAGACCTCCTGCCCCGGCCCGGCAAAGGAATGCCGGCGGTCAACGGCCTCAAGTGAACCGGTAAAGAACTGCGAGGTGCTGGTATCCGCGGGGTCCCCGCCGGAGAGCGGACGTGTGTGCGGCTGCCCGTCCAGCTGCCCGTCCAGCTGCCCGTCCAGCTGCACACCCGCACGGGCGGACTTGACTTCCTCAAAGCGCCGCCGGGGCAGGGCACCCGGATGCCGCTCCTGCAGATAAATGACCATCGCTTCACGCACGAGGCAGCGCAGGTCAAACAGGGCTCCGCTGTCCGCGGCGCTGACCAGGATGCGCACACGCACCAGTCCTTTGACTGCGTCGGTGATCTGCAGAACGCCGGTGCGGCCGTCCCAGAGATCGGTTCCGGCCAGGGTTTCCTTCAGATGGCTGCGCAGGTCCCCCACCGGGGCACGCCAGTCCAGGTCCAGTTCCACCGTGCCCAGGATGGCGGACTGCTTCCGCGTCCAGTTCTCGAACGGCGTGGTGGTGAAGTAGGTGGAGGGCAGGATCAGGCGGCGGTCATCCCAGAGGTGCACCACAACGTACGTCATGGTGATTTCTTCGATGGTTCCCCACTGGGTTTCCACCACCACCACGTCATCCACCCGGATGGCGTCCGTGAAGGCGAGCTGCATGCCGGCAAACACATTGGTCAGCGTGCTCTGTACCGCCAGACCGGCCACGATGGAGATCAAACCGGCCGAGGCCAGGATACCGGCGCCGAGTGCCCGCACCTCGGGAATGGTCAGCAGGACGCAGGCCACGGCAACGGTGATGACGGCTGCCACGCCCAGGCGCCGGCCCAGTATTACCTGCGTCTTCAGGCGCCGCATCCGGCGGTTGTCCTTGGTATCGGTCTTGTACTTGCTCAGGAGCATTGCTTCGATGATGAGCAGGGTGACCACGGCAAGCCAGGCCAGCGAGGCAATGAGGGCGAGGGTCAGGATGTAATTGACCGGAGGGAACCACGGTTCGCCCGACACGGTGGCACCCAGGGCAATGCGGGTGCCGATGAGGGACAGCACCACCCTCAGGGGATTGCGTCCCAACGCCGTCACTTCCCGGATCCTGGGCACGCGCCGGAAAATCTTGGCGGTGGATTCGCGCACTATCCGCGCCAGCAGCAGGGCTGCGGCCAACGCGATCAGAACGGCAAAAACAGGTTTGAGACTGGAGGCTACAGAGAGGACATCTTGCATACCTTCGATCGTGTCAGCTCCCCCGGGGGTGCTGTCCAATCGAAGAAAAGGGCATCCCGGCCGTGCCGGGATGCCCTTTTTCCGCCGTAGTTACTTGGCGGCGTCGGCTGCAGCAGCCGCCTCCGCAATCATCGGCACTACATTATCCAGGGCGTAGGGGACGCTCAGGACATTGATGGCCGAAACAGAGAAAACGCGCTCAGCATTGGCATCGGCAACCAGGGCACCGTTCTTGACCGCCGGAATCTGGCCCAGCAGCGGGTCGTCCTCGAGGGCCGCTGCAGCCTCGTCGTCAGCCACCCAGGTCACAAAGATGTCGGAGTCCAGCCGGTTGGCGTCCTCATCGGCCCACGGGAAGTAGAAGGCATCCGCCGGAGCATTCTCATCCACAACCGGCGCCTGAACCATTCCCAGCTCGGTCAGGAACTTGGGGCGGTTGTCCAGGGAGGTGTAGACGGAGGAGGCACCCTTGGCGAGGTTGCCGTAAATGAAGGTCTTGCCCTCCAGTTCCGGATACTTGGCGGCGGTGTCCTTGATGGACTGCTCCGTCTCGGCCACCAGCTCCCCGGCCCTTTCGCTCAGTCCCAGGGCTTCACCGGTCATCTCAGCGGTTTCCTGCCATGAGGTGCCCCAGGGAGCATCCGGGTATGCGACGACGGGAGCGATCTTGGAGAGCTTGTCGTAGTCTTCCTGGGTCAGGCCGGAATAGGCGGCAAGAATGACGTCCGGATCCGAGGCAGCCACCTCTTCAAAGTCGATGCCGTCGGTATCCGAGTACAGGGCCGGAGCATTCTCGGATCCGATGGGAGCATCCAGTTCTTCCAGCGCCTCATCGATCCAGGGCGTGGTTCCCTGGTCATTGCCGCCGTAAGTGATGGCGGGCATGACCACAGGCACAACACCAAGGGCCAGAGCTGTTTCTGCATTCGACCACGCAACGGCCGCCACCCGCTCAGGAGCGGACTCTATGGTCGTTTCACCGTAGATATGTTCGATGGTAACCGGGAAGGAATCGTTTGCCGCTGCAGCGGAGCTGGCGCCGCTGCCCGCTTCGCCGGTGGCACCGGTTGAGCAGGCGGAAAGGGACAAAGCAGCGACGGCGGCAACAGCCGCAGCACGGCGCATCCGGGACAGGGCCATGGGGGCTCCTTGACTAAGGGTTGGACTCTTGAGCAAAACCAATGTCCGGTAAATCCGGACAGAAGTAAGGCTAACCTATCCTCGGATTAAATACGCAACGTCTGTCTTGCGTATTACATTGTCCGGGTCACTGTTCCTGGTCCGGAGCCTCTTCCGGGTAAAGGTAGACGCCGTCGTCGCGCGCTTCCACGCGATGCGTCCTGGCGTTCACCATCGCGGGCAGGCACAGGGCCCGGCCGGTGCGCAGACAGAACCGCGCCGAATGGACCGGGCACTCCACCTCCGTGTCCTCGATCCACCCTTCCGACAGTGACGCCTCCTCATGGGTGCAGGTGTCATCCAGGGCGTAGTAGTCTCCGTTGTCACTGCGGAACACCGCAATGTCGTCCGGGGTGCCGGCCACCTCCGCCTCGACTTTCAGTGCGGTTCCTTCATCAATTTCATCAGCGGCAGCTATACGTATGCCTTCGGCCATCATTGCCCTCCTCCGGCGCGGGACGCACAGGGTGTTCTTGTCACCCACCACGTTACCCGGCGCCCCGGTCCGCCGTGCGGAACGGCGGCGGGGGCTGCAGGGAGGCCGGCGCCCCGGTGCGCTTGACCTCCATTTCGCGAATGAGTCCGATAAGTTCACGGCGGAGTTCCGGCCGGATGGCTGCAGTGAATCCGGCCTGCTCAATATCATCGGCACGCCCCAGCATCTTTAATCCGTGCTCGGAGATGCTCACTGCCCGGCGTGAACCGTTGGTTGCGGGCGTAAATTCGCCCACGAGCCCCTGGCGGGACATCGTCACCAGTGACGTACCCAGCGTCTGCGCCGTAACCCGCAGCCTCCGTGCCAGCTCCGCCCGCTTCATCGGACCCTCGGCCTCCAGCACCCGAAGCACCGTGACCCGCTCCTGTGTCAGGCCAACACTCCTCAACCGGTTATCGATCTCGCGGCGCACCAGCCGGGCCGCCGTGGACAGCAGTCGGACAGCTTCCCAGTCCCCCTCGTTCTGCATTTGCCTGCTTTCCTGTCAATATCTCCAGTTGGCATCAAACAATCAGCGTGCTTACTATTCCAACGCGACAGAGGGGGGGTTTGTCAACAACGGGGGCCGGCGGATGGTCCGGCGGCACCAAAGTCAGATCCCTGCGGAAAGGGCGCCGCTTCACCCTTTCTGCCCGCTGTTGCCGCGCGTAGGCTGTGGCGCACAGCCAACGGAGGTTGCCTGGAGCAGCCCGGAGCGAGGGGAAGTGCCATGAGCACCAAGGACCTGCAGGACGCGCGCACCACCGCCAGCGAGGGTGTTCGGGAAGTCAAGGAACGCGTGGTTACCGCCCAGGATGCCCGTGCGCTGGCTGAAGAGTCCCGCATCTCCGAGGACCGGCGGCCCGGTTTCGCCAAAGGGCTCTACATGGGCAGTTATAACTTGGACCTGATTCGCCCCCAGCCGGCGGATCCCGAGGAAGCCGTCCGCGAGCGCGATTTCCTGGACCGGCTGGAAGCCTTCTGCCGCACGCTGGACGGGCAGGTCATTGAAACCACCGGCGTCATCCCCGATGAGTATCTGAGGGGACTGACGGATCTGGGGGTCTTCGGCATGAAGATTCCGCGCCGATACTCCGGACTGGGATTGTCCCTGCTCGCCTACGGCCGGGCACTGATGCTGCTCGGCTCCGTGCATCCCAGCCTCGGTGCACTGGTCTCCGCCCACCTGTCCATCGGCGTACCCGAGCCGGTCAAGGTGTTCGGCACCGACGAACAGAAGGAAAAGTACCTCCCCCGCTGTGCCGCAGGAGCCATCTCGGCGTTCCTGCTGACCGAACCCGATGTCGGGTCCGACCCGGCACGGATGCGTGCCACCGCGGTGCTTTCCGGGGACGGAACCGAATATGTCCTGGACGGCGTAAAGCTCTGGACCACCAACGGCGTAATTGCCGAGCTGGTGGTGGTCATGGCCGCAGTGCCGCCCCACGGCACAGAGAAGGGCGGCATCAGTGCCTTCGTCGTGGAAATGGACACCCCCGGCATCACCGTTGAAAACCGCAACAACTTCATGGGCCTGCGCGGCATTGAAAACGGGGTGACCCGGCTGCGCGGCGTTCGGGTTCCGGCCGCCAACCGGCTGGGCAGGGAAGGCCAGGGATTGAAGATTGCCCTCACCACCCTGAACACCGGACGCCTGTCCATCCCCGCCCTCTGCGCCGGCGCCGGCAAGTGGTCCACCAAGATCGCCCGCGAATGGACGGGCACCCGGGAGCAGTGGGGCCGGCCCATTGGCCGGCACGAGGCCGTGGCGAAGAAAGTGGCGTTCATCGCCGCCACCGCCTTCGCCCTGGAAAGTGTCTTCGAGCTGTCCGCCTCCCTGGCGGACGCCGGCACCAAGGACATCCGCATCGAAGCCGCACTGGCCAAACTATGGGCATCGGAAATGGCCTACCGGATTGGAGATGAACTGGTCCAGGTCCGCGGCGGGCGCGGGTTTGAAACAGCAGCATCGCTCGCCGCACGCGGTGAACGGGCCGTAGCGGCCGAACAGCAGCTGCGGGATCTGAGAATCAACCGTGTCTTCGAGGGCAGCACGGAGATCATGCATCTGCTGATCGCCCGCGATGCGGTGGACGCCCACCTCAAGGCCGCCGGCGATTTGGCGGTGGCGGATGCCCCCTGGGGCAACAAGGCCAGGGCCGCCGTGAAGGCCAGCGGATTCTACGGGCGCTGGCTCCCCACACTCGCCGCAGGGAAAGGGTCCGTTCCTAAGGCGTATGCCGAATTCGGCCCCCTGGCGGGCTATCTGCGCTACGCGGACCGGGCTTCACGCCGGCTGGCCCGCTCCACGTTTTACGGGATGGCACGGTGGCAGGCCCGGCTGGAACACCACCAGGTGTTCCTGGGCCGCATTGTGGATATCGGCGCAGAGCTTTTCGCCATGTCGGCAGTGTGCATGCGGGCGGAAACCCTCCGCCGCCGGAATCCGGAAGAGGGAGCCCAGGCATACCAGCTGGCAGAGGCGTTCTGCGCGCAGTCACGCGTACGGACCGAAACCCTCTTTGATGATCTGTGGCGCAACTCGGACGCAGAGGACCGCCGGCTCGCCAGGAGTGTGCTCGAGGGACGCTACACCTGGCTGGAGGAAGGGGTGCTGGACCAGTCCGAGGGCACCGGGCCGTGGATCTCTGAATCCGCGAACGGGCCGGAGGCCGGCGAGGACCTGCACCGACGGTACCGCTGACCACCCCCGGCCGCCCCTGCCCGTCAGCCGCCCATGGCGGCGCGGGCAATCACCACATACCGGGCGGCCAGCTCTTCCGGGGACAGTTCACCGGCTGACCGGTACCACTGGGCGACGCCGGTGCACATGGTGATCACGGCACGTGCGGATTCCGCAGGAAAGGGCGTGACGAAAGCACCGGCGGCTACGCCGTCGTTCACCACCTCCATCAGCAGCCGCTGCTGACGGTCACGGGACGCAATGTGTGCTGCACGGGCATCGTCATGGAGGCTGCGGATTTCCGAGGCCGCAATGAACGCGAGCTCACTGCGGTGGGCGTGAAAAAGCACCAGGCATTCGATGAGCAGCTGGAAACGCTCCTCCACTCCGGGGCCCGCCTCCGTAAGGGCGGCTTCGCTGCGCCGGAACAGATCAGCCATCGCGCGCTGAGCTATGCCTTCCAGGAGCGCGTGCTTCGAGGAATAGTGGTGATAGATCCCGGGGACAGAGAGTCCGGCACGGCCGGCCACTTCCCGGATGGTGGTGCCGTGGTAACCCTGCTCCACGAAACAGGCCAGGGCAGCCGACAGCACAGGCGGCAGCTCCTCTCCGGAGTAATTTCGCCACTGCGTATCGTCGGCGGCCGCCTGCAGTGCTTCCCCGCCGATGCTTCCGCTGACCATCGCGCTCACGCCCCTTCAATCGCCCGTCAGTGACCCTTGACACATTTTTCCCTCTGCACCAGACTAAGCGTACCCGTGCGCCATACCGATCGGTTGCTCGGTCCCAGTGCTTTTTGGTTCGGCTCTCGCCGGTCCCCGTTTCATCCTGAGGAGTTCCATGCCAGAGAACAGCGTTCCCGCCCGCAGGCTGGACGGAAAAACAGCCATTATTACCGGTGCCAGCCGGGGAATCGGGCTGGCTGTGGCCCAGCGGCTGGTGGCAGAAGGTGCCCGCGTCTGCATCACCGCCCGCAAGCCCGAACCTCTGGCGGAAGCCGCGGCAGCATTCCCCGCAGGCTCCGTCCTTGCCATTGCGGGCAAATCGGACGATGCCAACCACAGGGACGAAGTGCTGGACGCGGTGGCGGCAGAATTCGGCCGGCTGGACATCCTGGTGAACAACGCCGGCATCAACCCGGTCTATGGTCCGCTGATGGACCTTGACCCCGAAGCCGCCCGCAAGATCATCGACGTCAACCTGTTCGGCACCCTCGGCTGGGTGCAGGCTGCCTACCGCCACGAAAAACTCGATTTTGCCGGCCGGGGCGGTTCCGTGATCAACCTGTCCTCGGTCAGCGCCCAAACACCCTCTCCCGGCATCAGCTTCTACGGGATCAGCAAGGCTGCCATTGAGCAGCTCACGCGTTCCCTGGCCGTGGAGCTTGGCCCGGCCATCCGGGTCAACGCCCTGGCTCCCGCCGTCGTCAAGACACAGTTTGCCCGGGCACTCTATGAAGGACGCGAGGAGCAGGTGGCCGCCGCCTATCCGCTGGGACGGCTGGGCACACCTGAGGACGTGGCGGCAGCCGCCGCCTTCCTGGCCTCGGATGACGCGGCCTGGATCACCGGCCAAATCCTGAACCTCGACGGCGGCCTCCTGGCTGCCGGCGGCAACGCATGAGCCACGCAAAGGACACCGAATGAATACCCTCCCCCCGGACATAGAAGACCTGCGGCTGCGCACCCGGGACTTCATCCGCTCCGTTGTCATCCCGTCCGAGCCTTCCCCCGGCGAACGGCTGCAGGAATCCGAGCGGGACCGGCTGCAGGCCGCGGCCAGGAGCGCCGGAGTGTTCGCTCCCCATGTTCCGCGGGAATACGGCGGGCAGGGTGTTCCCCTGCAGTTCTGGTCCCCCGTCTTCCAGGAGGCGGGTTATTCACTGATCGGCCCCACGGTGCTCAACTGCCAGGCACCGGATGAGGGCAACATGCACATGCTTGAACTCATCGGCACCCCGGCACAGAAAGAGCAGTATCTGCGTCCGCTCGTCTCCGGTGCTGCACGTTCCTGCTTCGGGATGACCGAGCCGCATCCGGGTGCCGGATCGGATCCGGCCGCACTGCGGACCTCTGCGGCAAAGGTGGACGGCGGGTGGGTGATCAACGGCCACAAACGTTTTATCAGCGGTGCCAACAATGCATCCTTCTGCATCGCCATGGTGCGCACGCCGGAGATCGCTGCTGCAGCCGACGGCGGCTCCTCCTCCGCCCCCGCCGGCGCCACCATGCTGCTGGTGGACATGGATACTCCCGGCGTGCGGATCGGCGAACAAATCTCCACCATGGACCGAGCCATCGGCGGCGGGCATCCGCACCTGCACTTCGAGGACGTTTTTGTTCCGGACAGCGCTGTGCTGGGCGCCGCGGGACAGGGATTCCGCTATGCCCAGGTCCGCCTCGGTCCGGCCCGCCTGACGCACTGCATGCGCTGGCTGGGACTGGCCCGGCGGGCCATGGACATTGCCCTGGACCGGACCAACACACGGGAGATTTTCGGCTCCGGCATGCATGAGCTCGGGATTGCTCAGGACATGCTGGCCCTGAACGTGATGGATCTGGAAACATCCGACGCGATCATCACCAAGACGGCCGCCCTCCTGGAAGAGAATGCCAAAGCGGGCTCCGCGCTGAGCTCTGTCGCCAAGGCGCACACCTCCGAGGCGGTGTACCGGGTGATCGACCGCTCGCTGCAGCTGTGCGGGGGCGACGGCGTTTCCGACCGGCTGCCGCTGGCGTCCTACCTCAACGAGGTTCGGGCATTCCGCATCTATGACGGATCCAACGAAACCCATAAATGGGCCATTGCCCGCCGGGCCTCCGCCGCCCGGCGGCGTGAGGTGGAAGCCGGTGCCCCGTTCCAGGCTTCAGTGGACACTGCCGCCTCCTTTAGTTCCGCGGAAGGCTAGAAGATGTCGATCGGCACACTTTCCATGCAGTCGGTGCCTGACGGCAGCGAGGTGGTGGCAACCTCCGCCGAAGCCGCCGAGCTCGCCTCCCCGCCGCTGCTGATCCTGGACGCAGTCACCGCTTTCCTGGACGCCCGCAACCTCGGATCCGGGCCGTTGTCCTGGGCCCAAATCGGCGACGGGCAGTCCAACATCACCTACCGGCTGGAGCGCGGCGGTGAGGTGTTCGTGCTCCGCCGCGGCCCGCGGCCTCCCCTGCCCCGGTCAACACATGACATGGTCCGTGAAGCCCGGATCCAGCAGCTGCTGCAGGACCGCGGCATCCCGGTCCCCAAGATCCTTGCCGTCTGTGAAGACGAGTCGGTTCTGGGCGTGCCGTTTTACGTGATGACCTTCCTGACGGGGATGGTCATCACCAACGTGATTCCGGAAGCCCTGAGCTCACCCGAGCAGCGGCTGGCGACCAGCAACGCCGTCGTCGACACCCTGGTCCAGCTGCACGCTGTGGATGCGGCGGCCGGTGATCTGGCGTCCTTCGGACGTGCCGACGGATACCTGCGCCGCCAGGTGGAACGCTTTTCCGCACTGTGGGAGATCAACACCACCCGTTCGCTGCCCGACGTCGCCCGGCTGGGAACCTGGCTGGCTGACAATCTGCCGTCAAGCCAGCAGGCTTCCGTGCTGCACGGGGATTACCGGCCCGGCAACCTGATGTTCCATCCCGGCGCACCGGCGCGGGTCACTGCCGTCCTGGACTGGGAAATGGCGGCGGTGGGCGATCCCCTCGCTGACCTCGGCTACCTCACTGCAACCTACGCCGAGCCTGACAGCCCGCCCAGCCCGCTGGAGCTGACCGCAGTCACCCGCAATCCGGGCTACCTGACGCGGGCACAGCTGATCTCCCGCTACCAGGATCAAACCAGCCTGTCCCTGGATGCCCTCCCCTGGTACCAGACGCTGGCGCTGTGGAAAGCCTCCATCTTCTGCGAAGCGATCTACACCAGGTGGCTCAAGGGAGAGCGCCCCAACGACAGGCTGTTTGCGCCGTCGCTCGACGCCGGCGTTCCGCAGCTTCTCGCCCAGGCCCGGGTATTTGCGGGCCTGTCCCCTGCCCCGCGGTAGGAGCGTGCCGGCTACGGCACGATGACGGCGCGGCCCAGGACCTGGTTTTTCCTGAGTTTTTCGTAGGCCTTGGGCGCTTCCTCAAGGGAGAACACCTCGGTATGCACATTGATGCCGCTGGACCGCGCCAGATCAAAGACTTCAATGAGCTCCGGCCGGGTGCCCCAATACGGCGACCGGATGGATGACTCCATAGCCCCTGCCATGAGGCCCACCGGCAGCACGCCTGCACCAACGCCCACCAGCACCTGGTCCCCCTGCGCCCGGATCATGGCCTGGCCCAAATCCATGGTGGCCTGGTTGGCCACAAAATCGAACACCACGTTGGCGCCCTCACCGTGGGTCAGGTCCCGCACCAGCGCCACCGTTCCCTGCTCGGACGGGAAGGTGTAGTGGGCGCCCACATCCGAGGCGAGATTCAGCTTGTCCTCGCTGATATCCAGGGCAACCACTGTGGCCGGGGTCATCGCGCGCAGCAGCTGTACCGCCACGTGCCCCAGTCCGCCCACGCCAATCACCACGCAGGTGGCGCCGGCATGAAGTTTGCCCAATGACCCTTTAATCGCGTGATACGGCGTTAGCCCCGCATCCGTCAGCGAAACGTTCTTCACCGGATCAAGGTCGCCAAGCGGAACCAGATGCCGCGGACTGTCCACGATCATGTATTCCGCCATGGCTCCGGGTGCCCCCAGCCCCGGCGGGGTGATGCCGTACGCGGCCGCGTTGGTGCAGTAATTCTCGCTGCCTTTGGAACACTCGTAGCACTGCCCGCAACCCCAGGGTCCGTAGACCGCCACCGATGTTCCGAGTTCCAGGTGCTCCACGCCGTCGCCCAGCTTGTCCACTATGCCGGCGCCTTCATGGCCCAGGGTCTGCGGACGCCCATAGACGTACTGGTCATCGGGCAGGCTCATGATGAACTCATCTGAATGGCAGACGCCCGCGGCGGTCACCTTGATCCGGACCTGGCCGGGACCGGGCTCGGGAGTATCGATTTCCACGACTTCAGGCGGCGAGCCGATGGTGCGGTATTGGAGGGCCTTCACGTCTTTCTCCTTGTCCCCGCACGCAGGCAGATGGCTGCCGGTGCGGAACGATGAGTGGATGTGTCCCCCATAGTGACATCCCTCCCTCCGCCAAAACACCCCCTCTCCGGATAACGTGCACGCGCCGGACCTTCCGTTTGCCGGTCAGCCGAAGAGGGCCGCGGCGCGGGAGAGCGTCTGGAAGACGCCGTAGGCCAGCGGGACGCCCACGAGCAGCCAGCTCACGGCGATGCGGATACCTGTCTTGCTCATTTGTGCTCCTCTTCCAGTTCGGTTTTCTCAGCCGGCTCTTGGTGTTTGGCTGGTTCCTGGTGTTTGGCTGATCCCTGGTGCTTGTCCGGTTCGTGGTGCTTGGCATCGACCGCACGCACCATCAGGTTAGCGATGAAGCCGATCACCAGCAGGGCCACCATGGTGAGCAGCGCCGGCTGGTACGCCTCCGCGTTCAGCTCTCCCGGTGTTCCCTGCGCGTCAAGGAAGGAGTTCACGATCAGCGGGCCGGCGATGCCTGCAGCGGACCATGCCGTCAGCAGCCGTCCGTGGATGGCACCCACCTGGAAGGTGCCGAAAAGGTCCCGAAGGTAGGCCGGAACCGTGGCAAAACCGCCGCCGTAGAAGGACAGAATCACAAAAGCCAAGAGCACGTACAGGATGGTTGATGTGCCCCCGAACAGGGCGAGCATCAGGTAGAGGACGGCTCCAACTCCGAGGTAGACCATGTAGATCCGCTTTCGCCCGATCACATCCGACGTGGCGGACCAGACAAAGCGCCCGCCCATGTTGCCGATGGACAGCAGGCCCACAAAACCTCCGGCAACGGCCGCGCTCACCAGGGAAACGCCGTCGGGCTGGCGGAAGAAATCCTGAATCATGGGCGCGGCCTGTTCCAGGATGCCGATTCCGGCGGTGACGTTGCAGAACAGGACAATCCACACCAGCCAGAACTGCCGGGTCTTGATCGCGTTGGCTGCGGACACATGGTTTGTGGTGACCAATGCTTTGGACGCCACTGTTTTTGGATCGAATCCTTCCGGTGCCCAGCCGTCCGCCGGCACCCGGATGGTCAATGCCCCGTAGAGCATATATACGAGATAGATCGCGGCTAGGGTCAGGAAAAGCTTCCCGACGGCGTCGCCGGCATTCGCTCCGGGGGTCCCGAACTCGGGATCGTAGAAGGTCAGCAGTGCAGAGGAGAGCGGGCTGGCGATCAGCGCGCCGCCGCCAAACCCCATGATGGCCATCCCCGTGGCCAGCCCGGGACGGTCGGGGAACCATTTGATCAGAGTGGAGACCGGAGAAATGTAGCCGATTCCCAGCCCGATGCCGCCGATGACCCCGTACCCGATGTAGAGCAGCCACAGCTGATTCGTGAAGATGCCGAGCGCACCCACCAGAAAGCCTCCGGTCCAGAAGACGGCGGAGACGAACATTGCCTTGCGCGGCCCGTTCCGGTCAACCCAGGTCCCCATGACCGCGGCGGACAGACCGAGCATCACAATCGCCACCGAGAAGATGATGCCGATCTGGGTCAGGCTGGCGTCGAAGTGCTCCACCAGCGCGTTCTTGTAGACGCTCGTGGCATACACCTGGCCGATGCACAGGTGAACGGCCAGGGCTGCGGGCGGAATCAGCCAGCGGTTGAATCCCGGCGGGGCAATGGTGTTTTCACGGTCGAGCCAGCTCATCCATAACTCCCTTGTAAGGCTTAGGCACCTGCATCACTGTGTGCCAGCCAGCATTCCCCATGGCCGCCCGCAGGAACGCCGTGACACGCCGCAACCGGTTATCCGGGGGGCGGGAAATCTGCAACCTACCGGCCGGTAAGTTTTTTCCCCGGATTCCTTGCTTTGTTACCGCTCAGTAAGTTAGATGTAACAGACATCACACTTGTGTCGGGGGAATTCGTCATCAGAGCAGAGGCGCTTTCTGTCCGGCACGCCTGAATTCGAGGGCCCACCGGCGCACTCCCGGCTGACTGTCCGCTTATCGGACCCCCTTATGACCACAAAGGAATTTCAATGACGAGTTCTCTTTCCGGCCGGAACCGTTCCCGGCCGCATGCCCTTCTCACGGCACTTCTGGCTTTGTTCCTCATCCTCCTGCTGGCTTTCTTTGTACTGTTCACCAGCAGGGTTGCCGCGGGGGCAACCCAGCTCAGTGAAGGCGCGGTTCGCGCATCAACCGGTGCCGGCGACCTGAAAGAGGGAGCAGCCAGGGCCCGGGAAGGTGCCGCCAAGGTTGCCGCGGGCAGTGAGAAGGTCGATGCCGGCGCCAACACCCTGGCCGACGGCATTGCCGGTGCCAAGACCGGTGCCACATCGCTGAAGGATGGTGCCGTTGCCCTGGATGAGGGAGCCGTGAAGCTCCAGACCGGCGCGGTGTCTGCGGCCGAGGGAGCGCTGAAGATCGCCGCCGGCGCGGGAACGGCAAATGCAGGTGCAGGCCAGCTCGCCAACGGCGGCATCCAGCTTCGTGACGGGGCGGTCCGTGCCTCCGACGGGGCCCTGCAGCTCGCTGCCGGCTCTGGGGACCTGAACAAGGGTGCGTTGAGTGCCGCTGAAGGCGCAGGTGCGCTCAACGCCGGTGCCGTAAAGCTGAACGACGGCGGACTCGCACTGCGCAACGGAGCAGGACAAATTGTGGGCGGAGCCAAGGCGCTGAACGACGGCGGCAACAAGCTCCGTGACGGCGCCACGGCAGCCAAGGCCGGAGCGGGACAAGTGGCCGCGGGAGCCGGGGACCTCAATAAGGGGGCCCTCGCCGCCAAAGACGGCGCCGACACACTGAAGGTAGGTGCCGGAAACGCCAAAGACGGAGCCGACAAGATTTCCGGCGGCGCCGGGGCCCTCGCCGAGGGCGCACAGTCAGCCAAGGATGGGGCCACGGAGCTGGCTGCGGGCGCCGACAAGCTCAACGCGGGCGTTTCGAAGCTGGCCCAGGGGGCAGGCGGCCTCCGGGTGGGCGCAGAATCTCTGTATGAAGGAACCGGAGCTGCAGTAGCCGGCACCGAGGCGCTGCTGGCCGGCGCCAACCGGGTGAACGCGGGCGCTGCGGCTCTCAGCAACGGGGTCAACACGGCTGCAACCGGGTCAGCCGACCTGGCGGCGGGCGCGCGGAACCTCTCCAACGGCATCAATGCCCTCGTCAACGGCGGACCCCTGCTGCGTGACGGGGCTGCAGAACTCGCAGCCGGGATCCCCCTGGTCAACGGCGGTGCAGCCGTCCTGACAACCAGTGCAGATACCGTGGCCGGCGGTGCGGCAAACGCATCAGCTGCCGCAGCAAACATGGTGGCCCAGCTGCAGCAGCTGCAGCTGGATGCGCGGTCCCTGGGCGGGACACAGCTGGATGACCGCCTGGCGGCGATCACGGCGCAGGCGCAGGGCACCCAGGCCGGTGTGGACGGCATCGCCGCCGGTGCCACCAACTTCAGCAACGCGTACAACTCCCAGCTCAAGGACGGACTGGAACGGGTTCGTTCGGGCGCAGCGGATGCAGGCGCAGGAGCAGCCGCCCTCGCCGGCGGAGTCCCCGCCGTCCGCGACGGCGGACTGCAGGTTGCCGCGGGTGCGGAAACGCTCAACAACGGCATCCTCACCATCAAGGCCGGATTCGACGGCCGGGGCACCGCCGAGGAACCGGGACTGCGCAACGGTGCCAAGGGCGTGGCCGACGGCGCCGCAGCGCTTGCCGCGGGTTCCCCGCAGCTGCAGGGCGGGGCAAAGCAACTGGCAGACGGCGCAGGCGCCCTTGAGGCCGGCCTCGCTGAGGCGGCGGCCGGAACCGGAGCATTGAAGGCCGGATCCGCCGCGTTGGCGGAAGGCAACGGGAAGCTCGCCGCCGGCGCAACGGATCTGTCCACCGGAGCCTCAGATCTCTCCACCGGGCTTGCCGCACTGCGCGGCGGAGCAGGCAGCCTCGCCGCCGGCAACGGAACCCTGGCTGACGGCGCGGGCAGGCTGAACGCCGGCGCCGCCGCTCTGGCAACGGGCACAAAGGCCCTGGAGACGGGTGCCGCCCAGCTGGCTACCGGCGCGGGCGTCCTCACTACCGGTGCTGAAACGCTTTACGCCGGAACCGGAGAACTCTCCACGGGCCTGGCCACGCTCCGGGCAGGTGCCGGATCCCTGGCATCAGGCACCGGCGCCATTGCAGAGGGTGCCGGCAAGCTCAACGCGGGTGCCTCGGAGCTTGCCGCCAAGACACCGGAACTGGTGACAGGTGCAGACAAGCTCGCAGCCGGTGCGCAGACCCTCTCCACCGGTTTGACCACTCTTGAGACCGGCGCGGTGACGCTTTCGGAAGGCAACGACAAGCTGGCTACCGGGGCAACCAGCCTGGCCGAAGGCACCGGCAAACTGGTATCCGGCAGCGGATCGCTTGCTGACGGCACCGTCAAGCTGGACGAGGGCGGGAAGACGCTCACCGCTGGAACGGGCGAGCTCAGGGACGGCGCTGCCGAGCTGGCCGAAGGCAACAGCAAGCTGGCCGAGGGCAGCACAACCCTCGCTGACGGCAATGGAGAAATTTCCGACGGCGCCGACACCATGCGGGCCAGCACCACGGCCATGACCCCCGGTGAAATTGCCTCCTCCCCGATGGTTTTGGCCGTGCTCATCCCACTGCTCCTGCTCCTGATTCCCGCGGCCATGCTGTTTGCCGGCCGCTCACGCCGGTCTCAGCACTAGGCACAGGCACAACCCGCCGAAAGGGCGGAGCCGCTCACGCGGCTCCGCCCTTTTGTTGTGCCCTTAACCGGGTTCCTGGCCGTTGAACTCCTGCGAAAGGGAGGTGGCCGCAGAGCGCAGCAGCGGAACAGCACGCGCGGCGAAGCCTTCGTCCACCCGGGAGATGGGGCCGGAAACCGAAACCGCCGTGGGGGTGGGAGCATCCGGCACGGCGATGGCGAAACAGCGCACGCCCAGCTCCTGCTCCTGTTCATCAACGGCATATCCGCGCTTGCGGACCTGTCGGAGGTCTGCCAACAGCTCGTCCACGGTTCCGATGGTCTTATCGGTGGGCGTCGGCATCCCGCTGCGGGCGACGATTTCGCGCACCTTGTCATCGGGCAGCTGCGCCAGGATGGCCTTGCCGACACCGGTGGCATGGGGGTGAACCCGGCGGCCAACCTCGGTAAACATCCGCATCGAATGCTGGGAGGGGACCTGTGCCAGGTAGACCACCATGTCTGAATCCAGCACCGCGATGTTGGCTGTCTCTCCGAGCCCGTCAACCAGCTTCTTGAGCTGGGGAAGGGCCAGGGAACCAAGCTGCTTTGTGGCCCCCTCGCCCAACGGAATGAGGCGCGGCCCCAGGGTGTAGCGCCGGTTGGGCAGCTGCCGGGCATACCCAAGGGTTACCAGGGTTCGGAGCAGCCGGTGAATGGTGGGAAGCGGCAGATCCGTGGAAGCCGAAAGCTCGCTCAGCGTAACGGCGCCGCCGGCATCCGCAATGATCTCCAGCAGCTCAAAAACGCGTTCGACTGACTGCACGCCGGAACCGGCGGCTTTTCCGGCCATGGGTTTTCCTTCCGAGATTTTCCTGCACACTTTATCGCATGGCGGAAACTCTTTCTTGCACTTCGGTCAGAGTGCGAAGCGCGACCCCATCTCTGCGGTTCCAAACGGGATTGGCCGCAGCCTCAAATGGAACGTACCGCTGTCCAGCGTTTCCGATTCGAGCACCTGGAAGCCCGATGGTACGGATCCGGCGTCAAAGAGACGTTTTCCCGTCCCCACCACCACGGGAAAGACGAGCAGCCGAAACTCGTCCACCAATCCGGCGTCGTGCAGTGTCCTCGCCAGGCGGTGACTGCCGTGGACCTGAATCTCCCCGCGCCCCCGCTTCAGCTCTTCGACGGCATTCAGCGGGTTCCCGGGCAGAACCCGGGTGTTGTGCCACGTCGGGTTTTCCACAGTGGAGGAAACCAGGTATTTCGGGAGGTGGTTAAGGGCGTAGGCAACGGCGTCATCCGGGTCGGTGACGAGTTCCCAGAAGGGGTGCATCATGTCGTAGGTATACCTGCCCAGGAGCAGCGAATCCGCCCTCGCCAGCCAGCCGTTAACAATCTGGCCCACCGTGAGGTCATGGAGGTAAGGCGCCAGCCATCCGCCGCGGTCAAAGCCTCCGGACAGATCTTCATCCACTGAACCGGGGCCCTGCATCACGCCGTCCAAACTCAGGAATATGTTGACCGAGAGTGTCATAGGGGCCAATTTACGCCGGAGCGGGCCCCTGCCGGTATGACTGCCGTGCCTTTTGCCGCTCCGGCCCTCAGCTCTCCTGCACCCTATGCCCAGGCGTGCGGTGCCGGTCGACGGGTGCTCGGAAGTGCGCCGTCGGCCCGCCACTGCCGAACCCACTCGGGCAATTCCAGATCCGAGGGAGGCAGGACGCCGGCGGCTTTGAAGATTTCCTCGTTGCTCACCGGACCGTTCTTGGACACGAAGCGGGCGGCGATGTAGGCACGGGCATAGATTTCGCCGTCGGCCACCATGCGCTGTTCGATGTAAGTGGCGCGGTCGTCGAAGCCGATGACCTTGGTTTCGATCGTGTACCGCTGGCCCAGCTGAAGGGATTTGCGGAAGCTGATCGTTTCGTTGCCCACCACCGGGTTCCAGTCCTTGCGCCGCATGGTGTCCCAGAAGCCGCTGCGGACCATGAGGTCGAAGCGGCCGAGGTCCATCAGTGAAAAGTACATGCCGTTGTTCAGGTGCATGGCAATGTCGATGTCCGTGGGGAGCACCCGCATCGGAAGCGAGGACGAGTCGAAGAAGTCCAGTTTTGGACGCCTGCGGGAACGGATCAGGACCAGGAGGGTGCGAAGGAGAAGGTGCATGGACGCTATATTACTGGTCAGTAACTTAGTGGGCTACCCACTGTCCGGGCGGACACGGATACGCACACTGGCTTCATGGCGAATTTACCCGCTACAGGGCCGTGGGTGACCGGGTTCCCCGGCACTTCCGGGGATCAAACATTACCGGCCATGTGACGGAAATTTATACCGCCGATTGTAAGTTCATGGGCCGGCTCCGAGGCCGAGCCGCAGTACGGTCCGGATTCCCCCGAAATTGGTTAGGATGACCCTAAGCACTTTGGATGACCAGCCGCCAGCCCGTGAAGGACTGCACGGCGTTCGGCCATCCGAAGGACCCCACGTCCTCTATGGAGCATCAGATGTCACAGCATCCCCGAACAGCAGAACGCCGATCGAGACAACGCACCCGTCAGCCCGCCGCGATCTGGCGCGGAGCAGCGGCGCTGGGCATGATCGGAGCCCTTGCCGGTTGTGCAGGGCAGGAAACACCCGCGGCTTCCCCGGAGAACGGCAGTCAGAGCATGGTCCCTGAAGCCGCAGCCAAGATCACTGCCGAAAAAGTGGTCCAGGTGAGCGAGGTCCACCCGGAGACTGGCATGACACTGATCGAAGGGCCGACGTTCGGTCCCGACGGCGGGCTGTTCGTCGTCGACGTGACAGCGCCTCCCGGAGATCCAAAAGTTCATAAGATCGATGTCGACGCCCAAACGTCGGAGGGAATTTACACTGACGACGCCGGTGTCTATACCTCCGCACAGTTCAGTCCACAGGACGGACGCTTGTATCTGACAGATTTCCTGGGCGGAAAGATCACCAGTATTACTGCCGGGGGCAAGGATCCGCAGACTGTCTTTGCGGGTGAGGTCGAGGGAGCCCCCATGAAGCTCGATGACCTGGCTTTCGACGAGGACGGACACCTTTTCCTTAGCGACACCACGGGCCATGACGGACCAGCGGCGAAGGCACAGGGCAGGATTATCCGGATCGACAAGGACACCTCGGAGCCAACAGTCCTGGCGAAGGACCTCCCCGCGCCCAACGGCATCTCCTTCACAGAAGACTTTACGGGCCTTTGGATAAGCCAGTATTCCGACAACCGCATCGATTACTTTGGCCTGAGCGAGGACCGGACCGCTGTGACCGCCTCACACCCGGGGGTGCATTTCAGCGGCGGCAGGAGCCAGATCGATTCCAATGCCGTGGACGCGGACGGAAACATTTACCAGGCAGTGCACGGACAGCCGAGCATCTTCATCTACAGCCCGGAGGGCAGGCACCTCGGAACGGTCTCGGTTCCGCCTGCCGACGCCGAAGGCCTGTCATCAGCCACCAACGTGGCCATTAAGCCGGGCACTTCCGAGGCCTACCTGACAGTCAGCGGCGCTGACGGCGGCTTCGTCTATTCATTCGAGGCGCTGGGGACCGGTATCCGCCAGTCCAACGGCGGCTAGGCCCGGCCGGCACGGGGACCTCCCGGCCGCTACTTCTCCGCGCCG
Source organism: Arthrobacter sp. APC 3897 (assembly GCF_030407495.1). Taxonomy (GTDB): domain Bacteria; phylum Actinomycetota; class Actinomycetes; order Actinomycetales; family Micrococcaceae; genus Arthrobacter_B. The sequence continues at coordinate 12,004 of NZ_JASDDG010000005.1, read as the reverse complement.
TCCCGCAGCGCTTTCCATGCACCTGTTGACCACAGCGCCCAGATCACCAGCAGCGGCTGGAAGAACAGTCGCCCCAAACGCTTCGAGTCCGAATCCAGCCCGAACGCGTCGGTTTGCGTGACGTACTGGGAAATGTTGCCCGGGAAGATCAGCACAAAGAACGCCGCCGCAGCCCATCCCACCGGCACCCGCCGCCTGCGGAGCAGAATCAGGGCCGCTCCGAGACTGATCTCCACTGCTCCGGACAGCAGCACCACGGCGTCGTCGTCCAGCGGCACCCAGTCCGGAACCTGCGCCTGAAACTCCGAACGGGCAAACGTCAGGTGCGAGGTTCCGGCAAACGCCAGGAACGCACCAAGGACGACGGCGCCCAGCCGCCGGGGTTTCGACGTCGGCGGGGCAGGTCGGGCCGCAGCCGCGGCAAGGCGTGGGACAAGAGACATGGGGCCAAGCTTACGTGAGGCGGTTGTATGCCAGCTGGGCAAGTGCGGCGGCCTGGTCGCCCAGCACGGAGTCGTCAAAGAGCACCCGCGGGGAGTGGTTCCAGGCTGCGTTTTCGGGGTCCAGTGACGGCGGCGTGGCGCCCAGGAACAGGAAGGTCCCGGGAATTTCATCCAGCACCAGGGAGAAATCCTCGGAGCCCATCAGCGGATCACGGGATTCCAGCACCCGGTCTTCGCCGAACAGTGACCTCAGGTCGGCAAGTGCTTCACGGGTCCGGCCGTCGTCGTTGCGGGTGACCGGGTAGCGGACAGTGAAATCGACGTCGACGCTGCAGCCGTGCGCCGCCGCTATCCCTTCGGCGAGCGCCTTGGACTCCAAAATCACCCGGTCCAGCGACTCCTCGGACAGGGTCCGCACGGATGCGCCCAGCTTCGCCGTATCGGGAATGACGTTGATTGCCTCCCCTGCTTCCAGCTGCGTAACGGTCAGGACAATCGGGTCGAAGACGGAGAACCGCCGGGTGGACATGGTCTGCAGAGCGGAGGCAATCTCCGTGAGCGCAGGGACGGGGTCGACGGCGGTCTGCGGCTGGGAACTGTGGCCGCCGGAGCCCTTGACGGTAATGCGCAGCTCGTTCGCTCCGGCCATCAGGGTGCCCGGTTTGGTGCGGAAAACACCCAACGGACCGGGACGCACGTGGATCCCATAGGCGGCAACGGGGCGTTCCCCGGCGGCGTCGAGCACGCCTTCATCGATCATCAGGCTGGCCCCGTTGTGGCCCTCTTCCCCGGGCTGGAACATGAAGATGACGCTGCCGGCCAGATCCTGCTGCTGGGCGCACAGCAGCTTCGCGGCGCCCACCAGCCCTGCCACATGCAGGTCATGCCCGCAGGCGTGCATGTTTCCGTTGGTCGAGGCGTACTCCACATCCGTCAGCTCCCTCACGGGGAGTGCGTCCATATCCCCGCGCAGCAGGACTGCCGGTCCCGGCTCGGCTCCCCGCAGCACAGCGACTACGGATGAGGCTTTCAATCCCAGAGTGATTTCCAGGTTCAGACCCTCCAGCGCAGCAAGAATGCGGGACTGGGTCCGCGGGAGGTCGAGTCCCGTCTCCGGATCCTGGTGGAGTTCGCGCCGCAGCGCTACAAGTTCCGGAAGGATTGCCTGTGCTTCAGTAACAAACATGCATTGAGTCCTGTCATCCGCGCTGATGCCCGGCCGCAGCAGCGGCAGGAGTGTCACTAAGGAGTAAACCATTCCTCCTGCCGCCGGCACAGCCGCGCAGCGCTTCGCCGCAGTCCCGAAACCCGCAGAAGGGCCGGGCACCGCGAGAGTTTTCCACAGTGGCGGCATTACCCGTGCCGCAGGGAAGCGCCCCCGCCTACTCTGGGCGCACGAGGGGGCAAGCTCATGCACTATGACATTGACACAGCGGCCGTACAAGCCGTGCTCATGGCGGTTGCCGCCGAAGGCACGGCACTGAACGAGTCAGCGAACGCTGCCAGGCAGGCGGGCGACGACGCCGCGGCCGGATTCGGCATGGCCCGGGACGTTGCGGAGGCCTTCCGAAACTTCTGGAAACCCCGGGAGGATGTAGCACAACGGGTTTCCAGCCTGGTGTTCCGCAAGGCAGACAGCGTCGCTGAAGCCGCCCGGGCCTTCGTGGCGGCCAACCGGGAGATGACGGACAGTGCCCACCAGGCTCTGGCACGCATCAGCACGGACTTCGCCGCTCCGGTACCCCGTCACCGTCCCAAGACTCCCGTGGCCTGACACCATGCCATCCATCGACCCGGTTCCCCGCATCGACGTCCCCTGGACTGAACTCTCTGTTGCGGTGGAAGACATGCGGGCCAGGGCATCCACGGCCCCCGCCATCCTCGATGCTGCCTCCGCCGCATGGAACGGGCTGCAGCAGGCCTACCACCATCCCGGCACTGAGGAACGGGTTCGCGCTGCGTTGAAGGACCTGCGCGATCCCACTGTGGGTTGGGTTGTGGCCCTGTCTTCCGCCTGCGCCGCCGTGCAGGATTTTGCGGCAGCCGGGCGGCCGCTGCAGCGCGAATCGGAGTCCCTCGACGCCGAACGCGCCGGGCTCCTGAGACTGGCCGCGGAAGCAGGGAATTCCGTTCCTGAGGACAGGGCCGCCGCCGAACGCGCCGCCGCGGATTTCAATGACCGGGTCCGGTCCCTGAAGGACAGGTGGAACACCCTCACCGGAAGCACAGCGGCGGAACTGGCCGGCATAACCGGAGGTACCGGAGACGGGCTTCCGGTTACACCCGCGATTGGCGGCGGAACACTCCCCTCGGTTGACTGGCTTCACCTGACATCCACTCTGGACGACATCAGTGCCATCGATCCGGAAGCTGTTGTGGAGTCCATCCTTCACCTCAATGCTGAAGAACTCCGCGAATGGGCCAGCATCAACCCGGAGGCAGCACTGATACTGGCCACCAACAAGATGCCCCGCCACCGTCAGGATCCGGAACGGACCATGGGCAACGTCAGCAGCTACGGCTACCGGCGGGAGCGGGGCAGCCTCACCGCCACGCTGGCACCGGAAGGCATTGCGCGGATCCGGGAGGCCTGGCTGAATCTCACGGACCCGGAACAAAAACGGCTGCTGCTGCTGTACCCCGGCACGTTCGGGAACATGAACGGCATACCCATGGAACAGCGGGCCTTCGCCAACATCGTCACCGTTGCCGGGCTGCGTGAACAGGTCACCCGGCAAATGGCCGCTATGGGAGGGGAACCGGTTGAGGGTTACTTCGCACAGAACCCGGCGGAACAGGCGCTTCACACTTCGCTCCGCTCCGTCTGGGAAGAACTGAACAAAAAGAAGACAGGCCTGGACAACGCCATGGAGAAAAACAGGCGGGTGGTGATGATCAGCTTGGAGGGAGACGGCCGTATCGTCACCATGAACGGCACTCCGTCTCCGGCCACGGAAATCAACACCGTCCTGGTCCCCGGGACGGCCGCGGATCTGTCGGCTCTGGAAGATTACTCCCTACGGCTGGACAACATCGCACCGGACCGGGGGTCGAAGGATCTCTCGTTCTACTGGCAGGGCACCGACCTCCCCGATAAGGTGCCGGACAACCGGTCCAGCACCTACAACGAAACGGGCGGACCCCTTATTGCCGGTTTCGACGCAGCCCTTGATCTTGAACTGCCGCCCAAAACGAGAACCACGTACATCGGGTACAGTGCCGGGGCAGCTCTGGTGGGCACAGGCGAACGAGAAGGACTCAATTCCACCAACATTATTTATCTCGCCCCTTCCGGTGCCGGCAACAACGTCGACAGTGTGGAAGATACCCAGAACCGGGAAGCCCACCGGTATTGGATCCAGGCCCGGGCTGATCCCATTGTGCTGGCGCAGATTCTGGGCGGGATTTCCCAGGGCGGAGACCCGCAGCAGATGGACGTGCTGCGGCTGGAATCCGGGTTCATAGACCATGATGAGGGTGACGCGCTGGTTTCGGGCCACCAGCAGTATTTCTCGCCGGACTCAACGGCCATGCTGAACATGCGCCGGGTGGTGCTCGGTGAAGATGTGTTTCCGTACGTTCCCGACGAAGTATTCGTGGATGAAGGCGGCATGTGGACGTACAGTCCCTTACAAACCGCACCGCAGAATTACGCGGGAGAAAAAATGCCTTCGGTACCTGTGGAAAGTGCAGGCATCTGATGCAGGAACGTGCCCCGAAACTGCAGCGGCTCACTGCCGCCGCACTGTTGATCTTGAGTCTGGGAGGCTGCACCGTCATGTCAGAAGCCGAAACACCGGATCCGTCCGAGCCATCCCCGCGCCCCGCTGCCGAAGTGCTCCCCGAACTGGAAACCATCCTGCCGGACCTGCTGACGCTCAGCGGCGAAGGGTCGCTGCTTGCCGTCCAGCAGCTCAAGGAAGAATCGTGCCTTGATCCCCTGCAGGAGCACAACTGGAATACCCGGACCCGCGCCCTCGGATGGCTGGTGGGCAGATACGCGGATCACGAATCCGCCCAGGGAGCCATGAACGCGTGGAAAAGCCATCTCGAAACAGTGGGTTGGGTCCGGGATGAGGAGTTGCGCAACGAGCCGGAAACCAACGGCGATGTCCACGTCATGCGTTACCACAATGCGGATCTGCAACTCAGCGCCCGCTATGACCATGCCGAGCTCACCAGCAGCCGGAACGTGAGCGTCGTCATCACCAGCCCGTGCCTGAAGAACCCCGACAACCATCGGATGACCCGCTCAAAACTGGACCCCGACTACGGTGTCAGCAGTAAGTACTATGACTCCGATGCGGAGAAAGCTGACCCAGCCCAGGCCGGCGCGCCCTAGACTGTGCTCCATGATCGAAGACTGTGTTCCATGATCGAGAGCGCGACCATAGACCAAAGCACCCCGCCCCAAAGCCCCGGTTGGATCCGGGAGCGGCTGCGAAAGAAGAACGACGACGGCTGGGAACGCCCGGCCCCTACGCCGGATCAGATGCGGCGGGACGTCATCGGAACCGCCGCCGTCATTGTGGTTGCCGCCCTTGCGCTTGAAACCAGCCGCGGATTCGGTGCCTTGGGCGGGGAGGACCGCCCGTTCTGGCTCCAGCATCTGGTGCTCGCGCTGATGGTGGCGCCCCTGGCTCTTCGGCGCCGTTTCCCGGTCAGTGTCCTGCTGGTGTCATCATCGCTTTTCTTTCTCCTGAGCACCTATATGCCGGCCATCAGCAACCAGCTCGCTTTTCAAGCTGCGTACTTTGCTTCCATCTACTCCGGCGTGGCCTGGGCGCGGGACCGGCGGCTGCTCCGGCTGGCACTGGTGGCGGTAATCGCGGCAATGGGACTGTGGCTGATCCTCGGGTTCACCATGTCCAGCGCCTATGACTCCTTCGTCGAAAACCTCAAAGAGAACGCCCCGGAGGACGATGAAACCTACGGCGGTCTCCTGCCTCCGCTGGCCTCGTATGCCGTCTATTCATTCCTGATCAATGCCGCCTTTTTTGGCGGAGCCATCCTGTTCGGGCTCACCTCCTGGCGCAGTGCGCACCAGCGCGAGCGTCTGGCCGAGCAGGCCGTGCAGCTGCGCACCCAGTCCGCCGAGCTCGCACACCAGGCAGTGGTGAACGAAAGGCTGCGGATCGCACGGGAACTGCACGACGTCGTCGCGCACCACATCGCGGTCATCGGCGTGCACGCCGGGGCGGCCCGGCGGGTGATGGAGAAGAAACCCGAAACGGCTGCAGGAGCCCTGCAAACCATCGAGGAGTCGAGCCGGGAGGCGGTGCAGGAAATGCGTTCCCTGCTGGGCGTGCTGCGGGCCGGCGACGAAGCGGACCCCGCCGGGGACAGCGCCCACCGCCGCCCGGAACCCGGTCTTGCGGACCTGGATGCGCTGGTGGCCGAACATGGCGCCAACGGTTTGCGGGTGACCTTCACCCGGATCGAAGACACCCCGGGAGCGCTGGAGAACGTCGCGGCTCCGCTGGCCCTGTCCGTCTACCGCACTGTCCAGGAATCCCTCGCCAACGTGCGCCGGCATTCTACTGCCGGTTCCGCCGTCGTCGCCCTGCGCAGCGGCTCAACCGACGGCGTGCGCTGGCTTGAGGTGGAAACGGTCGACGACGGCCTCCCCCGGACGGGCGGACAGCCCGGCTCCGGATTCGGTCTGCGGGGAATCCGGGAGCGGGCAGCGCTGCACGGCGGAACCGCGGAGATTGGACCCCGGGCCGGCAGCGGGTGGCGGGTACGCGTCCGCTTCACACAGCGTTGAGATTCCCTGCCGCCGGAGCAAACCCCGCTAGGCTCGTGGCACGGGGGGATGAAGGAGACCATGAAACCAATTCACGTACTGCTCGCTGATGACCAGGCCCTGGTGCGGGCCGGCTTTGCCATGATGCTCTCCGTCGAGGATGAGATCGAGGTGGTGGGCCAGGTGGCCAACGGCGCCGAGGCTGTGGACTTTGCCGCCGAGCACCCGGTGGACGTCATTCTGATGGACGTGCAGATGCCGGTCCTGGACGGAATCCGCGCCACGGAGCGAGTGGTGCGGGCCGGCACTGCCAAGGTCATCATCCTGACCACGTTCGAACGCGAGGATTATCTCTTCGATGCCATCCGGGCCGGAGCCAGCGGCTTCCTGCTGAAGAATGCGGATCCCGATGACCTCGTGGCGGCCGTGCACGCCGTCGCCTGCGGCCACGCGCTGCTGGCACCGGAAGTCACCATCCGCGTCATCGAGCGGTTCGCCCGCTCGCTCGAGTCCGAGGCAGGAGCCGGGACAGGGACGGAAGCCGCGGGAACATCCCCGGCGGCTCCGGCCACCGCGGAACAGCAGAAGCTCCTCGACTCCCTGACCTCCCGCGAGCGCGAGGTTCTCATCCAAATCGCCGCCGGCCGGAGCAACGCTGAAATTGCCCGGGAGATGTTCCTGGCTGAAGCCACGGTGAAGACCCACATCTCCAACCTGCTGGCCAAGATCCAGGTGCGCGACCGGGTGCAGGCGGTGGTGTTCGCCTATGAAAGCGGCCTCATCCTTCCGGGGGAGAATCCCGCGGAGTCTGCCGCCCGCAGCTCCAACTGAGGCCGCGCCGGTTCACCCGCACGGCCGATCCGCCGCCTTCCCGCCGCCTCTAGGGTTAAGGGACAAGATTCCCCATCACGCCCGGCGCGCCCGGGAAAGGAGCAGCCACCATGCTGCAGGTTTGCAACCTGACCCGAACATTCGGGGACAAAGTGGCGGTCGACAACGTCAGTTTTGATGTTCCGTCCGGCCAAATGACCGGCTTTGTCGGCGCCAACGGCGCCGGGAAGACCACCACGATGCGGATGATCATGGGGGTCCTGAGTGCAACCTCGGGCGAGGTGCTGCTCGACGGCGCCCCGCTGACTGCTCTGGCCCGCTCCACCTTCGGGTACATGCCCGAGGAACGCGGTCTCTACCCCAAGCAGCCCATCCTCGATCAGCTGGTCTACCTTGGTCAGCTGCACCGCATGAGCCAGTTGCAGGCCCGCAAGGGTGCGCTGGACCTGCTGGAAAGGTTCGGGCTGGGCGACCGGACCAAGGACAAGCTTGAGTCCCTGTCTCTGGGCAACCAGCAGCGGGTGCAGATCGCAGCCTCCCTGCTGCACAAGCCAAGTGTGCTGATCCTGGACGAGCCCTTCTCCGGCTTGGATCCGGTGGCCGTGGACTCCATGGTGGAACTGCTGCGTGAACGCACGTCCGCCGGAGTTCCCGTTCTTTTTTCCAGCCATCAGCTGGACCTGGTGGACCGGCTCTGCGACAGCATGGTGGTCCTGCAGCAGGGCCGGGTGGTGGCCTCCGGCTCGGGCGATGACCTGCGGGCCCGCGCCGTCAACCGGCACCGGATTACCGTCTCTCCGGATGCCGGCTGGGTTCGGGATGAGCCGGGCGTGCGCGTCCTGGACGTTGCCGGTCCCACCGCTGTCCTGGAATTCGACGACGACGGTGCCCGGCAGCGGCTGCTGGCAACCGCGCTCACCCGCGGCTCCGTCGAGGAGTTCGCCCCCATCCGTCCGTCCCTTAGCGAAATCTACCGTGAGGTGACCGCAGTATGAGCACCACCGTTTCCCGTCCCACTCCGCCCTGGGCGATCGTCACCCTCCGCGAGGTCATGGTCAAGGCCCGCGACCGCAGCTACCTGATCTCAACGCTCGTCACCCTGGTCCTGATTGTGGGCACCGTGCTCTTTAACGCCTACATGAGCACCCGTGCCGACGAGTACAAAGTGGCGGTGACCGAAATGCAGAGCACCGCCCTCGAAAATCCTGCCAGGGAAATCGTGGAGACTGCCAATGAGGCAGGCCGGGCAGACGGCGGCACCACAAGTTTTGAAGCGGTCACAGCGGATTCCCCCGAGCAGGCCAAGGAACTGGTCCGTTCAGGGGAAGCCGACGCCGCGCTCCTGGTGGCCTACGACGGCTGGACGCTGATCGGCAACGAGGAACTCTCAAGCGGCCTGCAGGCGGGCATCGCCGACGCCATGCGCGCGTACACCCTGGAGATCAATGCCGGTTATGCCGGGACCACGGCGGAAGCTCTGCTGGCGGGCAGCGAATTTCAAACCGACCTGCTGAACGGCAGTGCCGAGAACCAGTTTGTTGCCCAGTTCACGGGATTCGTGTTTGGGTTCCTTTTTTACATGGCCGCCATCATCTTCGGCATGGCCATCGCCACCTCGGTTCTGGAGGAGAAGCAGAACCGGGTGGTGGAGATCCTCGCCACGGCCATTCCGATCCGGCAGCTGCTCTACGGAAAGGTGGCCGGCAACACCGTTCTGGCCATGATCCAGCTGGCCCTCTATGCCGGAGCCGCACTGCTTGCCCTGACCTTCACCGACACCGCGGAACTGGCGGGGACCATCATTCCGGCCTCAGGCTGGTTCCTCGTGTTCTTCCTGGCCGGCTTCCTGATCCTCGCGTCCCTCTGGGCCATGATCGGCTCCATGGCCTCCCGGTCCGAGGACCTGAACAACAGCTCCGGACCGGTGCTCACCATCATCATCGTGGCCCTCTTTGCCGGCCTGTTCGCCAAGGGACAGCTGCTGGTCGCCGCATCCTACGTTCCGGTGATCTCCACCGTGGCCATGCCGGTGCGGATGCTCAACGGGGAGGTGCCGCTGTGGGAAACCTTCCTGTCGCTGGCGATCGCCCTGGCCGCCGCCTACGCCCTGCTGCGCTTCGGCGAGAAGATCTACCGCCGGGCCGTGATGCAGAGCGGCAGCGCACTGACCCTTCGCAAGGCTATGAAGCTGGAGTCCTAATTTTTCGGCACTGAAGGCCGGACGGCCGAAGAGGCATGTCTTCACCTCTTCGGCCGTCATGGGCTTCCCGGAGACAACCGGTTATCGCGGCCGGGTCAGATCGCGTCCCTGAGCAGGTCCGCCAGCGAGTTGAAGCGCTCGTTGGATGGCAGGTCATCGAGCAGGACTGCTTTGCCGTCCGGGCCGCACAGCGGAATGCGCCAATTGGGATACTCATCCCCGGTGCCGGGCTGGTTTTGGGTGCGCCGCTCCCCCACGGCATCAGCGAGTGCGACGCCGATGAGCACGGAGGGGGACTGCAGAATGAAGGAGTGGAGCGCCTCCACGGTCTGCTGGACGTTATCCGTGCCGCTGGCTCCTTGAGGCAGCAGCCCGGCGCTGCGGACCAGCGCCAGCACGGATTCCTGGGCCGCGGCATCCGCTGCCCGCTCCTCCTCCACCGGACGGCTCAAAAGCCCCAGCGACTCCCTCAGGTCCACGTGCTCTCCGGCAAGGTAACCGGCCGTGGGCGGGAGGTCATGAGTGTTCACTGACGTCAGGGCGCCCTTCCGGTACTGCTCCGGGTGGCGGGGTCCGGCGTCGCCGTGCTCAAACCACAGGATGGAAGTGCCGAGCACGCCGCGCTCGGCGAGGTATTCCTGCACCCAGGGCTCAAAGACCCCCAGGTCCTCGCCGATCACCACAGCACCGGCACGCTGTGCTTCCAGGACCAGAATCCCGATCAGTGCCTCGTGGTCAAAGTGCACGTATGCTCCCTCGCCGGGCCCCGATCCCTGCGGGATCCACCACAGGCGGAACAGGCCCAGGATGTGGTCAACCCGTATGCCTCCTGCGTGGCGGAGGATGGTGCGCAGCATGTCCCGGTAGGGAAGGTAGCCCGCGTCCGCGAGCCGCCGGGGATGCCACGGCGGCTGGCTCCAGTCCTGGCCCTGCTGGTTGAACATGTCCGGCGGGGCGCCCACTGAAACTCCGGGGGCCAGGACCGGGCGAAGCATCCAGGCATCGGCCCCGGCGGGGTGCACGCCCACGGCCAGGTCATGCACAATGCCAATGTCCATGCCGGCGCTCCGGGCGGCTGTCTGGGCTGTTTCCAGCTGCTGGTCGCAGATCCACTGCAGCCACTGATGGAACCGGATGCGCTCGGTGAAAGCGGAGCGGTGCTCCCGGACCCACCCGCTGTCCGGACCGTTGATCTGCTGCCACTGGGGATCATCCGCCGGCAGCTTCTCGGACAGTGCGCACCAGAGGGCGAAATCCTGCAGCCCTTTGCCCTCCAACGTGCAGAAACGCTCAAACTGCTGCTGCCGCGCGATGCTTCGGGGTACGGAAAAGATCAGCTCCAGCGCCGCGAGTTTGGCGGCGTAGGTGGCGTTGCGGTCCAGCTTCTCGGCAGAATGGTTGGCCGCCTCGAGGGACCGGGCGGCTTCTTCAACCCGGGCACGGTCTGCTCCCGGCAGATAGCCGTACTCGGGAATGTCCTCAACCCGGATGTAGAGCGGGTTGAAGAATCGGCGCGTGGTGGGCAGATACGGCGAGGGTTCCACCGGCGGGACCGGTTCCGCCGCATGCAGCGGGTTGGTCAGGAGGAAGCCGGCGCCGTGGCGTCCGCCGGAGAGTGCCGCGAGATCCGCGAGATCGCCCAGGTCTCCAATGCCCCAGGACCGGGAGGAACGCACCGAATAGAGCTGGGCCATGAGCCCCCAGGCCCGGCGGCGGTCAAGGCCGGCGGTTGTCGTCAGCCGTTCCGGCGTGACCACCAGAACGGCGCCGGCCTGCCGCTCACCCGCCGCCACTTCGAGCCGGTGCCAGCCCAGCGGGAGGTCCTCCGGGAGCGGAATCAGGGTGCGGCCGGTCAGGATCCCGTCAATCTCCAGCTCCTCGCCGGGCACTGCCGGCCATTCCAGCCCGCGCCGGCTTCCGTCCTCCAGCACGATCCGGACGTCCGCGTGCACTCCGGCGGGCAAATGGACGGGGACGGTTCGGCTGCGGTGTTCGCGCACGACGACGGCGCCCGGCAGCGTTTGGTACCACCCCTGCAGGCGTGCCGAAGCCAGTGACTGTGTCAGGTCCGCCGCCGTTTCCGTGGCTACCCCCAACGCACCCAGGATTTTCTTCAGTGTCTCGCTGGCAACCTCACGGCGGGTTCCATCCCAGCCGTTGAACGTGGTTGCTATCTGATGATGTTCGGCGAGCTCCTGCAGGAGTTCGGTCTCTCCGGCCGGGTCGCCTGTGATATTCGCTTCAGTCATGTCAGCCAATCTAAGCGTCCCGGGCTGCCTTCGCCCAGCCGGACGGAATCGGCTACCCTCAGCCGCGTTTTCCGGTGAGCCGCCAGACGTCCTGATAATCGGGATGGTCCTGGTAGCCGGCAGCCATGGAGGCCAGCGCCAGCGTGGTCCATTCCAGTTCATCGGCGAACAGTTTGCCCTGGCCGTCGGGGTCCAGGAGCATCCGTGCCAAGGCATTGCGCCGGGCACCGCCGATGATGTCGATCAGCATGAGTTTGGCTTCGCACTCGCGCAGCAGCCGCTCCTCGTACCAGCGGTCAGACGGAGCAACGCCCCTCGCCGTCAGAAGCTTCCGGGACTCCGCGGCGTCGTCCTGGAAGCGGGTCAACAGGAAATCCACGATGTCCATGTCCATGCCCATGATCGTAAGCGGGGATAAATCGCGGTGTCAGGGGGTGGTGCCGAAAAACCCCATGCCGGGACGGGAATATTTCTTCCGGACGCTTAGTTGACATAACTAGTCGAACGAAAGAGAGCCCGTGCCAGCTGTCAGCGC